>NZ_JAKDUR010000067.1 GCF_030457605.1 Halomonas sp.
TAGCAGGGTCTCCAACTCTGTCATGCAGTGCTCTCTCTGCCGGGTAACCGGTATCCCCTGTGTGTCAACCTGAATCCATACACCGGCTCAGTGAGTTAAGCTCAATATCAGAGCCCGAGGTTCAGGAGTCCGTACCATGCCTAAACCGCCAACCGAGCTGCCTGATCACCAGGTCACGCCCAACCCCAAGCTGGAGAAGCGTACGCGTCGCCAGTTCTCGACCGAGTATAAGCTGCGCATCCTGGCGGAAGCTGATGCCTGCCAGCATGGCGAGCTGGGGGAGCTATTGCGCCGAGAAAAGCTGTACAGCAGCCAGCTGACCACATGGCGCAAGGAACTCGCTGAGAACGGCGTGGAGAAGCTTCACAAGACCGCCCCGGGGCCAACGCCGAGCAAGACCCCGGAGCAGAAGCGTATCGAGGCACTGGAACGTGAGAACGCCCGTCTTCAGCAGAGGCTATCGACCGCCGAAGACTGCCTATCGCTCCAAAAAAAAGCGTTATCGATGCTCGATCGCATGAACAATGGGAGCGAACCATGATCACGGTGCTCGAAGAAAGCCCAGCGCACCTCCCGTTGGCCATGGCCTGTCGAGCCCTGGGTATCAATCGCAGCACGGTGTATGCCTGGCAACAACGGCGTCATGCGCCCTCGACAAAGGCATCCACGTCGCGTCGGCACTGTCCGCAGCCCAGAGCACTATCGGCCGAAGAACGAGCGCAAATGCTCGAGATAGCACACAGTGAGGCCTACCGGGATCAGCCGGTCTATGAGATCTACCATGACCTGCTGCAGCAAGGGATCTATCTCGGCTCGCTCAGCACCTGGTACCGGCAGTTGCGTGAGGCCAAGGAAAGCGGTGACCGCCGTCCTCAACGTGCCCCTCAACACCATGCCATGCCGCGAATCACGGCACGTGCCGCCAATGAGGCGTGGACGTGGGATGTGAGCAAACTGCCGACACAGCGCCGTGGCGTCTATCTCAATCTCTACGTTGTGCTGGACCTGTACAGCCGCTTCATCGTGGCCTGGATGGTCTCCCACAAGGAAAATGCGGCGCTAGCTCAACAGCTCTTCCAGGAGGCAGTGGATCGTTACGGCATCCCGCATGGAGCGCTGACGCTCCACCAGGATCGAGGCTCACCGATGATCGCGCGCAGCTACTTGGACCTCATGGGAGAGCTGGGAGTGACGTGCAGCCATAGTCGGCCGCGGGTCAGCAACGACAACCCCTTCAGCGAAAGCCAGTTCAAGACCAGCAAGTACCAACCCGATTATCCCGGGCGCTTCGAGAACATCGTCCATGCCCGGCAGTGGTACAGCGCCTATGTCAACTGGTACAACCTGGAGCACCATCACAGCGGGCTGGCTGGCTTCACGCCGGAGCAGATCTTCACCGGGCGGTACCGCGAGATTGCGGAGGTCCGCCAGCGAGCTCTCGATGATAGCTTCGAAGCGCATCCCGAGCGGTTCCTACGCGGACGCCCCCAGGTGGCGATGCCGCCGGAAAGTGTCTCGATCAATCCGGTACAGCCCGATGACGACGACCCGGCCCCCTACAGCGTGGTGAACTTCCCAACGCTGTCAGCGGCCGGTGGTACCGCGACGAAATCGACATTAATTTTTAACGACGTGTCCAAATCAGGTTGACAGGTTCCGTATCACGTCGTTGATCAGCCGATCGGTCGGCTGTTTCTGGCTCGTTCGCGCGTTCAGCGCCGTTATGAGCGGATCGCGGATAGCGCGCCTGGTGGTACTCACGGCGCCGCTCTACGGCTTGCGCCAATCGCTCCCGCGCGCGCTCGGCTGCCTCCGGGTTAACGCGGCCTGCATTACCCGCCAATGCACTCTGGGCCTGACGCCTCTCTCGCTCGATCGTCTGGTCAATATGCCAGTCCTTGCGGAACACATCGCCTTGCAGCCGAATGGGGCGTTTTGCGCCCTCGGGGCGGACGCTGACATAGCTGGCCCCTGCACGGGTGATCTCGCCAATGTCGGCCAGTATTGCACGTACCTCGTCAGCATTCGTGACCCGCCCTCGGGTCACCAGATCCTCGATATAAGCGTTGATATCGGCGCGACGCATGGGGTGGTGATCGGCACGATCCCAATGCGATTCACGGCCAGGTTGCACACGCCGGGCGCGGTCGGGATCGTCAGGCCGCGCCCAGCCCTCGGCGTGGTTCCAGGCGTCCCGCAGCGGGTCGAACAACCGCTCATGACCGGGGGGCGCGATATTCAGCGCTTTACCGCTACTCAGCTCAACGCGAGCAGTCAGCGTGTGAATATGGGCCGTGCCGTCTTGATCTCGGTGAAGTACGGCGCAGCTGGCGTACTGATCGGGTTGAAGTCCAGCGAACGCGGTAGCCTCCCATTCTTGGATGACCTGATGAATTTGCGCGTCAGTCGGGGCATCACTGGGAGCCCAGGCGATCACGCCGCTGGAGTAGCCCCACTGATGCCGGCTGCTATCTGCGACTTGGGCAACCATTGCGGGGTCACCGCGCAGCACCGACACTTCGGCGCGCTCCTCGCCTCGGTGATCATGGCTGCCCAGCAGGTAGCGAACGGCACCGCTTGCACTCCCTTGGCCGTGCTTCAGGAACTTAATGTGCATGGAGATTCGCTTCCCTCATCGTCCTTATCGTAACGCGGCAGCTCAGCAAGCCGGTGCAGCTCACCCTGAATGGCGGCCAGCTCGGCCAGCAGATGGGCATGATCGCTGGGAGACATACCGATGCTGTTCAACACGCGAGCGATTTGGTTCACGTTGCTGCCGAGAGCGGCGAGCTGACGCAGTAGCTCCGGGTCGGCAGTCAACGTGCGCAGCCGTCGCTGATTGCGCCGCTGGCCGGTTTGCCGGGCGGACTCGCCATCGACCGCCGAGCGCAGCCAATCGCTCAAAGACTGGTCGGCAGCGTCCGCGCGCTGACGCCAGGAGGTGGCCGTGTCCTTGGGCAAACGCAGCGTGATGCGCTGCGACAATGCCGGTTTGCGCTCGCCCATGGGTATACCTCCGGGGGTTGGTTTTTGGGGTCGAGGGGCGGAGCCCCCGCCAGCCCCTGTCTGAAATCGCCCTGCGATTTAAATTAGCTTGCTAATTGTCAGACAGGGTAGGCTGGCTTATGTGTCTAATAGTTTAGCACAGTTTCAAATAAAGTTATTGGATGCGCGCACAACTGCAGGCCAGGTAGGAAGGGGCTAGCTTTTTCAAACCATACACTCAACCGCGTTTTGAGGGGGTAATAGCCATAGATTTAACAAAATCGTTATGTAAGTTATTGATTTTTACTTGGCGCAGCTATATTACCCCTGAAAACATACATTAATACCTCATGCTTGCTGCTTTGGAGATGTAACGCGATAAAATGCTGTAGATAGCGCGAGGGCCTTGTCCATTATTCGCCCACTTTGGTCACCCTTCGTCATTCTTCGTCAACTTTGCCCGCTTTTAGGCATTCTTCGTCATCCTTGTCTACCAGGGAGGCATGCAAAGGATTGCGCCCCTTCCCATATCAAGTCATTGATTATAATCAATATTTTTTGTTTTGTCGGTGGACCTTGAACACTCTTGGGCTTTTTAGGTCAACGCTCGTTTTTATTCGTCATTCTTCGTCATTCTTCGTCATTACGGCGGCAAGCTGATAATCAACAGCCAGCGAGCAGTGGCAACGGCGCTGGAGGCCGCGGCGGATATCCTGGAGGTGGAGCGTCAGGATATGGACGGCGTCGCTGCGTGATTGCGAGAGAGAGCGCAAGGGCATCGGGAAAAACGCGATAGCTAGTCCACCACGGCCCTGCCCAGCCGGGGCTTTTTTGTGCCGTGTCGGTGAAAATAATCATATTTTACCGCATTTCGTATTGTATTTTGTATCATGTAAGATATATTATGAAATACAGAATACGATACAGTACAGGAGTTTGATATATGGCACGCCCCGGCATCACTTACGAGCAGGTACAGAACGCCGCCGATACGCTGATCGGACGCGGCGACAAGCCCACCATCCAGGCGATTCGCGCCGAACTCGGCACCGGCAGCCCCAACACGATTCACCGGCACCTGACGACCTGGCGCGCCGCCCAGGCACCGGCCAAGCGCGAAGCCGCCAAGCTGCCCGACGAGCTGGCCGTTGCCCTGGCAGACGAAATCGAGCGGCAGGCCGCCGGGGCGCGAGCCGCCGCCGAGGCCGCCACGCTGGAAGCCCAGCAAAGTGCCGACGAACTCGCCGAAACCGGCGAGGAACTGGAACAGCAGGCCGATGAGCTGACCACTCAGGCGGAAACCTTGGCGCAGGAACGCGACCACCTGACGAACCAGTACGAAAGCGCCCGCACGGAAGTTAAGCGCCTGAACGATGAGCTAGAGCGCGAACGCCGAAGCGGTGAGCAGGTGCGGCAAGACTTGGCCGAAGCCCGCAACCGCATCACCACACTGACCGAGCAGCGCGACGACCTCCAGAAAGCCCACACTGCCGCCGCAGAAGACGCCAAACACGCCGAGCACGCCCGCGTTACCGCCGAACGCACCCAGGCCGTCGCCGAAGCCAAGCTAGAAGCTGCCCAGCATCAGGCCGCCGAGCGCCTGGACGCCCTGAAAACGGAGCAACATGGTCGCCAGGACGACGCCAAACAGCACCGCCAGGACATGACGCAGCAGCGTGACGAATGGCAACAGCGCCTAGCAGCGGCCGAAAAAGCAACGCAGGACGCCCAGAAACGCGCCTCAGACGCCGAAAGCAGCCAAACCAAGGCCGAGGCGCAGGCCGAAGCACTTAGAGCCTCAGAGAGTCGGAAAACGCCCTCAAAAGGCGACTAATTCATGATTCTTCTTATTATCTTGAGTGGGGTTATCGCCGCTCAGGCGGCGATGGAAGGGGCGCTGAAGCGCCCCGGAAACCGGCAGTGCACGATACCGACCGACCCACGGCAGTCAGGCGCCCACCATTGAAACCGGCCCAGCCGTCGCACCTCATTGTTCAACAGGGTTTTGGGGTCTACTGGCAGCCCGTCGTCTAGCGAGTGCGGCGTAAGCCGCCCACTTGGGCGCACAGCCGTTTAGCGGCTCGATTGCGCCCTGTGCCGCGCCTTTGGCGCATCATTTATAGGCGGCCACTTGTGGCCGGGCGAGGGGCATTTATGCCCCGAAGGGTAGGTGAGCGCGTATCGCGCTCTTTCTGTTATGTTTCTATCTTTAAGGTGTTTCCGGTGTTTTAACTTATTGAAATATAAGGATAATTATCTTGTAAATGGGACAGATTGATACCTGGATGGGACGGATTGATACCTTAAAGGGGACAGATTGATACCTTAAAGGGGGACAGATTGATACCTAGGTGGGACACTAAATAAAAACCGTCCCATTTATGATAGGATAGTGTTTACCTCAGCATCGGTGTCGCTATGAATAAAAATCAAAAGCTCCGCGTTTATAAAGCTAACGCTGTTGTTGAAGCCAGCTACGATTTAAGCGTGGCAGAGCATCGTCTGCTATTAGCGTGCTTTGCACAGATTGGTAAAGAGGCCACCGATGAGCGTCTATATCGCGTCTATGCGCATGACATAGCAAAACTGGCTAATATTCCAACCCCTATCGCTTATAGGGACGCTGCTGCGGCAGCCGAACGTCTCTATGAGAGATCAGTCGAAGTCTACGAGGGTCCGAACGGCACCGAACCGCCCAAGAAACGCAAATTTCGTTGGATTCAGGAAGCCGTTTACGCTGAAGGCGAAGGGTATGTCGATGTGAGACTGAGCACGTCGATACTACCCTTCGTGAATAACTTGCTTGAGCAGTACACCATTTACCATATGCAGGACGTAGCTCGCATGACTAGTCGTTACGCGATCCGCGTCTACGAATTATTAGTGCAGTGGCGTCGGCGGGGTAGTCGGTCAGTAGACATCGGATGGCTCCGTCGCTCTTTAGGCGTAGGTGATGACAAGTATCCCAATTTCAAAGATTTTCGCCGGCGAGTAATTGAGCCAGCGGTACTGCAAATTAACGAGAGAAGCCCTCTGCATGTTGAGTGGAGGGCCATCAAAACAGGCCGCCGCGTATCACATATTTCATTTACATTTAGCGAAAAGGTCGAAAGAAAACCGAAGCCCAAAACAGGTAAAGCTAAGAAGCAATCCGATAAAAATGCTGTCTATGGAATTCCTCGGGCACGAATCGAGGCCAATGCCCGCCCTGGCGAAGGATACGAAGACGTGGCGCTGCGTATACTCGAAGAAAACCGCCAAGTGAGGGGAGCTTAATGCCTACAGTTTTACGCCTGAACGGCTTTCGGTTTTATTTCTACAGCCACGAACCCGGTGAACCACCGCATGTGCATGTAGATTATGGCAGTGCCAGCGCCAAGGTCTGGCTCCACAACGTGAACATCTCCCGCAACATCGGCTTTTCAGCCAAGGAGCTGGGTAAGATCCAACGTATGGTGCGTGAGCACCAAGAGACGCTACAGGAGGCGTGGAATGCATTCTTTGGTATCTGACACTGACCTGCGGGTCATGAACATCAGCATCGACGATGACCGTCTGACGGTTGAGCTAATGGACGGCCGCACAATCGGCGTACCGCTGGCATGGTATCCCCGCTTAGCCAATGCCACGCCCAAACAACGAAACAACTGGGAGCTAGCCGGGGCCGGTTACGGAATTCACTGGCCTGATATTGATGAAGATCTAAGCACCGAAGGCCTCCTCCAGGGGCGCAAGGCGCCTCAACCAGTGATTGTCTGAGTAAGGTGTCTGTAAGACTAAGCGGCATAATGTGTAAGACAAACGCTCGGCTTGTCGTTGCATCAGCGTAAAGCTAAGGTGTCGGGTACCCACCAGACACAACCCGGCAGTACCCGACATGGCTGAAATGACCATCGGCCGCATGGCCAAGCTGTACGGGCTGCACCGTTCAAGTCTGTACGAAGCCGTGAGCAAAGGCCGCGTCACTGCGGGCTTTAACGGCAAAGGACAGCGGGTTATCGATCTTTCTGAAATGATCCGCGTCTACGGCGAGCCTCCAGGACAACCAGAGCAAACCCGACAGAAACCGACACCGGCCGCCTGGGCTCGCCCGACACCAAACCAGACACCAGACAACGACCTGATGCGCGAGCTGGTGGAGCTAAACAGACGCCAGGCTAACCAGCTTGAGCATATGACTGCCCGCATTGAGAGCTTGGAGGCGACCATGCGAGCGCTGCCGTCCCCAGCAGAGGCAGCGCCATCCCATCCCCCCACTGATAATGACATCCCAACACCAGCCAAGCCCCCAAAGTCCTTGGCCGAGGTGCTGGCACGGTTTGAGGCGCGCAACAAAACCTAAAACGTTAGCCGCTCGAACGGTCGCCCGGTGAGCGCCGTGTAGGCCACCGTGTTCTGTATGTTCGCGTGGCCCAGGTACTGCTGCACCGTGCGAATGTCCGCCCCGCTGTTAATCAGGTGAACCCCGCAGGCGTGGCGCAGCGCGTGCGGGTGCCAGGGCACACCCAGCACGCGCTCGCTCAGCCGTCCCAACATCTTCCGAAACCCCGCCACGCTCACCGGCGCCCCGCGCTCGCTGACGAACACGAAGCCGTCACGGCGCTGGGTCGCGGTCTGGTAACGCTTGAGTGTGCGCACCGTCTCGCCCTGGAGCGGGTGAGTGCCGTCCAACGAGCCCTTGGCGCGCTGCACCGTCAGGGTGTGGCCGCTGGCCAGATCGACGTGCGGCCATTTTAGGGCAACTAGTTCGCTCACCCGCAGGCCATGTTCAAAGGCCAGCCGAATCATCAACGCGTCGCGTTGGCCCTGGCGGCCTTTTTTCGCCGCGCGGATCA
>NZ_JAKDUR010000020.1 GCF_030457605.1 Halomonas sp.
ACGGGAAGGTCTCATGATCAGCTTATAGAGAATAGGCTTAACTGACTGGCATTACCCCCGAAGGGGCGTTTTTTTATGCGCTGTTTTTATACGCCAACAGGCACACGCACCTACAGGTGCTCGACGCTTTCGATTTCATATTCCACATCGCCGCCGGGCGTCCTGACCAGCGCCACGTCACCCTCTTCCTTGCCGATCAGCGCTCGGGCCATGGGCGACGTCACCGAAATACGTCCTTTCTTGATGTCGGCCTCGTCCTCGCCAACGATGCGATAAGTGACCTGCTCATCGTTACCCAGATGCAGCAACTCAACCGTGACACCAAAAATGACCTTGCCCGTTTTGGGCAGTTTGGTGACGTCGATCACCTGGGCGCCCGAAAGCTTGCCCTCGATCTCCTGAATGCGCCCTTCAATGAAACCCTGCTCCTCACGCGCTGCATGATATTCGGCGTTTTCTTTCAGATCGCCATGCTCACGGGCTTCCGCGATGGCCGCGATCACCCGGGGGCGCGCCTCGCTCTTCAGGTGTTCCAGTTCTTCGCGGAGGCGCTGCTCACCCGCAACCGTCATCGGGACCTTGTTCATTGACTGGCTCCTGCATGCAATTCCTGAAGACGCCGCACCGTGATCTCCCTACCATACGCGAGCGCCATACAGACGGCATTAGCGCCCGCCAAGGTGGTGGCATAAGGCACCTTGCGCGCGAGAGCGGTACGGCGGATGACCGAAGAGTCAAGAATCGCCTGACGCCCTTCGGTAGTATTCACGATGTAGGCGATATCGTCGTTCTTGAGCAGATCGACGATGTGCGGACGTCCTTCGTAGACTTTATTGACGCGCTCGACTTCGAGCCCGGCGGCTTCCAGTGCTGCCGCCGTGCCTCGCGTGGCGCATAGCGTAAAGCCCAATGTTAGCAGAGAACGTCCTACGTCGATAATCCCCTTCTTGTCCGGCTCGCGCACAGACAAAAATGCCTTGCGCTCGCCGGAAAGCGCCGGGATCGCCTCGCCGGCGCCCAACTGCGCCTTGTAAAAGGCTTCGGCGAAGGTATCACCCGAGCCCATGACTTCGCCGGTGGACTTCATTTCCGGCGACAGGATCGGGTCAACGCCGGGGAACTTGTTGAACGGGAACACCGCCTCTTTCACGCTATAGAAGTGCGGCACGATCTCACTCTCGTAACCCTGGGCGGCAAGCGTGACTCCGGCCATGCAACGCGCAGCGATCTGCGCCAGCGAAGCACCGGTACACTTGGACACGAACGGCACGGTACGCGATGCCCGCGGGTTGACCTCGATGACGTAGATCTCGCCGTCCTGCCAGGCCAGCTGCACGTTCATCAGCCCTTTCACGCCCAGCTCAACGGCCATGCGTTTGACCTGGTCGCGCATTTCATCCTGCACATCGGCCGGCAGCGAGTACGGCGGCAACGAGCAGGCCGAGTCACCGGAATGCACCCCGGCCTGCTCGATGTGCTGCATGATGCCCCCGATCACCACCTGCTGGCCGTCCGACACCGCGTCGATATCGATCTCGATCGCGGCGTTGAGGAAGTGATCCAGCAGCACCGGCGAGTCGTTGGACACCTTGACCGCATGGGTCATGTAATTTTCAAGCTCGGAGGCGTCGTAAACGATCTCCATGGCGCGCCCGCCGAGCACGTAACTGGGGCGCACCACCAGCGGATAACCGATGGTTTCGGCCTTGGCAAACGCCTCATCAAAGCTTCTCGCCGTGGCGTTGGGCGGCTGCTTGAGTCCCAGCTTGTCGATCATCTGCTGAAAGCGCTCGCGGTCTTCGGCGCGGTCGATGGCGTCCGGCGTGGTGCCGATAATCGGCACGCCGGCGGCTTCAAGCTCGCGTGCCAGCTTCAGCGGCGTCTGACCGCCAAACTGTACAATCACGCCTGCGGGCTTTTCCTTGTCGGCAATTTCCAGCACGTCTTCAAGCGTCACCGGCTCGAAATACAGGCGGTCGGAGGTGTCGTAGTCGGTGGAAACGGTTTCCGGGTTGCAGTTGACCATGATGGTTTCATAGCCATCATCATGCATGGCAAAAGCGGCATGCACGCAGCAGTAGTCAAACTCGATGCCCTGGCCGATACGGTTGGGCCCACCGCCCAGCACCATGATCTTGGGCTTGTCAGAGACCTCGGCCTCGCACTCTTCCTCGTAGGTGGAGTACATGTAGGCGGTATCCGAGGCAAACTCGGCGGAACAGGTATCCACTCGCTTGTAAACCGGGCGAATGCCCGCTTTCTGGCGGGTTTTACGAAACTCTTTTTCCGACACGCCCAGCAGTTTGGCCATCCGCGCATCGGCAAACCCCTTGCGCTTGAGACGGTAGAACTCGTCGGCCGACAGCTCCGACAGCGAGCGCTTGGCGAGCGCCTTTTCGCTGATGATCAAGTCTTCCATCTGCACCAGATACCAGGGATCGATCCGGGTTAGTGAGTACAGCTCGTCCACGCTCATCCCCGCACGCATGGCGTCGGCCACATAGAAAATGCGGTCGGCACCGGCGGCCTGCAGCTCGCCCTTGATGCGCGCCATGGCTTCATCGGTAAAGTCGGTGACGATGGGATCAAGGCCGTCAACGCCGGTTTCCAGCCCGCGCAGCGCTTTTTGCAACGATTCCTGGAAGGTGCGACCAATGGCCATGACTTCGCCCACCGACTTCATCTGGGTGGTCAGACGGTCGTTGGCCTGGGGAAACTTCTCGAAGGTGAAGCGCGGAATCTTGGTCACGACGTAGTCGATGGCCGGCTCAAACGATGCCGGAGTGCGCCCGCCGGTAATATCGTTTTGCAGCTCGTCCAGGGTATAGCCCACGGCCAGCTTGGCGGCGATTTTGGCAATCGGGAAGCCAGTGGCCTTGGAGGCCAGCGCCGAAGAGCGCGACACCCGCGGGTTCATTTCGATAACCACCACACGGCCGGTTTCCGGATCCATGCCGAACTGCACGTTGGAGCCGCCGGTTTCCACACCGATTTCACGCAGCACCGCAAGGCTGGCGTTACGCATGGACTGATATTCCTTGTCAGTCAGCGTCTGTGCCGGGGCCACGGTGATGGAGTCGCCGGTATGCACGCCCATGGGGTCGAAGTTTTCAATCGCGCAGACAATGATGCAGTTGTCATTCTTGTCCCGCACCACCTCCATTTCGTACTCTTTCCAGCCCAGTAGCGACTCGTCGATCAACAGCTCATGGTTGTTGGAAAGATCAAACCCGCGGTCGCAGATTTCCTCGAACTCTTCCTTGTTGTAGGCCACGCCGCCGCCGGAGCCGCCCATGGTATAGGAGGGGCGAATAATTGTCGGGAAACCCAGCTCCGCCTGAATCGTCCAGGCTTCGTCCATGGTGTGCGCCACCTTGGCCCTGGGGCATGCCAGGCCAATGTTTTTCATCGCCTTGTCGAACAGGTCGCGGTCTTCGGCCTTGTTGATCGCCTCGGCGTTGGCACCGATCATTTCCACGCCGTATTTTTCCAGCACGCCGTGCTTGTCCAGGTCCAGCGCACAGTTGAGTGCGGTCTGGCCACCCATGGTGGGCAGAATCGCATCCGGGCGTTCGGCCTCGATGATCTTCTCCACCGCCGGCCAGGTGATCGGCTCGATGTAGGTGGCGTCGGCCATGGCCGGATCGGTCATGATGGTCGCCGGATTCGAATTGACCAGAATGACGCGGTAGCCTTCCTCGCGTAGCGCCTTGCACGCCTGGGCGCCGGAGTAGTCGAATTCGCAGGCCTGGCCGATGACGATCGGACCAGCGCCAATGATCAGGATACTATTGATGTCGGTACGCTTGGGCATAACGGTTCCCGCAGAAAAATGACGATTAACAACAAAATAACGGCGTAAACAGGGGCGGCGCCTGTACTGGCGCCGCAGCGCTTAGCGGCGCGCTTGCATCATGTCGATGAAGCGGCCGAACAGCGGCGCGACATCGCACGGGCCGGGACTGGCTTCCGGATGCCCCTGAAAGCTGAAGGCCGGGCAGTCGGTGCGCTCAACGCCCTGCAGCGTGCCGTCAAACAGCGAGCGGTGAGTCGCGCGCAAGGTTTCAGGCAGCGAGGTTTCATCCGAGGCGAAACCGTGGTTCTGACTGGTAATCATCACCCGGCCAGTGGCCAGGTCCTGCACCGGATGGTTGGCCCCGTGGTGACCGTGATTCATTTTAATCGAGCGCGCGCCGGAGGCCAGTGCCAGAAGTTGGTGCCCCAGGCAAATGCCGAACAGCGGAATCCGCGTTTCCAGCAACTCCTGGATCGCCTTGATGGCGTAATCGCAAGGCTCCGGATCGCCCGGGCCGTTGGACAGAAAAATGCCATCCGGCTTGAGCGCCAGCACGTCGGATGCCGGTGTTTGCGCCGGCACCACGGTCAAACGGCAGCCGCGCGAGACCAGCATGCGCAGAATGTTGCGCTTGACGCCGTAATCGTAAGCCACCACGTGGAAGGGCCGCTCAATCTCGGCACCCGACTGATAGCCTTCACCCAGCGTCCATTCCCCCTCATTCCATTCATGCGGCGTCTGGCAGCAGGCCACTTTGGCCAGATCCATGCCGGAAAGCCCGGGAAACGCCTTCGCCGCCGCCAGTGCGCGCTCTACTGCATCGTCGCCCTCTGCCTCTTTGCCCGCCAGAATCGCACCGTTCTGGGCGCCCTTGTCGCGCAGGATGCGCGTCAGCCGGCGGGTGTCGATCTCGGCAATACCCAGTACGTTCTGGCTTTTCAGGTAGTCGGAAAGGCTCTGCTCACTGCGAAAGCTGCTGGCGGCAAGCGGCAGGTCACGAATGACCAGGCCGGCGGCGGCAATCCCACCGGACTCCACGTCCTCACTGTTCGTCCCGGTATTACCGATGTGGGGGTAGGTCAACGTCACGATCTGGCGGGTATAGGAGGGATCGGTAAGAATTTCCTGATAGCCGGTCATGGCCGTATTGAATACCACCTCGCCGCTGGTTTGCCCGTCGGCGCCAATGGCGATGCCGTGGAACACGCTCCCGTCTTCAAGCGCCAGAATAGCGGGTTTGTTCAATGCGGGGTTATTCAAGACAAGTCCTCCCATGCTGGTGAAAACACCCCTGTCACGACAGCGGTATCCGTCATAGCGGCGTTTGCGTTACAAACGTCGGATCGTAAAAAAGCGGGACGAAGCCGATTGAGAAAAACCGGTTTCATCCCGCTTGCTGTTCTTTGCCAAAACGGCCTTACCTGACGCACGGCGTTTCAGGCACGCCTCAAGGCTGGCCTACGCAACAAGCGCTGCTTCAAGACCGGCGGCGCCCAGCACCTTGCGGCTGACGTCTCGCGTATCGGTCTCTCAGGCGTGAACCACTCGACCAAAATCTATCGGATGCTACAGGAATTGAATGAAAATGGCTAGTATCTGATTGTCCAGGCATTCCCTGCTCGACTCGCCGTGGCTACTCCCCTCACAAGCAGACAGGCGCCAGCGAAGCGCTGCCATGCTGCATAAAAAATCCGACTATCCCCTGGCACAGGGACGGATATCTGGAATATCATTGGAACAATACGTCACAGATTTGACCCAGAGGTTTCGCCATGTCCCTGCTTCCGGGGCTCGACGCGCATAACACCGTCGACCCAACAGCTCACGCGTCCAACTACGACCTGCTGGGTGATCGTCAGCTGCTGGAGCGCGTGCTGGAAATCTACGATCAGGGCACGGTCGCCACCGCCCTCCGAGACATTGACGACCGCTGGTGCCGCGAAACCCTGAATCGCATGATCAAGGGCAAGGCAAAACAGAAAGTCACGCGTGCCGAGGCGCGGCGACTCATCGCCATGCTGCCTTGCGCACCACGTCACCAGGGGCGAGCAGACTTCACTTTCATTGATCTTTTCGCCGGCATCGGCGGTATTCGTCGAGGGTTCGAATCGATTGGCGGCGAGTGTGTCTTCACCTCGGAGTGGGACAAGTACGCCGTGCGTACCTACAAGGCCAATCATTACTGCGACCCTGCAACACATCGTTTCAATCGTGATATCCGCGACGTCACCCTGTCTGCATGTGCGGAGGTAGACGAAGACGCTGCCTACGCCCATATCGACAAAGAGATCCCCGATCACGACGTTCTGCTGGCCGGCTTCCCCTGCCAGCCGTTTTCACTGGCAGGCGTCTCAAAGAAAAATTCAATGGGCCGCAAACACGGTTTCGAGTGTGATGCTCAAGGCACCCTGTTTTTCGACGTTGCTCGCATCATCGCCGCCAAACGGCCCCCGGCCTTCATGCTCGAAAACGTCAAGAATCTCAAAAGCCATGACAAGGGCCAAACCTTCCGCATTATCTGCGAAGCGCTTGATGAGCTGGGCTATGACGTGGCCGACGTAGCGGCCCCCAAGGGGCGCGACCCCAAGGTCATCGACGCCCGACACTTTGTACCCCAGCATCGCGAGCGTATTGTGCTGGTCGGCTTTCGTCGCGATCTTAACGTGCACCAGGGCTTTACGCTACGCGACATGGCAAACGTTTACCCGAAACATCGCCCTTCCTTTGGCGACCTGCTGGATGACTCGGTCGATGAAAAATATATTCTGACGCCCAATCTCTGGGACTACCTCTACCGCTACGCCAAAAAACACCGCGAGAAAGGCAACGGCTTCGGCTTTGGCCTCACCGGTCGGAATGATGTGGCACGCACATTATCGGCCCGCTACCACAAGGACGGGTCGGAGATTCTGGTCGATCGCGGTTTCGATGAGCGCAAACCCTTCGACTCTCCACAAAACCTGCGTAACCGCCCCCGCCGCCTGACTCCCCAGGAATGCGCACGCCTGATGGGCTTCGATACGCCAGGGGAAAGCCGCTTTGTGGTTCCCGTCTCGGATACACAGGCCTACCGACAGTTCGGCAACTCGGTTGTCGTACCGGTCTTTGAAGCCGTCGCCAAACTGATGAAACCCCGCATTATCGAAGCGCGCCGAAAGCACCAGCACCAGCAACAGCAAGCCCCGCACCAGACCGAACTGGAACTGGCCATGTAGTATTTGCCATGTAGTATATAAAATTGGACACATGACCGATATTGTCGACTCACAAACCCGCTCGCGGATGATGTCCAGCATCAGGGGCAATAACACCAGCCCCGAACTTTCCGTACGCCGCTACCTTCATGCGCGCGGGTTTCGCTATCGCCTGCATCGCCGAGACTTGCCCGGAAAACCCGATCTCGTTCTGCCGAAATATCGGCTCATCATCTTTGTGCATGGCTGTTTCTGGCATCGCCACGAAGGCTGTTTCTACGCCACGTCACCGGCCACGCGCAAGGATTTCTGGCGTAAAAAGCTGGAGGGGAATACTGCCAGAGACAAACGGCAACAGGGTGAGTTGATAAGCAGCGGTTGGCGCGTACTGGTTATCTGGGAATGTGGCCTGAAGCACCAGTTTGATGATATTCAAACCATCGAATATAAGATCACCGCTCCGGAAGTGCTGGATGAATGGCCGGAGCATCCCCCCAGAATACGCCACCACCACAAGCGATAACCCTGAAAATGCCAGAGGCTCGGCAACCGAACGTCCCAAGCCTCCAGGCGTCTCATTGTCACGGCAAAGGCTACTCTCCCAGCGCGAGCACGTCCTGCATGCCGTAGCGGCCGTTGTCTTTCTCCGCGATCCAGCGGGCAGCGCGTACCGCGCCCTTGGCGAAGGTCATGCGACTTGAGGCCTTGTGGGTAATTTCGATGCGTTCGCCTTCGGTGGCAAACATCACCGTATGTTCACCCACAATGTCGCCGGCGCGCACGGTGGCAAAGCCGATTTCGTCCCGGGTGCGCGGGCCGCACTGGCCGACGCGTTCGAACACGCCGTGGTCCTTGAGGTTGCGCCCCAACGCGTCGGCGACCACCTCGCCCATTTTCAGCGCAGTGCCGGAGGGGGCGTCGACCTTGTGGCGGTGGTGAGACTCGATCACTTCGATATCGTAGCCCTCATCGCCAAGCGCTTGGGCCGCGGTTTCCAAAAGCTTGAGCGTGAGGTTGACGCCGACGCTCATGTTGGGCGCAAAGACGATCGGCACGCTGTCGCGGTAGCCATCAAGCGTAGCGATGTCATCATCGCTCATACCGGTGGTGCCGATCACGATGCGCTTGCCGTGTTCCGCACAGAACGCCAAATTCTCAAGGGTAACGGCCGGGGCGGTAAAATCGACCAGCACGTCGAAGTCATCTACACAGGCAGCCAGGCTATTCACGGCTGTCACGCCTTTTTTGCCCGCACCGGCAAGCTCACCGATATCCACACCGGCCAGGGAGCTGCCCGGTTCGACGATACCGGCGGCAAGCGTGGCTTTTGCGTCCTGTTCCACGGCGTTGACCAGGGTACGGCCCATGCGGCCAGCGACCCCTACAATGGCAATTCGGGTCATGTGAACTCCTGCGGCTGGTTAAGTAAAAAACACGATGAATTTGACGATAAGTATAACAAACCCCGGCGCACGCCGGACTAGCGCGATGCCCGTCCGCTGGTCAGCAACAGCACCACGGCGGTGATGACCAGCGCGCTGCCGGGCAGCCATACCCAGCCGATTTGTCCGGGCTCCCGGGCAAACAGCAGGAGCATGGAAACAAAGGGCACGAGATAGCCGTAGGCAGTCACCGCGCCCGGCGTCAGCGTGGCGGTGGCGTGCTGCATTAGCCAGAAGGTCAGCGCACTTGAGCACAAACCCAGATAGATCAACAGTAGCGCATCCTTCACCGTCATCCTGGCAAGCGCGCTGACCGGTTCAACGACAAGCCCCAGTGCACCAATCAACAGCCCGCCAAGGGCCAGGCTCCAGAAGGTACGCACCGCGGCGGAATCGGCCAGCCGCCCGCTGGCAAGCCCGCGCTTGCTGATCACCGGATACAGCGCCGAAGCAACACAGCCGAGGAAGAACACTACTTCACCGCGGCCAAACTGCAACTGCCCGCCCTGGGCAAACGCTTCGGCCAACGCCAAAAGCAATGCCCCGCAAGCGCCCAGCAACAAAATGGCCGGCAATCGCCATGCCAGCCGTTCCACCCGGAGCAACAGCCCCAGCCCGAAGGCGAGCAGCGGCACAGTAACGTAAAGCGTGGCCATGGAAAGCGCGGTGGCATGGTGCGCCGCCCAGAACATGGCGCTGAAAAAACCCGCCAGACACAGGCCCATCAACGCGTACAGCGGCAATGCGCGCCACGAGGGCCAGAACGCCGCCGAACGCCGGGCAAGCCACCAGAGCCCTGCGCAGGCAATGGCAAAGCGAAGCGCGGTCAACAATAGCGGCGGCAGTGTTCCAAGCCAGCCGACCACGGGGAATGAAAGCCCCACCAGCAAGGCCCATAGCAGCATGCCCGCATGTTCACTCATGCCTCCGTGGGCGGCCTTCGGCTCAGGATGTGCAGCACTCATGTCTTGCTCCGCAATGGCAATAAACGAAAAAATGCCGGCACCTCAAGGTGCCGGCATTCAGGGTTGCTTCACGGCTCACGTGGCCTTTCAGGGCTTCATGTCCTCAAAGAACTTTTTCACGCTGTCGAAAAAGCCGGTCTGCTTCGGCGAGTGACTGTGGCTATTGCTGCTGTTGAAGCTTTCCTGCAGCTGGCCCAACAGATCCTTCTGCTCGTCATTGAGGTTAACCGGGGTTTCCAGCACCACCTTGCACAACAGATCTCCCGGCGCACCGCCGCGTACCGGCTTGACGCCCTTTCCGCGCATACGGAACAGCTTGCCGGTCTGGGTTTCAGCGGGAATCTTGAGCTTCACCCGGCCATTGAGCGTGGGGACCTCAAGCTCGCCACCGAGGGCGGCATCAACAAAGTTGATCGGCACTTCGCACTGCAAATGGCGGCCGTCACGCACGAAAATCGGGTGCGGCTTGATCGCCACCTGCACGTACAGATCACCGGGCGGGCCGCCATTGATACCGGCTTCGCCCTCGGCGTTAAGCCGGATACGGTCGCCCACATCCACGCCGGCAGGAATTTTCACCGACAACGTGCGGGTCTCGCGCACGCGGCCATCGCCGTTACACTTGTGACACGGCACCTTGATATGCTCGCCGCCGCCGTGACAGGTCGGGCAGGTTTGCTGCACGGCAAAAAAGCCCTGCTGCATGCGCACTTGCCCCATGCCCTGACAGGTGGGGCAGGTTTCCTTGGTGGAACCCGGCTCGGCACCGTCGCCATCGCAGCGATCACAGTTGATATGACGCGGCACGCGAATGTCCACGCTGGTGCCGGCCACGGCCTGTTCAAGGTCGAGTTCCAGGTTGTAGCGCAGGTCGGAGCCGCGCGCCGGTGCATTGGGGCCACGCCGCCGGCCGCCACCGCCGCCGAAGATATCGCCGAACACGTCGCCGAAGATATCGCTGAAGTCGCCGCCACCGGCACCAAAACCGCCGCCGCCAAAGCCACCGCCCTGGCCGTCTACGCCGGCATGGCCGAACTGGTCATAGGCGCCACGCTTTTCGCTGTCGCCCAGGATTTCATAGGCTTCGGATACCTCGCGGAATTTTTCCGCCGAGGTGTCGTCTTCCGGGTTTCGATCGGGGTGATACTTTTGCGCCAGGCGGCGGTAGGCCTTTTTGATCTCTTTCTGATCGGCCCCTTTATCGACCCCCAGGACTTCATAATAATCGCGTTTGGACATGGGTCCCACGCCTCCTGGTTAGCTTAAGCACTGTTAGCTTGAAAAGTGCGGCCTGCGCAAACAGCAACGCGGGAGTTGCCTCCCGCGTCACCGTTTGCCCTGGCAGAAAGAGCGTTACTGCTTTTTCTGCTCGTCGTTGACTTCTTCGTACTCGGCGTCAACCACGTCGTCTTCCTGCTTGGCGTTGGTGTCTTCGTTGCCTTCGCCTTCGGCCTGCTGGCCTTCCTGCTGTTCAGCGTACATCTTCTGCGCCAGCTCGCCGGAGGCTTCGGTCAGCGCGTCAAGCTTCTTCTGGATCGCATCCGTGTCGTCGCCCTTGCTGGCTTCTTCCAGCTCGGTGATCGCGGTTTCGATCTTCTGCTTCTCGTCGTCAGTCGCCTTGTCGCCGGCTTCTTCGAGGGTCTTTTTGGTGGCGTGAATCATGCCGTCGGCCTGATTACGCAGGGTCACCAGTTCCTCGAACTTCTTGTCCTCGTCGGCGTTGGCCTCGGCGTCCTGCACCATCTGATCGATCTCTTCGTCGGTCAGACCGCTGGAGGCCTTGATCACAATCGACTGTTCCTTGCCGGTCGCCTTGTCTTTCGCCGAAACGTTGAGGATACCGTTGGCGTCGAGGTCGAAGGCGACTTCGATCTGCGGCACACCGCGCGGTGCCGGCGGAATGTCGGCCAGGTCAAAACGACCGAGCGACTTGTTCTGCGACACTTGCTTGCGCTCACCCTGAACCGCATGAATGGTCACGGCGGTCTGGTTGTCATCCGCGGTGGAGAAGGTTTGCGTCTTCTTCGTCGGGATGGTGGTGTTCTTGTCGATCAGCGGCGTCATCACGCCACCCATGGTTTCGATACCCAGCGTCAGCGGCGTCACGTCGAGCAGCAATACGTCTTTTACGTCGCCGCCGAGTACGCCACCCTGAATCGCGGCACCCACGGCCACGGCTTCGTCCGGGTTGACGTCCTTGCGGGCGTCCTTGCCGAAGAAGTCAGCTACTTTCTGCTGAACCTGCGGCATGCGCGTCTGGCCACCGACCAGGATCACGTCGTCGACCTCGGAAGTGGACAGGCCAGCATCCTTGAGCGCCATTTTGCACGGATCGAGCGAGCGCTGAACCAGGTTCTCTACCAGCGCTTCGAGCTTGGCACGGGTCACCTTGACGTTAAGATGCTTCGGACCGGTGTTGTCAGCGGTGATATACGGCAGATTGACGTCGGTCTGCTGGGCGCTGGACAGCTCGATCTTGGCCTTTTCGGCGGCTTCCTTGAGGCGCTGCATGGCCAGGTTGTCGCCAGAGAGATCAATACCGCTGTCGGACTTGAACTGCTCGGCCAAGTAGTTGATCAGCGCCAGGTCGAAGTCTTCACCGCCAAGGAAGGTGTCGCCGTTGGTAGCCAGCACTTCAAACTGGGTTTCACCGTCAACGTCGGCCACTTCGATGATGGAGATATCGAAGGTGCCGCCGCCGAGGTCATAAACCGCGATGGTGCGGTCGCCACGAGACTTGTCCATGCCGTAGGCAAGGGCTGCTGCGGTGGGCTCGTTGATGATGCGCTTGACTTCCAGACCGGCGATGCGGCCGGCGTCCTTGGTTGCCTGGCGCTGGCTGTCGTTGAAGTAGGCCGGCACAGTGATAACCGCTTCAGTGACCGCTTCGCCGAGATAGTCTTCGGCGGTCTTCTTCATCTTCTTGAGAATTTCCGCGCTGACCTGCGGCGGCGCCATCTTCTCGCCTTTCACTTCTACCCAGGCATCACCGTTGTCGGCCTTGGCAATCTTGTAGGGCACCATCTTGATGTCTTTCTGTACCACGTCGTCGTCGAAACGACGGCCAATCAGACGCTTGATGGCGTAGATGGTGTTTTCCGGGTTGGTGACGGCCTGGCGCTTGGCCGCCTGCCCCACAAGGATCTCACCGTCTTCGGTGTAGGCAATAATCGACGGCGTGGTACGTCCGCCTTCGGCGTTTTCGATAACCTTGGGGCTGTCGCCGTCCAGTACGGACAGGCAAGAGTTGGTGGTACCCAGGTCAATCCCGATAATGCGTCCCATAGCAAAACCTCAAAATCGTTGGTGATCAATAATTATGTAAGCAGGCGGTAAATACCGCCGGGATGCCCGTATATCTGGGGGTCGCCGGCAGCATTTCAAGGGCTTTTTTTGCCGCGTCAGTCGGCTTTTTTGCTGACCACGACCATCGCCGGGCGCACCAGACGACCGTTGAGCAGGTAACCTTTCTGGATCACGTCCATTACCGTGTTGGGCTCCATGTCCGGGTTGGGCACCATGGTCATGGCTTCGTGCACCTGGGGGTCAAAGGGCTCACCGTGCGGGTCCACCGACTCGACACCGAACTTTTCCAGCACGTCCCGCTGCATTTTCAGCGTCATGGAAACGCCCTCGCGGTGCGCTTCGGTGGCTTCTTCGCCCATGGCTTCGAGCGCTTTTTCCAGGCTGTCGACAACCGGCAGCAACTCCTTGACGAATTTCTCCAGCGCAAACTTGCGAGCTTTCTCGCTCTCCTGCTCGGCGCGGCGGCGTATGTTTTGCGCCTCGGCGGCAGTACGCAGCGACTGATCCCTGGCGTCGGCCAGGTTTTGCTCCAGCTCTTCTACCTGAGCGGCCAGCATTTCCGCTTCGGGGTTGTCGCTTTCGCCTTCGGTGTTGACGGTATCGCCCTCATCGTCGATCAGGCTCTCAAGTTCGCCTTCGGCCAGGCACTCTTCTGCCTCTTGCACTTCGGCAGCCTGTTCGCCTTCGGGCGTCTGGGCATCGTCTTCATCGTGGCGGGAAAGCTCGTCATCAAGCGGGGTCTGCGGGTCTTTAGCCATCGGTTACTCCTGAGAAAGCAGCGGTTTGATCAATACGTTGAACAGTACGTTTTCGTCAATACATCGCGTTGGGGCTTATATGGGGATCATGTGCGCCAACTCAAGAGGCTTTTCTCAAGTGCGTATCCTCCGTGGCCTGACGACCAGGTGTTGGCACGGGTATTGCGATGCCTCAACGGCTACTGTATAAAAAACGATTATTGGATACCCATCCAGCTTTTGCGCTATCGTGCTATCCGGCTCCAGGAGGCCTTATGCTGACCCAGCTCGCAATCCAGGATTTCGCCATCGTCGATCGCCTGGAACTTGATATCAAAGGCGGCATGACCGCGATTACCGGGGAAACCGGCGCAGGCAAGTCCATTCTTCTGGGAGCGCTGGGGCTGTGCCTTGGCCAACGCGCCGACGCCGGCAGCGTGCGCCACGGCTGCGAACGCGCCGACCTTTCCGCCCGCTTTGACATTACTCGCCTGCCTGCCGCCCGGGCGTGGCTGGCCGAACGCGAGCTGCCCACCGATGAGTGCCTGCTGCGTCGGGTCGTCAGCAAGGCGGGGCGTAGCAAGGCGTGGATCAACGGCCAGCCCGCCGCCATCAGCGATGTGAAGGCGCTGGGCGAGCGACTCATCCAGATTCACGGCCAGCATGCCCACCAGGCGCTGCTGCGCGAAGAAACCCATCTGGCGCTGCTCGACGACTATGCCGGCCTGAATGCCGACGCCGAGAACGTCGCGGGAATATTCCGCGACTGGCAGGCCTCGCGCCGGCAGCTGAAGAAAATACGCGACCAGGGCGACGAGGCCGAAGCCAAACGCCAGCTACTGCATTATCAGGTGGAAGAGCTGGATCAGCTCGGCTTGGCCGACGACGAACTGCCAACCCTGGAAGACGAGCAGCAAACCCTGGCCCACGCCGAGGAAATCCTGCGTGAGACCCGGTTCGCCGCCGACTGCTGCGAGGGAGAAAACGGCAGCGCGCTGGGGCTTTTGCAGCAGGCCCAGAGCCGCCTGGCAGACCTGCCCGGAAGCGAGCGCGGAGCGCTTGCCAATACCCTGACCATGCTTGCCGATGCGCGCATTCAGCTTGAGGAAGCCGCCAGCGAGCTCAACCATCTGGCGGCCAACACCGAACTTGACCCCGAGCGGCTGGCGTTTGTCGAAACACGCCTGGGTGACACCCACCGCATTGCCCGCAAACACCACGTTTCGCCCGAGGAGCTGCCCGCCCTGCACGCGCGCCTGCGCACCGAACTTGAACAGCTCAACGCCAGCGGCGGCGATCTCGACACCCTGAGCGCCGAAGTGGGCGCCCTGCGCGAGCGCTACCGCGACGAGGCTCGAGCACTGGGCGACGCACGGCGCAAAGCTGCCACAGGGCTGGGCGAAGAAGTGCAGCAGCAGCTTGCGTTTCTGGCCATGGGCAAGGCGCGCTTTGACGTCGTGCTCGAGCCGCGCGACACGCCCACCGCCGACGGCCTTGAGCGCGTGCAGTTTTTCATCAGCGCCAACCCCGGCCAGCCCGCACGGTCACTGGCCAAGGTGGCCTCGGGGGGCGAGCTTTCTCGCATCAGCCTGGCCATTCAGGTAGTCGCAGCCAGCCACTCCACCATTCCCAGCCTGATATTCGATGAAGTGGACGTGGGCGTCTCCGGTGCCACGGCGGAAATCGTCGGCAAGCTGTTGCGCCGGCTGGGCGACAACGGCCAGGTGATGACCGTCACCCACCTGCCCCAGGTAGCAGCCCAGGCTCATGCGCACCTGCATATTGAAAAGCACGCCCGGCGCAACACCACCCGCACCGAGATGGCACTTTTAGATGAAGGCGGGCGCGTAAGCGAATTGGCGCGCATGCTCGGCGGCGTTAACCTCTCCGACCAGACGCTGGCCCACGCGCGGGAAATGCTCAAGGCCAGCCAACACCTGCCGCATTGAAGCAAACCAGTGAGCCAGCTCGGTGGGGATGCCGTCGCGCGGCATAGCCGCCCTCCTACGGACCGAGGAGTCACACGGAATTGCGTAGGAGGCCGGTTTACCCACACACCGGGCACAAGCACTGGGCGATGCAGGCCCGGGGCCTGCCGAAAGCCAGCACAGCACAGGTCACTACCCACAAAAAAAGGCCGCTTAAAAGCGGCCTTTTGGGTCTTTCACGGTGCGTTATAGCGTCAGCACCTTGTCGCCACGGGCAATTCCGGAGACGCCGGTACGGGCGACTTCGAGAATGCCCACCGGCGCCATGGCCTGCAAAAAGGCATCCAGTTTGGTGGCATCACCGGTGATCTGCACGGTGTACAGGCTAGGCGTGACATCAACCACCTGCGCGCGGAAGATGTCGGCGGTGCGCTTGACCTCGTCGCGCGCCGCACCCTGCGCCCGCACCTTGACCAGCATCAGCTCGCGCTCGATGTGGTTGCCCTCGGTCAGGTCAACCAGCTTGACCACGTCGATGAGCTTGTTCAGGTGCTTGGTAATCTGCTCGACCACGCGGTCGTCACCCACGGTAGTCACCGTCAGCCGCGATAGCGACTCATCTTCGGTGGGCGCGACGTTAAGCGTTTCAATGTTGAAGTTACGCTGGGAAAACAGGCCGACCACACGCGACAGGGCACCCGGTTCGTTTTCCATCAGAATCGAGATGATATGACGCATCAGGTACGCTCCGTTTTGGACAGCAGCATGTCACGCATGGAGCCTAACGGCACCTGCATCGGGTAGACGTGCTCGAAGGGATCGACTTTGACATCCAGGAACACCAGCTCGTGCTTGTTTTCAAACACGCGCTCAAGGGCCGGGGCCAGCTCATCCAGCGTATTTACCGTGATCGCGGTAAAGCCGTAGGCCTGGGTCAGCAGGTGAAAGTCCGGCAGTGATTCCATGTACGACTGGGCGTGGCGGGACTTGTAGTTCAAATCCTGCCACTGACGGACCATCCCCAGCGAGGCGTTGTTGAGATTGATGATCTTGACGCCCACGCCGTACTGCTTACAGGTGGAAAGCTCCTGCATCATCATCTGGAAGCTGCCTTCGCCGGTAAAGCACACCACGTCATCATCCGGATAGTTCTGCTTGATGCCCATGGCCGCAGGAAAGCCGAACCCCATGGTGCCAAGCCCGCCGGAGGTAATAAAACGCCGGGGCTTGTCGAACTTGTAATACTGGGCGGCAAACATCTGATGCTGGCCCACGTCGGTGGTCACGAAGGCTTCGCCGCGGGTTTTTTCGCACACCGCTTCAATCACTTCCTGCGGCTTTAACACCTCATCCGCCTGCGACGGCTCATAGAGTTTGCCGATGCGCTCATTACGCCAGCCGTCAATCTGCTCCCACCAGTCGACAAGCGCCTCGGGGTTGGCGATGTCCTTGCCCTGAACCAGGCTGATCATCTCGTTGATGATGCTTGAGGCCGGCCCCACGATGGGCACATCGGCGCGGATGGTTTTGGAAATGGAGCTGGGATCCACGTCCACGTGGATGACCTTGGCCGTGGGGCAGAACTTCGAGACGTTGTTGGTCACGCGGTCGTCAAAGCGCGCCCCGATGGCAATCACCAAATCAGCGTGGTGCATGGCCATGTTGGATTCGTAGGAGCCGTGCATGCCCAGCCAGCCCAGACATTGCCTGTCGCCTTGCGGGTAGGCGCCCATGCCCATCAGCGTGGTGGTAATCGGGTAGCCGAGTTTCTGCACCAGGTCGGTCAGGCCGTCGCTGGCATTGCCCAGCACCACGCCGCCGCCGGTATAAAAGACCGGCCGCCGGGCCTTGAGCATCAATTCCACGGCTTTTTTGATCTGGCCGGTGTGGCCACGCGTGACCGGGTTATACGAGCGCATCTTGACCTTTTTGGGGTAGACATACTCGTAGCGCTCGGTGGGTGCTGTCATATCCTTGGGGATATCCACAACCACCGGCCCCGGACGCCCTGTGGACGCCAGATAGTAGGCCTTTTTCAGCACTTCCGGAATCTCGGACGGATGGCGGATCGCAAAGCTGTGCTTGACGATCGGGCGGGTCACGCCAACGATGTCGGTTTCCTGAAAGGCGTCTTCGCCAATCAGGTGGCTGGCCACCTGACCGCACAGCACCACCATGGGGATCGAGTCCATGTAGGCGGTAGCAATGCCGGTCACCGCGTTGGTGGCACCCGGGCCTGACGTCACCAGCACCGTACCGGGCTTGCCCGAGGCGCGCGCGTAGCCGTCGGCCGCGTGGGTAGCCGCCTGTTCGTGGCGCACCAGAATGTGCTTGACCTTGTCCTGACGGAAGAGCGCGTCATAAATATGCAGCGCCGCCCCGCCGGGATAACCGTAAATGTATTCAACGCCCTCATCTTGCAAGAAGCGGGCGATCATGTCTGCGCCGGAAAGCAATTCCACAGTGTTTCTCCCCTGGAGGTCTCGAGTGCTATTGGCAGGCCGTATGCCTGTCATATCGAGTGCGGCGGTATGCCGCTGCCGGATACGCCGGCACCTGATGCCAAACCCTGGCATTAGACCCGGTTGGGGTCTGCACTCTCTCACGGTGGTTGACCGCGTCGGGGCGTTGGCCAGGTCGGGCGGTTAGCCCAAGCCCGGAAGTCCTTCGGCGGGTAGAGGCATCTGACGCCTACCCTTCGCGCGGGGATAGGGGGTTGCCCGTGGGTTCCGCGCCCGCAAATCAGGAACCTTCAAGATTCCATTAGCGCCCTTGGCTTGTCAACCGCCAGGCCCGCTACGGCGGGGAAATAAGCACAAAAAAGCCCTGCCGATACTATCGGCAGGGCTTTTCCAGGACTTACCTCAACTCGTTTTTCACGACGCGGTAAACGTCAGCTGCCCCTCGTCTGCAGCAACGCGGATGACACTGCCGGGCGCAAACCGGCCGGCCAGCAGATCCTGGGCCAACGGGTTTTCAATCCGACTCTGAATCGCCCGCTTGAGCGGCCGGGCGCCGAACACAGGATCAAACCCAACCACCGCCAGTTGTGCCATGGCCTCTTCGCTGACCTCAAGCCCCAGGTCGTGCTCGGCCAGCCGCGCCTTGAGGCGTTCCAGCTGGATACCGGCAATCGCCTGAATCTGCGTTTGCCCCAGCGCGTGGAACACTACCACTTCGTCGATGCGGTTGATCAGCTCCGGGCGGAAATGGCTGCCCACGACCTCCATCACCGCGCTGCGCATGGCGTCGTATTCCGCCTCTTCGCCGCCCATGCGCTGGATAATGTCCGAGCCGAGGTTCGAGGTCATCACGATGACGGTGTTGCGAAAGTCTACCGTGCGCCCCTGGCCGTCGGTCAGGCGGCCGTCTTCGAGCACCTGCAGCAGAATGTTGAACACGTCGGGGTGGGCCTTTTCCACCTCGTCGAGTAGCAGCACCGAGTAGGGCTTGCGGCGCACGGCTTCGGTCAGGTAGCCGCCCTCTTCATAGCCCACGTACCCCGGCGGCGCGCCGATCAGCCGGGCCACGGAGTGTTTCTCCATGAACTCCGACATGTCCACCCGCACCATGGCTTCTTCGGTATCGAAAAGGAAGTTCGCCAACGACTTGCACAGTTCGGTCTTGCCCACGCCAGTGGGGCCGAGAAACAAGAACGAACCGTTGGGCCGGTGTGGGTCGGCAAGCCCGGCGCGCGAGCGACGCACGGCGTTGGACACCGCATGCACGGCTTCTTCCTGACCAATGACACGCTCGTGCAGGGCCTCTTCCATGCGCAAAAGCTTGTCGCGCTCGCCCTCAAGCATCCTGGCCACGGGTATGCCCGTCCAGCGCGAGACCACCTCGGCGATTTCTTCCTCGGTGACGTTGGAGCGCAGCAGCTGATGGGTGGAGGTATCGGCCTGTTCGTCCTCGCTGCTTTCGGCCACCTTGGCTTCAAGCGCGGGGATCGTGCCGTACTGGATTTCCGACATCCGCCCCAGATCGCCCTGGCGGCGCGCCTGCTCCAGATCCAGCCGGGCCTGCTCAAGCTCGGCCTTGAACTGGGCGGCACCCTGAATGCTGGCTTTTTCGGCCTTCCAGATTTCATCCAGATCGGCGTATTCACGCTCCAGCTCGTGGATTTCATCGCTTAACGCTTCGAGGCGCTTTTGCGACGCGGCATCAATTTCCTTTTTCAGCGCTTCGCGCTCCATTTTGAGCTGGATCAGCCGACGATCGAGCTTGTCCATTTCTTCGGGCTTGGAATCCAGCTCCATGCGAATGCGCGAGGCCGCTTCGTCGATCAGGTCGATGGCCTTGTCGGGGAGCTTGCGGTCGGTAATGTAGCGGGTAGAAAGCCTGGCCGCAGCGATAATCGCCGAGTCGGTAATATCCACGCCGTGGTGGACTTCGTAACGCTCTTTCAGCCCGCGCAGAATAGCCACGGTGTCTTCTTCACCAGGCTCGTCGACCAGCACTTTCTGGAAGCGGCGTTCAAGCGCAGCGTCCTTTTCAATGTGCTGGCGATATTCGTCAAGCGTCGTGGCACCCACGCAGTGCAACTCACCGCGCGCCAGCGCCGGCTTGAGCATGTTACCGGCGTCCATGGCGCCTTCGGCCTTGCCGGCGCCGACCATGGTGTGCAGCTCATCAACGAACAGGATCACCCGGCCTTCTTCTTCGCCAAGCTCCTTGAGCACGGCTTTCAGGCGCTCTTCAAACTCGCCGCGAAACTTGGCACCGGCCAGCAGCGCACCGATATCCAGCGACAGCACGCGCTTGTTTTTCAGCCCTTCGGGCACTTCGCCGTTGACGATGCGGCTGGCAAGCCCTTCGACGATGGCGGTCTTGCCCACGCCGGGATCACCAATCAACACCGGATTATTCTTGGTGCGTCGCTGCAGCACCTGAATGGTGCGGCGGATTTCATCGTCGCGGCCGATCACCGGGTCGAGCTTGCCGTCCAGTGCCCGCTGGGTCAGGTCCTGGGTATATTTGTCCAGCGCCTCGCGAGAGGCTTCAGCATTGGGGTCATCCACACTGGCGCCGCCACGCACGCTATCAATCGCGGTCTCCAGCGCCCGGCGTTCGATGCCAGACTGCTTGAGCCCTCGGCCGGTGTCGCCGCCGGCTTCAAGGGCGGCCAGCAGCACAAGCTCCGAGGCAATGAACTGATCACCGCGCTTTTGGGCTTCGCGGTCAGTCAGGTTAAACAGCTTGATCAGCTCTTTGGACGGCTGCACGTCGCCGTCAAACTGGCCAATCTGGGGCAGATCATCCAGCTGGCGAGACAGAATATCGCGCAGCTTTGTGGAACTGCCGCCGGCTTTTTCCACCAGCGATTTCAGCCCGGTGTCGGCGCTGTCCAACAGTGTCAACAGCAGGTGAACCGGGGCAATCTGATTATGGCCCTGCCCCACCGCCAGCGACTGTGCATCAGCAATGGCATTTTGCAGTTTGGCGGTAAATTTATCGAAACGCATCGTCTTCCTCCCGGGGTAGTCGGGCGGCAAGACGCCCGGCGTGACCCTGTATCTCCTGGCTGCCGCGTTAGCGGCCAGCGTTTAACAGCTTGACGGATTAAATGGCGCCGGAGACGACGGGTTTCAAGGGAGACGTGCTGCAAAGGGGTGTACTACAAAGAGGTGTATTACGGAAGGAAGATGAACAGCGAGCAGGGACAACGGCCACAAGCATCAGCCCAGCCAGATAACGCTGGCCATGCGGCCGGTCTGGCCGTTGTCCCGGCGGTAGGAGTAAAAACGCGGCTCACCGGCAGTACAGAAGTGCCCGCCGCTGACTTCGTCAATGCCGAGTAGCGACAGCCGCAGCCGCGCCAGCCGATATAAATCCGCCATGTGGTGGCCCAGCCGGTAGGGGCTGTGGTCAAAGGCTTCTTCGGCCTGGGGGTGTACGGCCACAAAGGCGTCAAACACTTCAGGCCCGACTTCGAACTGGGCGTTGGAAATGGCCGGCCCCAGCCACACGATAATTTCATCCGCCGGCGTATTAAGCGCAGCCACCGTGGCTTCCAGCACGCCGCCGGCAAGCCCGCGCCAGCCGGCATGGGCCACGCCGACTCGGGTGCCGGCGCGGTTGCAGAAAAACACCGGCAGGCAGTCCGCGGTCAGCACCACGCAAGCGTAGTCGGTACTGTCAGCCACGGCGGCGTCAGCTTCGGGGATTTCACTTTGCAGCGCGGTACGCCGCGGGTAATGCTGCTGAACCCGGGCACCGTGGGTCTGGTTGAGCCACAGAAACGGCCGCTCATCGCCGATTTCCTTGCTCAGCAGCCGCCGGCAAAGCTCCACGTGGTCGGCGTTATCGCCCACGTGGGTGGCAGCATTAAACGCCGCAAACGCTCCCTGGCTGGGGCCGGTTTCGCGGGTGGTCACAAAAGCACGCACGTTTGCCGGTGCCGGCCAATCCGGGGCAATCAGCGTCGGGTGCAGGTCCAGCGCATCGCTCATCTCATCCTCTCTTGGCTTATCGCATCGTTTCGTGATCTTCGCGCAGATAGTCAAGCAGCATCAAAAGATCATCCGGCAGCGGGGCACGAAACGTCATTTCCTGCCCGCTGTGCGGATGCACGAACCCCAGCCGGCGCGCATGCAGCGCCTGACGCGGGAACTCGCGGAGAATTTCCTTGAGCGTATCGGCCGCGCCGGGAGGCAGCTTAGGCCGGCCACCGTAAAGCTGATCACCGATCAGCGGATAACGGGCGTGCGCCATATGCACACGAATCTGGTGGGTACGCCCGGTTTCCAGCTTGCAGCGCACATGGGTGTGAGTGCGAAAACGCTCCACCACGCGGTAATGCGTCACCGCCGGTTTGCCGCCGGCGTTAACCGCCTGGCGTTTGCGATCCTTGGGATGGCGGCCGATGGGGGCATCCACGGTGCCCCCGGCCACCGGCGTGCCGATCACCACGGCATCGTACTGCCGTGATACCGTGCGCGCCTGCAGCTGCTCGACCAGCGCGGCCTGAGCGGGCAGCGTTCTGGCCACCATCAAAAGCCCGGTGGTGTCCTTGTCCAGCCGGTGGACAATGCCCGCCCGGGGAATGTCGGCAAGCGCCGGATCATGGTGCAACAGCGCGTTCAGCAGCGTGCCATCCGGGTTGCCGGCGGCCGGATGCACCACCATGCCGGCGGGCTTGTTGACGATCAGCACATGCTCATCTTCAAACACGATATCCAGCGCAATATCCTGCGCTGTAAAGCGTTGCTCTTCTTCAAGCGTGGCGCAAAGCGCCAGCGTTTCATCGCCGATCAGACGGGTTTTCGGCTTGCCCCGCTCGCCGTCCACGGTCAGCTCGCCGCGGTTGATCCAGGCTTTCAGGCGCTCGCGCGAATAATCGCTGAACAACTCGGCGGCAGCCTGATCCAGACGCGCGCCGGCAAGCATTGCCGGCACGCGCATTGTGGCTTCAACGGTCCGCGTCATAAAAAGGGTCCTTAAACGGTCAGGCAACACCCGACGGTGCCTGCGTTTTGCGTCGAGGTGTTTTATAGTGTGCCAACTGCGTCCATTCTACCACGGCCATCGCCGCTTTTCGGTGATCAAGGCTTGATTGTCACGAGGAACTTCATGCGCGTTTTTTCCGCAGCGACCCGTTTTGGCGCCGTCGCGCTCAGCCTTACGCTACTCGCCGGCTGCGCCAGCAACGACACCGCGCCGACATTTGAGGAAGGCAAGTACGCCAATACCGGCGAGCGCGAACTCTATGAGCTCGCCCGTGACGCGCTTGACCGCAATCTTTACACCACCGCCATCGAGCGCCTGGAAGCGCTGGATACGCGTTACCCCTTCGGCAACCACGCCAAACAGGCGCAGCTGGAGCTGATTTACGCCTATTACGAAAACAACAAGTGGGAAGAGGCCCGCGCAGCGGCCAGCCGCTTTATCCGCCTGCACCCTGATCACCCCCAGGCCGACTACGCCCACTACATGCGTGGCCTTGCCGCCTGGCAGGCAGGGCGTTTCAGCCTTGAGCGCCTGCGTGTCGTCGACATTTCCAAGCGTGATCTGGGCGCCACTCAGGATGCCTACAACGATTTCCGCGATCTGCTCACACGCTACCCGCAAAGCGATTACGCGCCGGATGCCCGCCAGCGCATCGTCTACCTGCGCGAGCTGCTGGCACGTCACGAGCTGCACGCCGCCGACTACTATTTACGCCGCGGCGCCTATGTGGCAGCAGTCAAGCGCGGTCGCTGGGTGCTTGAGCACTATCCGGAGTCCAACGCCACTGCCGATGCCATGGCCACCATGGTAGAAGGCTATCAGGGGCTGGGGATGGATGACCGTGCCCGGGAAGTGCTCAAGGTGTTGAAAGACAACGCCCCGGATCACAAACAGCTCAAAAACGGCACGTTCAAGCCCAAACACCTATAGCAACCGGCAGCCAGCACGCCGCAGACCCAACGGCGCCGCACGTTTCAACAACCGTGCGGCGCCGTTTTGCCGTTACTCGCCCGGCTGCCAGCCGTTTACCAGCGGGTAGCGCCGGTCACGACCAAAGCCCTTGGGCGTCACACGCACGCCTACCGGCGCCTGACGGCGCTTGTATTCGCAGCGGTCCACCAGCTTGACCACCTGATACACGTCCTCGCGCTCAAAGCCCGCGGCAATGATCGCCTCGGCGCTCATGTCGCCTTCAATATAGCGCTGCAAAATGGCGTCGAGCACGTCGTAGCCGGGCAGCGAATCGCTGTCCTGCTGATCAGGCGCCAGCTCTGCCGAGGGCGCACGTTCGATCACCCGCAGGGGGATCGCCGGCGACTGGGTATTGCGCCATTGCGCCAGCCGGTAAATCCACGTTTTGTAGACGTCCTTGATGGCGTTGTAACCGCCGACCATGTCGCCGTAAAGCGTGGTATAGCCCACCGCGATTTCACTTTTGTTGCCGCTGGACAGCACCATCAGCCCTTTCTTGTTGGAAATCGCCATCAGCAGCACACCGCGACAGCGCGCCTGCAGGTTTTCCTCGGTGGTGTCGCGCTCGGTGCCTTCAAACACGCCGGAAAGCGTTTGCATGAAGCTCTCCACCATCGGCTCGATGGGCAGCACCTCGTAATGCACGCCGAGCATGCCGGCCTGCTGGGCGGCGTCCTCCCGGGAGATATCCGCCGTGTAGTGGTACGGCATCATCACCGCCTGAACCCGCTGCGCGCCCAGCGCATCCACGGCAATCGCCAGCGATAGCGCCGAGTCGATCCCCCCGGACAACCCCAGCACCACGCCGTCAAAGCGGTTTTTGTTGACGTAATCGCGCAGCCCGGTCACCAGCGCGCAATACAGACTTTCTTCGGGATCGACATCGGGCTCGATTTCGCCGGGCTCCACCGCCCAGGCGCTGGCGCTTTGCTGGCGCAGTGCCACCGGCATCAACCCCGGCTGCCAGTACGGCGCCAGAACGCTAAGCGCGCCCTCGCCGTCAACGCAGCAGGAGCCGCCGTCGAACACCAGCTCGTCCTGCCCGCCGATGGCATTCACGTAAATCACCGGGCACTGCGCGTGGGCCGCACGGTTTTCCAGCAGACGCAGGCGCTCGGCGGGCTTGTCCTGATGATACGGCGAGGCATTCAGGGTCACGATGATTTCAGCGCCAGCGGCGCAGGCTTCATCAATCGGCGCCTCGTGCCACAGGTCTTCACAAATCAGCAGCCCGAGCTTTGCCCCCTTGTGTTCGTACACCAGCGTTTGGGTGCCCGGCGCAAAATACCGCTGCTCGTCGAATACCTGATGGTTGGGCAGCACCTGCTTGGCGTATTCGGCCTCCCACTGGCCGTTGTAAAGCACACCGGCCAGATTGTAGCGCTGCCCTTCGCGCACGCCGGGGTAGCCGATAATCACCAGCACGTCGCGGGCGATTTTTTCCGCCATGAGGGCACGAGCCTCACGCAGGCGCGCCTCGAGTGACGGTCGCAGCAGCAGATCTTCCGGCGGGTAGCCGGATAAAAATAATTCGGGGAAGACCACGATATCCGCCCCATGCTCAATGCGCGCCTCGCGCACGGCTTCGATGGCCCGCGTCGCGTTACCCGGGATATCCCCGACCAGGGGGTCGAATTGCGCCATAACCAGCGTTAAGTCTTGCATGGGCGTTGAAATCTCTTGAAAATCTGAAGTCGAAAAAGCCGGGCCAGCTATCGCGTGCAGCACCGGACACAGGCGCCGGCTTGCGCTTTCACCGCTGTCCCTGGACAGCGTCTTATGGCATTGTCCCGCAAGGACTGCCGCCTGGCAAAGGCCGCGCGGGCATGACACCGGGAGACATTAAGGATGAACCTCTTGATCATTCGGCTGATTATTTTCGGCGTGCTGTTTTTCGCCGGCCTTAAGCTTTATCGCATGTACCGCGAGTGGCAAATGGACCGTGAAGCACGCCTGACCCGCGAGCGCCGCCACGAGGGCGGGCAGATGGTGCGCTGCCGCTGGTGCGACGTCCACGTCCCCGAGAACGAGGCACTGCGCGACCACGCCGAGTGGTTTTGCTGTGCCGCGCACCGTGACCGCTTTCTCGCCGAGCAGGACGACGCCTCGCGTTAACCCGCCTTCGTCATGCGCCCTTTCAGCCGGTAGGGCAGCGGGTCAATCAGCGGCGTGCGTCCCAACAGCTCATCTACCAGCAGGTGCGTGGAGGCCGGCGCCAGCACCAGCCCGTTACGATAATGCCCGGCGTTGACGTACAGGTTCTGCCATCCCGGCAGTGCGCCGATAAACGGCGTGCCGTCGGGTGAGCCCGGGCGCAATCCCGCCCAGTGGTGCACCACCGGATAATCGGCAAGCGCCGGCACAATGCTCTTTGCACTGGCCTGGAGCGATGCCCGCGCCTCGGCATCAGTGGCTTTGTCAAAGCCCGCTTCTTCAAGGGTCGAACCCACCAGCAACAGCCCGTCAGCCCGGGGGATCACGTAGCGCCCGTCCTTGAGAATCACGCGCTCCACCAGCCCCGGCGGGGTGTGATAGGCAATCATCTGCCCTTTTACCGGCCGCACCGCAAGCGCCTCGCCGAGCGTTGCCAGCAGCGCTGCCGTCCAGGCTCCACCGCACACCACCACACACCCGGCGGTATAACGACCGGTACTGGTGACCACGCCGGTCACAGAGTGGCCGGTGCGTATAAATCCGTTCACGGCAGTATTTTCTGCAAGCGTCACGCTCGGCATGGCGCTGAGCCGAGCACGCAGCGCCTGCCCCAGCCGGGGATTGCGAATGCTGCCCAATGTCGGCATCCACAGTGCGTCCTTGCTGGCCGCCGCCCGGGGTTCCCGGGCAGCCACCGCTTGCGCGTCAATACGCTCAAGCGGCTTGCCCATGCTCCGGGCCCAGTCAAGCGCACGGGGCTCGTCATCCACGTTTAAATAAATCAGGCCTTTCTGGCGATATTCCGGATCGATGCCGGTTTCTTCACGCAGGCGCAATGACAGGGTGGGATAAGCGCCCTCCGACCAGCGCGATAGCCGGGAAATCGGTGTGGGGTAGCGCCAGGGATACAGCGGCGAAACGATACCGCCGCCTGCCCAGGAGGCCTCGTGGCCACAGCGTCCACGTTCGACCAGCGTTACCCGCTGACCGGCATCGGCCAGCTGGAGTGCGGTCATCATGCCGATCACACCGCCGCCAATAATCAAGAAATCGCTCACAGCATTTGTCCGTTTTGGCTGACATCAAAGCGGCTGATCGCATCTAACCTGTTGGCATACGCGGCCAGCCGGGTGGGCAGGATAGCGACGCGACACGACGGGTCAAGCGCAGCAGTCAACGCGTCACGCCAGGGAGGGAGGCGATGAAACCGACCACACAGCAAGGCGTTACGCTAATCGAGCTACTGGTCGTCATCACACTGGTAGCGCTACTTGCCGGCGTCGGGTATCCCGGTCTGCGCGCCTTTGGCGAGCGCAATGCTCACCGGGTGGCGGTCAGCCAGCTGCAAAGCGCGCTGGCAGTAGCGCGTCACGCGGCCATCACGCGCCGTACTCCCGTGTTTCTGTGCCCACAGGCGGCGGATGAAAACGCCTGCGGCAAGGACTGGAGCCAGGCGTTGCTGGTGGTTGCACACGCCACACGCCCCCTTGAGCCCGCCAACATTCTGCGCGTGCTGCCCCGCAGCGATGCCCGCATTACCTACAACCGTGGCTGGCGGCGCGTACGCTTCAGCTCGCTTGGCCACAGCAGCGGGCACAACGGGACATTCACCATCTGTGCCGACAGCACGGCGCCCGCCCGGGGCACCGCACTGATACTCAGCCAGCTCGGGCGCACAACCCTTGAGAATACCGCCTGCCCCGGCCCTTGACCGGCTATTGCGGCCGGCCTTCAGGCCAGCCCGTCGAGATAGCGCTCGGCATCGAGTGCCGCCATGCAGCCGCTGCCCGCCGAGGTGATCGCCTGGCGGTAGATGTGATCCATCACATCGCCGGAGGCAAACACGCCGGGCACGCTGGTGGCGGTGGCGTTGCCGGAAATACCCGAAGCCACTTCAATATAGCCGCCATTCATCACAAGCTGGCCCTCAAACATGCCGGTGTTGGGGCTATGGCCGATGGCGATGAACACGCCAGGGGCGGCAAGCTCCTTGACGCTGTCATCCAGGGTGGACTTGAGCCGCACGCCGGTGACGCCGGTGTTATCGCCCAGCACTTCGTCCAGCGTCTGGTGCCACTCCAGCACCACCTTGCCTTCGGCGGCTTTCTCGAACAGCTTGTCCTGGAGGATTTTCTCCGCCCGCAGCGAGTCCCGGCGGTGTACCAACGTGACCTTTGAAGCGATATTGGACAGATAAAGCGCTTCTTCAACGGCGGTGTTGCCGCCGCCCACCACCACCACTTCCTGATTCCGGTAGAAAAAACCGTCGCAGGTAGCGCAGGCCGACACGCCCTGGCCCATGAACTGCTGTTCGGAAGGCAGGCCGAGATAGCGCGCGCTGGCACCGGTGGCAATAATCAGCGCATCGCAGGTGTATTCGCCGTTATCGCCCTTGAGGGTAAACGGCCGCTCGCCCAGGCTCACTTCGTTGATATGATCAAACAGCACCTCGGTATCAAAGCGCTCGGCGTGGGCTTTCATGCGCTCCATCAATGCCGGCCCCTGCACCCCGTCGGCATCGCCCGGCCAGTTATCCACGTCGGTTGTGGTGGTCAGCTGGCCGCCGGCCTGTATGCCGGTAATCAACAGCGGCTTTAAATTGGCGCGCGCCGCGTACACCGCCGCTGTATAGCCGGCCGGGCCGGAACCGAGAATAATCAAACGTTCGTGCCGCGCTTCCATGAAACCACCTTCAAATGTTCAACAGTATGTTTAGGATATGAAATGCCTGAGCCGACCCCGTACCGGGCACGTCTGAACCACCCGCCATCCCGGTCCTGATCAGCGCCGGCCTTAGCCATTGGGCGAAGATCCTTGAAACCGTCCTCGCCAGCACCCACTTAATATGGCTAGGATGGGCCATACTAAAGGAAACCTGCCAAAGAAAAACAATGGCCGCCGCGCAGGGTGCGCCAAACGCCGTGGCAAATAGCGTTGCCGCCCGCAAAGCTGAGCTATTCGTGGTCTAGTCATCAGAGGAGAGAGGCATGAGCAAGATACCCGATACGCGCCAAACGCTCGACGTTGGCAGCCAGCAGTATCATTATTACAGCCTTCCCAAAGCCGCCGACACGCTTGGCGACATTGATCGTCTACCCAAGACGCTCAAGATTCTACTCGAAAACCAGCTGCGCTTCGCCGACGACCCAAGCGTTGATGCCGACGACCTTCAGGCGCTGGTGGACTGGCAGAAAGAGGGCAAGTCCAGCCGCGAAATCGGCTATCGCCCGGCGCGGGTACTGATGCAGGATTTTACCGGCGTACCTGGCGTGGTCGATTTGGCCTCCATGCGCAACGCCGTCCAGGCGCTTGGCGATGATCCCGCACGGATCAACCCGCTGTCGCCGGTGGACCTGATCATCGACCACTCGGTGATGGTGGACCGGTTCGGCAATCCCCAGGCCTTTGAAGACAACGTCGAAATCGAAATGCAGCGTAACCGCGAGCGCTACGAATTTCTGCGCTGGGGTCAGCACGCCTTCGATAACTTCCGCGTGGTACCGCCGGGCACCGGCATCTGCCACCAGGTCAACCTGGAGTACCTGGGCAAGACCGTATGGAGCAAGGAAGAAGACGGCAAGACCTGGGCCTACCCCGACACCCTGGTCGGAACTGACTCCCACACCACCATGATCAACGGCCTGGGGATTCTCGGCTGGGGTGTGGGCGGCATCGAGGCCGAAGCCGCGATGCTTGGCCAGCCGGTGTCGATGCTGATTCCCGAAGTGGTGGGGTTCAAACTTGACGGCAAGCTGCGCGAAGGCATCACCGCTACCGATCTGGTGCTCACCGTAACCGAAATGCTGCGCCAAAAAGGCGTTGTCGGCAAGTTTGTCGAGTTCTACGGCGACGGCCTCAAGGATCTGCCGCTGGCCGACCGTGCCACCATTGCCAACATGTCACCGGAGTTCGGCGCGACGTGCGGCTTTTTCCCGGTGGACGACGAAACCCTGCGCTACATGCGCCTGACCGGCCGCGAGGCAGAGCAAATCGAGCTGGTCGAAGCCTACGCCAAGGCCCAGGGCCTATGGCGCGAACCCGGCGCCGAGCCGATATTCAGCGATACCCTGGCGCTGGACATGGGTGAGGTGGAAGCCAGCCTTGCCGGTCCCAAGCGTCCGCAGGATCGTGTGGCACTTGGCGACATGCCCGAGACATTTGCCAAAATCATGCAGGACGACAGCTCCGGCACCACATCCGAAGAAAAGGGCCGGCTATTTTCCGAAGGCGGCCAGACCGCCGTGGGCGTGGAGCGCAGCTACGAGCATCCCGATAGCCAGCCGGTCAACTACCAGGGCGAAGAGTTCAAGCTCAACCCGGGGGCCGTGGTCATCGCCGCGATCACCTCGTGCACCAACACCTCCAACCCCAGCGTGATGATGGCCGCTGGCCTGCTCGCCCGCAATGCTCGGGAGAAAGGCCTTGCCACCCAGCCCTGGGTCAAGACATCGCTGGCACCGGGCTCCAAGGTGGTCACCGACTACCTGGCCGCCGCCGGCCTCAACGATGATCTGGACGCGCTGGGCTTCAACCTGGTGGGCTACGGCTGCACCACCTGCATCGGCAACTCCGGGCCGCTGCCCGAAGAAATCGACAAGGCGGTCAACGACGGCGATTTGACCGTGGCCTCGGTGCTCTCGGGCAACCGTAACTTCGAAGGCCGGATTCACCCGCAAATCAAGACCAACTGGCTGGCCTCGCCGCCCCTGGTGGTCGCCTATGCGCTTGCCGGCAACGTGCAGGTCAACCTGAGCGAAGACTCGCTGGGCGAGGATAGCGACGGCAACCCTGTCTACCTCAAGGACATCTGGCCAAGCCAGGCCGAGATTGCCAAGGCCGTGGAGCAGGTCAATACCGAGATGTTCCACAAGGAATACGCCGAAGTATTTGAAGGCGACGAAACCTGGAAGAACATCGACGTTCCCCAAAGCCAGGTCTACGAGTGGCCGGACTCCACCTACATCCAGCATCCGCCGTTCTTTGAAGGCATGAAGCGCGAGCCGGATACCATCGAGGACGTCAAAAATGCCCGGGTACTGGCCATGCTCGGCGACTCGGTAACCACCGACCACATCTCGCCGGCCGGCGCGATCAAACCCGACAGCCCGGCCGGGCGCTATCTGCAGGAAAACGGCGTCAAACCCGTGGACTTCAACTCCTACGGCTCGCGCCGCGGCAACCATGAAGTGATGATGCGCGGCACTTTTGCCAACGTGCGCATTCAAAACGAAATGCTCGACGGCGTGGTCGGTGGCGAGACCCGCCACGTCCCCTCCGGCGAGCAGATGTCGATTTACGACGCAGCGATGAAGTACCAGCAGGACGACACGCCACTGGTGGTCATTGCCGGCAAGGAATACGGCACCGGCTCCTCGCGTGACTGGGCGGCCAAGGGCACTCGCCTGCTGGGCGTACGCGCCGTGCTGGCCGAATCCTACGAGCGCATTCACCGCTCCAACCTGATCGGCATGGGCGTGGTGCCGCTGCAATTCCCCGAGGGGCAGGACCGCAAGTCGCTGGGGCTTACCGGTGACGAAGAAGTTTCGATTTCGGGCCTTGCCGATTTGTCCCCCGGCAGCAGCGTGCAAGTCACCATCAAAACTGCCGAGGGCAAGACCCACGAGCTGGATGCCAAGTGCCGGATTGACACCGAGAACGAGCTTTCGTACTACCGTCACGGCGGCATTCTGCACTACGTGCTGCGCAAGATGATCGGTGCGGCGTAACCGGCACTGCCCGCCTTCCTGACCCTGTATGAAATAACCGGCCAATGCTTGCTGCCCCCACTCCGGTGGGGGCTTTTTTATGCCGGCTATTGGCGGTGAAGGGCAGGCCACAGAAACGGAAAAAGCAGACGTCAGCCCGTAAAAAGGCCGGCAGAGGATGCCGGCCAGAGACGTTTTACATGGAACGGCGACGGTAAGCGCGATATTCCGGTTCCCAGCAGTTGCGCTGAATGCTTTCGCGCAGCTTGTTGCCATCGGTTTTCAGCGCCACGCCCTCGTGCTGTGCCTGAGCGGCCACTTCAAAGGCAATCGCCGTGCTGATCTCGCGAATACGCGACAGCGGCGGCAGCAGCGCACCCTTGCCTTCCTTGACCAGCGGCGCTTCCCGCGCCAGCGCCCGAGAGGCACTCATCAGCATCTCGTCGGTCACTCGGGAGGCTTTGGCTGCGACCACGCCAAGCCCGATACCGGGGAAAATATAAGCGTTGTTGCATTGGGCAATGGGGATGCTGCGTCCGGCATGCACAACCGGCGCAAAGGGGCTGCCCGTGGCTACCAGCGCCTGGCCGTCGGTCCAGTTGAGAATATCTTCCGGCACCGCTTCCGCCTGGGAGGTCGGGTTGGAAAGCGGAAAGATTACCGGGTTCTCGCAGCCAGCGTGCATGGTGCGCACCACGCGCTCGGTGAAAATGCCCTTCTGCCCGCACACGCCGATCAATACGGTCGGCTTGACCCGGGCGATGGTTTCTTCAAGGCCCTGGCCGTCCCATTCTGCCACCAGCGAGGCATCGTGCGCCAGACGACGCTGGAAGTCCCGGTGCCAGTCCTGATCGGTGGTCATCAGCCCCTCGCGATCCACCATGAACACCTGCGCCCGGGCGCTTTCGTCGCTCAGCCCTTCGGCCTGCATGGCAACAACGGTCTGTTCGGCAATACCGCAGCCGGCCGAGCCGCCGCCCACAAAAACCACGCGCTGGTCGGCCAGGGTTTCCTTGCGCGCCTGACACGCCGCCATCAACGTACCCACCACAACCGAGGCGGTGCCCTGCACGTCGTCATTGAAGCAGCAAAGTTCGTCGCGATAGCGTTCCAGCAGCGGCACGGCGTTGGCCTGGGCAAAATCTTCAAACTGCAACAGCACGCCCGGCCAGCGGCGCTTGACTGCGGCGATGAACTGGGCCATGAAAGCGTTGTATTCTTCCTGACTCACGCGTTTGTGGCGCCAGCCCATGTACATCGGATCATCGAGCAGGGCCTGATTATTGGTGCCCACGTCCAGCGTGATCGGCAGCGTATAGGCCGGACTGATGCCGCCACAGGCGGTATACAGCGCCAGCTTGCCGATCGGGATCCCCATACCGCCGATACCCTGATCACCAAGCCCCAGAATGCGCTCGCCGTCGGTGACCACGATCACCTTGACGTTATCCTTGGTCGCACTGCGCAGGATGTCATCCATGTGCTCGCGGTCGGAGTAGTTGATGAACAACCCACGGTGGTTGCGGTAGATGTTGGAAAACTCCTGGCACGCCTTGCCCACTGTCGGCGTATAGATGATCGGCAGCATCTCTTCCAGGTGGTCCGATACCAGGCGGAAATACAGCGTTTCGTTATCGTCCTGGATGGCGCGCAGATAAATATGCCGCTCAAGATCGCTGCTGCACTGCTGGTACTGGCGATAAGCCCGCTTTAACTGGTCGTCAATGGTCTCTTCGTCCTGAGGCAACAGGCCGATAAGGTTGAACGCCACTCGCTCTTCCTGAGTAAACGCGCTGCCCTTGTTCAATAATGGCATTTCCAGCAGGGCGGGACCGGCGTACGGGATATACAAAGGACGTTGGCTCGTGGTCATAGCTACTCTTCTCTAACAGGTGAATCGGCGAACAGTTAAAGCGGCTCACAGTTGAGTCGGCCTGCCGTTACCACCGCACTGAACGCGTGTCTGACGCTCCGGCGGCAACCGAATAATCTCAGGGGGAAACGCGCGTAATGTAACACGCCGACAGGACAAAAGCCGGCATGTTCCAAAGTTGGCATAACGTATAGTTGACACCGGCGCCTGAAGGGCTACGCGGTCTTCGCTACGGGCTGCTGCGCGGCCTCGCCGGTGAAAAACATCGGGCGCAGTTTCACTCCGAACATATTTCCGGAAAAAGCGGCCACCAGCCACAGCCAGCCGTGCAGGCTGCCCGAGGCAATGCCGCTGAAGTAGGCGCCGATGTTGCAGCCAAACGCCAACCGCGCACCGTAGCCAAGCAGCAAGCCGCCGATGACGGCCGCCAGCAATGAGCGCAGCGGAATGCGAAAGTTCGGCGCAAAGCGCCCGGCAAGGCTGGCGGCTGCCAACGCCCCCAGCATGATGCCAACATTCATCACCGTGGTGATATCGCTCCACACGCTGGCATCCAGCGCCGCAGCGTTGCCGGGCGACTGCCAATAGCCCCACTGGCTGACATCGCCCCCCAGCAGTGAAAAGCCCTTGGCGCCCCACAGCGCAAACGCCGAGGTAATGCCCCAGGGACGGCCGGCCAATGCCAGCGTGGCAAAGTTAAGCAGTGCCAGCGCCAACGCCCCGGCCAGCAGTGGCCATGGGCCTGCCGCCAGTCGTGCCAGGCCCTGGCGGGGCGCCGCCACGACATGCTCAAGCTCGCCGTGGCGGCGTTTTTCCAGCACCACGGTGGCCGCAGTGATCACGGCAAAAAGCACCAGACTGATGGCAATACCGCCACCCGGGCCGGCGACATCCACCAGCGACACCGGGCGGAAGGCCGGCAGGCTCTGCCAGAAGCTGAAATGCGCGGTACCGATGACCGAGCCGACGATAAAGAACACCAGCGTGATCAGCATGCGTGCATTGCCGCCGCCGGCGGTAAACAGCGTGCCCGATGCACAGCCGCCGCCCAGCTGCATGCCCAAACCAAATAAAAACGCGCCCACAATTACCGAGAGACCCAACGGTGCCACAAAGCCCTGAACCGCCACGCCATTCAGGGTGCCGGCGCCCAGCGCAGGAAAGAACAGCACCACGGCCAGGGCGAGCATCAGCATCTGCGCGCGCAGCCCGCGGCCGCGACGCTGGGTGATAAACACGCGCCAGGCCGAGGTAAAGCCGAAAGCCGCGTGGTACAGCACCACGCCAAACAGCCCGCCAACGATCAGCAACAGGCCGATATTGGCGGAAAACAACGTGCCGACCAGTACGCCACCCAGAACAATCGCGGCAATCGCAAAGGCCGCGATGCGATAACGTGCCGCCGGCATTTGCGTTGCCTTCATTGACGCTTCACTCATCGGTTTCACCCCTTACACAAAACGGCCAAGCCCAATGGCTGAGCGCAGCTTATCCATGGTGACGGCGGCTTCTTCCCGGGCACGTTCCGCCCCCTGCTGCAGCACCTGTTCAATATGGCCGGGATCTTCCATCAGGGCGTTGTAGCGCTCCCGGGGCTCGCTCAGGTGGGCGTTCAGGTGCTCGAACACCTGGTTCTTGGCCTCTCCCCAGCCGATACCCTCGGCATACCGGGTGCGCATGGCGGCGGTTTCCTCGGCGCTGGCAAAGGCGGAGTAGATCTGGAACAGCGTGCAGCTTTGCGGGTCCTTGGGTTCGCCCGGCTCCAGCGAGTTGGTCTTGATCTTGCGCACCAGCTTCTGCAGCTTTTTCTCGGAGACGAACAGCGGAATGGTGTTGTTGTAGCTCTTGGACATCTTGCGTCCGTCAAGCCCGCCCAGCACCTCGGTCTTTTCATCCACCACCGCCTGGGGCAGGGTAAAATACTCGCCCTTGTACAGGTGATTGAAGCGCCCGGCGATGTCCCGCGCCATCTCGATATGCTGGATCTGATCGCGCCCTACCGGTACGCGGTTGGCGTTGAACATCAGAATGTCGGCCGCCATCAGCACCGGGTAGCCGAATAGCCCCATGGTAATGCCTTTGTCGGCATCCTGATTGCCGGCCTCTTCATTCTCGGCCACGGCGGCCTTGTAGGCGTGGGCGCGGTTCATCAGCCCCTTTGCACACACACAGGAAAGCATCCAGGCAAGTTCCGGGGTCTCGATGATATCGGACTGGCGGTAAAAAATGGCGTTGTCGGTATCCAGCCCCATCGCCAGCCAGGCGGCGGCAATTTCCAGCCGCGACTGCTGCACGCGCCCGGGGTCCTGGCACTTGATCAGGGCATGATAGTCGGCCAGAAAATAGAACGACTGCACGTTGGGGTCCTGGCTTGCCTCGATGGCGGGCTTGATCGCGCCAACGTAGTTGCCAAGGTGCGGCGTACCGGTGGTGGTGATACCGGTCAGTACGCGGGTTTTATCTGCCATATTCTCGCCTATCCATGTTCCAGTAAAAACCATACATTAAAAAATAAAGCGGCATTCAACGCAAGAAATAAGGCTGCCAATACCCGCTGTCCGAAATAGCATTTGAAGCGCCGAGCATTAATCCACCTTCACTCATAATACTTCCAGAGCCACTCACTCCAACTTCCCCCCCCCAAACGGCACCTCGTAATTTTGCAGACCCCTCAACATCAACTTCAGCTTTAGGCGCATAAATTCTGGCCGCAACATGTGCACTGCCGTCGACATCCACATCGTCACCCACAGAGTAAATCGACAACCTAGGCTCTCCTTCTTCATTATCTACACTTACACCCTGCATATCCAAGGAACTATGAATATCAACTTCACCCTTTACAAAAACCACCAATGATGCATTATCATTCTCAAAGATTAAACTTCCCCCACCTCCACCTCCCAGAGAAAAGTCCCCATCCACAACCAGAACCGTATCATCAACTACTGAAAGAGACCCATTAGATTGCTTAAAGTCCTTAGTACGCACCACTGGCAACACACCGCTAAAGCCGGGAATATAAGAAACATCGAGCTCTACACTTTTTACCTTTAGCTCCTCTTCTTGCACATCATGCTTCTTATTAAACATCCTAAGCCCATCACCTTTAAAAAAACCGTCAACGTGGGGCCAGTCTCCTACCTTCACATCATCATATCCATACGCAGCTTGAGCTAGTGCTTTTGTCTGCTCATCAACACAGTCATATATA
>NZ_JAKDUR010000068.1 GCF_030457605.1 Halomonas sp.
CAACACCCTCGCCCGCTTCCGCCGGCTGATGCGCGCCGAAGACAACCCAAAACGGCCGGCCCGTACGGGCGCGGCGGCGGCATGCCGCCGCGCTTTTTTACCCGCCAAACCCTTGTATACAAAAAATATCACTATCGGCAACAATAATACCAACAAGCGTTTAGCAAACACCTGCCTTCCGCTCAAGCGTAGCAAAGATAACGCCCTCGTTATCTCCCTCTCGGTCGCTCGCACCACGCCACGCTCATCCGCACAGGTTTCAGCCCTGTCACTTCCGCTGGCCCCGGCAATGCCCGCATCGATCTTGCTGATTTTTTAACGCCATCTCTGCCCCTGTCTATTAGTCTAAGGCACCGACACTCACACCGACCCCGCATCTACTTAAAAAATCATTTTAAAACAAAAAGATAGGTGAATTATCCAGCAAGAATAGCGGTTTTTTCAGGTCTTTATTTTGGTATTACCAATTCCCCAATAGTAGCCATTCAACGCCGTGCTTCGTATCTTTTGCCAGACAGGCGCGGCCACGCGGCTGTCACCACACCGGAACACATATCAATAACAAAGGGGCGTTCCTGATATGACTGACACCACACTTGCGCTGCTGGCCTTTGTGCCGCTGGTACTTGCCGGCGTACTCCTGATCGGCTTTCGCATGGCGGCCAAAACTGCCATGCCCATCGTTTTCGTGGTTACCGCTCTGATCGGCCTGATGGCCTGGGACATGACATTCACCCGCGTTGCAGCCTCAACGCTGCAAGGGCTGATCCTCACGGTTTCCATTCTCTGGATCATCTTTGGCGCCATTCTGCTGCTCAATACCCTCAAGCATTCGGGCGGCATTACCGCGATCCGCAAAGGGTTTTCGGGCATCAGCCCCGACCGCCGTGTTCAGGCCATTATCGTGGCCTGGCTTTTTGGCTGCTTTATTGAAGGCGCTTCCGGCTTTGGTACGCCGGCCGCCGTTGCCGCCCCGCTGCTGGTGGCGCTGGGCTTTCCGGCACTTGCCGCCGTGGTGGTGGGCATGATGATTCAGTCCACGCCGGTGTCATTCGGTGCCGTGGGCACACCCATCGTGGTAGGCGTTTCCGGCGGACTGGACCGCGCCGGCATTACCGAGCAACTGCAGGCCGGCGATGCGACCTGGCTGGAATATTTCCGCCTGATTGCCAGCGAGGTCGCCATTGTGCACGGCATCGTGGGGATATTGATGCCGTTGATCATGGTGGTGGTCATGGTGCGCTTCTTCGGTGCCAACCGCTCCTGGAAGGAAGGCCTGTCGATTACGCCCTTCGCTCTATTTGCCGGCGCCGCCTTCGTGGTGCCTTACATGCTGGCAGGCGTATTTCTCGGTCCCGAGTTCCCGTCGATGATTGGTGCCATGGTCGGTCTTGCCATTGTGGTACCGGCAGCGCGGCGCGGCTTTTTACTACCCGGGGACACCTGGGACTTTCCGGAGTCAAGCAGCTGGCCGGACAGCTGGGTGGGCAAACTTGAGCTCAAGATGGACGACGTTGCCGGTAAGGCGCCCATTTCCACCGGGATGGGCTGGGTTCCCTATGTGCTGCTGGCCGTTTTTCTGGTGGCGTCACGCACCATTGAACCGCTGAAAAACGCATTGACGGCGTTTGCGTTCGGCTGGAACGACATTCTTGGCGAAGGCATTGGCGGCAGCATTCAGCCGCTGTATCTGCCCGGCGGCATTCTGCTGCTGGTGGTACTGTGCACCGCCCTTTTGCATCGCATGAAGGCCGGCGAACTCAAAGCTGCGTTTGGCGATTCTTCGCGCACGATTTTCGGCGCCGGCTTTGTGCTGATCTTTACCATTCCCATGGTGCGCATTCTGATCAACTCCGGCGTTAACGGCTCGGACCTTGTGTCCATGCCGGTGGCCATGGCGCAGTTTGTGGCGGCAAGTGTGGGCGATGTCTACCCCCTCTTTGCTCCTGCTGTCGGTGCGCTTGGTGCCTTTATTGCCGGCTCCAACACCGTGTCCAACCTGATGCTGTCGGACTTCCAGTTCAACGTGGCAAGCCAGCTGGGCGTTTCCACCGCCTTGATGGTAGCGCTGCAGGCCGTTGGCGCAGCGGCAGGCAACATGATTGCCATCCACAACGTCGTGGCGGCATCGGCCACCGTAGGGCTTTTGGGCCGCGAAGGCACCACCATCCGCAAAACCCTGCTGCCCACGCTTTACTACATAATTGCTGCCGGCGTCTTGGGCATGATCGGGCTTTACGCCCTGGACCTGAGCGACCCGCTCAGCATGGCGCTGGGCGGCTAAGCTCAACCGCCAACTCTGGCAGGAGGTGTCATGAATTTCTTGTACGACGAGGCTATCGACGGCGCGCTGGCGCCGTTTGAAAAAGCCGACGTGCTGCACGATTTGCAGCACAACGTTCCCACGCTCCGGTTGCTGCATCGCGAGGAAGACCTGCGGCCTTTCGAGTGCGACGGGCTGGCTGCCTACCGCGTGATGCCCATGCTGGTGGCAATGCCCAACACGCTGGACGAAGTGCAGGCCCTGCTCAAGCGCTGCCACGCGCTGGGGGTGCCGGTGGTCACCCGGGGGGCCGGTACCGGCCTTTCCGGCGGCGCGCTCCCCCTTGAGCGCGGCGTACTGCTGGTCATGTCACGCTTTCAGCACATCATCAACATTGACCCCGACGCACGCACGGCAACGCTGCAGCCGGGGGTACGCAACCTGGCGATTTCCGAGGCGGCCGCCCCCTACGGGCTGTACTACGCGCCGGACCCCTCCTCGCAGATCGCCTGCTCCATCGGCGGTAATGTCGCCGAAAACGCCGGCGGCGTGCATTGCCTGAAATACGGTCTGACAGTCAATAACGTGATGCGCGTGGACGTTATCACCATCGAAGGCGAGCCCATGACGCTGGGCGCTGAAGCGCTGGACGCGCCGGGCTTTGACCTGCTGGCGCTGTTCAACGGTTCCGAAGGCATGCTCGGCGTCATTACCGAGATCACCGTCAAGCTGTTGCCGTTGCCGGAAGTCGCCAAGGTGCTGATGGCAAGCTTTGACGACGTGGAAAAGGCCGGCAAGGCCGTGGGCGACATTATTGCTGCCGGCATCATCCCCGGCGGGCTCGAAATGATGGACAAGCTCGCCATTCAAGCCGCCGAAGGCTTCGTGCACGCCGGCTATCCGGTTGAGGCCGAAGCGATTCTGCTCTGCGAACTGGACGGCGTGCTGGCCGATGTTGACGAGGGCTGCGACACCGTGCGCGGCGTACTCGAGAACGCCGGCGCGACCGACATTCGCCTGGCGCGCAACGCTACCGAGCGGGCGGTCTTCTGGTCGGGGCGTAAAAATGCCTTTCCTGCCGTCGGCCGGATTTCGCCGGACTACTATTGCATGGACGGCACCATCCCCCGCCGCGAGCTGCCCCGGGTGCTCAACGGCATTGCCGAGCTGTCCCGGGAAAGCGGGCTGCGCGTCGCCAACGTCTTTCACGCCGGCGACGGCAATATGCACCCGCTGATCCTGTTCGATGCCAACCGCGAGGGCGAGCTGGCGCTGGCCGAAGACGTCGGCGGAAAAATTCTTGAGCTGTGTGTGGCCGCCGGCGGCTCGATCACCGGCGAACACGGCGTTGGCCGGGAGAAGATCAACCAGATGTGCAGCCAGTTTGATGCCGATGAAATCACCCTGTTTCACGCGCTCAAGGCCGCCTTCGACCCACAGCGGCTGCTGAATCCGGGCAAGAACATTCCCACCCTTGCCCGCTGCGCCGAGTTCGGCGCCATGCACGTTCACAACAACGAACTTGCGCACCCCGAACTGCCCCGTTTCTGATCGCTGCAGGACAAACCATGACAGACAGCCTGACGACACTGCCCGACCGTGACATCACCACTCATCTGTGCGAGCAGGTCAGCCATGCGTTCAGCCGGCACACACCGCTGCGCATTGTGGGCGGCGATACCCGCGCGTTTTACGGCCGCCCGGTTAACGCCGCGCCGCTACACCTCGCCGAACACCGCGGTATCGTCCACTACGATCCGGTAGAACTGGTGATTACCGCACGCGCGGGTACACCGCTTGAAGAACTGGAAGCCGTACTTGACGATAATCACCAGATGCTCGGCTTTGAACCACCGCGCTTTGGCCCGCAGGGTACCATCGGCGGCGCCGTGGCCACCGGCCTTGCCGGCCCGCGCCGCCCCTGGGCCGGTGCCATCCGGGATTTCGTGCTGGGCACGCGCGTCATCACCCAGCACGGCAAGCCGTTGCGTTTTGGCGGCGAAGTGATGAAAAACGTTGCCGGCTACGACATGTCGCGGCTGATGACCGGCGCCCAGGGTACCCTCGGCGTGCTTGCTGACGTGTCGCTCAAGGTGCTGCCCAAACCGCCGGCGCATCACAGCCTGCGCCTGACGCTGCCGCTGGACGAAGCCCTCGCGCGCCTTGCCGAACTCGGCCGCCGGCCGCTGCCCATTACCGCCGCTGCCTGGCATGACGGTGAGCTGCTGCTGCGTCTGGAAGGCGGCAACAGCTCGGTGGCTGCCACGCGCCGTGAGCTCGGCGGCGAGCCGCTTGACGCGGATTTTTGGACGACACTTCGCGACCTGCGCCACGACTTCTTTACGCTTGCTCCCGGCCAGGCCCTCTGGCGGCTTTCACTCCCGTCCAACACCCCGCCACTGGCACTCGACGACAGCCACAGCCAGGTACTCTACGACTGGGCCGGCTGCCAGCGCTTCCTCAAGACCACGCTCGACGGCGACACGCTGCGCCACGCCTGTCAGGCCGTCGGCGGTCACGCCACCTGCTACACCCTCGCCGCTCAAGGCGGCAGCGATACGCCGTTTACGCCCTTGAACCCGGTAGTCGAAAAGTATCATCGCCGGCTGAAAGAACAGCTCGACACGCGCAATATCTTCAACCCCGGCCGCCTGTACGCCGCGCTTTAACCCGGAGGGCCGCTATGCAAACGCACTTTAGCGATGCCGATCGCCAGAAACCCCATATCCAGGAAGCCGAACAGGTGCTGCGCGCCTGCGTACACTGCGGTTTTTGCAACGCCACCTGCCCCACCTACCAACTGCTGGGTGACGAGCGGGATGGCCCCCGCGGGCGTATTTACCTGATGAAAGAGCTGCTCGAAAGCCCCGACGATGACACCAACGTCACCGACGAGACGCGCCTGCACCTGGACCGGTGCCTGACCTGCCTGAACTGTGAAACCACCTGCCCTTCCGGCGTGGAATATCACAAGCTGTTGAATATCGGCCGCGCGGAAATCGAGCGTCGCGCCCCGCGCCCGGCGGCCGAGCGCCTCACCCGCTACGGGCTGCGCAAGATGCTGGTCAGCCCCGCCCGATTCCAGACGCTGCTCAAGCTCGGCCAGACGTTCAAGCCGCTGGTGCCTGGCAAACTACGCAGTAAAATGCCGGCCGCCCCCGTCAATGCCGGCATCAGGCCCGCGGCAAATCGTCACCCGCGACGCGTACTGATGCTTGAAGGCTGCGTGCAGCCCGGGCTCTCGCCCAATACCAATGCCGCCACAGCGAGAGTGCTCGACCGGCTGGGCATCAGCGTCACGCCGGTAGCGGAAGCCGGCTGCTGCGGCGCCATTGATTTTCACCTGAACGCCCAACAGCAGGCCCGTGAGCGCATACGCGCCAATATTGATGCTTGGTGGCCCCACGTGGAGCAGGGTGCTGAAGCCATCGTGCAAACCGCCAGCGGCTGCGGCGCTTTCGTCAAGGACTACGGCGACATGCTCAAGGATGACCCGGCCTATGCCGACCGGGCAAAAGCCATCAGCGCACTGGCGCAGGACATCGTTGAAGTACTCCGCGAGGCTCCCCTTGAAACGCTAAATCTCAGGGAAAGCAAGCGCCTGGCGTTTCAGTGCCCGTGCACCCTGCAGCATGCACAAAAGCTTGGTGGCGCAGTAGAAAGCGTGCTGACAACCCTTGGCTTCTCGCTCACACCGGTGCAAGATGCTCACTTATGTTGCGGTTCGGCGGGCACGTATTCCATCACCCAGCCCGAACTTGCCACCCAGCTGCGCGATAACAAACTCAATGCGCTGGAAGCCGGGAATCCCGAGATAATCGTGACAGCCAACATCGGTTGCCAGACCCATCTTGCCGGCGCCAACCGCACGCCGGTACGCCACTGGATTGAAGTGTTGGATGATACCTTGGTATAAAGGTAGACATACCATTGAGCTTCAATGGCTGCGCGACTCCCGTGCAGCCTTTTTGTTTCTGGGAATCCGTTTTTTGCGCCGGCTGTCCCGCGCCGCGCCCACCTGTGCATCCCTACAACTTTTCAACAAAACATGCACCTTCAACGAAAAAGGACCTTACCATGCAAACCAAAGTCATCTTGAGCCAGGCCGACGTCACTCACGTTCTGGACGCGGCTCAGCGGGAAGCCGATCAGCAGGGCTGGAACGTTACCATCGCCATTACCGATGACGGCGGCCATTTACTGGCGCTACGCCGGCTTGACGGCACTGCACCCTTCACCGCCGAAGCGGCTACCCACAAGGCGCGCAGCGCTGCCGTTGGTGGCAAGGAAACCCAGGTATTCGAAGAAATGATCAATAATGGCCGGACGGCATTTCTGTCTGTCCCGCTCAAGGGGCTGCTGTCCGGCGGCGTACCGATTACCGTTGATGGCAACGTGGTAGGTGCCGTGGGCGTCTCCGGCGTCAAGCCTGACCAGGACGCGCAAATTGCCAAAGTCGGCATCAGCGCTATCGCCATGCCGGAAACCAGCCAAGCATAAAGGATAGACATACAAAAAACCCCAGATCAAAGATCTGGGGTTTTGGAATCTGTTTGATTGATCGCGGATTATAAACCGATTGATCAATACTGCTACTACGTTATTTACGTACGTTTTTACGCTTGGGTAAACATTGTGATAGCAGGTACTACAGGCTTTTGGCGGACCGGACGAGACTCGAACTCGCGACCTCCGGCGTGACAGGCCGGCATTCTAACCAACTGAACTACCGGTCCGCTATAAAAGCTGTGTTGAAACGCAATCCTGCAACATTCAGCATAAAAACAAAAATTGACTACGCAGACAATCAGGCTTTTGCCTGACAAGGCAAACGGCTCGGCTTATCGGGTAGTAAACAATGTTTTATATTCAATGTGGTGGGTGGTACTGGGTTCGAACCAGTGACCCCCAGCTTGTAAGGCTGGTGCTCTCCCAACTGAGCTAACCACCCACATTGTTGATGCTGCTGAACGATCTTGCTGACCCTTTAACCGTGGCGGACCGGACGAGACTCGAACTCGCGACCTCCGGCGTGACAGGCCGGCATTC
>NZ_JAKDUR010000021.1 GCF_030457605.1 Halomonas sp.
CGGTGACGTCATGCGTCGTCGGCAGCGGATGCGTACTTTACGGCCTGACCGACGCATTGGCAAGGGGTGTGTGAAAATAATGTCACGCATCCGCATGACGCACGATAACCACCAGCTCTTTTGGCCCGTGAACGCCGTACGCCAGCGTCTGCTCGATGTCGGCGGTTTTGCTTGGCCCCGACACCAGCAGCGCGTTGGTCGGCATGGCTCCCGCCCAACCACGGGTTTCGATCACGTCAAAAAACGTTTCGTCCATAGCGTCGCTATCCAGGACGGCAATATGTATAGAGGGCACCAGACTTAGCCGACGCGGCTCATCGGGCGTTGGCCAGAGCCACAGGCTGCCGGTTTCAGCGATCGCGCCCCCCGTAGAGGTCAAGCCGGCGTCGACCCGCTCAAACTGCTCGCGCTGCCAGTCTTCAATCTCGCGCACCGCATCCACCAACTCCACGCCGGCCTCCGCCAGGGCGGCACGCGCCTCACGGGCTACCGGATGCTCATTACCCAGCGCCAACCGCTGGATACTCTTTTCCTTGAGAATGTCGGCCAGCGCTTGTGTCCAGTTTGAGCGCTGCGCGTGCACCACCTTGGCATGCACCGAGGTAATCAGCTGTTCGAAACGTGCAAGGCGCTCTTCATGACTCCAACCACGCCCGGTCATTACCGAGAAGTCGCATTCGGGTACAGGTATCGCCCCGTCGGTACGCGTCCGCAGACGCTGTAGAATGGTATCGCGAGCGCTCATTCCTGCCCCCCATTAGCTTGATGGCGCTTAACCAGCGTGTGCAGCGAGGTTTTGGCCGGCTGCGGCAGCGTGCGGCGATCGGTCCACGGCGCCAGCTTCGCCGGCATTAGCGCACGCAACTTGCCTGCCATCATCAGGCCACTGCGCCACACGCCGGGGTGTGTGGCCGCCCACTGCCAGCTTTTCCAGGCCGCCAGCTCTTTTTTGTTACGCTTGGCACCGGCGCCCGGTACGTTACCGCGGCCCTCGCCCACGGCTTCCTTGCGCAGCCTGACCAGCAGATCAGGAATGGGAATCTTGACCGGGCATACCTCGCCGCACGCACCGCATAGGCTCGAAGCGCTGGGCAAATCCTGCGTGTCTTCCAGCCCCATCAAGTGCGGCATCAGGATACTGCCGATAGGACCAGGGTAAGTCGTGCCATAGGTGTGCCCGCCAACGCGACTATAAACCGGGCAGTGGTTCATGCAAGCACCGCAGCGGATACAGCGCAACGTATCGAGCAGCTCGTTATCCTGATAAATGTTCGAACGGCCGTTATCCACCAGTACCAGGTGCACCTCTTTGGGCCCGTCGTGTTCACCTTCCTTTCGCGGCGCGTTGATCATGTTGAAGTAGGTAGTAACGTGCTGACCGGTCGCCGAGCGCGTGAGCAGAGCATAAAGTGGCGGCACGTCGCGCAGGTGCTCGACCACTTTCTCGATGCCCGTTACCGCCACGTGTACCGGCGGCACGGTAGTGGTCATGCGCCCGTTGCCTTCGTTTTCGACCAGGCACAGCGTGCCGGTTTCCGCCACGGCAAAGTTGACCCCCGAGATGCCCACGTCAGCGGCCATAAAGCGCTCGCGCAGCTGGGCCCGGGCGGCGGCGGTCATGGTGTCGACGTTACGCGTGCGCTCGGTGCCGGTTTTATCGTGCAGAATGTCGGAGATTTCATCGGTATTCAGGTGGATCGCCGGCATGATGATGTGCGATGGCGTTTGCTCGTTGAGCTGCACCAGATATTCGCCGAGATCCGACTCCAGCGCCTCGATGCCGGCAGCCTCAAGGTGCTCGTTGAGGTGCATTTCTTCCGACACCATCGACTTGCCCTTGATCACCGACCTAGCATCGTGCCGCTCACAGATATCGCGAACAATCTCGCACGCCTCGTCGCCATCCGTTGCCCAATGCACATTGATGCCGCTGGCCTCGCAGTTGGCTTCGAGTTGTTCGAGCAGGTCGGGCAGTTTGGCCAGCGCGCGCAGGCGGATATTCGCCCCCAGCTCGCGCAGCGTTTCCACATCCCAGTCGCTGAACGCGTCGCGGCGTTTGTCCATCAACCCGTCCATTGCCCGGCGAAAGTTGGCACGGATTTGCGGGTTGCCCAACGCGTCGTGGGCCTGCCGGTGAAACTCGCGCGGGCTATAGGTTTGTACGCTCATGACGTTCTCCGCCATAGATAGCTGGCAATATGCTCGCCGTGCACGGCTTTCTGCCGGTGCTCGGCATTGCCGCTAATGTTCATCAGGCAGCCGCAGTCCGAGGTAATGAACTGCCGCGCACCGGTCGCTTCGATGGCATCTACCTTGTCTTCTACCATCGCGCCGGACACTTCCGGATGCCGCACCGCGAAGGTACCGCCAAAACCGCAGCACTCCGTCGCGCGCGCCTGCTCAACAAGCTCTACGCGTCCCAACTGACTGAGCAACGCGGGGGCGGTATCGCCCAGCCCCATTTCACGCCGGGCGCTACATGACGTGTGCATGGCGACCTGCTCCGGCTCGCCGAGATCCTTCAATCGCACATGGCAGACGTTGAGCAAAAACTCGGTCAACTCAAAAGTGCGCGCGGCCACGTCTTGTGCCGTGTCAGCCCGGGGTGTATCGGCCAGTAGCGTGGGGTAATGCACCCGCAGCATGCCGCCACAGGAACCCGAGGGCACCACAATCGGCCACGGCTCGGGGAACAGCGCCAGCTGGGCCAGCGCCACGCTGCGCGCCTCATCGTGATAGCCCGAGGTATAGGCAGGCTGCCCGCAGCAGGTCTGATCCTCAGGGAAAACCACCTCGATACCTTCTCGCTCCAACAGGCGAATGGCATCAAGCCCGGCACCAGGGTAAAAAACATCGATCAGGCAGGTGCCGTAAAAATAGACTTTCTGCGGCTTGGGCGGATAGTGCTTAATGGGCGTCATGCGCACTCCTCGCCGGCCAACAGAGCGCCCGGCGGATAAACAGACTTGCGTCGAAAGACAAACGTAAAATTGGTAAAACCAATTAACAAATAAAGTTGCTTAAGATTAATAAGGCATGCCAAACCTGTCAATTGGCGCTTCTGAATAACGCACTATTTCGGCCTATACTTTGGTTTTATTCTGATAAATCTTTTACTTCACCTCCTTGTCGCTCACGGTACAGCTCGCTAATATTGGTATTACCAATTAATTTTCGCCGCGTACTGTCATCCGTCAGGAAATTCCCCATGTCCTATTCTTCACTTCGCCAGCCACGCCTCGCCGATGTCATTACCGAGCGCCTTGAAGCCATGATTATTGAAGGTAGCCTGAAGCCGGGCCAGCGCCTGCCGCCGGAGCGTGAACTGGCGGAACGATTCGGCGTATCGCGCCCCTCTCTGCGCGAGGCAATTCAACGGCTTGCCGCGCGCGGGCTGCTCTCCAGTCGCCAGGGCGGCGGCACTTTCGTCAACGACACGCTCAGCAACGGCTACACCGATCCGCTATTGGAAATGCTCGCTCGCCATCAGGAGTTCGATCTCGATCTGCTGGAATTTCGTGATGCCATGGAAGGACTTTCGGCCTATTACGCGGCACTACGCTCCACGCCGGCGGATAAAGCCGCGCTGCTGGAGTGCTTCGAAGCCCTCGACAGCGGTTTTGCCGGTGATGATCCGGTCAGAGAGGCCAAGCTCGACGCCGCCTTTCATTTGGCCATTGCCGAAGCCGCTCACAACGTTCTGTTGCTGCATACCATGCGCGGCATTTTTCATCTGCTTGAACAAAGTATCGTGGAAAACCTCGCTCACCTGTTCGCCAGGCCAGGCTCTCGTGGCAAACTGATGCAACAACATCGCACCTTGCTGGACGCCATTGTGGAAGGGCGTGCGGAGGACGCCCGGACCCATGCCCACGAGCACCTGGCCTATGTGGAAGACGGCCTGCTGGAACTGGCTCGGGCGGAAACCCGGGCCCAGCGTGCCCTGCGCCGAGCCCAAAGCACTCGCACCCCGGTATGATAAGAACACGACTCACACGCCATAACCGGCGTTTAGCTATCGCGCTCCTGCTGCTGGGGCTGGTGCTGTGCATCTGGCAGGCGGCGCGCATTGCCCATGAACAGGCACTGGCCAGCCTGCGCGAAGATGCCCGTAACGAGCTGCGTTTATCAGCGGCCAACCTGCGGGGCTACTTGCTGCGCTACGACTATCTGCCCCAGATGCTCGCCTCCCGCGAGAGCGTGCAGCGTTTTCTGGCCGCGCCGGAAACGCAAGACCCCATGCCGCTGAACCTGCAGCTCGACCGCTTTCGCTTTACCGCTGACGTGTCCGACGTGTATCTGCTGGACCGCGATGGCACCACCGTGGCCGCCAGCAACTGGCATCGCGCCAATACCTTTATTGGCCAGAGCTACGCGTTTCGCCCCTACTACAAAGAAGCCATTGCCGGCGGCGAAGGGCGCTTTTACGGGCTGGGCACGCAATCCCTTGCCCGTGGCTATTATTTTTCCGCACCGGTCTGGCTTGACCACACCGCACCTGACGCACGCCCCGAAGGCGTCGTGGTAGTCAAGATTCTACTCGGCGACGTGGAACAGGGCTGGTCGGCGCAAAATGCCGAATTGCTGGTGACCGACCGCGACAACATCATTTTCATGGCCAGCCGGAAAGCCCTGCGCATGAACGCCCTGCAGCCGCTCTCCCGCTCCCAGCGCCGGATTCTCCGGGATACCCGGCGCTACGCTCAGGAACCGCTGGACGCCTCGGGCATTCGCATCGAACACAGCTACCGCGACAACGCTCGCCTGGTCAGCTTTGCCCGCGGGCCGCTCGCCGAAGGGCGCTACCTGAATCTTACGCGCCCGCTACCCGAGTTTGGCTGGAACATGCACATCCTCAAACCGCTGGACCCGGTGATTCAGGCACAGTGGTTGGCCGCACTGCTGGCTGGAGGGCTATACGGGGTAGTAGCGTTGGGCGGTGGCATTGGCTGGCAGCGCCTGCGCTTGCGCCGTGAACGCGAAGCGTTTGCCGAACGCGAACGCCGCACGCTGGCCCGGGTCCGCGATGAGCTGGAAGACAGCGTCGAACGCCGTACCCGTGACCTGACCGCCAGCAACCGCCAGCTGTCGGCCGAGATTGACGAACGCCGCCGCGCCGAAGCCAGCCTGCGCCAGACCCAGGACGAACTGATTCAGGCCGCCAAGCTTGCCGTACTCGGCCAGCTGGCCGCCGGCATCAATCACGAGCTCAATCAGCCGCTGGCGGCTATTCGCGCCTACGGCGAGAACGCCCGGCGCTTTCTTGAGCTGTCGCGCCTGGAGCAGGCCGATGCCAACCTTGAGCAGATTATCGAGCTGACCCACCGCATGGCCGACATCAGCGCTCAGCTACGGCAATTCTCGCGCAAGAGCAGCGAGCGCCACGAACACATTACCGTCCAGTCCTGCGTGGCCTACGCTCTGCGCCTCTTTCAAAGCCGCCTGCAGGATGGCCAAATACATCTTGAACAACATCTGCCGGATGCCCCCGTATGGGTGAGCGGTGATCTGGTGCGCCTTGAGCAGGTCATCGTCAACCTGATCAGCAACGCCCTGCAGGCCGTACAGAACACCACAGCGCCCCGCCTCGACATTACGCTGGAAACACGACAGGCCTGTGCCCACCTGCGCGTGGCCGATAACGGCCCGGGCATCGCCGACGACCATCTGCCCCACGTTTTCGAGCCGTTTTTCACCACCAAAGCGCCCGGTGCCGGCCTTGGCCTGGGGCTTTCGATTTCCGCGCGCATCATGGAAGATCTGGGCGGCAAGCTGAGCGTGGTCACCCCCCCTGACGGCGGCGCCGAATTCACCCTGACGCTGCCGCTTTCACCGCCGCCTGACGCCGCCCTGGAGACACCGCCCCATGCATGAGCCGTCCCAACTGCCGGTTATCGTGATCGACGATGAACATCATCTACGCATTACCGCCGCGCAAACCCTGGAACTTTCCGGCTACGCGCCGCACTGCTTTGAAACCGCCGAAGAGGCACTCAAAGCGCTGCCAGTGGATTTCCCCGGCGTAGTGGTCAGCGATATTCGCATGCCACACATGGACGGCATGACGCTACTACGCACACTGCAACAGCAGGATCCCACCCTGCCGGTGATCCTGATTACCGGCCACGGCGACATTTCCACGGCAGTGGAAGCCATGCGCGCCGGGGCCTGGGATTTTCTGGAGAAGCCGTTTGCCGGCGACCGGCTGCTCGACGTGGTACGCCGGGGCTTGGAGAAGCGCCAGCTGAGTCTGGAAAACCGTCAGCTTAAAGCTGAACTTGAAGCCCAGCAGGCCGCGCTGGGGCCGCGTCTGGTGGGACGTACGGCAGTGATTTCACGGCTGGCCGCCATGATCCAGCGCATCAGCCAGGTAGAGGCCGACGTGCTGCTGTTTGGCGAAACCGGTACCGGCAAGGATCTGGTGGCCCGGGCGATTCATGAACGCAGCCACCGGCGCCATGCCCCGTTTGTGGCCATCAACTGCGGCGCGGTGCCCGAAAGCATCATTGAGTCGGAGCTGTTCGGCCACGAAAAAGGCGCGTTTACCGGCGCCGTGGAGCGTCGCATCGGCAAGTTCGAGCACGCTGACGGCGGCACGGTGTTCCTTGATGAAATTGAATCCATGCCGCTGACGCTACAGGTCAAGCTGCTGCGCATACTACAGGAACGCGCGGTGGAACGCCTGGGCGGCAACCAGCCGGTAACGCTGGATATCCGCGTGATTGCCGCCACCAAAATCGACCTGAAAGCCGCCGCCGAGCGCGGCGAGTTTCGTGAAGACCTTTACTACCGGCTGGATGTGGTGACTCTGCCGCTGCCGGCGCTACGCGACCGACGGGAAGATATTCCGCTGTTGTTCCAGCACTTCGCCGTTGTGGCCGCAACGCGCAGCGGCCTGGAAGCCCCGCCGCTTGACAGCCACGACACCGCCATCCTGCTCGCCCATGACTGGCCGGGCAACGTGCGCGAGCTGCGTAATCTGGCCGAGCGCTACGTGCTGCTCGGTGCGGCCTTCGATTATCGGCTTGGCGCGCTGCTGGAAGGCGCAAGCGACGATGCGGAGGATGCCGGCCTTGCCCACCAGGTCGAGCTGTTCGAGAAAAGCCTGATCAGTCAGGCACTGGCCCGGCATCAAGGGCACGTGGTTGCCGTCTGCCAACAGCTCGATCTGCCGCGCAAAACGCTTTACGACAAGCTGAAAAAACACGGCCTGAAAGCCGACGATTACCGCCATAAGCCCGCGCCCTGAGCCAGCAACGACCCCAGCACGCTCCAGGGCGGCAGCCAGGGCACCAGCGTCACCGTAACAATCAACATCAGCAGGCTTGACGCTGGGCGACGCACATCGGCCAGCTTGAGTGCGGTGCCAAACGAACGCTTGAGCCGCCCGCCTTCCAGATCCACGCTGTAGATCTCGTCCAGCAACAGATGAATCAAAAAACCCAGCAATACCGCCATGCCGTGGCTCCATGCCAGCCACGCCGGCTGCGCCAGCCAATGAAAGCTCAGCGCCGACGACAGCAGCGTACACAACACCGCTGCCAGCAGCGAGTGCCAGCCACCACGGTGAACGGTCAAACGCGAGAACAGTGCGCCACACACATAGCGCACGCCCACATAAAGACCGGCACAGGCAAGCAACAAGGCCGCAGGGCTTAGCCAGCGCTGCAGCAACACCGCCCCCATCACCAGCGCGGGTACCGCCAGCAGGGTAAAAATCAGCCGGTTGGAACGCGAATGATCCGCGTCGATATCGGGGAGAATGCCGCCAAATGCGGTCAACACGCAGACCACCAGCGCCTGTTCAGGCGGCCACCACTGAGCCTTGAAGCCGGTATAGGCCAACAGCGCCCCGCCGGTCGCGGCCAGGGTGATATGCGTGCGAAAGTTAGCCATGTCACGGCACCTTGAAAAAAGCTGTATAAATTACCAGATTTTTACGTACCGCAACACGCTGGAAGAAGAATAAAGCCGGCGTCCAGGTATTTAGGCCAGCGTTTCAGCCAGAAACTTATCCTTCAAGACAACGTAGTTACCCGCCGTGTACGGGAAGAACGCCCGTTCGCTGTCCTTGAGCGGGCGCAGCGGCCTGGCGGGGTTGCCGGCGTAGACATGGCCGCTTTCCAGATGTTTCCCCGGTGTGACCACCGCGCCGGCGGCAATGATCACTTCATCGCCTACCGTGGCACCGTCCATCACGATCGCGCCCATGCCGACCAGAATACGATTGCCCAGGGTCGCACCGTGCAAAATTGCCTTGTGGCCGATGGTGACGTCGTCGCCCACGGTCAGCGGAAACCCCTCCGGATTAAACTCGCTGGCATGGGTAATATGCAGCACGCTGCCGTCCTGCACGCTGACCCGCGCACCCAGGCGTATGCGGTGCATATCACCGCGAATAACCGTCATCGGCCAGACCGAGCAGTCATCCCCCAAGGCCACATCACCGATCACCATGCTTGCCGGATCCACGTAAACCCGTGCGCCAAGGCGCGGCGTCATGCCCTGAAACGAGCGAATGGCAGCGTTCATAACCTCTCCCGTACGTCATTGAACAGTCAGCAAGCGCCTAAATAAACGCGCTCAGCAACACTACAAAAGTCAGCGGTATCGCCACCCAGCGTACCACGCTCTGCCACAGCGCAAAGCCGCGGTCACCGGCGCCCAGCGCCTTGTGCACCGTGGTGCGAGGCATGACCCAGGCGGCAAATATCGCCGTCAGCACGCCGCCCAGCGGGAGGAAAATATCCGGCGGAATACTGCTGACCAACTCGAACACGTTGCGTCCCAACAGCGGACGAAAATCCTCAAGCGTCGAGAACGAAAACGCCGACAACAGCCCCAGCAGCCACACGCCAATCCCCACCAGTGACGTCGCGCCCACGCGGCCAAGCCCCATGTCCTGCAGGGTAGCCACCATCGGTTCGGCCAGATTGATCGCCGAGGTCCAGGTCGCCAACAGCAGTAACAGAAAAAACACGGCCAGCCAGAAAGCGCCCCCGGGCAGTTCGGCAAAGGCGATGGGCAGCGTGACAAACATCAGCCCCGGGCCATCGGCCGGGTCCATCCCCTGGGCAAACACCACCGAGAAAATCGCGATGCCGGACAGCAGCGCTACGCTGATATCCAAAGCGGCCACCGTGATCGCCGCTTTGGGCAGGCTTTGGTCATCCGGCATATACGCGCCGTAGGCCATCAGCGCGCAGGCGCCCACCGCCAGGGTGAAAAACGCATGGCCCATGGCATGCACCACCACATCCAGCGTGATGGCCGAAAATGACGGCCAGAACAGCCATTCAAGCGCGGTGCCAAAACCTTCGGTGGTGGCCGCGTAGGCCGCCAACAGGATCAGCAGCAGGTATAGCAGCGGCATCAGCAGGTTATTCAGCCGCTCAAGCCCCTTGGCCACGCCGGCGGCGACCACCAACATGGTCATCAACAGAAACAGCGTATGGTTGAACACCTGAAGCCCAGGGTTGGCGAGAAACGCCTCGAACCCCGCGCCCACCTCGGCGGCCGTCGCCCCGTTGAACTGGCCGTTCACCGAAGCCACCAGAAACTCGATCGACCAGCCCGAGACCACCGAATAAAACGATAAAATACAGAACACCGTCAGCGCGCCAAACAGCCCCAGCCAGCGCCAGTGGCGAGACGCCCCGGCCTCCGCGGCAAGTCCGCCCAGCGAGCCCATGGGCCCGCGCCGTCCGGCACGGCCAATGAGGATCTCCGCCATCATCACGGGAATCCCCAGCAGCAGCACAAACGCCACATACACCAGCAAAAACGCCGCGCCGCCGTTCTCCCCGGCGATATACGGAAAGCGCCAGATATTGCCCAGCCCCACGGCCGCCCCCGTGACGGCCAGAATAAAGGCACGCTTTGACCCCCAGCGCTCCAGCGTTTCGCTCATCGCATGATCCCGTTCAGTGAATGCTTCGTCCGTCATTACGTCAGAAAGCGGCCGGCACAGCGGTAGCAACGACCGTCTGACAAACCCGAAAGCCTAGCAGGCGCTTGCCCCAAGGCCAAACCCGAGCATTGAAACCAAGCCTTGCCGCCCGCATTTTCAGGGTATCGCTTTACCCCATCGCCGCCGTGCCGGCCAACCGAGGTATGTATGACCGCCAACCCCCTGCTTGAAACCCACACGCTGCCCCCGTTCGGCAAGATTCGCGCCGAGCACGTCGAGCCCGCCATTACCCAGCTGCTCGATGAAAGCCGCGATGCCATTGAAGAACTGGCCCGGCAGGCGCAAACCACCGAGCCCACCTGGGACAACTTTGCCGCGCCGCTTGAGGCCATCAATGACCGGCTGGCGCAGGTCTGGTCGCCGGTCTCGCACCTCAACGGCACCATGAACACGCCCGAGCTGCGCGAAGCCTATCAGTCCTGTATCGCTGAACTCTCGGCGTTCAGCACCTGGGTTGGCCAGCACGCCGGGCTGTTTCACGCCTGGCAGGCCTTAAAGGATGGGCCTGCCTGGGCAACGCTTGATGCCGGCCAGCGCCGCACCGTGGAAAACACTCTGCGCGATTTCCGGCTGGCGGGCGTAGCACTTCCCGAGACACAAAAAGCGCGCTATGGCGAGATACAATCGCGGCTTTCCGAGCTGTCCAACCAGTATTCCAACCAGCTGCTGGACGCCACCCAGGCGTGGCACAAGGACATCGCCAGCGCCGATGAGCTGGCCGGCGTGCCGCAAAGCGCGCTGGATACGCTGAAGGCCACCGCCGAAGCCAAGGGCGTTGACGGCTACCGTATTACGCTGGACTTCCCCTGCTTTTTCCCGGTGATGAGCTACGCCGACAGCCGCAAGCTGCGCGAGGAAGTCTATACCGCCTTTGTCACCCGCGCCTCGGACCAGGGCCCCCATGCCGGCGAATTCGACAACGCTCCGGTCATGGAAGAAATTCTCGCGCTGCGCCATGAGCTGGCAGGGCTACTGGGCTTTGAGACCTACGCCGACCTGTCACTGGCGACGAAAATGGCCGACTCCCCCGACCAGGTGCTGGCCTTTCTGAACGACCTGGCTAACCGCGCCGTGCCCCAGGCGCAGCTTGAGTTTGCCGAGCTGGAAGGCTTTGCCAACAACGAGCTGGGGCTTGCACAGCTCAAGCCCTGGGATATCGCCTACGCCAGTGAAAAACTGCGCGAAGCGCGCCACTCGATTTCCGACGAGCAGCTGCGGCCCTATTTCCCCGCGCCCCAGGTCGTCGATGGCCTGTTCAAGGTGGTCGAACGGCTTTATGGCCTGCACTTTGTGGAAAATACCGACGTACCGCGCTACCACGACGACGTTCGCTACTTCGAGATTGTCGAAAACGACGCCCCTATTGCCGGTTTTTACCTTGACCTGTATGCCCGGGAAGGCAAGCGCGGCGGCGCCTGGATGGCGGACTGTCGCGTACGCCGCCAGACCGCAAACGGCCTGCAGCTACCGGTAGCGTTTCTTACCTGCAACTTCACTCCGCCAGTGGGCGATAACCCCGCGCTTTTGACCCACGACGAGGTCACCACGCTGTTCCACGAGTTCGGCCATGGCCTGCATCACATGCTGACCAAACAGAACATCGCCGACATCTCGGGCATTAACGGCGTGGCCTGGGACGCAGTGGAGCTGCCCAGCCAGTTCATGGAGAACTTCTGCTGGGAGCGCGAAGGGCTTGATCTGATTGCCGCCCACGTGGACACCGGCGAAACCCTGCCCGAGGAGCTATTCGAACGGCTGCAGAGCGCCAAAAACTTCCAGTCGGCCATGGGCATGGTGCGCCAGCTGGAGTTTTCCCTGTTTGACCTGCGCCTGCACGTTGAGCACGCAGCACCCAGCGCTGATGAGATTCAGGCACTGCTGGATGACGTGCGCATGCGCGTCTCGGTGGTGCCCCAGGTATCGTTCAACCGCTTTCAAAACGGCTTCGGGCATATTTTTGCCGGCGGCTACGCGGCGGGCTACTACAGCTACAAGTGGGCGGAAGTGCTCTCGGCCGATGCGTGGAGCGCCTTTAAGGACGCCGGCGTGTTTGATGCCGAAACCGGCCAGCGTTTCCGCTCGGAAATTCTTGAGCCCGGCGGCGCCCGGGACGCTGCCGAGCTGTTCGAAGCGTTTCGCGGCCGCGCCCCAAGCGTCAAGCCACTTTTGCGCCACAGCGGTATTGAAGCCGCCTGAGACCGGACCCACCCCACGACGCAGGAGGAGATGAGTCATGTCATCGGTCAAACGCTTTATTGCCGGCGTAGTTTGCCCACGCTGTGCAGCGATGGATCGCATTCGCGCCTGGGAGCAAAACGGTATTCGCTACCGCGAATGCGTCAGCTGCGATTTTTTCGAACAGCTGCCCATTGACGACGCGCCCGCCGACGAGCTCACCACCCGGGTCAATCAGCTGCGCGACGAACAGAAAAACCAGGACGTACAGCCGGTGCGGATTCTCGACCCCGGCAAACCCTCGTCCTGACGGCCCCTGCGGGCTTTCCGTCAAACCGGCGCCTGTGCGGAAAACCGCACAGGCGCCATTTTTTGTGTGCGCTTTCCCCGACAGCAAGAGCCCATCACTTGCGACCTTGGTCGCACAAAATTATTTCAACCTGCTGTTTTATATGGTTTTAAATAAACATGGCACATAAATCGCAATGAAGTAGCAGGCGTGCCGGCCGAGATACATTACAAACACCGGGCCGGGCGCGCATCCGACACAACAACACAACGCCGAATACCAGAACACGGGGATCTCTTATGCGCATGACCACAAAGACAACCGCACTGCTTCTTGCCGGTAGCGCTCTTTTGACCGCGGCAAGCGCCCAGGCAGACAAAGCTGACTGGCCGGAAAGTTTTACCGTAGGCACCGCAAGCCAGGGCGGCACCTATTACGTTTACGGCTCTGGCTGGGCCAATTTCATTGCCGACGAACTGGACATTTCCGGCGGTGGCGAAGTCACTGGCGGCCCGACCCAGAACCTGGCACTGGTGCACAACGGCAATGCGGCATTCGGCCTGACCACCATGGGCCCGGCGGCCGATGCGCTCAGCGGTAAAAGCCCGCTGGCTCCCGGGGTCAAAATGGACAACGTCTGCGCCATGTTCCCCATGTACGAAACTCCGTTTTCGATCACGGCACTGGAAGATTCCGGCATCGAATCCATCTCCGATATTCCTGACGGTGCACGCATCGGCTTTGGCCCGGCGGCTTCCACCTCGGACACCTATTTCCCCGAAATCCTCAAGACGCTGGGCGTCGACTTCGAGCGCCGTAACGGCGGCTGGTCAGATCTGGGTGGCCAGCTGCAGGATGGCCTGCTGGACGTCATCGCCTTTGCTGCCGGTATCCCGATTCCCGCAGTCAGCCAGCTTGAAGTGCAAACCGACGTCAACATCATCGAGTTCAGCGAGGACGAAATTCAGACCGTACTGGAAAACTTCCCGGTGGCTGAATTCATGATTCCGGCCAGCACCTACTCCACACTTGACGAAGACTCGCGTGTGGTTTCCATGTGGAACTTCACCATCGCCGGCTGTGACCTGCCGAACGACTTTGTTTATGAAGTCACCAAACGGACCATGGAAAACAACGACCGCATGCGTTCGATTCACCGCAGCGCAGAAACCACCATTCCGGAAAACATCAAGCACAACACCGTGCTGCCGTTCCATCCGGGTGCTGCACGCTGGTACGAAGAAAACGGCTATGAGATCGATCCTGAACTGATCCGCTGAACCCCGCCGTGAGCACGCTGCCCCGCACCGGTAACCCCGGGTGGGGCAGCGTACGCTTTAACTCTTTTTTCGTACTGCTGTGAGGGTGACGTATGAGTCACAACGCTAATCACGAAAGCGACGACCACGTCGCACCCGAGTCGCCCGAAGCCATTGCCAACGGCGTCGATGAAGACGCGGTAGAAGCCAATCGCCGGCTGTTTACCGGCTGGCCGCTATGGTTTTTTGCCGGCCTGGCGATTGCCTATTCGCTGTTCCACCTGATTTCCCTGAACATTTTTCCGCTGGAAACCTGGACATACCGCATTATTCACATCGCCGGTGCGCTGGTACTAGGTTATGGCCTTTACGCTGGCGCCTCCTTTGCCGACGACGAGCATGAAGCCTCGTCCGGCTGGCTGAAATGGGCAAGTCTGGCGCTGTTACTGCCCGCCGGCTACGCGCTGGTACAGGTATTTTTCATGGCCCAGACCCTTGGTGGCGGAGCCATGCGCATCGACCCGAGCGTTGAAACCCTGCACTTCGGCTACCCGTTGATGGCCACCAGTGCGGCGGGCATCGTGTTGAGCTGGTTTTATCGCCGGGCGCGTAACCACTTCAATCCGGCCGATCTGGTGCTGATGGTCTGCGCGCTGGCCAGCGCCGCCTACCTGATCCTGGTCTTCAACACCAATATCCGCATGTCGACAGGCACGTCTTTTGCTCCTCCGGGTATCTCCTGGGCGGCCATTGCCGGCTCCTTGCTGATTCTGGAGCTGACCCGCCGCGTCGCCGGCCTTGCGCTGGTGGTCATTTCCGCGATTTTTCTGGGCTATGTGTTTGTCGGCCCCTATCTGCCCGGCTTTCTCGGCTATCCGGGCCTGACGCTGCAGCGTTTTTTCAGCCAGGTGTACACCGACACCGGTATTCTGGGCCCGACCACGGCGGTCTCGTCGACCTACATTATCCTGTTCATCATTTTTGCGGCCTTTTTGCAGGCCTCCAAAGTCGGTGACTATTTCGTCAACTTTGCCTTCGCCGCCGCCGGTCGCGCGCGGGGTGGCCCGGCCAAGGTATCCATTTTTGCTTCCGGCCTGATGGGCATGATCAACGGCACCTCTGCGGGCAACGTAGTGTCTACCGGCTCGCTGACCATTCCGCTGATGAAAAAGGTCGGCTACCCCGCCAGAAGCGCAGGCGCCATCGAGGCAGCGGCGTCTACCGGCGGGCAGATCATGCCGCCGATCATGGGCGCCGGCGCGTTCATCATGGCGGAAATTACCGGCATTCCCTACACCGAAATCGCGGTGGCCGCGATCATTCCGGCGATTCTGTATTTCCTCTCGGTGTACTGCATGGTGGACTTCGAGGCAGCGCGCAAAGGCATGCGCGGCATGCGCAAGGAGGAAATCCCGCAGTTTCGCCGGCTGGTCAAGCAGGTATATCTTTTTGCCCCGATCATCATCCTGATTGCCGCGCTGTTCATGGGCTATTCGGTGATTCGGGCAGGCACGCTGGCGACCGCCTCGGCCGCCGTAGTAAGCTGGCTTTCGCCCAACAAAATGGGCCCTCTGGCAATTCTCAAGGCACTGCAACTGGCGGGCACCATGGCCATCCAGATCATCGCCGTGTGCGCCTGCGCGGGGATTATTGTCGGGGTGATCTCGCTGACCGGCGTAGGCGCGCGATTCTCCTCGCTGTTGCTCGGGGTGGCCGGTTTCAGCCAGCTGCTGGCACTGATGTTTGCCATGTGCATTTCCATCCTGCTGGGCATGGGCATGCCCACCACCGCCGCCTATGCCGTGGCGGCTTCAGTGGTGGCGCCGGGGCTGATCAATATCGGTATTGATCCGTTGGTCGCCCACTTCTTCGTGTTCTACTTTGCCGTGGTATCGGCGATCACCCCGCCAGTCGCGCTGGCTTCCTACGCCGCCGCGGGGATTTCCGGCGATAACGCCATGGGCACGTCGGTGGCATCGTTCAAGATAGGGCTGGCTGCCTTTATCGTGCCATTCATGTTCTTTTACAGCCCAGCCATGCTGATGGAAGGCTCCGCGCTGCAGATTCTGCGAGTAGGCATTACCGCTACGCTGGGTATCGTGCTGCTGGCCGGCATGGTACAGGCGTGGTTCTTTGGCCCGGTCAAGACGTGGCAACGACTGGCCATGCTGGTCGGTGCAATATTCATGATCTACGGCGGTATCTACAGTGATATCGCCGGGCTGGCACTGGGCATTGCGCTCTTCGTCATGCAGCGCAGGCGCTATAACAGCGGCGGCGCTGTGGCCACCGGCTAACCCTCAAGGCGGGCCATAAATCGGCTGGCCTGACGCCAAAAACCCCCGCTTTACCCAGGTAAAGCGGGGGTTTTAGATTTAGTTAGGGCTCACCAAGGCTAGTCGGACAGGTTATCAACGATTTTCAGCACCGGCGTTGACTGGTTCAGCGTGTAGAAGTGCAGTCCCGGCGCGCCGCCGTCCAGCAGGCGCTGACAAAGGTGGGTGACCACCTCGGTGCCAAACTGCAAAATGGCATCCGTATCATCACCGTAGCTTTCCAGCTGTTTGCGGATCCAGCGCGGAATCTCGGCACCGCAGGCGTCGGAAAAACGCGCCAGCTTGGTGTAGTTGATGATCGGCATGATGCCCGGAATAATCGGTTTATCCACGCCCAGCGCGCGCGCCTTGTCGACGAAATTGAAGTACGCCTCGGCAGTGAAGAAATACTGCGTGATTGCCATGTCGGCGCCGGCGTGCATCTTGCGCGCAAAGTTTTCCACATCCCGATCCAGATTGGGGGCCTGTGGATGAGATTCAGGGTAGGCAGCCACAGCGATATCAAAATGATCGCCGGTTTCCTCACGGATAAACTCGACCAGCTCATTGGCGTAGCGCAACTCGCCGATGCTCGCCATACCCGAGGGCATGTCGCCGCGCAGGGCGACCAGGCTATCAATGCCTTCTTCACGGTACTGAGCGAGCAGGTCGCGCAGCTGGGCTTTTTCACTACCGATGCACGACAGGTGTGGGGCGGTGGTAATGCCCCGCTCGCCCACGGCACGAACCGCCGCCCGCGTACGCGCCTGGGTCGAGCCACCGGCGCCATAGGTCACGGAAAAAAAGCGCGGCTGACGGGTTGCCAGGGCATCCCGCGCCTGCAGCAGCTTTTCCCGGCCAACGTCAGTGCCGGGCGGGAAAAACTCGAAGCTGATCCCTAGCGGATGTTCCTGGCTACTCATGGGGTGTCCTCATACAAAATTCGGTGTTAACAGGCGCTCAATCATCGGATATTTTGCGCTATTCTGTCCGTTTGTTGCCGCCTCGGCCAATGAAAGATTTCGCGCCAATGCTTCAATCCGGTTCATATTGCTGCCAGACCGTAGGAAAAACGATGGAAAATCTCGCTATCGGCGCGCTCGCGGGCCCGCTTTTGATGCTTTTGAGCTTTGTCGGGTTGGGCTTTGTGGCCGCTCGCCAGCTGGCGGTTGACCCGCGCCCTATCGCGACGCTGCTGATTTACCTGATCGCGCCATTCACGTTCTTTCGCGCCCTGATGAATGGCGGCCCCACGCCGGAATACGTGCTGCTGACAGTGATTTTATTCTGCCTTTCAAGCGTTATTGCGCTGGTCGTACGCCAGCTGACGCGCCACCGCTTCGGCGCACAGGAAGGGGCGCTGCTGGCGTTTTCGTCGGGCACCGGCAACACCGGCTACTTCGGCTTACCGGTAGCGCTGATCATACTCCCGCCGGAAGGCGTTACCCAGTATCTGTTCTGTATTCTGGGCATCACCCTGTACGAATTTACCGTGGGCTTTTATTTAAGCGCCCGGGGTCAGTTTTCCATCCGCCAAAGTCTAATCAAAATCGTCCGGCTACCGCTGATCTACGCGTTTCTCGCCGCGCTGTTACTGGCACAGCTGAATATTGCGCTACCCGCGGCGCTGATGACCTCGCTCAACGTTTTTCCTGCCACTTATACGCTCTTGGGCATGATGATCATCGGCATGACCCTGAGCCGCGTGACCCTTGCGGCCTGGGACACCCGCCTGATTGTCGCCTGCACACTGCTGCGCTATGGCGTCTGGCCGCTGGCATCGCTTGGCACGGTGCTGCTGTTACAGGCCTTTTTCGCGCTGTCGGCGGATCTCGCCATGGCCATTCTGCTGCTTGGCGTGGTGCCGATGGCCGCCAACGTTGTGGTGGTCGCCATGGAACTTGGCATACAGCCGCAAAAAGGCGCGCTGGCGGTGCTCGTCACCACACTGCTCGCCCCACTGGTCATCCCGCTGTACCTGACCGGCATGCTCACTTTCACCGGGCTGGCCTAGTCAAAACCATCGACGCCGGCCGCGTCGAGTTGGCGGGCGAATGCCTGCACCTCGGGCGCGCTGAAAAACGCAACAAGTGCGGCAGCGCGCGTGGGGCCTACGTTGGGCAGCGCCCGCCAGTCGCTTGTGGTGTAGCCGGAAAGCGTTTCCCAGTCGCCTCTTGCCTGCTCGCTACCCGGCGGTGCGCCCAGTGCTTCAAGCCAGGCGTGAAACGGGCGCTGCCGGGCGGCGGCAAAGCGCTGTCTGAGTTGACGCGCGCGTATCTCCCCCACTCCTGACACTGCTTCCAGCGCAGCCTGATCAAGCACCAGCCAGTCAAGCAGCCCCTGCACCGCGCCGGCGTCAATCAGCGCCTGCCAGGTGCCTTCGCCCACGCCGCTCATGCCCAGCTTGTTGCCCAGCCAGTCCAGCCGCGCGAGCAGCTGGCCTTCACAGCCCAGCGGACGCTCTGGACTCACCGATACAAGAGAAAAGCAGCTGAGCAGGTGATAATCGCTCGCCGCCGGCACCCGCAGCGGCTCGCGCTCGCTGGCCTGCCATACCACCTGTTCAAACGTGGGAATGGTTAGCCCGCCCAAGGTAACGGCCAGCTGATCACCGGCGCGAACGTCCAGCTGCTGCCAGCGTTCAAGCGAGCCGAGCGATACCCGGCTGATGCGCCGCCCCTCAATGCGCACCGGGTCAAGGTAAACCAGCGGTGTGATCCGCCCCGTGCGCCCGATACGAAACTCGATGCCGCGCACGCCGGCAAGTGCGCGTTGGCTGGGGTATTTCCACGCGCGTGTCCAGCCTGGCGGGCTTGAGCGCCAGTGCGTGCCGTCCGGCCGTGCGCCTTGCTTGATCACGACGCCGTCAGAGGCAAACGGCAGCGGCGAGCGATACCAGTAATCACGCCAATGGGCGGCATCGCGACGATCATCCAGCGCGTGGGTATAGTCGGCTGTATCAAAGCCCAGCGCGGTCAGACCGGCAAGGCGCTCGGGCATCGTCGCGGGGCCGTCGGGCCAGCCCCAGACAAACAGGCCGATACGCTCAAGCTCGGCCGCTGAGGGCGCGGCTTTACTCATGACGCCGGCAACCCGATTGCGCGCCAAGTGACGCCGGGGGGCAGCCTGAACGTGGCCGGAAAGGCGCCAGTAAAGCTCGCCCTGCAGCACCGCTGACGCGGAAGTTGGCAGCATATTGGGCACGGCCGGAAGCCCGAGCGCCCACGGCGTCCAGTTCTGGCCGAGTTCGCCATCGCCGCGGCTGACGGCTTCGACAAGCTCGCCATCCACGTAGCGCAGAGTCACCGCGACGCCGTCCACCTTGGGTTGAATCCAAAGATCATCGCGGCGGCTGGACCAGCGCTTTATGCCGGCTTTATCGGTTTTCTCAAGGCCGGTTTGCACCACCGGATGGCGGCGCAGGTTGGAGTCACCGGCTGAGCGACTGGTGGTGCTACGCAGTTCGGGCGTATGGCGTTGCGGCGCGCCCGCACAGGCCCGCCATGTTTCCAGCCGCGCGGCGGCCTGATCGTAAAGCTCGTCGCCTATGGGTGAATTGCCGTCCTGGTAATAGGCACGATCCCACTCGGCCATACGCGCCTCCAGGGCCTGAATCTCCTGACTCAGGCGTGCGTCGCTCCAGTCCGGGCACTCGCTGGCCGCTGCGGGTCCGGCATAAACCGTCAGCATGACGCCCATCGCCATCCATTGGGCTAATCGCATCGTTTCGCTCCCTGCTATTTATCTGCATGTCCTCAAGCGTAGTTGATTAGCCACAAGAAACGCCCCGAAGGTTGGATTGGATGTCCAACTTTCGGGGTGCAGTTCACTAGAATCACAGGGGCATTGTTTTACGTGCGGTCAGCCAGCGGCTTACATATCGGACACGCGTGAGGCTGAGGCGGCATGAGGTTTCCGGGCCAGCAGGAATAGCCCCGCGGCAATCAGCGCGCCGACCAGGTCACTGATCAGGCCGGGGAAAATCAGCGCTAACGCTCCCACCGCCGCCAGCAGGCGCCAGAAGACGTTGAGCGGACGGCGCAGGTAGCCTTCTACCGCAATCGCCAGCAGCAGCACGCCCACTACGCCGGACACCACCACCCACACAATGTTGGCCAGTGTGGCATCAATCATCAGCATGCTGTGGGCAAAGACGAACATGTACGGCACCACAAAGCCGGCAACGGCCAGCTTCATGGCCTGAAACCCCGTGGCGTTGGGCGAACCGCCGCTGATACCGGCGCCGGCATAGGCAGCCAGCGCCACCGGCGGCGTCAGGTTGGCAAAGATACCGAAATAAAACACGAACATGTGCGCCACGAAAATGGCCGTTTCATTGCTGCCGGCAAGCTCGCGGAACAGCGGCAGATTGAGCAGGATCGGCGCGGCCATGGTGCTGGTGATGATGTATGTCGGAATGCTCGGCAGGCCCATGCCCAGAACAATCGCTGCAATCATGGTGAGAAACAGCGTCACCAGCAGCTGAATCATGGGGATGGGGATTTGCTCGCCAAGCGCGACTACGGCATCAGCCACCTCCAGCGCAATGCCGGTCAACGTGGCTACCCCCACAATAATGCCCACCGCACCGCAGGCAATCGCCACGGGAATCGCGTTGCGTACGCCGTCGTGCATGGCATCGCGGCAGTCGGCAATATCCATCTTCTCGGCCACCAACCCGAGCCGGGCGCGCAGGGCGTTGATGGCCACCGGTATGGCGATGATCGCAAATAGCATCAGCCGGCTGTCCGACATGCCGGGTAGCGGATTGCCGGACAGCAGCGCCTGCCATTGCGGCTCGAAAATCAAAAGCGCGAGTATTGCACTGGTGCCCAGCGTGACGCGGCGTGTGCCACAGATCAGCACGGTAGCAGCAATCGACCAGAAGGCCGCAAAGAATGGCGCGCGCCCTTCAAACAACAGCCACAGCAGTACCACCATGGGCACCAGCAAATGGCCACGCTTGAGCATGACCTCCTTGAGCGGCGTGAGCTTTGAGCGCTCGATGCCTTCAAGCCCATTGCGCAACGCACGCAGGTGAACCTGAAACAGCACGCCCAGATAGAACAACAGCGCCGGGATGATGCCCGCGAGAATGACCTGGGTATAGGGCACCGAGAGCACCTCCGCCATGATAAAGGCGGCGGCCCCCATGATCGGCGGTAAAATCTGCCCGCCGACGCTTGCCGAGGCCTCTACGGCGCCGGCGAAGTTGGGTTTGTAGCCGGTGCGTTTCATCAGCGGAATGGTAAACGCGCCGGTGGTGACCACGTTGGCAATGGCCGAGCCGTTGATCGAGCCGAGAAAGCCGCTGGCGATAACCGCCACCTTGGCCGGCCCGCCCCGGGTATGGCCGGCCACGGCCAGCGCCAGATCGTTGAACAGCTGCCCCAGCCCCGACTTGCCCAGAAAAGCGCCGAACAGAATGAACAGAATGATATAGCTGGCCGAAACGCCGGTGGCGGTGCCCAGCAGCCCTTCGGTGATAAACACCAGGTGCGACATGACCTGGCGGCACGTCGCCAGAATGATCGTTTCGTTGAGCTGGGGATAAAACGATAGTTTGGCGTAAAAGCCGTAGAGTAGAAAAAATGTCGCCAGCAGCGTCAGCCCCCACCCGGTAGCCCGCCGCGTGGCGTCGAGCACCAGCAGGATGGCAAGGCCACCCACCAGCATGTCGATATCGTTGATCCGCCCTGCCGAGGCAATCACCCGCTCGGACACCGCCAGCATGTAAATGCCTACGCCAAAGGCGGCAAGCGCCAGCAGCGCGTCACCCCAGGGCACACGATGGCGCGCCCCGGTACGGGTTAGCGGATAAAGAATGAAGGTCAGCCCCAGCAGGGTATACAGGTGAATGCTGCGCTGCGCTACATCAACCAGAGGGCCGGCAAACGACGTATACAGATGAAACAGCGCCAGCAGCACCGCCAGTAGCATGATGAAGGTGGTGACCGCGCCCGGTAGCCTGTCGCGCACCAGACTCTCGCGATCGTATTTCTCCAGCGCTTCCTTGACCGCCTGATCGTCGGTCGCGGCGGCCGGAGCGTGTCCGGTTGATGCATGCCTGTGGTCGGACATCACGCCCCTCTCTCGCTGTATGAAGGATTGGGTTGAGGAAATGGCGTTACCGGCCCTTCGCCGAGCCTGACGCCCACTCGGCAGGATATGACAGCCGCCAGGGACGTACCAGCGCCGGCAATATCTGCCATAGCGGGGCTCGCTGAACGCTGAACGTTAAAACAGGGGGAGGATCGTCGCGCGACAGCGCGAAGGTCTGGCTGACAGAGCCGATGCGATAGCGCATGCGGTAATGCTCGGCAGCAGCGGCCTGTACCGCCAGCGGATCCACTACACGATCAATGCCGGTCATCACGACCCAGCCGTTATCCAGCGTTGTTACCTTGCCTGCGGCAGCAGGCACGCCGGCTCCAAACGTCTTGAAGCGCGTTCCCGTGAGTTCGATGGCGCCGTTTTCCACCACTTCGAACCATTCTTCCCAGTCTTCCTTCTCGACCGAGTGCATCCAGCGCAACGTGAAGCGCGCGCCTTCCCCCCCGGGAAAAGCGTAACGCAGGCCGCCGCTGTCGTGCACCATCAGCCAGGGTAGCGGATACGCAAACGTGGCGGCCATCAAGACCGCCACGACCAATACCATCGCTATGGGGATGCGTTTACGCTGTCTGCACAAGGCCATTCATGCCCCGGGCATCGCGAACGGTCCTTCAGTACTCAGCACTCTCGGCATCGGCATTTTCCGGCTTCTTGCTATTGGAGTCTTTGCGATCAGAGCCTGTGCCGTTGGCTTCCGACTGTTGTTCGGCATCCATGGCGTTATCTTCAGACGCGGCCTGGTACACCGACTCGGCGCCGGGATGAACGGGGGCAACCAGATTCTCGTTCATGGTATCGACGTCAAACTGCTTGAGCGCACCCACCGAGACCTTGTCGGATTCGAGGTAGTCATGGAAGCGCTGAGTCAGCTCGGCAGCCACGTCGTCGCGCATGTCACTACCCACAATCAGCATGTTGCGGATGGCAACGGTGTCGACTTCCTTATCGAGGTCGTAACGCTCGGGTGCGCCGGCCGGCACGGTGTAATGTTCGTAATACGGGTATTGCTCCAGCAGCTTGTCTGCCACGTCGCCTTCCACCGGGACAAAGGTGATATCGGTGCTCTGCATCAGGCCGGTAATGCTGGAATTGGGTACGCCGGAGGTAAAGAAGGCGGCGTCCAGATTGCCATTGCTCATGCTGGTGACGCTATCGGCATAGCCCGTATGGCTGACCTGAGCCAGGTCGTCGTAGCTCATTCCGGCAGATTCGATCACCTTCGTGGCACTTTGCTCAACGCCCGAACCAACCTTGCCTACGCCAACGCGCTTGCCTTCCAGATCGGCAATGCTCTGGATGCCGCTGTCTTCGGTGGCAACAATCTGTACCACGTTGGGGTAAAGTCCCGCCAGCGCCTGAATATCCGCCGGTTCGCCGTCGAACTGATTTTCACCGTTGACGGCATCATAGGCCACGTCGCTCATCACAATGGCGATATGATTCAGGCCATCGTTGATATTATTGATGTTCTGAACCGAAGCGCCGGTAGAAACCACCTGCACGTTCTCGACAAGATCGCTCTGCTCAAACACACCCTTGAGCGCGCCGCCAATGGGATAATACGTACCACCTGTGCCGCCGGTACCAAAAATCAGGCTGACCGGCTCGGCGTTTTGAGCCTGATCGTTCTGGGCCTGATCGTTCTGGGCCTGATCGTTCTGGGCCTGATCATTATTGGCCGCCGTTTTTTCAGTATCCGCCTGTTTCGCGTTAGTGTTATCGGCTGTCTGCTGTGTGGCATCGGTGTCGCCGTTTTGCGCGGCCTGATCGGACTCGGTGTCGTCGCCGCAGCCCGCCAGCAAGGCACCGGAAAGCCCCAACGCGGCTGCCTGCATCCAAATACGTGTCGTCATCGTGCCTCTCCTGTTTTTATTGATCGGGCGTGTCTGTGTCTTGATCCCGTCTGCATCAATCTAGTCTTCACGCTGCTGACAAGCCACTTTGCAACATAAAAAGGCTCCGGTATACCGGAGCCTTTAAACGGGCAGCATATTGCACAGTACTGTCACACAATAGTGGGTCAGGCAATACCCGCGGCCTGGCGCAGCGCGTCGGCGCGATCGGTTTTTTCCCAGGGGAACGCGGTGAAGGTTTCCACCTGTTGTTCACCGCTGGTATCCGTCCAGTGGTAGCTGTGTTCAAACGGCTCGCGGCCGAAGTGGCCGTAGGCCGCGGTCAGCTGATACATCGGATGTTCAAGGTCAAGCATCCGGGTAATCGCGTAGGGCCGCAGGTCGAAGTGTTCGCGCACCAAACGAATGATGCTGGCCTCACTGATCCTGCCGGTACCGAAGGTATCCACCGAGACCGAGGTCGGCTCGGCCACGCCGATGGCGTAGGACACCTGAATCTCGCATTTGTCGGCAAGCCCCGCAGCAACCACGTTCTTGGCTACGTAGCGGCCGGCATAGGCGGCGCTGCGGTCCACCTTGGACGGATCCTTGCCGGAAAACGCCCCGCCACCGTGACGCGCCATGCCGCCGTAGGTGTCAACGATGATCTTGCGTCCGGTCAGCCCGCAGTCGCCCACCGGCCCGCCGATAACGAACTTGCCGGTCGGGTTGATGTGGTACTGGGTCGCGTCATCCAGCCATTCGGCCGGGATGATCGGCTCGATGATCTCGCGCTTGATCATCGTGCGCAGCTCTTCCTGATCAATATCGGGGTCGTGCTGAGTCGAGAGCACCACGGCATCCACGCCACAGGGCTTGCCTTGCTCATCGTAGCGGAACGTCAGCTGGCTCTTGGCATCCGGGCGCAACCACGGCAACAGCCCGTCGCGACGCAGCCGGGACTGCTGCTCCACCAGGCGGTGAGCGTAATACACCGGCGCGGGCATGTAGGCCTCGGTCTCGTTGGTGGCGTAACCAAACATCAGCCCCTGGTCACCGGCGCCCTGGTCTTCAGGCCTGGAACGGTCCACGCCCTGGGCAATCTCGACGCTTTGCTTGCCGATCAGGTTGATAATGCCGCAGGTATTGCCGTCAAAGCCGACCTCTGACGAGGTGTAGCCGATGTCAGTGATGACCTGACGCACCAGCGCTTCCAGGTCAATCCATGCCGATGTGGTGATTTCACCGGCAATGATCGCCACGCCGGTCTTGACCATGGTTTCACACGCTACGCGCGCCTGTTTATCGCGGGCGATAATGGCATCCAGCACCGCATCGGAAATCTGGTCGGCAATCTTGTCGGGATGGCCCTCGGAGACCGACTCGGAGGTAAACAGGGAATATTCGCTCATCGCGCTCTTGGCCCTCTGTTCTAGTGGCGGGGTTCTGATGGCGGGCAGTGCCCGCCTGCAGGAATGCAAACGACATCAATGCCGTCGCCGCTTTTGTGAATATGCGTGAGTTTACACGCTGGCTACGGGCCTTCCTAGGATTTGCCGCCATGGGCGAAGTCAGCGACAATAGCGGCTTTCATTTCCGTTTGCAGGCGAGGAGCACCCCATGCCGACCCGTTTTGAGCTGGCCAATGCCATTCGCGCGCTTTCCATGGACGCCGTACAGAAGGCCAACTCCGGCCATCCCGGTGCCCCCATGGGCATGGCTGACATCGCCGAAGTGCTGTGGAACGATTATCTCAAGCACAGCCCCGAGGCCCCCCGGTGGGCCGACCGCGACCGCTTTGTGCTCTCCAACGGCCACGGCTCGATGCTTCTGTACTCGCTATTGCACCTGAGCGGCTATGGGCTCGGCCTTGAGCAGCTGCAGAATTTCCGCCAGCTGCACGCGGCTACCGCCGGCCATCCGGAATACGGCTACGCGCCGGGCATTGAAACCACCACCGGCCCACTGGGGCAAGGCCTGGCCAACGCCGTGGGCATGGCGCTCGCAGAAAAGACCCTGGCCGCCCAGTTCAACCGCCCGGGGCACGCCATTGTCGATCATCGCACCTGGTGTTTTCTCGGCGACGGCTGCCTGATGGAAGGCATTTCTCATGAGGTGGCTTCCCTTGCCGGCACCCATAAGCTGGGCAAGCTGGTGGCATTTTACGACGATAACGGCATTTCCATCGACGGTGAAGTCGACGGCTGGTTTACCGACGATACCGCCAAGCGCTTTGAAGCCTACGGCTGGCACGTGGTGGCCCACGTCGACGGCCACAAGCCCAAGGAAATCAAGGCCGCGATCGAGCTGGCGCTGACCCAGGACGACAAACCCAGCCTGATCATCTGCAAAACCGTGATCGGCTTTGGCGCGCCCAACAAGCAGGGCAAGGCCGCCTCTCACGGTGCCGCACTGGGCGACGACGAGGTGGCCGCCGCGCGCGAGCAGCTCAACTGGCCGCACGCACCCTTTCATGTGCCGGAAGCCATCTACCAGGGTTGGGACGCCACCGCGGCCGGCCAGCAGCGTCAGGCCGACTGGCAGACGCGCTTTGATCGCTATGCCGAGCAGCACCCCGAGCTGGCCCGCGAGTTCCTGCGTCGCCAGAAGGGCGAGCTGCCGGCCGACCTGACCAGCGAGGCACTGATCGAGCAGGCACAGGAAGGCGCTGAAACCACTGCGTCACGCAAGGCATCGCTGGCCTGTCTCAACAAGCTCGGCTCGCAGCTACCCGAGCTGCTCGGTGGCAGCGCCGACTTGGCCCCGTCCAATTTGACCGTCTGGGACGGCGCGAAAGCCATTACCCCCAACGATGCCGGCGGCAACTACCTGCATTATGGCGTTCGCGAGTTTGGCATGGGCGCGATCATGAACGGCATCGCCCTGCACGGTGGGTTCATCACCTACGGCGCCACCTTCCTGACCTTCATGGAATACATGCGCAACGCCATCCGCATGGCCGCGATCATGAACCAGCAGGCCATCTACATTTTCACCCACGACTCCATTGGTCTTGGTGAAGACGGCCCCACGCACCAGCCGGTCGAACAGCTGACCAACCTGCGCACCACGCCCAACCTGTGCACCTGGCGCCCGTGCGACGCGGTCGAAACCGCCGCCGCCTGGGATTCTGCCCTCAAACGTCATTCCGGCCCCAGCGCGCTGGTCTTTTCGCGCCAGAATCTGGCCCACCAGCCACGCACTCAGGCGCAGCTGGCCAACATCCAGCGCGGCGGATACGTATTGAAGGACAGTGAGGCCGCGCCGGAGTTGATTCTTATTGCCACCGGCTCCGAAGTCGGCCTGGCCATGGACGCCGCCGCCGAGCTGGAAGCGTCCGGCACCGCGGTGCGCGTGGTCTCCATGCCGTCCACCCAGCGCTTCGATGGCCAGAGTGCTGAATACCGCGAAAGCGTGCTGCCGGCCGCAGTCACCAAACGCATCGCCGTGGAAGCCGCCCACGCCGACTACTGGTACAAATACGTCGGCCTTGGTGGCCGGGTGATCGGCATGACCACCTACGGGGAATCCGCACCGGCTGATGCCCTGTTCAAGCACTTCGGCTTTACCGTGGAAAACGTGGTAGAACAAGCCGGTGCGCTTCTGGATTAAACGAACTCGGTGTCATCATGCCTGCGCTTAACGGTTTTTTGTGGCTATTGCTGTGCTGGCTTGCCGGTGAGCTGATCGTGCACTTTACCGGCATGCCCATTTCCTCCGGGGGGATCGGCATGCTGCTGCTCTGTGCCGCGCTGGCGTTGCGCGGTCGCGTGCCTGCAAGCATTGCCGCAGCCGCGCAGCCACTGATTGCCCTTCTCGCCATGCTGATCATGCCCGGCGCTACCGGCGTGTTTTTCATGATTGACCAACTGGCCGGCCAGTGGACGGCGATCCTGACCGGCCTGATCGCCGGCACGCTGCTAAGCGTGATTACCACGCTCTGGTTGCTGCAACGACTGATGCAGGACGATCATGCTGAGTGAAGCCCTCATCCAGCGACTGACCGCCACGCCGCTGTTTGCCGTGGCGTTGACCCTTGCCGCCTATCTGATTGCGATGGCAATACTCAAACGCCTTGGCCGGCCACCGTGGCTGCCGGCCATCCTGCTTGCCACGCTCACGCTGACCGGCGCGCTGGTGCTGACCGGCATCGACTATACCACCTATCAGGACGGCGCCCGCTGGCTCACCGTACTGTTGGGGCCGGCCACCGTGGCGCTGGGGATGCCACTTTATCAGCAGATTCCGCGTATCCGTCAGCTGTGGCGACCGCTGGCTATCTGCCTCCCGGTGTCTGCCAGTCTGGCGGTTGTGTATGCGCTGGGGATTGCCTGGCTCATGGGCGCTTCCGGCGAGGTCATTACCTCGCTCGCGGCCAAGTCGGTCACCGCCCCCATTGCCATGGGCATTACCCGCCAACTGGGCGGCAACGTGTCCCTGCTGCTGGGCGCACTACTCGTGACCGGCGTCGCTGCTATTGCGTTTGTCAGCCTGGTGGCGCGTTTGATGAACATTACCGACGAACGCCTGATCGGTTTTGCCCTGGGCGTTAACGGCCACGCGCTGGGCACGGTGCGCGCCTTTGAAATCGGCCCCACTGCCGGCGCCTTTGCTTCGCTGGGCATGAGCCTGACGGGGATTTTTACCGCGCTGTTGCTGCCGTTGGCCTGGCGGCTGGTGGGCTAAACAAGCATCCAACCATGCATCGCACTCGATTCAGCATCGGAGAGGGAAGACATCATGGCGAACGGCGCTTACCGGTATCGCATTGCCATCAACGGCTATGGCCGCATCGGCCAGTGCGTGCTGCGCGCGCTGGTCGAGCGCCAGACGGATGCTAACGATCCGGTCGCTATCGATGTCGTCGCCATCAACGAGCTGTCGGACGCCGCCACGATCAGCTACCTGACGCGCTTTGACACGACCCACGGCCGCTTTCCCGGCACCGTGGACAACGACGAAGGGCATCTGATCGTCAACGGTCAGCGTATCCGCCTGCTCAGCGAACCGGATCCATCACGGCTGCCCTGGCGAGAACTCGACGTTGATCTGGTGCTCGAATGCTCAGGCAGCTTCAAGGATCGGGAAACGGCCCTGCAACATATCCACGCCGGTGCCCGGCAGCTGTTGTTCTCCCAACCGGCGGAAAACGACGTGGACGCCACCGTGGTCTGGGGCATCAACCAGAATGCGCTGTCGCTTGAACAGCCGGTGATTTCTGCCGCCTCGTGTACCACCAACTGCCTGGTGCCGTTGCTGACGGTGCTCGACGAAGCGCTGGGTGTGGAACACGGTGTGACCACGACCATTCACTCGGCGATGAACGATCAGCCGGTGATTGATGCCTATCATCAGACCGACCTGCGCCTGACACGCTCGGCCATGCAGTCAATTGTGCCAGTGGATACCGGCCTTGCCCGGGGCATCAGCCGGCTGATGCCCCGGCTTGCCGGGCGCTTTGAGTGTTTGCACGTGCGGGTGCCGACGATCAACGTCTCGGCCATGGACGTGGCGCTGACGGTAAGCCGCGATACCGATACCGCCGAAGTCAATCGGCTACTGCAAACGGCGGCAGCCACCCGGCTCGATGGGGTGCTTGGCTATACCGAAGCGCCCATGGCATCGGTGGATTTCAATCACGACCCGCGCTCGGGAATTATCGACGCCACCCAGACACGCGTGGCCGGCACGCGGCTAATCAAGCTTTTATGCTGGTTCGACAACGAATGGGGCTTTGCCAACCGTATGCTGGATATCAGCGAACGACTGGCCCGGCTACGCACCCATACCTGATACGCCCCCAGACTGAATAAAGACGACGAGGACGTTTTATCATGACCGTGATAACCCCGAACGTGCAAACGCTGAACGTAACAACCATGGCCGACCTATCGCTTCACGGACAGCGCGTACTCATCCGTGAAGACCTGAATGTGCCCATCAAACACGGCAGCGTGACCAGCGATGCCCGGCTTCGCGCCGCTCTACCCACCATCAAGGCTGCCGCCGACGCCGGCGCCAGGGTAATGCTGATGAGCCATCTCGGCCGCCCGACCGAAGGCCAGCCGGCGGACGAGTTCTCGCTGGCACCGGTGGCCAAGCGGCTTTCCGAGCTGCTTGAGCGCCCGGTGACGCTTACGCGCGACTACCTGGACACTGCCCCTGCGCTTGAAAACGGCGACATCGCCCTGCTGGAGAACGTGCGCTTTAATACCGGCGAGAAAAAAGACGACGAAGCGCTTGCCCGCCGCTACGCAGCGCTGTGCGACGTGTTCGTCATGGACGCCTTCGGCACCGCCCACCGCGCCCAGGCCTCAACCCACGGCGTCGCGCGTTTTGCTCCGACAGCCTGCGCCGGGCCGCTGCTCGCCGCCGAGCTGTCGGCGCTGGAAACCGCACTGGCCTCACCCAAACGCCCCATGGCAGCTATTGTCGGCGGTTCCAAGGTCTCGACCAAGCTTGACGTACTCAACGCGCTGGCCGACAAGTGCGATCGGCTTATCGTCGGTGGTGGCATTGCCAACACCTTTATCGCCGCGGCAGGCTATAACGTAGGTAAATCGCTTTACGAAGCCGAGCTTCTCGACCAGGCCCGCGCCCTGATGGAAAAGGTGGTGATTCCCCTGCCCAGCGATGTAGTCGTGGCCACGGAGTTCTCCGAGTCGGCCACGGCCACCACCAAACCGGTGGACCAGGTGACCGATGACGAGATGATTCTGGACATCGGTCCCGACACCGCCGAACGGCTGGCCGACATGCTCAAGGAAGCGGGTACCGTGCTCTGGAACGGACCGCTCGGCGTGTTCGAGATTGATCAATTTGGTCACGGCACCGAGCGCATCGCCCGAGCCATTGCAGAAAGCGACGCCTTCTCGATTGCCGGCGGCGGTGATACCCTGGCCGCCATCGACAAATATGCCATTGCCGAGCAGGTCTCGTATATTTCCACCGGCGGTGGTGCGTTTCTGGAATACGTCGAGGGCAAGCCGCTACCCGCCGTTACCGCACTGGAAGCGGCTGCCAGCGCGCGCTAACGCTTGTATCGAGCGCTTTGTTGAGACATGCTCTCAACTGCCTCAATCAGGCTGGCCGACGTTTTCAACGACATTCTCAACTACGGTTTCAACGATCGTGCCACGTACGTTGTACAGTACGCGGTGATACCCATATTCAGACATTCAAACACGGATACGAAGGTGACTTCATGGCTCTAATCAGCATGCGCCAAATGCTGGACCACGCTGCCGAATACGGTTACGGCATCCCTGCATTCAACGTCAACAATCTTGAGCAGATGCGCGCCATCATGGAAGCTGCTGACAAGACCGACTCGCCGGTCATCATCCAGGCCTCTGCCGGCGCGCGCAAATACGCCGGGGCGCCTTTCCTGCGCCACCTGATTCTGGCCGCCGTCGAGGAATTCCCGCATATTCCGGTCGCCATGCACCAGGACCACGGCACCAGCCCTGCAGTGTGTCAGCGTTCCATCCAGCTGGGTTTTTCTTCGGTCATGATGGATGGTTCGCTAGGCGAAGACGGCAAGACGCCGGCCAGCTATGACTACAACGTTGACGTGACCCGCCGCACCGTGGAAATGGCCCACGCCTGTGGCGTCTCGGTGGAAGGCGAGCTGGGCTGTCTGGGCAGTCTGGAAACCGGCATGGCCGGTGAAGAAGACGGCATTGGCGCCGAAGGCAAGCTGGATATGGAGCAACTGCTGACCGATCCGGAAGAAGCCGCCGATTTCGTCAAGGCCACCCACGTGGATGCATTGGCCATTGCCATCGGCACCAGCCACGGCGCCTACAAGTTTACCCGTCCGCCCACCGGCGACACGCTGTCCATCCAGCGCATCAAGGAAATCCACGCGCGCATTCCGGATACGCACCTGGTAATGCACGGTTCTTCCTCGGTGCCCCAGGAATGGCTGGAAGTGATCAACCAGTACGGCGGCGACATGCCTGAAACCTATGGCGTGCCGGTCTCGGAAATTGTCGAGGGGATCAAGCACGGCGTGCGCAAGGTCAACATCGACACCGACCTGCGTCTCGCGTCTACCGGTGCGGTACGCCGCTTTCTGGCCCAGAACCCATCCGAGTTCGATCCGCGCAAGTTCCTCAAGGAAACCGTTGGCGCCATGCGCGACCTGTGTATCGATCGTTACGAAGCGTTTGGCACCGCCGGCAACGCCAGCAAGATCAAGCCGATCAATCTGGAAGAGATGTTCCTGCGCTACGAGCGCGGTGAGTTGACGCCCAAGGTCAAATAAGCTGCCTTACGCGGTGAACGCAAAGCGGCCCTTATGGGCCGCTTTTTTATGCCATGTGGCCGGACAACGGGCTTTGTGACACACTGAAAAGGCCATACGCTGCAAGGAACCGTCATGCTTCTGCCTCTTTTGCTGTTTGATTGCGACGGCACTCTGGTCGATAGCGAACCGCTGCTGGCAGAAGAAATGGCCACGGGGCTAAAAGCGGTAGGGTTGCCGTTTTGTGCCGCCGATTACCTGACCGAATTTCGTGGCGTGCGCTTCCGGCATATTGTTGCGCAGCTGCAGGAGCGTTATGGTCACGTGCCCGTCGCCCGGCTCAAGAGCATGGAAGACACCATGCGAGCCAACCTGACTCGGCGGCTCGCTGCCGAATTGACGCCCATCGACGGCGCTCCCGGCGCACTGGAACGGTTGGCCGCCTATCCTGGCGCGGTCGTTTCCAATGGTGCCGAAAGCAAGATTCGTGCAGCACTCCACGCCACGCAGCTCGGCCACTATTTCGGTGAGCACCTGTTCAGCGGCTATGCCGTCAACTGCTGGAAGCCGGCACCCTGCCTGCACCTGCACGCGGCTCGTGCCATGGGCTATACGCCAGGCAACTGCATCGCCATTGACGACGCTTTGGTCGGTATTCATGCCGCACTGGCTGCCGGCATGACGGCTATCCACCTTAATCGCTTCCCCCATGCCGAGACGACACCGGAAAATGCCATTATGATACGCCATATGGATGAACTGGCCGACGTAGTGGAGTACTTGACGTCATTGCAGCGGGAAACTCCACCCGCCGTGCCATAGCCACCAACGTTGCAAGCCCCCAAAGGAGAGCCATCATGGCATCGCTACAAGACCAGCTGGGCGGACTGGTGTATTCAACCGAACATGGCGATACCTGCCCACACTGCCGTGAAGCGCTAGCTCAGTGCCGCTGCGACGCGCTTGAAGAGCAGCAGCGCCTTGAGGCGCTGGACGGCATCGTGCGCATCCGCCGGGAAACCAGCGGACGCAAGGGTAAAGGCGTCACCACGTTGACCGGCATCGCTTTACCCGACGAGGAGCTCAAGGCGCTGGCCAAACGGCTGAAAAAACGCTGCGGCACCGGCGGCGCCGTCAAGAACGGCATCATCGAAATACAGGGCGATCATCGTGATACGCTTTATCAGGCGCTATCCGATCTTGGCTATACGGTCAAACACGCCGGCGGTTGAACCTCGGTACAATCACGCTCTCTCAAGCTCACATCGGCAAAGGCACCTCATGGTCTGGCTGGAATACCTGTTACCGCTGATTTTTCTTTTCCCGCTCGCCGCTCTGGGCGCAGTAGTGCTGGCGCTGCGCGGTCTGCACGAGGTACGCGTCCGCTCGCCGTTTGATGCCAACCCGCTGCGCGGGCCGGGTCAGGCCCTGCGCACGCGGCTTGATCAGGCCTTTTCCACACTCTTTCTGAATGGCTCACTGGGCCCGCTGGTCAGCCTGGCGCCACTGGTATATGGCATGGGCCGCATGCTGTTTGTCGAGCGGCAATTCTGGGTCGAGTGGGCGCTTTATGGCCTGTTAAGCACCGTGCTGGTGCTGGTATTTTCGCTGCTGCTGGTGCGCGACTATCAGCGCATCCGCCGTCTCAAGCTGGGGCTTGCCTGCGAACTTGCCGTGGGGCAGGAACTGGAGCGTCTGGTGCAACCGGAAGCCCATCCCTATGCGGTATTTCACGACATTCCCACCGACAGTTTTACCATCGATCATGTGGTGGTCACGCCCCGGGGTATCTTTGTCGTGGAAACCCGCGCCCGCACCCGCTCACTGGGCACGGACGGTCGCGAGCTAAAACAGGTTTTTGTAGAGCGTGAACGGCTGCGCTTTCCCCATTGGCAGGAACGCCGCCCATTGCATAAAACGCGCCAGTCAGTCAGCTGGTTGAGCGAATGGCTGGAACAACAGTGCGGTGTTGCCGTTCCCGTGCGCGGCATGCTGGTACTGCCCGGTTGGGACGTGGATACCGAGGACGCTGCCAACGATATCAGCGTTATCAACGGCAAAGCGCTGGCCACTCATCTGGCCGATTTAACGCTAGGCGAGATAAGCGAAGCGATACATGACAAGGTAATTTATTTACTACTCGAACGTTCCCGGCTGCAACAAACGCTCAAACACTTGCGCCAACCTTCAGCCTGAAGGTATCAGCCATCGCCCCTTAGCTTGCCGCCCATTTCCTGAGCCAGATCCACCGCGTAGTGGTCAGTCATGCCACCGATAAAGTCCAGCATCCGCCGGTAGCTGGCATAAAGCGGCCAGTCCTGCGTCGGCGTATTTTCGCCAATCAGGGCCAACACCCGCTGGTGCTTGAAAGAAAGTCTGCCGCAATGATGAAGCTCATGTGCCGCCCCAATAAAAGCCTCCAGCAGGATACCCAGAGTGGTATAAGCGCCGATCTCCAGCTTGGCCTTGCGCTCATTCTGGAAGATACGTTCCCGGGCCAACTCCTTGGCCGCGCGCACCCCACCGCTCAAGTCCTCATGGCACAGAGCCAGCAGGTCCTCATCGAGATAGCCGCCCAGCAGCGCCTGTTCATGTTGCACAAAGATCGCCCCCACCTCATTCACTGCACGCTCCATGGCGGCGCCTCGCAACAGGGCAATACAGCGGCGTTGGGACGCCCCGCGCTGTTGCATCTCAGTGTATTCAGGCGGCAGCTCACCGGCAATTCGCTGCAGAATGCCGGCCACTTCTTCATAGCGCAGGATGCCCATTTCCAGTCCGTCTTCCAGATCCAGCAGGGCATAGCAGATATCGTCGGCGGCCTCGACCAGCCAGGCCAACGGATGCCGGCACCAACGATCCTTACCCTGGGGCAATAATCCCAGACTTTCCGCCACGTCACGCAACAAGGGTAGCTCCGACTGATAGGCGCCGAACTTTCCCCCTGCGCTCTTATGGGATACCGCCCAGGGGTATTTCAGCAGCGTGCCCAACGTCGCAGCGGTCATGCGCATACCGCCATTAAACTGATTGTATTCAATCTGGGTAATTATCCGGAAACCCTGGGCATTGCCTTCATAGGTCAGTAAATCATCACGTTCAGCCGCCGTCAGACCTTCCAGCAAGCCGGCGTTATCCGCACGCTGAAACCAGTCACGGATGGCATATTCGCCGGCGTGACCGAAAGGCGGATTGCCAATATCGTGACCCAGGCAGGCTGTTTGTATAATCACGCCCAGATCGGCCGGTGTAATTGCTACGGGGAGGCGGTCATGCAACAGTTCACCAACGATCATGCCCAGCGAGCGTCCCACACAACCGACTTCCAGTGAGTGCGTCAGGCGGGTATGTATATGGTCATTCTCGGTGAGCGGATGCACCTGAGTCTTGCGCCCAAGACGACGAAACGAGCCGGAAAAGACAATTCGATCGTGGTCCTTATGAAACGGCGTGCGGCCGATCTCATGTGATATATCTTCACGCTTGTCGTGCAGTCTCCGTGGCGATAGCAGCGCCTCCCAGCACATTGTAGTCATTCAGCTCGTCTCCGTAAGCGTCGCGTATGGCAAGGGGGTCCCCTGATGGCTTTCTATACTACACCCTCGTAGGCACTCCGGAGTACGGTGGCAATGCCGTCGAGCGCATAACTCCCACGCACACAAAAAACCCGGCACTAGGCCGGGTTGATTGCGTTGTAGGTGCCTGACGATGACCTACTCTCGCATGGGGAGACCCCACACTACCATCGGCGCGGAGCGGTTTCACGACTGAGTTCGGCAAGGGATCAGGTGGTTCACGCACGCTATGGTCGTCAGGCGAAACAGGGGTATATCATGCTCTGATGCGGACATCAGCGAAGGATAAAAACAATGTGTGATACGTCTCGTCCTGCGTATCCGACGTGTCTTCATGACACGGTCATCGTTGTCTCGCGACCCGACCCCTTGGGTGTTATAGGGTCAAGCCTCACGGGCCATTAGTACACG
>NZ_JAKDUR010000022.1 GCF_030457605.1 Halomonas sp.
GGACGCCAGCGCCTGAAGCGTCAGCCGGGCATGAAAAAGGGCACCCTGTTGGGTGCCCTTTGCGTTGCTGCGAGAGTAACCGAAACGTGATGCAGTGAAAACGTTATTCGGTGGCGTCGGAAGCAGCTTCCCTGGTGTTTTCGGTTGCATCAGACGCGGCGTTCTGGGTTGACTGCCAGGCGTTTTGGGCACCTTCGCGGGTAGTGTGCCAAGCGCTTTCAGCGCCGTCCTTGGTTGTCTGCCAGGCGTCCTGAGCGTTGGACTTGGCCTGCTCCCACCAGTCGTGGTTATACGCCGGGAACTGTTCGACTTCTTCGGAAGAGGCGTCAATCATCACGCGATGTTCGGTATCACGAACGTCATCGTCGTCGTCTTTTTCAGTGTAGGTTTCAAGAGAGAAATAGTCGGTGCCGACGACAATCTCGCGGCCGCCAAGGCCAAGGATTTCGCCGCTTTCCACTACGAGAGCGGAGATTTTCATCTGCTCGTCGAAAAGGATGTCTTCAACTTCGCCGATCGGATCGCCTGATCCGTTAACGATGTAGGCGTTGGCATCAAGAATGTCGTCAGCGGCATACATACCTTGCGGCCCGGTTTGTGCGTTTTGCTGCTCGGTTTGCGCCTGTGCGCCCAGCGAGAAACTCAATACGGAAACGCCCAGTGCTGTCATCAGTGTGTTCTTGCGCATAGCTTGACTCCTTGTTACGTGATCAGTCTTCGGGGGGGTATCCCGTAATCTGTCAGGATCGTTGGGTGAACATGCAAAGATGAACAACGATCAGGACAAAAGAAAACGCTACATTACCCAACCTAGACCACCTCTGCGCTGATGCAAACTCTTGAATACGCAAAAAAGATGAAAGCGATAGGCGTGCGCAGGCCGAAAACGGTGAAAAAAGCTGGCAGGCCGGTAGCGGGAGTGGTAGGATGCGCGCTCCTCGCATGTGTTGACCCCTCCATCACGACGTGGCGCTGGCTTTTATTATGCCCGGCGCATGAAGAACATCGGCCAATAGCGGATGTTTACTGATGTGAAGATGGCGCGCTTTGTCAATTTCACCACACGGGTGAAATTAGCGCAGAAGGTCGCCACAGCGGTGGGTTCGCTTTAGCGATGCCCAGCGTATGCCAGGTGCGACCGGCGTCTCCGACTCCCTGTTTTTCGGACTCCCTGTTTTCAACTTTCTGTTGATGCCAACGTTTGTTGAGCGTGATTTCTGTTGATTGTCTGTGCCCGATGCGGCGACAGCGCTTGAACGGCCTGCCTCTCCCCTTGAATGGCGGCCGGCGTTCAAGACCAGAGTCAGGGACGCTTTTGATGATTTTTTGCCGGCCTTGCCGGCCTACCAAGGTGTGATTAATGACCTCGACTTCCGTCGCTTCGCCGAGTTTTGGTGATCTTGCTCTGTTGCCTGCCGTTTTATCTGCCGTTGAAAGCCAGGGCTATAAAGAGCCTTCGCCGATTCAGGCAAAAACCATTCCTGCGCTGCTTGAAGGCCGGGATATGCTTGGCCAGGCTCAAACCGGCACGGGTAAAACCGCCGCGTTTGCGCTGCCACTACTCTCGCGTCTGGATATTTCGCGTCGTGAACCCCAGGTGCTGGTACTCGCACCTACCCGCGAGCTGGCCCAGCAGGTAGCCGTATCGTTCAGCAAGTACGGCCAGGACATTAAAGGGCTGGAAGTGGCGACCCTGTGTGGTGGCCAGGAATACCGCGAGCAGCTGGGCGCGCTCAAGCGCGGTGCTCAGGTCATTGTGGGCACTCCCGGCCGGGTGATTGACCACCTGGATCGCGGCAGCCTGAAGCTTGGTGGCCTGTCTGCGCTGGTGCTGGATGAAGCCGACGAAATGCTGCGCATGGGCTTTATCGACGACGTCAAACGCGTCGTGGCGGATACGCCCAAGGATGCCCAGCGGGTGTTCTTCTCGGCGACGCTGCCAAGCGAAATCGAACGCATCGTCAACCGCTACCTGGTCGATCCGGTCAAGGTGACGATTGAGTCGCGCACCACTACCGGCGAAAACATCGAGCAGCGTGTGGTACGCGTTGACGGCGGTGCCAAGCTTGAGGCGCTGTCACGGATTCTGGAAATCGAGCCGGTCGATGCCGCCATCGTTTTCGTGCGTACCCGTGCGGCCTGTACCACTCTTGTGGAGCAGTTGACTGCGCGTGGCGTCAACGCCGCCGGCCTGTCCGGGGATCTTGACCAGAGCCTGCGTGAGCGTACCATTACGCGCCTGAAGCGCAGCAAGGTCGATGTGCTGATCGCCACCGACGTGGCGGCGCGTGGTCTTGACGTGCCGCGCATTACTCACGTCATCAACTATGATCTGCCCCAGGACAGCGAAGCCTACACGCACCGTATCGGTCGTACCGGACGTGCCGGGCGCAGCGGCATTGCGATCACTTTTGCCGGCTTCCGCGAAGGCCGCAAGATCGGCTGGATGGAGCAGGCCACCGGCCAGAAAATGGCTGACATGCCGTTGCCCGACGAAGCTGCCATTCGTGCCCATCGCGATAACGTCTTCCATCAGCGCGTGGTCGCGTCCCTGACCCAGGGCGCCGACGAGCAGCGTGCACTGGTTGAACGGCTGGTCGAGGAAGGCCACGAGCCCCTCGCACTGGCCTGCGCATTTGCCCAGATGGCCCGTGCCGATGAAGCGCCGATTGGCCGCCTGCAGGCGCCGCGCAAGGAGCGCAATCCGCGCGAAAGCCGCAACAGCAGCGGCCCGCGTCGCGATCGCGGGCCGAGCGAAGGCATGATCCGCTATCGCGTTTCCGTGGGCCACAAGGACGGTGTCAAGCCCGGCCAGCTGGTGGGTGCGCTGGCCAACGAAGGCGGTATCGAAGGGGCGCGTATCGGTCGTATCGATATTCGCAACGCCTTCTCCGTGGTTGAGCTACCCCAGGGGCTGCCGGCCTCGATTCTGGCCAAGATGGCCCGCGCCAAGGTATCGGGCCGTCCGCTGGAAATCAGCGAAGATAGCGGCTCCGATCGGGCGCCGCGCCGCCGGCGTGACGGTGACGCGCCGGTTCGCCGCCGCGAACGCGCCTGAGACGTTAGTCCTTGATGACGCACCCGGCGTAAACGCTGGCGTGTGACAGGCTTTCGCCAACACCCCCGTGCCATTCCCGGCACGGGGGTGTTTTTATATACTCGGCTGATTGTCAGGAGATGTTTATGCCCATGCTGCCCCCGGAAACGCTGCACGACTGGAATCTGGCGCCCCAGGCCGCCATTGCCCTGCAGAAACAGCTCGCGCCGCGCGTGGCGCTTTATGACCGCATTGCGCCGGTACGCCATATTGCCGGCGTGGACATCGGCTTCGAGGATGCCGGCGCCACCACCCGTGCGGCGATAGTGGTGCTCAGGTGGCAGGAAGAGGGCCCGCCGTTCGAGGTGGTCGAGCAAGTGGTCTATCGCGAGCCCACGCGTATGCCTTACATCCCCGGGCTATTGTCGTTTCGGGAAACGCCGGCAGCGCTGGGCGCGTTTGCAAGGCTTTCCACCGTGCCTGAGCTGGTGATGGTCGACGGGCAAGGAGTTGCCCACCCGCGCCGGCTGGGCGTGGCATCACTGCTTGGGCTGTGGCTGGATGTGCCCACCATCGGCGTGGCCAAGTCGCGGTTGTGTGGCCGCCACTTTGATGTGGGCGAGATGCGCGGCGACTGGACACCGCTTGAGCACAAGGGAGACATCATCGGCACGGTGCTGCGCTCGCGCACCCGGGTCAAGCCGCTGTACGTGTCGCCCGGGCACCGGCTTAGTCAAACCACGGCACATGAGTGGGTGATGCGCTGCTTGCATCGAACCAAACTGCCCGAACCCACGCGGCTGGCTGACCGCTTGGCTAGTCGGCGCGATGGGCCCGGGCAGCGTTGACCAGCGCGCGTATCAGGCGTTGCTGGGGGCGGTTGAAAATCAGCCATTCAGGATGCCACTGCACGCCGAGCAGAAAATCGTGATGGCGGGATTCAATGCCCTGTACCAGCCCGTCGCGATCCCGGGCGACGATGTCAACGCCGTCGCCCGTGCGGTTGACGGCCTGATGATGCAGGCTGTTGACGCGACACCATCGGACTCCCAAAAGTCTGTGTAGACGGCTGTTCGAGGAGATATCCACGGTTTTGCGTGGGAGTACGGTACGTCGGCGTTTCAGGCCTTCGTGGGTGGTGTAGATATCCGGGTCCAGCGTGCCGCCCAGGTGCACGTTGATCAGCTGGGCGCCGCGGCAAATGCCCAGTACCGGCGTCCCCCGGGGGATGAAGTATTCCAGCAGCGCCAGTTCCAGCTCGTCACGCTGGGGGTCGACGCGCACGTCAAGCTGCAGCTCGGTATCGTAAAGGTTGGCCTGAATGTCATCGCCGCCCCCGATGATCAGCCCGTCGAGCGATGCGGGACGCGGGCGCCGGGGCGATAAACGCAGCGCCCGCCCGCCGTGCCGCCAGACGGCAAACCAGTCAAACCACCAAGCAAGGCGGCTTTTGCGATCAGACGTGGTGATGCCGATAAGGGGTCGTGACATGCGAGGGGGTTTCCTGATCCGGTGACAACGTAACGTGCGGCAGGTGCGGATTATCGCGAGCAAAAAGGCCGCAGCAGCTTGTCTGCCCAGCGGCGATAAAACGGACGGCCATGATCGGCGATATACGCCGCACAGCGCTCGGCCAGTGCCTCCCGGTCGGCGGCCAGTTTTTCCACTTCGACCCAGCGATTCCATTCGGTTACCGCCCCCCAGCCGGGCCTTGATAGCTGGGCATTGGGCAGACGGTAATGAAAGGTCGGGCGCGGTTTGGTCAGCTGGCTATGCAGCAGTGCATGTGGGTGCTCCGGGCACAGGTGCGCAAACAGGGGCAGCATGTCCAACTCGCGGTTGCGCGTGGGATTATATTGGAGGTAGTCGTCGATGAGTGTGGGCAGTTCGGGATGATAGTGGGCGCCAAGTACTTTCAGCGCATATTCCCGGGGGAAGGGGTTGGCGTGGGGCAACATTTCCCGTGTGATGTCCACCTTGATCTCGTCACGCAGCCAGGGCGCCAGCAGCAGGTAAGCCTGCAGCATGGCAAGCACGTCGGCGCTGTCCGCTGAGCACGTCTCCGGGTTCAGGTGCAGGCCAAAGCCGTAGAGCAGGCTGGCATCGGTGCCTTTGGCGCCGTGTTCACGCAGCACTTCAAACAGGCGATCCAGGGCATTCAGCTCATTCCAGGGCACTGGCGGGCAGACAATTTCGGTCGGCACCAGCCCGGTGACCATATCGCCGATAAGCTCGCGGGTTTTCTGGTGAAACTCCACGTGCAGCTGATGCTGGTGACGAGCCCACTCGCTGTCCAGCGCGACGTGGTCGTCAAGCACCTTGTGATCGGGGTGGGCATACTGGGTGTCCAGCTCGATCACAAACTCGCCCCAGCGGGTGTCCTCCACCAGTAGCCGGTGAGGGCTGACCACGTTAAGCTCTCCGCCAAACAGCTCGCGCACGATCAGCGCGGTATCCTTGGGCGGCAGGCCGGCAAACTCGATTTCCACGCCGACCCGACGAGGCTGGCCGTTGGCATTGTGGGGGGCGGGGGGCGCTTGCAGCGTCATCGCGCTTCCTGTGGGGTGAACAAACGATACGGTCAGATTATCATACTCATGGTTAGGTTCAGCATGATCACGTTCAGGAGAGGCATGTGCGACAGCACACCAAGACGCTTAGCGCGCTGATACCGGCGCTGCTCATCAGTATGCTGATGGGAACGCTGATGGCAACGACAGCGCACGCCCAGGCGGTATCACTGCCCGGACTCAGCGGTGAGTCCGACAATACGCAAAAGGCCGACAACGAGTCGTTTCAAAAATCACTCGATGACGTCATCAGCACGCTGGAAGATGGCCAGCAGCGCGAGCAGCTGCTTTCGTCGCTGCGCGAGCTGAAAACGGCCGCCGATGCGTCGGCAGAAGGCGGCGGGCGTCAGGGGCTGCTGGGCGCACTGGCCGATACCCTGACCGACATCAACGAACAGGCGCTGGCCGGTGATTCGCCCACCGAGCAGTGGTCGCAGCAGCTGCATCAAGGGCTTGACGAGTTGCGCGAGCTGGTTAACCGGCCCGGCCGTGCGGGGGTTATCCGCACCACTGCCGACGGCGCGGTGCTGGGTATTATCTGGGGCACTTTGCTGGTGGTGATGATTGCCGCCGGCCGGTTGCTGGCTACGCGTAGGGGCTGGCCGCACGATTTACCCCGGGACCCGCGCGGCCAGCTGATGGCCATCCATTTCTTTCGCCGCATGTTGCCCTGGGTGTTGTCGTTTGCCGTGGTGCTGGGGCTGGGGCAGGTAATGCCGACCAGTGCCGGGCGTACTGTCGTGCTGGTGCTGGCGTACGTGTGCGTATGTGGCCGGGCGCTCTCGGTGGTGTTTGAAACCGTGATTGCCTTTTTCAGCCGCGGGCACCGCTTTACCGCCGTGCGCCTGTTACAGCAGCACGCGCTGCGCGGGCTGTTTGTGATCGGGGCGCTGATTGCGCTGGGGGATGCACTCAATTCCAGCCGGCTGGTGGCGATGCTGGGGGATGATTTTTCCGGCCTGGTCTCCATTCTGGCCAACATGCTGGCAGCGCTGGTTGCCGCGCGGTTTATCATCAAGTTCAAGCGCCCGATACGTCATCTGATCTGCAACCGGCCTTACCGCCAGCGCCGTGACGCGGGCACGGCCATCGAGCTGAGCCGCGCACTTGGTGGGCTTTGGCATATTCCCGCTTTGTTGCTGGTAGGCGGCTCGCTGTTGGCGATTTTCATCACCGTGGGCGATGTGGGCACCGCGCTGGCACGTTCGATCATTTCGGCCAGCCTGCTGGTACTGACACTGGTGGTTACCGGCCTGTTGCACCGCCATGCCGAGCGGCGCAAGAAGCGCCGCCGTCCGCCGCGCTACCGCGAGTATCGCCGGCGTCTGGAGCGTTTCGGGTTTGTGCTGGCGCATATTTGCGCCTGGGCCGTGTTTGCCGAACTGTTCATGCAGGTATGGGGCGGCTCATTGTTTGGCCTGGGGCAGCAGGGCGTGGCCAGTGCGCGCATCGGTAAAGCGTTGATAAGTCTGGGCGCTACTGTATTGCTGGCATGGCTGGTGTGGATATTTGCCGACACTGCGATTCAACGCGGGCTGGTATCGTCGACGCGTTCCCGCGGGCGGCGGGTGAATCAGGCGCGTGCGCAGACCATCACGCCAATGATTCGCAACGTGATTTTTGTCACCATCCTGATTATTGCCGGCATCGCCGGGCTGGCCAACCTGGGCGTCAACGTCACACCGCTGTTGGCGGGTGCCGGGGTGATCGGTCTGGCGATCGGTTTTGGCGCCCAGACGCTGGTACAGGATTTGATCACCGGCATCTTTATCCTGATCGAAGATTCACTGGCGGTGGACGACTTTGTCAAGATCAACAGCCACATGGGCACCGTTGAAGGGCTGACGCTGCGCACCGTGCGTCTGCGCGACCTGGACGGCATCGTTCACATCATTACCTTCAGCCGTATTGATTCGATCCATAACATGTCGCGCCAGTTCGGCATTGCGCTGCTGAAAATCCGCATTCCGTATGCGATGCGGATCGACGACGCCATCACGCTGATGCAGGAAACCGCCCAGGAGCTGCGCAACGACCCTATGATGCGTCACTACATCTGGTCGCCGTTGGAAATGCAGGGGATTCACGCGTTCGAGGACGGTTGCCCGATTTTACGCATGCGCTTTCGTACCGCGCCGGAAATGCAGTGGGACGTATCCCGGGCGTTCAACCTGATGCTCAAGCAGCGCATGGAATCCCAGGAAATCGATCTTGGTGTACCGCGCATCAGCCTGAGCATGGAAGCTCGCTCGGAGCGCGAGCAAAATGATGACGACATCACCGCGCTGGAAGAAACCCCGACGCAGGACGCAGCCGCTGATGCCGACACTGAAGAAAGCGAGGACGATCCCGAGGTGACGCACCGGCCGACGCCACCCAAACCCGCGCCGATGCCAACCAAACAGGAGAAAGCCCGGGAACAGGCGTTAACCCGTACCAAGCCGCAGGCGCAGGGCAAGCCCAGCAGCGAAACCCGCACAAACAGCAGCAACGATGGCGACAGTGACTAACCAGGGGCCGCGCAGGCGCTGCCAGCGGTTGTAGTGCGCGGCGGCGTGGCCGACCCGGCCGATCAGTGCCTCATGCTGGCCAACGCCGTCATCCGGCGGATAGGCGAAATCATTGGCCACACTGCCTTGCCAGTGGGCGCCGTGGCCAAGACCCAGCCGCGCACGCAGCTGGCCGATGTCGCTGACCGTGGTATGCAGGGTATCGTAGTTTGCCCGGTGTTCGTTCACGGTCAGCACCGCCTCGGCATCCTGCTGTAAGGCGCGATTGGGGCAGGCTTCAACCGCGCGCCGGATGTCCTGCGGGGTCGCGTCGGGGGAAAGCGATAAACGCTGATATAAATCTCGCATGGCGGTGCTGTATCCGTATCTGGCAGGCTATATCTTTAGCGAGCCGGCGGCGGTACGTCAACTGTGTGCTCAGTGATGCATGCGGTGGTGTTCAGTGTTGCTGCATCAGGTAATCATAAGCTTTTTTGATACGCTGGAAACGCTGGGAGGCCAGTGCAACCTGCCGTTCGCTTTGGGAAAAAACACGGTCCGGGTGGTGAAGCTGTGCCATGCGCCGGTAAGCAAGGCGAATCTCGCTGCGACTGGCCTCTCGGGCAAGGCCGAGAACCGCCAGGGCCCGCAGGGTACGGTCCGGTGGCGGCGTTGAGGCGTGGGAGTGTTGCCGCTCCTGTTGGCGTTGCCTTTCCTGCTGCCGGCGGTGTTCGTGCTGCTGGCGCTCGCGTTGGGCACGCGCCTGTTCGCGCTCCTGTTCCTGCTGGCGCTGCTGTTCGGCCTTTTGTCGGGCCTCGGCCTGCTCTGCTTGTGCTCGTGCCTGTTCGGCTTCGCGTTCGGCCTGGCGGCGATAGTGCGCCGGATTGTGTTTGCGCCAGTAGGCGTCCTGGCTGGGGTCCTGTGGTGGCCCGAGCGGGGCGCCGGCAAGTTCTTGAAACAGCGTCTCCAGCGTGGCCGGAGCAATGTTCAGCAGGTCAGCTAGAAAACGCAGGATATAATGGTTGGCAAGCGACAGGCTGCCGTCGTCGGTGGCAACGGCAATGGCCTTGTGCATCACGGCAAACCCATGCTCGGCAGTACAGTCGCGGCGCAGTACTTCGGCAGCCAGCTGGATGGATTGCATGTCGCGCTGCCCGGCAATGTGCATGAGAGGCCCGGGGTCGTGCCCGTGGCCACAACTCGCTGCCTCCTGGGCCAGCCGTCGGTAACGCTGGCTTTCGCTGACGTTATCGCGGTGGGCGAGTATCCAGGCCTGAAGCAAAAGCGTTGCCGTATCCACCTGGCTGTGGCTTTGTAACAGCAGCAGCTCAAAAGGTGAAAAGCGGGCAATCGGCATTCCCATGCTCCCGGCGGTAAGGTGGATAGCCGGCAATGGTGGCGTGACCGGCCACGGATGGCAAGCCCGGGTCGATGGATTGATGATCGCGTTGTCTGCCGGCCCCGGCCGTCGTCCTCCCAACTGGCAAGGAGCACAGCACAAGTGGTTCACGTGGAGCGTAAAAACAGCTTTCAGCTACGCCTCTCAAGGCAGCTGAAAGAAGAAACGTCGCATACTCTCGACGTGTATTTATTTGTGCCCGGCGAGCTGGGGCTGAGCACCCGGCTGATCGGCGAAGACGTGTTCTATCACAGTTCGATACAGGTAGCGCGCACTTACTACAGCGACGAATACCACCTACCGCTGGTTCACAGCCGGTTGGCCAGCCGCAACCGGATGGGCAGCGAATCCTATCGCTTGAGCCTGAGTCTTTATGCCTACCAGTACGTGGAGGCCATGGAACGTACCACGCGTTCGCTGCTGGAAAGTGCCCGCAAGCTGCGCCGGGAGTCGGCGGGATCAGACGATGATCGCCCGGAAAGTGATGCTGCCCTGGAGGATTCGCTGCGCGAGATGATGGCGCTGAGCGACGGCATCCTGAAACGGCTGCGGCGCCACAAGCCCAGCGACGAGCGGCTGTATAAATACTTTGCCAACATCGACAACTATCTGTCGTGGTTTACCGAACAGCAGCTGCTGGCGCTGGTGGCGCACATGCCCCGGGGCAGCGGGATGACGCCGCTCAAGCGCCGGCTGATAGATGTCTGCGAGCGCGAAAGCGACTATCGCCGCGACAAGCAGTACAACGCCGAGCGGGTGATGCAGGACCCCACGCGCATGTCCAACAAGATGCGCCTGCTGCGCCGGCTCATCGAATACCCGATTACGCTCCAGCAGCGTTCCCAGGAGCTGGGCGGAGGTGAGCAGAAAGCGGTCAAGGCGCTGGCGACAGCGGTGGTGATGGCGTTTGTGTCGTTTGGCGTGCTGCGCGCGCGCGCCCAGCTGGGCGATATTACCGCGCTGTTCATTCTCGTGATGGCGGTAATGTACGCCGTGCGCGAGGTGTTCAAGGACGATTTGCGCAATACGCTGTGGCACTGGCTACGCAAGGGGCGGCCCAAGTGGCGCCGCCAGTACCGCGATGCCACGCGCAATGTGCCGGTCGGGCGTCAGCTTGAGTGGTTTGATTACAAACGCTACGCGGCGCTGGATGAATCCGTGCGCGAGATGCGCAAGCGCAAGATGGCTCAGCGCGAGGAGGTGGTGCTGCATTATCGTTCCAGCTCGCGAATGTCGCCCACGCGCTTTTTGAGCGGCTATCAGCATACCCGGGAAACGCTGACGCTGGACCTTTCCATGCTCATCCGGCTGATGAGCCGCAGCACCCACCATATTTACCGGCTGAAAGACGGTCAGGCAGTGCGTGAAAGCGTCGAGCGCCGACACCTGTTCAACCTGGTGGTGCGCGATACCGAAAATCAGACGGGCGAGCATCTGGCACGCTGGAAAGTGGTGGTCAGCCGCTCGGGCATCGTCGCCGTGGAGAAAGTCGACGACAGCGACGATGCCTGAGGAAAAGTCTGATACCTGGCGTTAGTCTTTCAGCGCGTCAAGCGCGCGCTCGAGGTTATCCACGCTGCGCTGGGGGTGGTGCAGCTTGTCCAGCCCGAACAGGCCGATGCGGAAGGTCTGGAAGTTATCGCCTTCGTCGCACTTGAGGGCGACCCCGCCGGCCACCTGAACGCCTTGTTGGGCAAGCCTGGCGGGAAGCCCGGCATCGTCGGTGTAGCACACCACCACGCCCGGCGCTTCAAAACCTTCAGCGGCCACGCTGATAAAACCGTGGCGCTTGAGCATGTCGCGCACGGCCTGGCCTACCGCCAGCTGCTCGCTTTTGACCTGGGCAAAGCCGTAATCCCGGGTTTCCAGCATGATGTCGCGCAAGGTCTGCAGCGCATCGGTGGGCAGGGTGGCGTAGTAGGCATGGCCGCCATTTTCGTAGGCCTGCATCACGCCGTGCCATTTGCCCAGATCGCAGGCGAAGCTGTTGCTTTGGGTCTGCTCGAGGCGCTGGGTCGCGCGTTCGGAGAACATCACCATGGCGCAGCAGGGCGAGCCGCTCCAGCCTTTCTGCGGCGCGGTGACTACCACGTCAATGCCCAGATCCTGCATATCGACCCACAGCGTACCCGCGGCGATGGCATCGAGCACGAAGATGCCGCCGGCGTCGTGGGTGGCCTCGGCAATGCTGCGCAGGTAGTCATCGGGCAGCAGCATGCCGGCGGCGGTTTCCACCTGGGGGGCAAACACCACGGCGGGCTTTTCGGCACGAATGCGCTCGGCGGCGTCTTCGGCGGGCACCGGGATGAACGGCGACTGGGCGTCGTCAGGGTTCAGGCGGCGCGCCTTGAGCACGGTATGCTGCTCGGTCAGCCGGCCCTGTTCGATGATCTGGGTCCAGCGGTAGCTGAACCAGCCGTTGCGGATCACCATCACTGTCTCGTCGGTGGCAAACTGGCGTGCCACGGACTCCATGCCGAAGGTGCCGCTGCCGGGGATGATCGCCGTCGAGTGGGCGTTGTAAACGTCCTTGAGCGTGGCGGAAATGTCGCGCATCACGCCCTGAAAGCGCTTTGACATATGGTTGAGCGCGCGGTCGGTATAGACCACGGAGTATTCCAGAAGCCCTTCAGGGTCGATGTTGGGCAGCAGGCCAGCCATGGTGTTCTCCTAATGAGTGACGCGCCGGCGCACCGGGCGGCGGCCACGTCAGGATTGTGCTTGAGGGTGATGCTCAGTGCAGCAGCGCTCCAAGAATACGAGCAATGATACGTCAAGAAAAGCGCCCCTGCGCCTGTCATCAGGACGCGGGCAGGTTTTCCGGGCCGAAGGCGTCGGGTAACAGCGCTTCCATACGGTAGCTTTTCAGCACCTCGCCTTGCCGGCTCAATACGTGAATGCGCGTATCGGGCGTGGCAAATTCGCGGATTCGCTGGCGGCAGTCGCCGCAGGGCGTGCACAGATGCTCGCCCGGGCCCATGACGTAAACTGCCGCCAGGCGCCGCTGCCCGGCGGTGACCATGGCGGCAATGGCCGAAGCCTCGGCGCACAGGCCCTTGTAATGCGCGACCTCTACATTGGCACCGGTAAAGCGTGTGCCGCCCTCGCTTTCGGCCACCGCGGCGACCGGGTGACGGGAATAGGGCACGTAGGCATTTTCGCTGGCTTTGGCCAGCTGGGTCATGAGGGCGGCATCAGGCGCGGTCATGAGTTGTCTCCGCGCACGTTTTCTTCACCGGCCGTGTCGGCGTCATCGCGCAGCACGGTATCCAGGGCAACGGTCATCATCTCGTGGAAGGTGGTCTGGCGGGCATCGCTGGAGAGCGATTCGCCCCTGAGGATGTGATCCGACACCGTGCAGATGGTCAGCGCGCGGGCGTTAAACTCTGCGGCCACGCCGTAAATGCCGGCGGCTTCCATCTCCACGCCGAGGATGCCGTAGCGCTTGAGCCGTTCGGCCATGTCGGTCTGGGGGTTGTAGAACAGGTCGGCCGAAAACAGGTTGCCCACCTTGACCGGCACGTTCTGTGCGCCTGCGGCCGCCACGGCGTGGCGCGTCAGGTCGAAGTCGGCGATGGCGGCAAAGTCGTGGTCGTTGAAGCGCATGCGGTTGACCCTGGAGTCGGTGCACGCGCCCATGCCGATGACCACGTCGCGCAGCTTGACGTCGTCGCGCACCGCGCCGCAGGACCCCACGCGAATCAGCGTCTTGACGCCGTAATCGGTGATCAGCTCCTTGGCGTAGATCGACACCGACGGAATCCCCATGCCGTGGCCCATGACCGAGATTTTGCGCCCTTGATAGAAGCCGGTATAGCCGAGCATGTTGCGCACGGTATTCACTTCGCGGACGTCGTCCAGGTAGGTCTCGGCGATGTAGCGGGCGCGCAGCGGGTCGCCGGGCATCAGCACGGTATCGGCGAAATCGCCCGGGGCGGCGTTAATGTGCGGCGTGGCCATAAAATTTCCTCATACAAACGACTGTGAAAGGCGCCTGACCGGCGGTGGGTTCAGCGTGAGGCGCGGGGCAGAAAGCTTTCGCCATCATCGAAGGCGGCAAGCCCGAAATAATCGGCAAGGGACTGGCCGATGTCGGCAAAGGTGGCGCGTTCGCCCAAATTGCCCGGCGCCAGGCCCGCGCCGCGCACCAGCACGGGAACGTACTCGCGGGTGTGCTCGGTGCCGTGCCAGCTGGGGTCGCAGCCGTGGTCGGCGGTGAGCAGCAGCAGGTCGTCGTCGCCCAGGGCGGCGGTAAGCTCCGGCAGGCGGGCGTCAAAGTGCTCAAGGGCGGCGGCGTAGCCGGCAATATCCCGGCGATGGCCGTAGACCGAGTCGAAATCGACAAAATTGGTCATGATCAGCGTTGGCGTGGCCTGATGGCTGGTCGCGGTACGCGCAACTTCTTCAAGGGTGGTGTCCATCAGCGCATCGTGGCCGCTGGCCTTGCGTTTGTGGGTAATGCCGCAGTGGGCGTAGATGTCGGCAATTTTACCGATCGACACCACCTCGCCGCCGGCGCTGGCCAACTTTTGCAGCACGGTGGGGGCAGGCGGTTCGATACTGTAGTCGCGGCGGTTGCCGGTGCGGACAAAATTGTCGGCGGAGTCGCCGGTAAACGGGCGGGCGATCACCCGGCCGATGTTGTACGGGGCAAGCAGCTCGCGCACGGTTTCGCACAGCGCATAAAGTTGCTCAAGGCCGAAGTGCGTCTCGTGGGCAGCAATCTGAAACACCGAATCCGCCGAGGTGTAGACGATGGGTTTGCCGCTTGCCACGTGCTCGTCGCCCAGCCGCGCGATGATCTCGGTGCCGGAGGCGTGGCAGTTGCCGAGCACGCCGGGCAGGTCGGCGTCGCGGATGATCGCCTCGAGCAGCGCCGGGGGGAAGCTTTCCGTTTTGGCGGTAAAATAGCCCCAGTCAAAACGCACCGGCACGCCGGCGATTTCCCAGTGGCCGGACGGCGTATCCTTGCCCGAGGAAATCTCCCGAGCGTGGGCGTGGGCGCCGTTGAGCGTCTCGGGCAGGGTGACGCCGGCGGCCACGCTTCCGGTGCTGTTGCGGTGGGCGTGAAACAGCCCCAGCCGCGCCATGTTGGGCAGCGCAAGGGGCCCAGAGCGTTCGGCCGTGTCGGCGTCACCGGCCGCGCAGGCCGCGGCGATATGGCCCAGGGTGTCGGCGCCGGTATCGCCGAAGGCGTCGGCATCCGGCGCGCTGCCGATGCCGAACGAGTCGAGTACCAGTACGATGGCGCGGGTCATAGCGCGTCTCCCCGGAAGATTTCCTGAATCAGCGTGTCGGCGTGAGCGGCGTCATCGCCCAGCATGACGGCGGCGCGCAGCTGCCCGGCCGCGCGCTCGGCGGCGGCGGTGTCCCGGGCGTGAACAAAGGCCAGTGGGCGGCTTTTGTCGATCGAATCGCCTACGGCAGCAATCTGGCTGAAGCCCACGCGGTGGTCAACGGCGGCGTCGTTGCGCAGCCGGCCACCGCCCAGTTCCACCGTGCTCATGCCCACGGCGCGGGTATCGATGCGTGCCACGATTCCCGCGCGCTCGGCATACGCGGGGACGATGACCGGGGCTTTTTCCAAGTAGTCGTCCGGGCGTTCGACGAAATCTGACGGCCCGCCCAAGGCGTGCACCATGCGCGCAAATACCTCGGCCGCGGCGCCCGAATCAAGTGCCCGGTCGAGTTTTTCAATGGCCGCTGTGCGGCTGTCGGCGAGCTTGCCGGCGATGAGCATTTCCACCGCCAGCTCGCGGGTTACGCCCATTACGCGGCTGTCCTGACGCTCGCCGCGCAGCAGGGCAAGGGTCTCGGTGATTTCCACGGCGTTGCCCGCGCAGGGTGCCAACGGCTGGCTCATGTCGGTGAGCAGCGCGGTGGTCGGGGTGCCGGCCTGGGTGGCAACGCGGGCAATGCTTTGGGCAAGCTCGCGAGAGGCCTCGGGCGTGGGCATGAACGCGCCGCTGCCGACCTTGACGTCCATCACCAGCGCATCCAGGCCCGAGGCGAGCTTTTTGCCCAGAATCGAGGCGGTAATCAGCGGGATGGATTCCACCGTGGCGGTCACGTCGCGCACGCCGTAGATGCGCTTGTCCGCCGGGGCGAGCTGGCCGGTCTGGCCGATGATCGCCACGCCTTCCTGTTTGACGACCTGGCGAAAGCGCTCGGGCGCGGGGTAGGGGTCATAGCCGGGGATGGACTCGAGTTTATCCAGCGTGCCGCCGGTATGGCCGAGCCCGCGCCCGGAAATCATGGGCACAAAAGCGCCGCAGGCCGCGACCCAGGGCCCCAGCACCAGCGAGACCAGATCGCCCACGCCGCCGGTGGAGTGCTTGTCGATCACCGGGCCGGGCAGGTTCAGGTCGTTCCAGTGCATCACGTCGCCGGAGTCCCGCGTGGCGCGGGTCAGCGCGACCACCTCGTCAGGGCTCATGCCGTTCAGGTAGGTGGCCATGGTAAACGCGCCGATCTGGGCGTCGCTGATGCGTTCCTCGGCGATGCCCTGAACAAAGGCGGCCAGCTCGTGGGCTGGCAGTGGCTGACCATCGCGCTTTAGCCGAATCAGCTCCTGGGGCAACAGCGTGGCGGGCGCGGTAGCAGGTGTGGCCATCAGTAGTCTCCCAGGGCGGTGCCGGGGTTGCCCGTTAGTGTGGCGACAAGGTTGGACAAAAGTCCCGAGGCGCCAAAGCGGAAGTGTTTGGGGGTGATCCAGGCCGGGCCCATGATGTCGGCGGCAAGGGCAAGGTATTCGGCGGCGTCTTCGGTGGTGCGCACACCGCCGGCAGCCTTGAAGCCCACGTCCTGACCGCTGTCCTTGATCGCGTTGAGCATGATCTCGGTGGCTTCCAGGGTGGCGTTGACTGACACCTTGCCGGTCGATGTCTTGATGAAGTCGGCACCGCCTTCGATGGCGATCTCGCTGGCGCGCCTGATCAGCGCCGGGTCCTTGAGTTCGCCGGTTTCGAGGATGACCTTCAGCAACGCCTGGCCGCCGCAGGCTGCCTGGCACATTTCCACGAATTCCAGGCAGGTGTCTTCATCGCCGTCGATCAGCGTGCGATAGGGCAGCACCACGTCGACTTCGTCAGCGCCGGAGGCCACGGCTTCACGGGTTTCGCGCGCGGCTCCCATGATGTCGGCACCGCCGTCGGGGAAGTTGGTCACGGCCGCGATTTTGACCTCGCCGCTGAGCGTGTGAGCGGTCAGCGCCCGCCGTGCGGTGACGACAAACTGGGGGAACACGCAGAGCGCAGCGGGGTGGCCGAACGGGGTTTTCGCCTGCTGGCACAGCGACTCGATATCGGCATCGGTGTCCGCGGCGTTGAGGCTGGTCAGGTCAATCAGCGGTAGCGCCTGGCGAGCGGCTTGGGTCAGGTTGATCGAAGCAGGCATAAAACTCTCACAGGTTAATCAAAACGGGATAAAGCGGCGCGTTCAGGCGCCGACGATGCGCAGGGCAATGAAAGAGCCGGCAATGGTGGCCGTCATCAGATGGGATAGTGTACCGGCCAGCACCGCGTTGACGCCAAAACGGGCGTTTTCTGCGCGGAGGGTGGCGCATAAGCCGCCTACTTGGCGCGATCAAGACCCATTTGCCAGAAATCGATTTCCAGCCGCGTGGCGTCGTGAAAGATTTTGGTGAGCTCGGCAAAGCGTGCGGGCGACGCCTCGGCCAGACGCTCGTTGAGCCATGCGGTTTCCGCCTGCATGGCCTGCTGGAACTCGTCGCTTTCGTACATCGCGATCCAGGCATCAAAGGGATTTTCCTCGCCGCGGCGGGTAAAACCCTGGGCATTCAGCCAGTTGGCGATTTCGCCGTAGCCAACAAGGCAGGGCGCAAGCGCGACGTGCAGGTCAAGCAGGTCGCCACGGCTGCCGGTGTCGAGCACGTAACGGGTATAGGCCAGCGTGGCCCGGGCTTCGGGCAGCGCGGCCAGGTCGGCTTCGCTGATGCCCCACTGGCGGCAGAAGTCGATATGCAGGCTGAGCTCGGTGTCGATAATCGCCTTCATGCCTTCAAGCGCCTGACGCAGGTCGGCAAGGTTGGCACTTTTATACGCCGCCAGCGCGTAGGCGCGGCCAAAGTGGATCAGAAACAGGTAGTCCTGCTTCAGGTAGTGGCGAAAGGCGCCGTCTTCCAGCGTTCCGGCCCCCAGTTGACGGACAAAATCGTGCTCGATGTAGGCGCGCCAGTCCTGCTGGCAGGCGGCAGTCAAATCACTGAATTGATACCCCATGAGGCCGGGCTCTCCCTGTGTCGGTATTAAGTTATCTGTCGGAATCACTATGTATCGAAATAAGCGTGTGCCGGAATACATGGGCGCGACGCGCAAACGTGATGTGTCCGCCCCGGCGCACCGCGGCTTCTTACCAGAGCCAGCTTGCCGGGCGCGCCGGCGGCTGGCCTCGGCGCACGGCGATGAACCCCAGCACGCAGCGCACGCCCAGCCATACGGCGAGTAGCGGCCACAGAATGGCACCCAGCATGAAAACGCTCAAGGCAAATACGCCGCAGAAATACAGCGCGCCGATCCAGAACGTGCGGATCAGGTAGCGGTAGTGTTCCTGTAGCCAGGGAGCGGCGTCCTTGCGGTAGACATAGGCGATGATCACGCCGATCAGCAGCGTGATGTTGGCAGTCACGATACCGCCCAGAAACAGCGCGTAAACGATTTGCGGCGTGCGCGTATCAACGCGGGAAACGTAGGAATCAGGCATGGCAGTAATGTCGGGTATTCGCTCGAGTGAGTCAATCAGAGGATAGCGGCTTCAAGATAGCCGCGTCAGTAGAGCCGAAAGTCGCGATGGTTGGGCAGCCCTTGCTGCTCTTCCACCACTTTGCGGTAGCGCTTGTATTCCCACTGGTACTGAGCCGGATCAAGGGCAATGGCCGCCTCGACGCAGGCGTTCACGCCGGTGGCCGAGGTCAGGTCGTCGGCGCTGTAGACGCGCTCATCGGCGTCCAGGAAGTGAATCTCGAACCCTCGGCCGGGCACCCGCAGGGCCACGCCGGTTATCACCCGGGCCTGGGTGCGGGCCACCAGCCTGGGTAACAGCGTAGCGGTGTAGGCGTCGCGGTTGAAAAACGGCGCAAATACGCCACTGCCCCAGCCGGGTTCCTGGTCGGGCAGAATGCCGATGGCTTCATGGCGTTTGAGTGCCTTTAACAGCGCCGCCACGCCCCGGGCGTTGGTGGGTACCAGGGCCGCCCCCTGACGCTCGCGGCCATGGCGGATCACCGGATCAAGCCCGGCCATTTTGGGCGGCTCGTACATGGCGGTAAACGGGAAGTGGCTGGAGAGCCAGAAGTTGAGCACTTCCCAGTTGCCAAAGTGCGGCGCCAGCACGATCACCCCGCGCCCGTCGCGCCGTGCGCCGTCGAGCTTGTCCCGGCCGTGTACGGCCAGAATACCGGCGTCAACGCGTGTGGGCGGCGCCATCCAGGCGTGGCCCAGTTCCAGCATGGTGGCCGCAGAGTGGCGCAGGCTATGGCGTATGAGGGCCTGTCGTTCGGCGGCACTTTGTTCGGGGTAGACATCGGCCAGGTTGCGCCGGGTCACCTCGCGCTCGCGCGCGCTCAGCCGGTAGACCAGCGCGCCGGCGACCCCGGCCAGGCGCCACAGACGGGCAAGCGGCCAACGAGCCAGCCGGCGCCAGAGCCAGGCAATGGCGCCAGCGCTGGCGTCGTGGCGAGGGGAAGACGAACGCGCCATGCAGTTAGATCAGCCAGCTGTCGACGTTGTGCGGCGGACGTTTTTCCTGCAGCCCTTTGAAGCCCTTCACGCAGCGCACGATAAACCAGACGGCGAGTGCCAGCATCAGCGGCAGGCCGATGAGCACGAAGGCCAAAAAGACCGTCACGGTGGCATAAAACAGGCCGATCCAGAACGTACGTATCTGGTAGCGGTAGTGCTCGTCCAGCCAGGCCGGGCCGTTACCGCGATAAATATAGGCAATGATCACGCCGATAATCGATGTGAAACCGACGACAAAGCTCGCCAGATAAAGCGCGTAAACCACAATCGCCATGGTGGTGTCCGGCGCCCGCGGTGTGTCGTTGACGACGTCGCCGGCCAGTGGTGACGATGGATTGTTGTCCTCGCTCATACGCGTTACGACTCCTTGTGTCAGTCAGTGGTGATCCTTCCAGAGGCTGGTTATTATACCCGGGTGTGTTGCGCGGTTCATCCTGTCGGGTTTCCAGCCGAAGCATTATGTTTTCGGCCCGGCAGCGGGCTGGCGCACCGGACGGGCGATTTCCAGCAGGTTGCCGTCGGGGTCGCGCAGGTAGATGGATTCAATCGGGCCGTTGGCGCCCTGGCGGGGCACCGGTCCCAGCTCGATCTCGATGGCCAGTGCGTCCAGGTGCTGCTTGAACTCGTCGAGGGGCAGCTGGCAGCGCATGCACAGGTCAAGGCTGCCCGGAGTCGGCGTGGCCGAAATGGGCGCAATGTCAGTGTCGGTCTGGTGCAGACGCAGGGCGGTATCGCCAAGCATCAGGTCAACCCGCTGGGCATCGCGGTAGCGCACATCCAGCCCCAGCACGCGGGAGTAGAAGTCCACGGCGCGGGTCATGTCCGTTACCGTTACCACCAGATGATCCAGTCCTGCGAGCATGGCAAATTCCTTACGTCAAAAGTCTTAAAGATAAACGGCCGAGTTCCAGAATACGCTGATGGGGCATTTCGACGCAAAGCCGGCGCGCCCCATTCGTGTCCGGGGCAGCGTGGCCCGGGTTTGCTTACGCCCGTTATAAAGCATACGTTTGTTTTATGTTGTTTCATTTTCGTTAACCGGCCAGCACCAGCGTGACTTGTCGTGCGGTGGTGACTGATTCGTGAGGACCGTTATGAACCATTACGCTGCACCACTGCGCGATATGCGCTTTGTACTGGAAGAGCAGCAGCGCCACCGTGTACTTGGGCTCCCCGGCCTTGAAGATCTTTCCGCTGAGCTGGTCGAGGCAGTGCTGGAAGAAGCCGCCAAACTGGCTGGTGAGGTATGGGCGCCGCTCAACGCCGTGGGTGATCGTCAGGGTGCTACCCGTCATGCCGACGGCAGCGTGACCACGGCAGAAGGCTTTGCCGGCGCATACCGGGCTTATGTTGACGGCGGCTGGAACGGTATCGGCGTTGATGAAGCGCTGGGCGGCCAGAACCTGCCGGAAGTGGTCGCCAGCGCAGCGCAGGAAATGTTTCAGGGTGCCAACATGGCGTTGGGGCTTTGCCCGATGCTCACCGCCGGGGCGATCGAGGCACTGTCGCAGCATGGCAGCGAGGCGCTGATAGCCGCCTACCTGCCAGGCCTGGTGGAAGGGCGTTTTACCGGCACCATGAACCTGACCGAGCCCCAGGCCGGCTCGGACCTGTCTCAGGTGCGCACCCGCGCGGTGCCGGATGGCGAGTATTACCGCCTGAGTGGGCAGAAAATCTACATTACCTGGGGTGAGCACGACGTCGCGGAAAACATCGTCCATCTGGTGCTGGCACGCACGCCCGATGCGCCCGAGGGTAACCGGGGCATCTCGCTGTTTGTGGTGCCCAAATTTCTGCTCAATGCCGACGGCTCGCCGGGCGAGCGCAACGACGTGACCTGTGCGTCGCTTGAACACAAGGCCGGCATTCACGGCTCGCCCACCTGTACGCTGAGTTTCGGCGAAAACGGCGGTGCCGTAGGCTATCTGGTGGGTGAGCCGGGGCGCGGGCTTAACCATATGTTCACCATGATGAATGCCGCACGGCACAAGGTGGGCGTGCAGGCAATCGGCGTGGCCGAGCGCGCCTGCCAGCAGGCGTTTGCCCATGCCCGTGAGCGCACACAAGGGCGGCGAACGGCGGCGCAGGGCGGCGGCGCATGCGCGATCAGCAAGCACTTTGACGTGCGTCGCATGCTGCTTTCAATGCGTGCACGCACCGATGCTATGAGGGCGCTGGCGCTTTACTGCGCGGCAGAAATGGATGTGGCCCGCCGCGCTGACTCTGCCGACAGGCAAGAAGCCGCCCAGGCGCGTGTGGACGTGCTGATCCCCGTGGTCAAGGCGTTTGCCACTGATCAGGCGGTGGCCATTGCCTCGACGGGAATTCAGGTTCATGGCGGCATGGGCTACATCGAGGAAACCGGCGCCGCCCAGCTATGGCGTGACGTGCGCATTACGCCCATTTACGAAGGCACCAACGGCATTCAGGCGCTGGACCTGGCTGGACGTAAGCTGCAGCGTGACGGCGGCCATGCGCTGGCAACGCTGCTGGACGAGCTGGACGACACTGCCCGCGCCCTTGAGGCACACCCGGCGCTTGCCGGGTTGGGCGCCGCCCTTGCCGCCGGCGGTGAAGATGCCCGCGCGGCCATGCGCAGCGTGCTGAAACAGGGGCAGGACGCCACCCGGGGCGCGGATGCCGTGCAGGCTTTTGCCACGCCGTTTCTGGCCCTGCTTGGCCATGTGCTGTGTGCCTGGCAAATGGGCGAAGCGGCGCTTGCCGCGCAGGCCGCCATGGACGCGGGAGACGATGATCCGTTCTATGCGCAAAAGCGTAATAGTGCCGCCTTTGTGATCTATCAGTGGCTGCCCGAAGGGCGCGCCCAGCGCGCCGTGATTGACGCAGGCCTGCAGTGCCTTGACAACTTTGACCCGCATCCGGGATAAACGGTTGTATCTCGCGGCAGGCATGCGGCTTGTCGACAAGTCTCCGGCTAATTTTTAAGCAGGCTAACGACTTTTGCGCTCGTCCATGATTTACTGGCGTGTTTTCACCCTCAAGGAGCAAGGCATGCCCCGACCCTGTCCCCGGTTTTATAACGCACGGCGTATTCTTCCTCTGCTGATGGTAGCGGGTCTGCTGCCGGCGACGGCTAATGCCGCTGATGAAACGTTCAGCCTGGAAGTGACCAATGACGGCATGATCAGTGCTGACGATGGTCACTACACCAGCGGCGTCAAGTTCGAGCTGGGCTTTACGCCGGGCCAGGCCCACTGGACGCAGCGCCTGGCCCAGACGTTGCCCGATGGGCTGATCGAGCACGCCGACAGGGCGCAATACCGGCTGGTACACCAGATTTATACGCCGAACAACATTGAGGCGACCGAGCTGATCGAAGACGACCGCCCCTATGCGGGGCTGGTGTACGGCGGGGTGTCACTGTACGGCGAAACGCCCACAACAGGCGGGCACACCACCACTGATCTGCATCTGGACGTGGGCATGGTCGGGCCGTCATCGCTTGCCGACAGCATCCAGCAGGAAGTACATCGCCTGACCGATAGTGACCGGCCTCAGGGGTGGGATAACCAGATCAATGACGAAGCCGTGGTGAATCTGGGTATGCGCCGCCAGTGGTGGCAGGAAATCCCGCTGGCCGGCAAGCAGCTGGCCTTTGGCCCCAGCGCCAGCGCCGCGCTGGGCAACCTTTATACCTATGCCAGCGCCGGCTACAGCATACGCTTTGGCGATGAGGCCAGAAGCGTACCGAACCTTTCTCCCGGCCCCGCCAGCAGTGCCGGCTTCACTGACGGCGGCGGTTTCCGTTGGTACGTGTTTGCCGGCCTTGAAGGCTATTATATGGCACAAAACCTGCTGCTTGACGGCAACACCTTTTCCAGCAGCCATTCCGTTGACCGGCGTGAATGGGTGGGCGATGTTTCCGCCGGTTTTGCGCTGGCGTGGGAAGACTGGCAAATGAGCTTTGCCGCCCTGCAGCGCAGCGACGAGTTCCGCGGCCAGCAGGACCCCGACAAGTTTGCCGCGCTGACGCTGAGCAAACGGCTCTAGCCGCGCGGCAGAGAGACCGGTGTGGCGTCAGCCGATCTTGTCCTGGGTCTTGTGTTCGAAATCGCTGGCGTCGTGGCGCTCCAGAAGCTGTTCGTGGGGTTCGCCGTTGGGTTTATTGACCATGCAGCCCCGCTTGACCGCAGGCCGCTCGGCAATCTCGCGGGCCCAGCGCATGACGTGCTGATATTCCTGCGTCTGTAAAAACTCGGCAGCATCGTAAACACGGCCCAACGCGAGCTGGCCAAACCACGCCCAGTTGGCAATGTCGGCGATGCTGTAAGCGTCGCCGTTGAGGTAGCGGGTCTCGGCCAGCCGCCGATTGAGCACATCCAGCAGGCGCTTGGTCTCCATGGCATAACGGTCAATGGGATATTTGAGTGCTTCCGGCGCGTAGGCGTAAAAGTGCCCGAAGCCGCCGCCCACGAACGGCGCGCTGCCCATCTGCCAGAACAGCCAGTTTAGCGTTTCTGTACGCGCCGGGTGGGCGCTGGGCAATAGCGAGCCGAACTGCTCGGCAAGATAAAGCAGAATGGCGCCGGACTCGAATACGCGCACCGGCGGATGCTGGCCGTGGTCAAACAGTGCTGGAATCTTCGAATTGGGGTTGGCCTCGATAAAGCCACTGCCAAACTGCTCGCCCTCGCCGATGTCCACCAGCCAGGCGTCATACTCGGCGTCGTGACCCAGCGCCAGCAGTTCTTCAAACATGATGCCGGCCTTGACGCCGTTGGGTGTGGCCAGCGAATACAGCTGAAAACGATGCTTGCCCACGGACAGCGTCCTGTCGTGGGTGGCGCCGGCTGTGGGGCGGTTGGTGCCGGCAAATTTGCCGCCGTTACCGGCCTCCCATTGCCAGATGCGGGGCAGCGTGTAGGACGTATCGCTCATTGTATTCTCCTGTTGGGAAAGGCGGGTATCGGCGCCGGAGCTGTGGCCGGTAACGGGCGACGGGGTGCGGCGCCGTTAACCATCCGGCATAGCGTAGAGCAGCATTAAAGGCATAACATACGTCGGTAAAAGCCGCAAAAAAGGTCAGACCGTGCGTATTGAACAGTTATATTGCTATCCGGTGAAATCGCTGCAGGGCATTGCCCTGGATGAGGCGCAGGTGACCGCGCGGGGGCTTGCAATGGACAGGATCTGGATGCTGGTGGATGCACAGCAGCGCTTTGTCACCCAGCGCCAGCGCCCGGCACTGGCGAGCGTGGGCGTGGCGCTGAGCGCGGAATCGCTGGTGCTTTCCCATGAGAGTTGTGCCCCATTGCACGTGCCGCTTGATCTGCCTGCGGGCAAGTTGCGTGTGGTCAGCGTCTGGAAAGATCACTGTAAGGCGTACCCGGAAAGCGCTGATGTTTCGCGCTGGTTTGAAGCGGCGCTGGGCGAGCAGGGCCAGGGGCTTACGCTGGTACGCTTTGCACGGGAGTTTTCCCGCGCGGTGGAGCCGGACTTTCTGCACGGCGAAGCGGCGGATACGCATTTTGCTGACGGCTACCCGTTTCTGGTGACGAGCACCGGCTCCCTTGACCGGCTCAATGAGGCTCTCGCCGCGAACGGGCAGTCGCCGGTGCCGATGAGCCGTTTTCGCCCCAATATCGTGGTCAAAACCGCGGCCGGCTGGGAAGAAGACGGCTGGCAGACGCTGCAAACCGCCGTAGGCACGCTTGCCTGGACGCTGCGCAAGCCCAGTCAGCGCTGCAAGATCACCACAATCGATCAGCGCACCGGAGCCATTACGGCCCCGGGCGAGCCGCTAAAAACCTTGCTCGCGCTCAACTCCCAGCCCCGCCTTAAAGGCGCGCACTTTGGTCAGAATGCCACGCTTGCGTGCGGCGAAGGTGAGCGGCTGCGGGTGGGCGATGCCGTTTACGCGCAAGGGAATGGGGCGGCATGAGCTGCACTGTCTTGAGCGGGCTATCTTGATAAAGCCCCGTATTCGCTTCAGGATAGCTGTCCCTGACGACGTTCGTTAAAGAGCGTCATCGCTTCAATAAGGCTAACAGGAGTATTGGTATGGATCGCAACGCAAGCGCACACTGGGAAGGCGGCATCAAGGACGGCCAGGGCACCGTATCAAGCGAGAGTGGCGTACTGGACGCCCGCCCGTACAACTTCAGCCAGCGTTTTGAAGATGCCAAGGGCACCAATCCCGAAGAGCTGATTGGCGCGGCTCACGCCAGTTGTTTCTCCATGGCGCTGTCGCTGGTGCTGGGTGAAGCGGGCTACACGGCTGACGCTATTGATACTCAGGCGAAAGTGACCATCCAGGAGTGCGACGGCGGTTTTGAAATCCCGACCATCCACCTGGACGTGACGGCCACCGTGCCGGACGCTGATGACGCCGCGTTCCAGAAAGCAGCGGAAGGCGCGAAGGAAGGCTGCCCGGTTTCCAAGCTGTTTAACGCCAACATCACCATGAACGCGACGCTGAAAAACGCGTAGGCGAGTGCCAATGCCGTCAAGCGGCGTTGAAGCAACAAAGCCCTGATACGTTCAGGGCTTTTTTTGTGTGCACACCACAGAGTGCCGGATAGCTACCGCTTTCAGTACAAAATGAGCGCACTGTCGTGCTAAGGTTTTACACATTTCCTTATCTCAGTATGACATTTGCCCGCTGATGCAGTGATAGCATCGGCGGGTGTCTGCTCTGGCACATGCCTTCAACGCTTACAACTCGGGAGTGGCCGTGGATCTCGCAACGCTAATTGGACTGGTAGGGGCAGCCGTGCTGGTCGGCGCGTCGGTGATTATGGGCACCTCTTCCGAGGTTTTCCTTAACCCGACGGGGCTTTTGCTGGTGGTGGGCGGCAGCCTGTTTGTGGTGCTGGCCAAGTTCAGCATTACCCAGTTCAAGTTTGCCTTCAAGGCGGCAGCGCGAGCGTTCAAGTTTCAGCTGCCGGGCACCCAGGAGAGCATCGACGAGCTGATCGAGCTGTCCAAGCTGTCGCGCAAGCAGGGGCTTTTGGTGCTGGAAAGTCAGGAGGTCAATTCGCCGTTTCTGGCCAAGGGGCTACAGATGCTGGCGGATGGTTTCAGCGCTGAGATGATCCAGGAAATGATGGCCAAGGAACGCTTGTTGACCCTTGAGCGCAACGAAGCCGGCGGGCGGGTGTTTTCTGCCCTGGCCGAGGTGGCGCCGGCCATGGGGATGATCGGCACGCTGGTGGGGCTGGTGCAAATGCTGGCCAATATGGATGACCCGGCGAAAATCGGTCCGGCCATGGCGGTAGCGCTTTTGACCACACTTTACGGGGCGATGATCGCCAATATGTTTGCCAGCCCGATTGCCGACAAACTGTGGCTGCGCATGAATCAGGAAGCCAAGATGCAGCAGCTGTGGATCGACGCGGTACTCGCCATCAAGGGCGACAAGAACCCGCGCGTGCTGGAGCAGATGCTGACGCTTTACCTGCCGCCGGAGAGTCGCGGCGGAGGAGATGACGCCGACGCAGCGGCCAGGCCGTCCGGCGAGCAGGCCTAGGCATGAGCAACAAGCCTTCTTCGGTAATTCCGCAGTGGATGATTACCTATGCGGATCTCATGTCACTGTTACTGTGCTTTTTCGTGCTGCTGCTGTCATTTTCCGAAATCGACGCGGAGAAGTTCCGCCGTATTGCCGGCGAACTTTCTCAGGCCTTCGGCGTGCAGCGCGACATCGAAGCCATGCAGATTCCCAAGGGTACCAGTGCGGCGTTGGATAAGTTCTCCCCTGCGGTGCCCGACCACACGTTGCTGGATGAAATTCGCCAGCGTTCCATGGAGGAGCGGTCCCAGCTTGAAGCGATGCGCCAGATGCTGGAAGCCCGCCGGCGCCAGCCAACCATGGACGTAGCACGTGAGGTAAAAAAGCTGCTGGAAGCGTCAGGCAATAACGAGGTCACTCAGGTGGAGGTTGACGGCTTTCGCGTGGTGATCCGGATTGAAGAGAAAGGCACCTTCATGTCCGGTTCCGACCGGGTGACGGGTTCTTTCGAGGCGTTGCTTGAGGAGATGTCCGACGTGTTTGCCGGTCTGCCCGGCACGATTTCCATTGATGGCCACACCGATAATGTTCCCATTCATACGTCGCGTTTTCACAGCAACTGGGATTTATCTGCGCTGCGTGCCGCGTCGGTGGCCAATATTCTGCAGCAGAACGAAGCGCTGGAGCCCCGGCGGCTGGTGGTGCAGGGGTTTGCCGCGACCAATCCGCGTGCCACCAACGATACCGCGGCCGGCCGAGCGAAAAACCGCCGGGTGGAAATCACCATCGATTTAAGCGAGGCCACCGAAGAGCGCGGTAGCCGCAATCTGGAAACGCTGCGTAAACCGCAAGCGCCACCAGGGGCCGCGCAGCCGTCGCCCGGTGACGCAGACGCCACCGCCGGTTAACGCGCCGTACGGAGCGCCGGATGCTCTCGCAGCACGCCTGCAGGGCGGCGGGAAAGGTCGATATCCATGCCCAGCCCTTCGGCCAGCAGTTCGACCAGCATCATGGCTGAGAGCCCCCATATCACGTAATCATCCACGCGATAGCTGGGCACATACCAGATACGGCCATCGGCATTAATCACATCGGTATGGGTACGCCGGTCGTCGAGAAAATACGTCAGCGGCACCTCAAAAATGGCGTCCAGCTCGTCGGGCGCCGCCCTGAGCGGCAAATCCGGGGGAATCACGCCCACCCAGGGCGTGACCTGCAGGCCGTGCAGCGAGATCACGTCAGACAGTCGCCCTACTGGCTGCACCTGAGCGGGAGGCAGCGCAATCTCTTCCTCGGCCTCGCGCAGCGCGGTAGCGTACAGGTCATGATCACCGGGATCGCGCTTGCCGCCGGGAAACGCCACCTGGCCGCGGTGGGTTGTCAGATGGCGTGCCCGGCGCGTAAACAGAAGCGTTGGCGTTGCGCGGTTGACGATGGGTAGCAGCACAGCCGCCTGAGGCAGGGCCAAATGGGTCAGCGTATGCGGGCGGTGCGCTTGCAGCCGTTCGTGCAGGGTGTCGAGCATGGTGTTTATATCTCGGCCAGCTGCCAGATATCGTAGGCCGGCTCCTCATACGGGTGTGCGAGCCGGAGTGCGGCCACGGCGGCATGAATCTGCTCGTCGTGGCAGACAAGCTCCACCTTTAATTCATCAACGTGCGCCAGCGCGTCAATATCGCCGATATGCGGCTCGGCGCCTGCCAGGGGGCGGAACTGCCCGGTACCGCGGGTTTGAAAACAACACGCTTCGTAGTGGCCCAGGCGTCCTGCACCGGTTTCAAATATGGCTTCCTTGACGCTTTCTGCGGCGTCAACCGGAACAAAAAATGCAAGCTTGTACATAAAACCTCCAACGCGTGATGATAAACCACGCTATCTTGCCAATTAGTTCATGCCAAAGGCGAAATGCCTGCGGGGCACCAGGTATTGCGTTCAATAGGCGCGTAAAACACTGTGCTTAAGGCCATAACATGCGACAATGTATGTAAAGTGCCGTCAGGTAAAATGCCGCCATGTGCACAATAATGGCATGTATAGCCTTTTATGACCGATTTGTAACGAGGAACACGCGATGCTGCGACAGCCCCTTTCTTCTGCCCTGATTCTGGCGCGCCGTGCGCTTTTGCCCACGCTGGTGGCAGCGGCGTGGGCGACGCCTGCGTGGTCGGCGGATTTGTTGACCATTACCCGGGACGCGCTGGACAACAACGCCGCGCTGGGGTCTGCCCAGGCGGTCACGCGCAGCACCAGGGCCGCCCGGGATGCCGAGCAGGGTAACCTGCTGCCGCAGATTAACGCCCAGGGCAACGTGGCCCACAGCGAACAGTTCGAGCGCCAGACCCACCAGGGGCAGGCCGGCGTTACCGCTGGTTCGCAGGATGACAGTGTCAATAGCGTCAGCGTGACGCTGGAAGCCACTCAGGCGTTGTTCGATGCCATTAACAGCCGTGAAGTTACCAAGGCCGAGCGCCAGATTGATCAGCAGATGTATCAGTTGGCCGCAACGGAGCAGGATGTACTCATCAACGTGGCTTCGGCCTATTTTGAAATCCTGCGCGCCCACGAGATTCTTGAAGCACGCCGGGCTCAGGAGCGCGCCATCGGGCGTCAGCTGGAACAGGCCCAGGAACAGTTTGATGTCGGGTTGATCGCGATTACCGAGGTGGAAGAAGCGCAGGCGCGGTTTGACCAGTCCCGGGCGGAGCGCATTGCCGCGCAAAGCGACCTGCAGGTCAGCTTTGAAGCCCTTGAGCGCTTGACCGGAAAACGTTACACAAGCATTGATGCGCTCGGCGAAGACGTGCCCATTCAGCCGCCGAAGCCCAACAACCGCCAGAGTTGGGTAGAGCTGGCGGTGGAAAAGAATCCTACGGTATTGGCCAGCCAGGCAGGCGTTGGGGTCAGCCGGAGCAACGTGGATATTGCCCGTGCCAACCGGCTCCCGACGGTCAACGCCTTTGCCAACTATAACTACGACGACAACGATGCCGACGGTGTGGACGACTATAATGCCGACGGCCAGGTGGGCGTTCAGGTAAGTCTGCCCATCTATACCGGCGGTACCACCACGGCAACGATTCGCCAGAACACCTATCTGCTGGAATCCAGCCAGTACGATTTTGAAGACCAGCGCCGCGACACGGTTCAGCAGGTGCGCTCGCGCTATACCCAGGTCAGCAACAACGTGTCCACCGTTGAAGCCCGCCGTCAGGCGATCGTGTCCAATCAGAGCGCACTGGATGCTACCCGCGCCGGCTACGAGGTGGGTACGCGTAATATTGTTGATGTGCTCAACGCCGAACAAAACCTCTATAACGCCATGGCCGACTACGCCAGCGCTCGCTACGACTATGTAATTAACCTGCTTGCGCTGCGCCAGCAGGCGGGTGTGCTTGATGTCGCCGCGCTGGAAAAGGTCAACGACTGGCTGGGGGATGAAAACGTCAGCTTTACGCTGCCGGAAGAAGGTGGCGACAGCGTTACCCAAATTGGCCAACGCCCGACGCCGGGGCCGTAAGGCAAATACCCATCATGTCTCGGCCGTCAGCAGTCACAGGCCGATTATAGACGCCTTATTATTTACATTCATGTATGTATGGTTGTAGGCTTTGCCCATTCTGTCAGGGCGTTAACGGATAAAAGGACATCATGAAAACGACGTTGAGTAGAGTCAGCCGCCTGGTGCTGGCCATGGGGGTTGGCGTGCTGCTGGCTGCCTGTGGTGAAGAGCAGCCGGCGCAGGGTGGCAGCGAGCAGCAGAGCAAGCCACGCCCGATAGAAGTGGCGACCCTTGAGCGCCAGGATATTGCGATGGATAAATCCTATCCGTCGCTTCTGCGCAGCGATGAGGAAGTGACACTGGTGGCGCGGGTATCCGGCCTTCTGGAAAAAAAACTGTTTGAGCCGGGCGAAATGGTCGAAAAGGGCGATACGCTCTACCAGATCGAGCCTGATCGCTATCAGACGGCAGTGAACCAGCGTCAGGCCGATCTGGAAAGTGCCCGTGCCGAGCTGTCGCGCGCCCAGCGTGATGCCCAGCGTTTTGAGCGTTTGCTGAGCCAGAACTCCGTGAGCCGCCAGCAGTACGATCAGGCACTGGCTGACCGGCGCGTGGCCCAGGCAAGCGTTGCCCAGGCCTCAGCGGCACTGGAAAGTGCCCAGATCGACCTGAACTATGCCGAGGTACAAGCGCCGGTGTCGGGAATGATCAGCCTGAGCATGATCAACGTCGGCAATCTGGTGACGTCAGGTACGGAGCTTGCCACCATCACGCCCATTGATCCGCTGGACGTACGCTTTCAGCTGCCCCAGCGCGACGCCTTTGAACTGCGTCGCCAGCTGAGCGAAAGCACCGACATCAACGATATTCGTGCTTCGCTTGAGCTGCCGGACGGCGCTACCCGGCTGACGGGGCATCTGGACTTTCTCGGCGCCAGAGTAGACAAGGGCACCAGTACCGTACAGGCCAACGCCAGCTTTGAAAATCCGGATGGCAGCGTGCTGCCCGGCCAATACGTGCGTGTCCATATAGAAGGGCTCAAGCGCTATGACGTGCTGGCGGTGCCGGAAATTGCCCTGACCCAGGGGCTGATGGGGCCGCAAGTGTTCGTGCTGGACGAGGACAATGCGGCGCGTGCGCGTACCGTGGAGCTTGGCGAACTGGCCGGCCCCTGGCAGGTGTTGCTGGATGGCGTAAAACCCGGCGACCGGGTCGTTGTGGGTGATCCGGCCGGGCTCAAGCCGGGCATGCCGATCAAGCCCCGTCCGTTTGACGGCGATGCGGCGGCACTGATGGAACAGGCCCAGGAAGAAAAGCAGGCCCAGCAGAAACAAAAGCAGCAGGCACAGCAAAAGCCGCAAGCGCAGGGCAAAGGCGCCAATAAGTCACCCGATTCCAACGAGTCTTCAGCCGCGTCGGGTGAAGAGGACGCGTCGTAATGAATTTTTCCAATTTCTTCATCAAGCGACCGATCTTTGCCACTGTCATTGCGATCATCCTGACGATAATCGGGATCATGAGCATGCGGGTGCTGCCCATCGAGCAGTACCCGAGCATTGTGCCGCCCACCGTTTCGGTCAGCGCGCAGTTCCCCGGCGCCGATGCTGAAACGGTGGCACAAACGGTGGCCGCACCGCTGGCCGAGGCGGTCAACGGTGTCGAGAACATGCTCTACATGACCTCGACCAGTGCCGATAACGGCTCGATGAGCCTGAGTATCGCGTTTGATATCGGTACCGATGGCGACATAAACACCATCAACGTCAATAACCGGGTGCAGGGGGCGCTTTCGAGCCTGCCCGAGGCGGTGCAGGCCCAGGGGGTCAAGGTCGAGCTTAAATCCAGCTCGATTCTGATGCTGGTGGCATTGACCTCACCCCAGGGTGACTATGATCGCGTCTACCTGCAGAACTACGCCACACTCAACATTCTTGACGAGCTGCGCCAGGTGCCTGGTGTGGGCGAGGCGGAAGTGCTGGGTGGCGGCGAGTTCGCCATGCGTATCTGGATGGACCCCAACAAGCTGGCCCAGTACGACCTGACGCCGGCCGAAGTGGCATCGGCCATTCGCTCGCAGAATACCGAGGTGCCGGCCGGTAGTCTGGCGGCGACGCCGCAAAGCGAGCCCCGGGCATTTACCTATACCATTACCGCAGGCGGGCGCCTCAACAACGTTGATGATTTCCGCAATATTGCGCTGCGTACCAATCCTGACGGCTCGTCATTGCATCTTGACGATGTAGCACGCGTTGAGCTCGGGGCCTCGTTCTATGGCGTTGAGGCGCGGCTGAACGGCGGCACCATGGCACCCATCATCATCAACCAGCAGCCGGGTGCCAATGCCCTTGAAACCGCGGCGGCGGTCAAGGAGACGATGAAGGAGCTGGAAGGGCGGTTCCCCGAAGGGCTCGATTACGTGGTGCCGTACGACACCACGCTGTTTATCGATGCCTCGGTGGAAACGGTACTGCACACCTTCATCGAAGCGTTTCTCATCGTGGGCGTGATTCTGTTTATCTTCCTGCAGAACTGGCGCTTTACGGTCATCGCCATGTCGGTGGTGCCGGTGTCGGTACTGGCAACGTTTGCCGGTTTTTACCTGTTCGGCTTTTCGATCAACCTGTTGACGCTATTTGCGCTGGTGCTATCCATAGGCATCGTGGTGGACGATGCCATATTGGTGGTGGAAAACGTCGAGCGGGTGCTCAGCGAAGAGGACGTGACCGTTCCACAAGCGACCATGCGGGCCATGCAGGAGGTCGGCGGGCCGGTTATTGCGACGTCGTTGATCATGGCGGCAGTGTTTGTACCGGTGGCTTTCCTTGGTGGCTTTACCGGCCAGATCTATCAGCAATTCGCCCTCACCGTGGCTATCTCAGTGGCGTTCTCGGCGCTGATGGCGCTGACCTTTACGCCGGCGCTATCGGCCATTTTCATCAAGCACAAAAGGGACAGCGAAGAGTCCCGATTCCAGCGGGCTCTGCATACTCCGCTGCGCTTGTTCGACCGCCTGTTCGCCGGTATTACTGCTGCGTACATGGCGGCAGTCAAGGTACTGGTGCGTTTCTGGGGGCTGGCGCTGGTGCTGGTGGTGCTGGTGTGCGGGGCGACCTGGTGGCTCTACGAAAACACGCCCGCCACCCTGGTGCCGGAAACCGATCAGGGGCTTGTGCTTGCCAGTGTTTCATTGCCCGACTCCGCGTCGCTGGCACGGACACGGGACTACATGTCGCGGTTATCCGAGCATATCGAGGAGATCCCCGGCGTGGAGTATTCCTCTGCGGTTGCCGGCTACGACATGCTCTCGGGGGCGGTCAATACGGCGCGTGGCATCATGTTCATCAGCCTGGAACCCTGGGCAGAGCGAGACCTGACTGCCACTGACTTGGTTGGGCGGATCATGAAACTGGGGGCCGAAGTGGAAGGCGGTACGGCGATGGCGTTCAACGTCCCGCCGATTATCGGGCTCTCCACTACCGGCGGCTTTACCGGTTACCTCCAGTCGTTTGACGGCGCTTCGCCCAAGGAGCTTTATCAGGCGTCGCTTAAAGTCATGCAGGCGGCTAACCAGAAGCCGGGGCTTAACCGTGTCTTTAGTACCTTCAACGTCAACGTGCCGGGTTATCGCGCCGAAATCGACAAGCAAAAAGCGCTGAGTTACGGCGTTTCACTGCAGTCGCTTTACTCGACGTTGTCCAATACCTTCGGTAACGGCTTTGTTAACTACTTCAGCTATCAGAACCGTAACTTCCAGGTCTATCTGCAAAACGAGGACGAGTTCCGCAAAACGCCGGACGACATCAGCAATGTGTACGTGCGTGGCGGCGACGGCAAACGGATTCCGCTGTCGGAGTTCGTCACGCTCGAACGTCAGACCAAGCCTTCGGTAGTGTCGCGCTTCGGGGTTTATCTGGGCGCACAGTTCCAGGGACAGCCGGCTGAAGGCTACAGCTCCACCCAGGCCATCGAAACCATGGAACAGATCGTGCAGGAAACCCTGGGCGATGAATGGGGCATGGGCTGGACCGGTACGGCGTATCAGGAATCTACCCAGGGTAGCGCGGCGACGCTTGCGATTGTCTTCGGCATGCTGATGGTGTTTCTGATTCTGGCGGCCCAGTATGAAAGCTGGTCATTACCGCTTGCCGTGTTGACGGCCACGCCTTTCGCGCTGTTTGGGGGTATCGGTGGTATTGCCCTGCGCGGGTTGGACACCAGTGTTTACGTGCAGATCGGGATGCTGGTGGTCGTAGGGCTGGCGGCGAAGAATGCGATATTGATCGTCGAGTTTGCCGAACTGCAGCGCAAGGAATTGGGCAAGAGCATCCGCGAAGCGGCCATTATCGCGGCAGAGCTGCGTTTCCGGCCCATCGTGATGACATCTTTTGCCTTTATTCTGGGCACGTTACCGCTGGCGCTGGCTACCGGCGCAAGTGATACCAGTAGCCACCATATCGGTACCACCGTCTCGGTGGGCATGGCTACGGTGGCGATTGTATCAAGCTGCTTTGTACCGAGCTTCTACGCCATGATTGCGCGGTCAGCCGACTGGATACACCGCAAGCGCGGTGCCCATGGGTCGTCCGAGGCAGAGACCCGGCACTCGTCGTAACGAGCATTGCAACTAACTTG
>NZ_JAKDUR010000069.1 GCF_030457605.1 Halomonas sp.
GAGAATACCATCCGCTATCTTCGTTTTCGGGCCGGCCTCATGAATAAGCCGGGGTAACAGCATAATGACCGTCGCGATATAAGGTTTTTTTCGATCCCGAGGCGCGGCATGATGTTATCGATTATTCCTTCTCCTCCCTTTTTATCTTGGATTGATACGGGACATCTGCAGTATTGACACACCATTTGCTCTATTTCAAAGGACGCTTTATCATCAACTCATTCCTTTTTTTCTGATAGAGCCGCCCCCATGAGCTATCGCCACTTACCGACTCTTGCTGCCATGCAATGCTTCGAAGCCTCAGTGCGTCACCTAAGCTTCACACGCGCTGCTGACGAGCTTAACTTGACCCAAAGTGCGGTAAGTAAGCAAGTTGCCCAGCTTGAATCAATTCTCGAGCATCCACTGTTCCGTCGTGTCCGTAAGCGTCTTCAGCTCACCCCCGAAGGATCACTGTACCTCTTTGAAGTACGTAAAATTCTCGCTCAGGCCGAGATGTCGACCCGCTACATGCAGTCCTACGGTGGCCAGAGTGTAGTACTCAACGTGACAACGCTGCCCACCTTCGGCGCACGCTGGCTAATACCCCGTCTCAACGGCTTCCGCTTCCGCTACCCCAACATCGACTTAAACATCAGCAATCGCTTGGAGCCCTTCGATCTTGAGGAAGAGCGTGTCGACGTGGCCTTTTTTTTCGGTCATGGAGCTTGGCCTAATGCTGAATGCATCAAACTTTTTAACGAAGAAATGGTGGTGGTCTGCGCACCATCTGTGGCTCCTGACGACAACCTCAACGATCCGCTGGATCTAATACCATTAGTGCTATTGCAAAGCGCGACACGTCCCGAGGCGTGGCACGACTGGTTCAAGGCACAAGGTTGCTATACATCACACAGCTACCATGGGCCACGCTTTGATAATTTCTACATGGTGCTTCAGGCGGCCAGAGCAGGTTGCGGCGTTGCGTTGGTTCCCAGCTTCCTAGCTGAGGAGGAGCTAGAAGCGGGCCAATTAGTTATTCCTTGGTCATTTTCTCTGATAAGTCGTGGCGCATACTATCTAGCTTATCCAGAGCACAAAGGAGAGGTAAGAAAAGTCAAGGGATTTATTGATTGGATCTTTGGAAAATTAGAAGAGCCGACGGAACTTAGAGAACGTCAACGTCTTGGTATTCCTTCAACGAATAATAAAGGAAGACGGGCAGCCCCAGAAGGGCAATAAAACCTCATTGATGTTCATTCTTTTTTAGAATGTTTCTCCTATTTTTTTTCGCTTGAAGGTCACAGCGGGGGTCTGCTTTGATCGATTCATCATTCACACTTGATGAATCGACAGGATCCTCCACATGAATTTCCCCCACGTTAGTGACTCTCTCGGTATCGTTCATCCGCTCTGTATCGAGCATGGTCGAAATTCGGAGGTCTGGGATGAAGATGGCAACCACTACATCGACTTCGTCGGTGGAATTGGCGTGCTCAACTTAGGTCACGGACATCCTGATGTCGTCAAAGCTGTCAAGAAACAAGTCGACACGCTCATGCATTCTGCCTTCAATGCTGTGCCGCACCGCGGTTATTTGACGGTGGCCAAAGCTCTAAACGCATTTGTGCCGGTGTCTTATCCGCTTACTTGTATGCTTACTAATAGTGGCGCAGAAGCTACGGAAAATGCTCTCAAGGTCGCTCGTGCCTGGACTGGTCGTCAGGCGGTGATTGCTTTCGATGACGGTTTCCACGGCCGTACCCTTGCGGCACTTAACCTAAATGGAAAGGTGAAGCCTTACAAAAAACGGCTGGGGGCCTTACCAGGCCCAGTACACCACTTACCCTTCCCGAGCCGGGACAGTCACACCAGCAGCAATGAAGCTAAAGCGGCCCTGACACGCCTCTTTGAAGTCGAAACCCCGGCTGATGAAGTTGCCGCCATCATAGTCGAACCCGTCCAAGGGGAAGGTGGTTTCCGACTACTCGATGCAGATTTTGCCGCCCATCTCAAAGCGTTGTGTGACCAGCATGACATAGTGCTTATTTTCGACGAAATTCAGTCCGGTTTTGGTCGAACTGGACGCCCCTTCGCTTTCACCTACTTAGATGTCGAACCCGACCTGCTGCTGATGGGCAAGAGTATGGCTGCTGGACTGCCACTAGCTGCAGTCGCAGGTCAGACGGACATCATGAATAGTTTGCCGGCAGGTGGATTAGGCGGTACGTATTCGGGTAACCCCGTGGCTTGTGCAGCAGCGAAGACCGTGATTAAGCTAATGAGTGACGAGAACCTGCAGCTGTGGGGTGAGCGACAAGAGCAAGCAATCATCTCCGCATATCGCGATTGGAAAGCATCGGAGTGCTTTCCAATGCTCGGCAAGTTAACCGGCATCGGTGCCATGCGAGGTATCGTCTTCGAGGATACCGCAAATGCTACAGGTGCCGAACATCTGGCATCACTACTCGTAGCCGGTCGGGAACAAGGAGTGCTAATGATGCCTTGTGGCCGCAAACGAAACGTCTTGCGCTTGTTACCTCCTCTCACTATCGAACCCCACATACTTGAGCAAGGATTAGCGAGTATAGAGCGGGCGTTGGAGGCGCTGATCCCATGATCGCTCGGCTTGCTAGCGATACATTTCTAACCCAAAAATATCAAAACTTTCTCGTTGCTCTATACGAGGCAGGCTTTGAAGGCGATATCGCTCCCGATTACGCCAGCCGCACCGTGGCGGCCACGGACAACTCGATCTACCAGCGCCTGCCCCAGGCCGTGCTTTACCCCCGCCACAGCGAAGACCTGACACGCATTGCCAAGCTCGCCGGCGAAGTCCCCAACCGCGACATCGTGCTGGCCGCACGCGGCGGCGGCACCGGCACCAACGGCCAGTCGCTGACCGACGGGCTGGTGGTGGATGTCTCGCGGCACATGAACAAAATCCTCGACATCGACGTGGAAAACCGCCGGGTGCGAGTGCAGGCCGGCGTGGTCAAGGATCAGCTCAACGCCGCGCTCAAGCCCCACGGGCTATTTTTTGCCCCGGACCTGTCCACCTCCAACCGCGCCACCCTCGGCGGGATGATCTCCACCGACGCCAGCGGCCAGGGCAGCTGCGAATACGGCAAAACCCGCGACCACGTACTCGAGCTGGAGTCCGTCCTGCTGGGCGGCAAGCGCCTGACCAGCCGCGCTCTGGCGCCGGAAGAAGAGCGCGAAAACAGCGCCCGGGGCGATATTATCGGCGATATTCACCGCACCGCGGCCGACATCGTCGATCGCCAGGGCGAGCTGATCGAAGAGAAGTTCCCGCCGCTCAACCGCTGCCTGACCGGCTACGACCTGGCGCACCTGCGCGATGACGATGAGCGCCTGAATCTTAACAGCCTGCTCTGCGGCTCCGAAGGGTCGCTTGGCTTTTTGAACGAGGCGGTGCTCAACGTGCTGCCTATCCCCAGGCACTCAACGCTTGTCAACGTGCGCTATGCGGGCTTTCTGGACGCGCTGAACGATGCCAAGGCGCTGATGGCAAGCGACTCCTCATCAGGCCAGCCGCGCCCTACGTCGATCGAAACCATCGACGACAGCGTGCTGCTGCTGGCCATGGAAGATTTCGTCTGGAACGCCGTGGCCGAGTTCTTCCCCGAGGGCGACACGCCCATTCGCGGCATTAACCTGGTCGAGTTCAACGACGATGACCCGGAAAGACTTGCCGAGCGCGTCATGGCCTTCACCCGCCATTTGGGTGATGACGCAAGCGTCTCGCGTCTGGGCTTTACCCTGGCCGAAGGCCGCGATGCCATCCAAAAAGTCTACGCCATGCGCAAGCGCGCGGTGGGGCTTTTGGGCAACGCCAAGGGCGAAAAGCGCCCGATTCCGTTTGTCGAAGATACTGCCGTGCCGCCCGAGCATCTGGCCGAGTACATCACCGAGTTTCGCGCCGTGCTCGACCGCCACCAGCTGTCTTACGGCATGTTCGGCCACGTTGACGCCGGCGTGCTCCACGTGCGCCCTGCCATCGACATGAAAGACCCGGCGCAGGCGCTTTTAATCCGCGAAATTTCCGACGAAGTCGCCGAACTCACCCACAAATACCACGGCCTGCTATGGGGCGAGCACGGTAAGGGCATCCGCTCGGAATATACGCCCAGGTTCTTCGGCGAGCTCTACCCCAGCCTACAACGGGTGAAAGCCGCCTTTGACCCTCACAACCAGCTCAATCCCGGCAAGATCGCCTCGCCCCGCCATGAAGGCGGGCTGATCGCCCGGGAAAGCGACCCGGCACTTTTGGCCGTTGACGGCGTAACCACCCGGGGCGAGCTTGACCGCTCCATCGACGAGCGCGCCTGGCAGTCCTATGACGCTGCGGTGTACTGCAACGGCAACGGTGCCTGCTACAACTACGACGTCGATGACCCCATGTGCCCGTCGTGGAAGGCCACGCGCCAGCGCATTCACTCGCCCAAGGGCCGCGCCAGCCTGATACGGGAATGGCTGCGGCTGCAAACCGAAGCCGGCGTTGACGTGGTGGACGAGTCGCGCAAGAAAAAGGTAGAAGGCATCGGCGGCTTTATCGCCCACCTGCCGCTGCGTATTGGCAATACGTTAAGCCGGCGCCAACGCGACGATTACTCCCACGAGGTGTACGAGGCCATGGCGGGCTGTCTGGCGTGTAAATCCTGCGCCAGCCAGTGCCCGGTCAAGGTTAACGTACCGCAGTTTCGCTCACAGTTTCTCGAGGTCTACCACGGCCGCTACCTGCGCCCGCTGCGCGACTATCTGATTGGCGGTACCGAGTTCATGCTGCCCGCGCTCTCCCGCATCGCGCCGCTGTACAACGCGCTGATTACCAGCCGTGCGGTGGACGGCCTGATGCGCCGAGGGTTGGGCATGAGCGACTCGCCGACGATCTCCCGGGCCAGCCTGAAAAAACAGCTCAAGGCCTGGGGCGTCAGCGCGGCCACACCCACCACACTTGGATTATTAACCGAACAGCAACGCGCCAACAGCGTGATTCTGGTGCAGGACGCCTTTACCACCCACTTTGAAGCCAAGCTGGTGATGGACGTGGTGGAGCTGTTGTCGCGGCTTAACCTGCGCGTCTACGTCATGCCCTACGCCGCCAACGGCAAACCGCTTAACGTACAGGGATTTTTGGGCGCGTTTGAACGCACCGCTGAAAAACAGGCGCGTCGCCTGCGTACGCTGGCCGGCTTCGACATACCACTGGTGGGCATCGACCCGGCAATGACGCTGTGCTACCGCCAGGAATACGTCAAGGCGCTGGGCGAAGACGCTGTGCCGCCGGTACAGTTACTCCAGGAATGGCTGGCGACGCGCCTGAACACGCTCCCGGTAACGCCGCTTGACGGTCCCGAGGAGGGCTATAAGTTGCTTTCCCACTGCACGGAGAAAACCAGCGAGCCCCAAAGCCCCAAAGCCTGGCAGCAGATTTTTTCCGCTTTCGGGCTTGGGCTTGAAACGCTCGCCAGCGGCTGCTGCGGCATGTCCGGCACTTACGGGCACGAAACCCGCAACGCCGCCACGTCCAAAACCATTTACGCCCAGTCGTGGCAGCCTCAGGTCGAAGATAAAGCCAACCAGGGCCGCCTGCTCGCCACCGGCTACTCCTGCCGCAGCCAGGCCAGCCGCTTCTCCGATGCCACCCTGCCCCACCCGCTCCAGGCGTTATTGGCAAACTTCAGCAGAAACAATCCTAGTTCGGCCACAAAAGCTATATCAGACTAATGTCCATAACAAAGAAGAGGAAAAACTATGTCTACCTATCTGCCCAGCGCTGAGATTCGCGACCGCTTCTCAAAAGCTATGTCAGAAATGTATCAAACTGAAGTTCCTAAATATGGGAAACTGCTCGACTTAGTTGAAAAAGTAAATCGCGAGACTCTGGAACGAGATCCTGCTCTAGCAGAGCGTCTAACGTCTCACAACGAACTTCAACGCATCAGCGTTGAACGTCACGGTGCTATCCGCGTTGGTACCGGCGAAGAGCTCGCAATGTTGCGACGTCTATTCGCGGTTATGGGAATGGTTCCAGTCGGTTACTACGACCTTTCCGAAGCTGGGGTACCTGTTCACTCCACAGCTTTTCGCCCAACCAATGAGTCAGAACTAGCCCAAAACCCCTTCCGTATCTTTACGTCATTATTACGATTAGAGCTAATTGAAAACCTCGAATTGCGCGAACGTGCCGCGGCGATCCTGGCTAAACGTGAAATTTTTACTGATGGGGCAAGAGAGTTAATAAAACGCCATGAGGATCAAGGAGGGTTAACAGGAAAGCAGGCGGAACGTTTCATAGTTGAAGCCCTCGAGACATTTCGTTGGCACAAAAACGCAACCGTTGACATTGATACATATCAAACACTGCATGACGAACATCGGCTAATTGCCGATGTAGTTTGCTTCCGTGGTCCGCATATAAATCACTTGACGCCACGCACCCTTGATATCGATGCAGCCCAGCGCTATATGTTTGAAGTGGACATGAATCCAAAAGCGGTGATCGAGGGCCCCCCGCGCCGCAATTGCCCAATCTTGCTAAGACAAACAAGCTTCAAGGCATTAGAGGAAACAATTTATTTTTCCGGACAGCGTCATGGCTCTCACGCTGCACGATTCGGTGAGATAGAACAGCGCGGTATCGCACTAACTGCTGAAGGTCGAGCACTTTACGACCGGCTGCTGAGCAAGTCGCGGAAAGATACAGCAGGATTAGGACATGAGGCTCATCAACACGTACTGAGCGAGGTTTTTTCCGATTTTCCCGACGAAGAAAAAACGGGCTCTTCGCCGTTAGGTGTGGAATTCGCCACCTGAGCTGGGCCAAAATATGGCCTCGACGACAACAGGAGGCATGGCATGGACGGTACCCAAATTCTAACGCTTGGCCTGGGACTGGAAGCTCCCTGGGCTCTCAAGGATCAGCACCTGGATACCGCTGTGTCTGTAGTGGTCAAGTGTTTTTGGCCACTGCCTTTTGAGCATTCCAGTACATCGC
>NZ_JAKDUR010000023.1 GCF_030457605.1 Halomonas sp.
CGAGCTGGTCTTTCAGATCACGGGGCGGGCACTTTTCGTCGATCAGCACAAACACCCCGGGGGCACTGCCGGCGATCTCTGCCAATGCCTGCCCGGCATCCCAACGGTCCTTGTCGTCCTGCAACATTCCCAGCACGTCGCGCAGGGTGTCGGCCAGATGCACCCGCACGGTGGTCGGCGCGTCGGGCGTGGGCTGGCCGTTGACCAGCGCCAGGTGGTGTGCGCCCTGAATGCGGTCGCGGAACACGTGCAGCGTCATGTCGCCGTGGACGGTACGTTGGGGGCGGGACTCCAGCAGGTCCACCGTTTGCTCATTAACAATGCGGTAGTGGATCAGGTCGGCAATGGTACCCATCCTGATGCCGTGCTCTTCGGCAAAGGCTTCAAGCTCGGGGCGACGCGCCATGCTGCCATCGTCGTTCATGACTTCACAAATCACGCCGCTCGGGTCATAGCCGGCAAGCGCCGCCAGGTCGCATGCGGCCTCGGTATGGCCGGCGCGGCGGAGCACGCCGCCGGGTTCGGCCATCAACGGAAAAATATGCCCGGGCTGGACAATATCAGCCGGTTTGGCATTGCTCGCCACCGCCGCCTGCACCGTGCGTGCGCGATCCGCCGCCGAAATGCCCGTAGTCACGCCTTCCGTCGCTTCAATGGAGAGCGTGAACTTGGTGCCAAAGCCCGAGTTGTTATCACGCACCATCAGCGGCAGGCTCAGCTGCTCGCAGCGCTCGCGGGTCATGGGCATGCATACCAGCCCACGGGCGAAGCGCGCCATGAAATTGATATGCTCGGCCTCGACCTTTTCGGCAGCCATGATGATATCGCCTTCGTTCTCGCGATCCTCGTCGTCCATGAGGATCACCATCTTGCCCTGGCGGATGTCTTCCACCAGTTCGGCGATGGGGGCCAGCCCCCCAGCGGAGGATTGCGCCATGGAATCTCCCAGTATTTGTCGCAATGCCGGAAACGCCGCACTGCGTGCATAGCAATATGGATAGCTGACAGAAGCAGCTATTGGATAGGCTACGTGAATAGTCGCGCGTCAGGGTACCTTGGTATCGCCCGGTGCGCTAGTCGGTTGCGGTGAGGCAATTATCCGAAAGTCCTGCCCTACCGCACGAATATCGTGAATGTGAAGTCGGCGCTGGTCGGCCATTCGCTCAAGGCCCGGCAGGGCAAACAGCCCCCGCGCGCCAGTGCCCAGAAGCGTCGGCGCCATGAACAGCCAAAGCTCGTCGATCAACCCGGCATCCAGCATCGCGCCGGCAAGAGTGGCGCCGGTTTCCAGCAGCAGCTCGTTAACCTGCTCGGTCGCGGCGAGATACGCCAGCAACGCTGAAAGATCCACCCGCCCTTCGGCATTTGCTTCAAGCGAGACCACCTCGGCGCCCGCGGCTTTCAGTGCGGCACGTTTTTCCGCGTGGGTGCTGTTTTGCACATCGTCGGCCACGGTGACCACCAGCGTACGCCCCGGCTCACGCAGGCAGGCCGCCGCCAGCGGCAGGCGCAAATGCGTGTCCACAATCACCCGCAGGGGCTGGCGGCGAATCACGTCTTCGGCGTTATCGAGCTTCAGCTGCTCAGCACGCAGGGTCAGCCGCGAGTCGTCCATGATGACCGACTCAACGCCGCTTAAAATAGCGCTGGAACGCGCCCGCAGGCGCTGCACCTGACAACGGGCGTCAGGGCCGGTAATCCACTGGGATTCGCCCGAACCCATGGCCGTACGCCCATCCAGGCTCATGGCCATTTTCAGCCGCACAAAGGGCCGGCCTGATTCCATTCGTGCGATAAACCCCGGATTCAGCTGCCGGGCTTCGGTATGCAACAGCCCTGTCTCAACCACAATGCCGGCGTCTTCAAGTATCGCCACCCCGCGCCCGCTGACCTGCGGATTGGGATCCTGCATGGCCACCACCACCCGCGCCACGCCGGCGCGCACCAGTGCCCGCGCACAGGGGCCGGTGCGGCCGGTATGAGAACACGGTTCCAGAGTGACGTAGGCGGTCGCGCCACGCGCACGTTCGCCGGCAACGGCCAGGGCATTGACTTCCGCGTGGGCCTCGCCGGCACGGCGATGAAAGCCTTCGCCGACGACGGCGTCTTCGCGAGTCAAAACGCAACCCACACGCGGGTTCGGGTCAGTGGTATAAAGCCCTTGCTCCGCCAGCCGCAGCGCCCGGGCCATGTGCCGGTGATCCGCCGATGAAAACGCAGCCATGGGCTAGCGCTCCTCGCCGGATGTCGTGGATGCCGTGTCCGGATCCGCGGTTTGTGACAGACGGTCGATTTCGGCACGAAACTCGTTTAAATCCTGAAACTTGCGGTAGACCGACGCAAAGCGAATGTAGGCCACCTGGTCCAGCGTATTCAGCGCCTGCATGACCAGCTCACCAATATCGCGTGCGTTGATCTCACGGTCACCGCGGGAGCGCAGGGTCTGGCGAATGCGCTCTACCGCGGCCTCGATGGCTTCAGCACTGACCGGACGCTTTTCCAGTGCCCGCAGCATGCCCGCGCGCAGCTTGTGCTCATCAAAACTCGCCCGGGAACCGTCGGACTTCACCACCCGCGGCATCACCAGCTCGGCGGTTTCATAGGTCGTAAAGCGCTCATGGCAGCGGGCGCACTGGCGCCGACGGCGTACCTGGTCGCCATCAGCTACCAAACGCGAATCGGTCACGCGGGTATCGTTGTCACCGCAAAAAGGGCAATGCATGGGGTTAGCCTGTTTCAGGAAGTCGTATTACCTGTTGAATAACGCCTGTGTTAGCCGGTCATTGTAACGTTTTGGCACACAATCTGCAGTGTTTATCGCATTTTGCCGGCCGTTGGCATAATTCGGGGCTAATCCTGACCTGTCAGAATAGCGACGATTTTCCCCTCTCCACCGTTGTAAAGGGACCACCATGATTTCACGGCTTATACGTACCCGCACTCGCAGCGCACTGGCCGCAAGCCTTATCAGTGGGCTAGGCATCAGCGGCGCCAGTTTTACGACACTCGCCGACGACACGCTGCCCGCGCCAGTGCAGGCGCTGACCGATCAGGGTATTGAAATCCACCAGCGCTTCGAAGCTCCCGGCGGCCTGACCGGGTTTGGCGCCAGCGCCCAGGGGCAGGAAATGGCTGTTTATCTCACCCCTGACGGCAAACACGTCGTGGTTGGCACGCTGATGGATGGAAATGGCAACAACCTTACCGAGCCCCAGCTCGACAAGCACGTTCGTGCGCCGCTGGAAGCCAAAACCTGGGCACTACTGGAAGATAGCCACTGGATCCAGGATGGCGACAAAAACGCCCCACGCATCATCTATACCTTCACCGACCCCAACTGCCCCTACTGCCAGCAGCTGTGGGAAGCCGCACGGCCCTGGGTAGACGCCGGCCGGGTTCAACTGCGCCACATCATGGTGGGCATTCTTGCCGCTGACAGCCCCGCCAAGGCGGCCACCATGCTCGCCGCCGATAACCCGGCCGCCACGCTCAACGCCCAGAAACAGGGCAAGACAATCACCCCCAGCGCCCAGCCGCGCAAGTATGAAGAGCAGGTGTACGCCAACAACCAGCTGTTCGAAAGTCTCGGGCTTTACGCCACCCCCACCAGCGCCTACCAGCGCAACACCGACGACGGCAGCGTACGCATCGAGCGGGTACAAGGCATGCCCAACAAGGCCGACCTGATCAAGATGATGGGCAGCGAAATGCCGTAGAGGCCTGCCGAAGTTCGGTGGGGATGCAGTCGCGCAGTGAAACCGCCCTCCTACAACAAACCGGCATAACGCATGATTTTCGTAGGAGGCTGGCTATGCCGGGCGATGCAGGCCAACGGCCTGCCAACGTTCGATGGAAATGCAGTCGTGCAGTGAAACTGCCCTCCTACAACCACACGGCATCCCAATATGGATATTGGCCTATATTATCAACCAAACCTGCTCGGAGTGGATTAGCCACAATATAACGTGCCACCTTGCGAATATCCTCTTCGGCACGGAGGACATGGTCATGAAAGCCGTCGTTCCAAATTGACTGTCCCACGGCGATAGATACCTTCGCTTTATAAAGTCTGACCGCCTGGGACAGGTTACCGTCAAGCCTCAACAACCAATGCACATGATCAGGCATAACAACAAAAGATTGAGTGACGCCATGCCGACAAACGGCCTCTTCTCTAAATGCACGGCACGCTGCTCTGGCATAGCGGTAATCCAGAAATATAGCCGATCGATGCCTTGTCACCATGGTGATATGATAATAATGCCCAGCCAGTGAATGACGTCCTTTGCGTAGCGAGACTTGGCCCGGCGCTGCCATAACACACCTCGTTCCTTGAGTATTGTCTGTCACTGTAGTTCGTAGTGCGCCATCCTGCTGACCAGCGATCAAAGTCCGGTGCGCAGTGAAACTGCCCTCCTACCACAAACCGGCATAACGCATGATTTTCGTAGGAGGCCGGCTGTGCCGGGCGATGCAGGCCAACGGCCTGCCGGAGTTCGGTGGGGATGCGGTCGCCTCCTACAACAAACCGGCATAACGCATGGTTTTCGTAGGAGGCTGGCTATGCCGGGCGATGCAGGCCAACGGCCTGCCGAAGTTCGGTAGGGATGCGGTCGCGCAGTGAAACTGCTTTCCTACCACTACATGGATACCGAGTCTCGCGCGGCCACAAAAATCCCCGCGGCCTTGCGGCAGCGGGGGTTAGTAACGCGAGCAGATAGAAGGTGATTTAGCTGTCGTTGGGGCCGGGGTTTTCACCGTAGTCAGCGTGATCGCCCAGACGCTTGCCGTCAACTTCCTGACCGTATACGCCGTTATGCTGGTGGAACAGCTCCTGAGCCTTGTCGACCGACTCGACGTTGCGCAGGCGCGGGTCCTGTGGGCGTTCGTGGCTGTTGACAAATGCCGCGACGTCCCATGCTTCCTGGTCGCTCAGCGAGTACGGTTTGCTCAGCGGCATGTTGGCCTTGATGAAGTTGGCCGCCGTGTTGATGCGGTGCATGCCTGCGCCCCAGTTATAGGCGCCATCGCCCCACAGCGGCGGGAATACGGTGCGATCACCCACGAATTGGCCAGCACCGTTGTCGCCATGGCACACGGCGCACTCGTTGGCGTATACCTCGGCACCGCGCTCGCGGTCAGGCTCCTGGGCCGCTTCTTCCAGGCTCGGGTAGCTACGTCCCGGCAACGAGGTATTATTGGGTGCCTTGGTCGCCATCCAGTGCATGTAGGTCTGAATCGCCACCAGCGGTTCGCTGCCTTTCTCGGGCGGCTTGCCGTTCATCGAGTAGGTAAAACAGCCCTGAATACGATCGGACAGGGTGTTGACCTTGTCGTTTTTACCGCGATAGGCCGGATACACGCCGTAAGCCGCCCACATGGGCGCAGAGTGTGCCAGGCGGCCGGCATCAAGGTGGCAGTTGGAACAGTTCTGCTCGTTGAATACATTCTCGCCGCGCAGGGCCTGCGTATTGACGAACAGGTCACGCCCCAAACGCACCATCTCGTCGTACTGCTTGTCGCCAAGCGCGGACTCTTCCGGCGGCGTGAAGGTGACCTCGCCATCGGGCGGCTCGGGCAGCTGAACCTGATAGTCACGCTCGACGCCATCGTCCTGAGCCATGGCCGCAAGTGAGAAAGTCAGTGCCGAAACGCCCAACGCAGAGATGAGGGTACCGGCCTTTGGCAGGTGGGATGTATGCAGGCTCATTGACCGTCCTCCTCTTGCTGGGTACCACGCGCTTCAAGGCGCTCGGGCAGCGTCGCGTAATATTCAGCGATCATGTCGATCTGATCTTCATCCAGGCGGTTGGCAACCCCCGCCATCAGCTCGTTGGGATCGTTGTGGCGCTTGCCGTTGCGCCAGTTCTCGAGTTGCGCTTTCAGATAGGCCTCATGCTGGCCGGCCAACGGCGGAAAGCTTGCGCCCACCCCCTGCCCATTGGGGCCGTGGCACTGGCTACAGGCGGGAATGAACTTGTCGTTTTCCCAGTCGCCACGGTCGGCCAGCCATTCGGCCGCATCATCCGGGTCAGCCGCATGATAGGCCGTCGGCAGCTCGGGCCAGTCTTCAAGCCCGGCGTAATAGGCCGACACGTCGGCAATTTTCTGCTCGTCCAGCATACTGGCAAACGCCGTCATGCTGGCGTTTTTGCGCTCACCGCTCTTGAAGTCGTGCAACTGCCTGGCAATGTATGCCTCGGGCAGCCCCGCCAGGCGCGGCCAGGACTCCGCTTTCGGATTGTTCTTGCCCATGCCGTCAGCCTGATGGCAAGCCACACAGGTGGCAGATACCTGCTTGCCCTGCTCGGGGTCGCCCTCAAGCGCTGCGGCGGTGCCGGCGTAAACCCCGGCACTCATGAGCAGGCCAAGCCCGCTGAGCATTTTTTTATTCATCACGGTCTCCCTTGCGTTATCGTCTCCCCGCGACCGTCACGCTGCCCGGGGATGAGTGTGCCGTTTATCCTTGGTCAGGGATTACGGCCGGCACAATAAATTCTACGTTAAGCCCTTCGCCCGCCGGGCTTTGAAACACCAGGCGCCCGCCAAAACGCTCGGCAATAGCGGCCACAATGGCCAGCCCCAGCCCGCTGCCTTCGGCGTTGCCGGCACGCCAGAAGCGGCGCGTCAGCTGCCCGAGGCCGTGGGGCGAAAGCCCTTCGCCGGCATCGCGCACGCAAAACGCCAGCTCGTTTGACGGCGCCAGCCAATGCACCTCAAGCCATACCGGCGTATCCGGCGGGCCGTGGCGCAGGGCGTTATCCAGCACGTTGCGCAGCGCCGTGACCGCCAGTTCGTGGGGCAGCAGCAGTCGCGCATCAGGCCATTGCAACGGCAGGCTGATCCGCTCGGGATGCCCGGTATCTTCCACCGCACAAGCGGCAATGGCAGCAACGTCGCTGGTTTCACCGGCGTCCGGATGACGGCCTTCCACCCGCGCCAGCAGCAACAGCTGATCCAGCGTGCGGTTCAGCCGCACAATGCCCTGTTCTGCATAGTGTAGGGCATCAACAGCAGCCTGACCCTGTACCCGTTTGGCTACCTGCACGTGGGTCTTGATCGCGGTCAACGGCGTGCGCAGTTCGTGGGCGGCATCGTTGGTAAAGCGCTGTTCACGGGCAAAGGCTTGCTCCACACGCGAAAGCAGGCCGTTGAGGGTGTCGACCAGCGGGCGGATTTCCGCCGGCAGCCCGTGCGCCTCTACCGGCGAGAGTGTTTCCGGGTCGCGGTGAGCAAGCGACTCGCGCAGGCGGGCAAGCGGCGCCAGCCCGCGCCATACCGAAAGCCACAGTGCCACCAGACTGCCCAGCAGCGCGACGATAAACGGCACTACCGCCACGCGTAGCACGCCGTTCATCAGCGCGTCGCGTTCGTCGAGGCGGTCGGCAGTGGTAATGGTCAGCCCGCCGCGTTCATAGGTGAACACGCGCCAGGTAATGCCGTCTTCCCGGCGATAGGCGTGGCCCGGTTTGCCCGGCGCCAGCACGTTTTGCATATCGCTGTGGGTATGCGCCATGACTTCGCCGCGCGGCGAGTGCACCTGGCAGGCCAGCCCTTCAATGGAGGGAATGGAAAGCGAGCGGCGGTCAGCGTCTTCCCACACCTCCGACGGCAGCTGCAGCATCAGCCCGGCGACCATCCTTGCAGACTGCGCGAGGCGCTGGTCGAGGGTTTCCACCAGCTTGTCTTCCAGATCACGCATCAGCCAGGCGGCGGCGCTGGCCCATAGCAGCGCAAGCGTCAGCCCCAGAGTCAGCAACAGGCGTGCGCGCAGGCTCACGGCAAGGCCACGGCATCGGCACGACCGAGGCGGTAGCCCAGCCCGCGCACGGTTTCAATCAGGCCACTGCCCAGCTTGCGGCGCAGGTGATGAATGTGAACATTGAGCGCGTTGCTTTCCACATCATCATTCAGACCGTAGAGACTGTCCTTGAGCTGGCTGGCGGAAAGCACGCTGCGCGGCGCGTACAAAAACGCCTCCAACAACACCAGTTCCCGGCGTGAAAGCATGACCGGCTCGCCGTTGACGCTGACCTGGCGGGCGGCAGGATCCAGCGTTAGCGCGCCGTGGCGGATCAGCCCGCTGGCACGCCCGGCGGCGCGGCGCAGCAGGGCGTAAAGTCGCGCTACCAATTCGTCCAGGTCAAAGGGTTTGATCAGGTAGTCATCGGCACCGCTCTGCAGACCATCGACCCGGTCGCGCACAGCGTCCCGGGCGGTGAGAATCAGTACCGGCGTCTGCACGCCGGCGGCGCGCCACTCTTCCAGCAGCTGCATACCGTCGCCGTCGGGCAGGCCGCGATCAAGAATGACCGCGTCACTGTGAACAGACTGCAAGGCACGGCGCGCCTCCTTGATAGTCGGCACGCTATCCACCACAAAATCCACGGTGGCCAGCCCCGCACAAATGCCCGAGGCCACCAGCGCATCATCTTCTACCAGCAATACATGCATAGCGGCTCCTTCCCTCTTGGCAGGCAGCATGCCAAAGCAGGATTAAGCGTAGGTTAAGCCGGCCCGGCTCAAAATCGATTGAGCGGCACCTTGAGGTACATCTGACCGTTATCATCGGCCGGCGGCATCTGCCCGGCACGCATGTTGACCTATACCGAGGGGATCATCAGCCGCGGCATGCCGAGCGTCGCGTCGCGCTCCGTGCGCATGGCCACAAAGGCGTCTTCGCTGACGTTGCCGCCCACATGAACGTTCTCGGCGCGCTGTTTGGCTACCGTAGTGACGTATTCATGGTTATCGCGCCCCGGTGCCTTGTAATCGTGGCACATGAACAGGCGGGTTTCGGCCGGCAGCGCCAACACCTTGTGGATAGAACGATACAGCGTGCGGGCATCCCCGCCGGGAAAATCACACCGTGCGGTGCCGTAATCGGGCATGAATAATGTGTTACCCACGAAGGCCGTATCGCCGATCACGTACGTCACGCACGCCGGCGTATGCCCCGGCGTGTGCAGCACGCGCCCCGGCAAATGGCCGATGTGAAAGGTATCGCCCTCCTCGAACAGCACATCAAACTGGCTGCCGTCGCGGGCAAACTCGGTGCCGGCGTTAAACGCCTTGCCGAATACCGCCTGCACGGCCACGATCTGTGCGCCAATGCCGAGCCGGCCGCCCAGCGCTTTTTGCACATACGGCGCGGCGGAAAGATGATCAGCATGCACGTGAGTTTCCAGCACCCACTCCACCGTCAGGCCGTGTTCGTGGACGAAGGCAATTACTTCATCAGCCGAGCGCGCGTCGGTACGACCGGCGGCATAATCAAAATCGAGCACCGAATCAACGATTGCACAGGCCTGGCTGTCCGGATCCTGCACGACGTAGCTGTACGTACTGGTAGCTGCGTCAAAAAGAGGCGTTATCACCGGTGTCATCGGCATAACCTCCTGGCGTGGATAGTTGGCTGGCGTGACTAGTGTACGGCAGGCCCTGAACTACATTAGTTGAATAAAGATATTCTTTTTTCGGCTAAAAGAATCGCACATGACAAGTCAAAAAAATACTGTCACCAAAACGATGCCACAAAAAAACCGGTAAAGCGCTTGGCTTTTACCGGTAAATAGCTATATTAAATCTGTACTCGCTGGCGTCAATGTACACATTTATCATGTATTCAGGCTCAACCGAGGCTGCTCTTCCCCCGCCAGCACCGGCACACGCCAGCGGAGACACTGAACCAAGCCTTTTGCCCGCCACCCCCTCCGGCGGGCTTTTTTTATCCCAAAAATGGCCACTTAGTCACGTGGCGCAGGCCAGTGAAAGTCTTTCACCTCCTCAATCAACGACACGGGGTCGTTAGCACCGGAAGCACTTTCCGCCACGCACTGACCCAGCGCTTCGCGCAGGCGCTCCAGTGCAACGGCCCCGGTGGTATCGCCCACCACGCGCGTCCACCATTCGCGGTGTACCGCACGCACCTGCACCGGCACCGTTTCAAGCCCCAGATACTGCGCCATGGCCAGCCGAGCGCATCCTTGCCGCGTTCGGCATCAAAGCCGCGCTTTGCCATGTCATCCAGAAAGCCGAGATAAGCGCGAAGGTAAATCAGGATGCGTGCATGGGAATCCAGCAGAACTCCCTGCTGGTGGGAACGCCAGGGATGCCCTTCGGCAAGCCGTTGCGCCAGCGCGTGAAAGCGTCGGGTATCAGTAAGCGAGTCTCGATGGGCGGCCAGGTCACGTATCAGGCTGTAACGCGACCCGGTTCGCAGATCGCTGCGGTACTGGTCCCATTCACCGCTCCAGATAAACGTCATTGAGGAAGGCCGCTGCCGATCAGGCAAGCCGCTCCGGCGAACGCCACGAATCAGCTCGCGCGGAGCCACGTGCAGCACCAGCGCATCGCCCAGCGTTTGCTCCAGCGCGCGGCGCGGCAGGCCCAGGCGCTCAATCAGCCGGCGGCCGGGCAAGCGTTTCAGCCACGCGCCCATCAGCGCATGCTCCAAAGGCAACCCCATCGTCGCCTGCACGCCTTCACGAATCATCAGCTGCAGCCATGCACGGCGCACCGGCCAGCGCATTTTCAAATCGTAAAGCGGTGCGAACGCCTCATCCCCCGCCGGCGCCAACGGCACCGATTTTCGCCTCGCCGGCGGTTTCCCCTCGCTCACCTGTCACCTCACTGACTATCCATCACTAACGATACATCGCTAATTATCCAAAACGCCCACTCATACCACCGAGCTGTCATCTCTTCCCGCAGCACTTATGCGTATCAAACTACTATGCGTATCAAACTACTGCAGAATATAATGTTAACATGCTAACGGAATAGCCGCTTAAACGCAGACTCTGCCGACGCCGGCGACGCATAAAAACAGCCACCAGAGACGCTCTCTGGTGGCTGCGTATTACCGGCGGTATCGAGCCCGGCAAGCGTCCATTGCTTTATTTACAACATGACCTATATCTCTACACCACCGATTCGAATACGTCGGCATCGGCAAATCGGCTACCGGCCAGATCCTTGTCAGACAGCGCAAGCTCAGCACCAATATCAGGCCAGGCAATAGCTAGGTCGGGGTCGTCAAAGCGGATGCAACGTTCGGATTCGGGGTGGTAATAGCCAGTCGTCTTGTAAAGAAAGTCCGCCGTGTCGGATAGCACCACAAAGCCGTGGCCGAACCCTTCAGGCACCCACAGCTGGCGGTTATTTTCAGCCGAAAGCTCCACGCCGACCCACTGACCAAAGCGCGGTGAATCGCGGCGCAAGTCTACTGCCACATCCCACACTGCACCATTGGTCACGCGCACCAGCTTGCCTTGAGGTTGTTCCAGCTGATAATGAATACCGCGCAGTACGCCCTGACGCGAGCGCGAATGATTATCCTGGACAAACTCTCGCCGGCAATCGGTGGCCTGCTCAAACGCACGTTGGTTGAAGCTTTCCATGAAAAAGCCCCGTGCATCGCCAAACACACGCGGCTCAAGAATAACCACCTCGGGCAGAGCGGTTTTTTCAGCGTACATCAAACGCTCTCCTTTGCCTGTAAACGTTGCTTGAGGTACTGACCATAGCCGGTCTTTTTGAGTGCCTTCGCCGCGGCTGCCAGCTCATCATCGCTCAGCCAGCCCTGCAACCAGGCAATCTCTTCCAGGCAGGCCACCTTCAGCCCCTGGCGGTGCTCAATGGTTTGCACGTACTGGCTGGCCTCCAAAAGGCTGTCATGAGTGCCGGTATCCAGCCAGGCAAAACCGCGCCCCAAGCGTTCCACGCGCAAATCACCGCGCTCCAGATAGGCGTTGTTGATACTGGTAATTTCCAGCTCGCCGCGCTCGGAGGGCTTGACCTCGCGAGCAATCTCTACCACATCGTTATCGTAGAAATACAGCCCCGTCACCGCATACGGTGATTTCGGCGTCTCGGGTTTTTCCTCAATGGAAACGGCTCGGCCCTCGGCATCAAACTCCACCACACCAAACCGCTCGGGGTCGTTGACCAAATAACCAAACACCGTTGCCCCACCCGCCTGCTCGGCGGCGCGCTTGAGCTGATCGGAAAAGTGCTGGCCGTGGAAGATGTTATCGCCAAGCACCAGACAGACCGGCGAGTCACCAATAAAATCTTCACCGATCAAAAACGCCTGCGCCAGGCCATCCGGGCTTGGCTGCACGGCGTATTCAAAGCGCACACCGAAGGCCTCGCCACTGCCCAGCAGGCTTTGGTACTGGGGCATGTCTTCCGGCGTGGAGATAATCAAAATCTCGCGAATACCGGCCAACATCAACACCGAGATCGGATAATAGATCATAGGTTTGTCATAGATCGGCAGCAGCTGCTTGGATACCCCACGGGTAATCGGGTGCAGGCGCGTGCCGCTGCCACCCGCCAGAATAATGCCTTTACGCTGCATATCGTGTCCTTATAATTTCTTTATAACTTCTTCCACCGTTAGCGCCAGCTGCGCTTGCCAGCCCGGCAATTTTACGCCCAATGCCCGCTCCAGCCGGGTAACGTCAAGGCGTGAATTAAGCGGTCTTTTCGCCGGCGTAGGGTACTGTGCCGTTGGGATAGCGGCCACCGCCTCCGGCGTAATGGCAAGTTCCATCCCCAGCCTTGCGGCATGGCCAAACGTCGCCACGGCCACATCATGCCAGCTGGCCTCGCCCTGCGGAGCCAGATGATACACCCCGGAAGCCACGGCTGCCTCCCCCGTGCACGGCCAGGGAGCCAGCGCCAACGCGGTGAGCTGGGCAATCAGGCGGGCCGAGGTAGGCACGCCAATCTGGTCGGCCACCACGCTCAGCGCCTCGCGCTCGCGGCCAAGACGCAGCATGGTATTCACAAAGTTGCTGCCGGTGGCGCTATACACCCAGCTGGTACGAAACACCAAGTGGCGACAGGCGCTTGCCTGTACCGCATCATCACCATCCCATTTGGTCTGGCCGTAAGTATTGATCGGCGCGGTCGGGCTATCCTCCGTCCACGGCGTTTGCCCCTCGCCGGAGTACACATAGTCAGACGAATAATGCACCAGCCATGCGTGATGAGCGGCACAATATGCCGCCAGCTGTGCGGGTAGCCCAGCATTCAGCCTCCGCGCCACCTCCGGCTCGGCCTCGGCTTTATCCACCGCCGTGTAAGCAGCGGCATTAACCACCAGATCCGGCTTGTGGGCAACAAGCCAGGCATCCACCGCGCCGGCATCGGCAAGGTCCAGTTCGGTACGGTCAGGCGCCAGCACTTCACCCAGGGGGGCTAGCTGGCGACGCAGCTCAAAGCCCACCTGCCCATTACCGCCGGTCACGAATATCTTCTTTACTCCAACCACCTCATTCATGTGGCAACACTCCCAAGCGCTGGCCCTGATAACTGCCGTCCTGCACGCGCTGCCACCATTCGCGGTTATCCAGGTACCACTCCACGGTCTTGCGCAGGCCGGTATCGAAGGTTTCCTCTGGCCGCCAGCCAAGCTCACGTTCGATCTTGCCGGCATCAATCGCGTAGCGCAGGTCGTGCCCCGGGCGGTCGGCGACAAAGGTGATCAACTCGCGATAGGATGCCCCGTTCGGCGCGTTTTCCGGCTTCAGCTCGTCAAGCAGATCGCACAGGGTGTGCACCACCTCAAGGTTGGTTTTCTCGTTGTGCCCGCCGATGTTGTAAGTCTCACCGTTTTTGCCCTCAAGCGCCACGCGCGTCAGTGCCCGGGCATGGTCTTCCACGTACAGCCAGTCGCGCACCTGCTGGCCATTGCCGTACACCGGCAGTGGCTTGCCCGCCAGCGCGTTCAAGATCATCAGCGGGATCAGCTTTTCGGGGAAGTGGTAAGGCCCGTAGTTGTTAGAGCAGTTGCTCAGCACCGCCGGCAGGCCGAAGGTGCGCTGCCAAGCGCGAACCAGGTGGTCAGAGCTTGCCTTGCTCGCCGAATACGGCGAGCTTGGCGCGTAGGAAGTCTCCTCGGTAAACAGCTCGTCGGGGTCTTCCAGGTCGCCGTAGACTTCATCGGTGGAGACGTGATGAAAGCGAAACCCGGCGGCCTTCTCCGGCATGCTTTTCTGCAGGCCCTGCCAGTAGGACCGGGCGGCCTCCAGCAGCGTATAGGTGCCCATGATGTTGGTGTGCATGAACGCCGCCGGGCCGTCGATGGAGCGGTCCACGTGAGACTCCGCCGCCAGGTGCATCACCACATCCGGCTGATGCTCGGCAAACACCCGAGCCATGGCATCGGCGTCGGTAATATCAGCATGTTCGAACGCATAGCGCGGGCTGCCGGCGACACCTGAAAGCGACTCCAGGTTGCCCGCGTAGGTCAGCGCATCGACGTTGACCACGTCGTGAACGGTATCGTCAATCAGATGGCGCACCACGGCGGAGCCGATAAACCCCGCCCCGCCGGTGACGAATATTTTCACCTGTCAGGCTCCTTTGAAAAGCGCATAGCCTAGCATTATTGCTTCGATAGGTCAGAACCTGCGGGCCACGTCACGATCAGGCGCCTGCCGGCTCGTGCTACCATCGCCTCTCCTTAGCTGCTGCTTTCGCCGTCAATGCAAGAATGCTATCCCGTTATGGCAAGAGGTATGGTCGGCAATCTTCACCCTGGCCGCAGACGTTCCTACATGCTGCCCCCGTTTCCTGTTTGCGGCGCCCGAAGCTGGCCCCAGGGAAACTGGAGAGATTAGCGGCTGGTAATTTTTGACGCTGTTTCTTACAATACGTGAGTATGTAAAAGGGAATTACTGCCCTACTTTAATTCCATCATTTTAAGGGTCACCCACTAGGATAGGAGATTGTTCCATGCGCAAGACCAAGATGATGCTTGCTGTCGCTGCTACTACCGTTTTCGCCAGCCAGGCTGCAATGGCCTATCAGGCGGGCGACATTTATGTCCGCGGCAGTTTCGAAAAAGCTGACGTAACCACCGACAACATCTCCGATGAGAACGCCTTCTACCTCTCCGGAGGCTACCTCTTTCACGATAAGATGGGCGTCGAGCTGGGCATCGGTGAAAGCGTCAAACACGATTTCTTCGGCCTGGCTGGTAACGATCTGGGCACGATGGAGCGTATGCCGGTCAACCTGCTGCTCAACTACTACCCACTGGGCGGTATCGACGCAGCACGCGTGCAGCCGTTCGTTGGCCTGGGCCTGAACTACACCCGCTACTCCAGCATCGACGCAGTCGGCTCGTACGATATCGACATCGATGACAGCTACGGCGTAGTCGGCCAGGCCGGTGTTGATTTGACTATCACCGATAACCTGAGCGCCACCGGCTACGCCCGCTGGGCTGACGTTGAGGCCGACATCGACTGGAAAACCAATACCGGCAGCGGCAGCGGCACCACTAAACTGGATCCCGTCACCATTGGTGCCGGTCTGACCTACCGCTTCTAACGAGGCGCTCGCCCTTAACTAGCTTCTGTCGATAGGTTGCCGGGGCTCCGCGTGAGGCCCGGCATTTTTTGGCTCAATTTCCACCAGCACGCTTACGGGCAGCTTCGCTGATAATGTTACGGGAGACCCGTCTGGAAGTAGCGGGCTTAAGGCACTGGGAGCCTAACACGCATGGCATTACGCACCGCAGGCTACACCTCGTCAGGCATCGCAAAGATCAGTGCTTTAACCGCATTTTTACCTGAATTTTCCGCTGTTTCCCGCCTGCATGCGTTACGCAAGAAACCCGACGCCGTGATTGGCTGGGGGCTCAAACCCACCAGTCGCAAAGCGCGGCGCTATGCCGCCCGCCATCGCTTACCCTATATCGCGCTTGAAGATGGCTTTTTACGCTCGTTGGCCCCCGCGATAAGCGGCTACCAGCCGCACAGCCTCGCTGTCGACACCCGGGGCATTTACTACGACGCCTCACGCCCCTCCGATTTGGAGATGCACCTTAACGAGGCGACGTTTTCTCCCGTGGAACTCATCGAGGCCGAGCAGTGCATGGCGCTGCTGCGCCGCTACCGGCTTTCCAAATATAATCACGCCCCCGAAACGACGCTTTGCCACCTGCCCGCCTCGCGCGTGCTGCTGGTAGACCAGACCGCTGGCGACGCCTCGATTGCCTACGGCCAGGCCAACGCCGACACCTTCCAAACGATGCTCAATGCCGCACTGGCGCAGCATCCCGACGCCACGCTGTGGATCAAAACCCATCCCGACGTCATTGCCGGCACCAAGCAGGGCCACCTGCACACAGCCACGGCACACCCGCGCTGCCGCGTGATCGGCGAGGACGTCAACCCCTGGGCGCTGTTTGACCAAGTCGATGAAGTTTACACGGTGACCAGCCAGCTAGGGTTTGAGGCGCTAATAGCCGGCAAGAAAGTGCACTGTTTCGGCCTGCCGTTTTACGCCGGCTGGGGGCTTACCCACGATGCCCAGCCCTGCCCGCGCCGCCGGCAGGCACGCACGCTGGCCGAGGTATTCGCTGCGGCATACCTGCGCTATTGCCGCTATGCCAACCCTTACACTGGCCGGCCGGCGACGCTACGCGAGACCATTGCGTTGATTGCCGACCAGCGCCGCCAGCGTGAACGCTGCCGAGGCCATTGGCTCGCCTGCGGCTTTTCCGGCTGGAAGCGCCGCTTTGTCGGCGATTTTACCGGCGATGCCAACTCGCTAACGCACTATCCCAAACCGGCGATGCTGCCCGCCTCCCGGGCGCCGGTGCTGGCCTGGTCCTCTAGCATCGAGGCGGAACTTAGCACCCATGCTCATCGCCAAGAGGCAACGCTGTGGCGAATGGAGGACGGCTTTATCCGCTCCGCCGGGCTTGGCGTTGACCTTACGCGCCCGCTCTCGCTGGTGCTGGACCGCCAAGGCATTTATTACGACCCGCGCCAGCCAAGCGACCTGGAAACGCTGCTCAACACCACGATCTTCAGCGACGATGTGCTGACGCGTGCTCAGGCGCTACGCCAGCGGCTGGTTGCCTTACGACTGTCCAAATACAACCTTTCGGGACGCAACGTAAGGCATAGCAGCTTCCCACCAAACCGAACATGTATACTGGTGCCTGGGCAAGTTGAAAGCGATGCCTCAATTGTCACCGGCTCGCCACAAACAAGCACCAACAGTGCCCTGCTCAAAGCGGTGCGTCACGCTTGGCCTAGCGCCTATATTTTATATAAGGCGCATCCTGATGTACTCTCCGGCGCTCGGCTAGGCAAACTGGATAGCAACGCCAGCCACCTTTACGACCTTGATGTCAGCCACAATGAAATTGCTGACCTGCTCGAGCGCGTCGATAGCGTGCACACCATGAGCTCGCTCACCGGTTTTGAAGCACTGCTGCGCGGCTGCGCCGTACATACCTACGGCCTGCCCTTCTATGCCGGCTGGGGACTTACCCACGACGCCATGCACTGCCCTAGGCGCACCCGGCCGCTCAGCCTCGAGGCGCTGGTCGCCGGCACGCTGCTGCTGTACCCCCACTATGTGGATCCGGCCAGCGGCCAGCTGTGTAACGCCGAAACCGTCGTGACGCTGCTTGAAAGCGCAAAAAATCGGCCCAGCCGCACGCAGTGGCGCCAACGGGCTTATCGCTGCTACCGCAACCTGTTCGTAGGAAAGCATTAACTTGACACTCGATAAGCGCACATTCTTGTTTTTACAGGGCGTTTGCTCGCCCTTTAACACGCGTCTGGCCAAGCGCCTGCAAGACAAAGGCCATCGGGTGATAAAACTGCATTTTAATGCCGGAGACATCGCCTACTGGGGGCGCCAGGGCCATCACCGCCACCTGTTTCGCGGCCAGCCCGAGGCGCTGGGCGACTACGTCAAAACGCTCTGGCAACGCTACGGGATCACCGACCAAATCGCCTTTGGTGATCGTCGCCCCGTGCATCGCTCAGCGGTAGAAGACGCCCCCGCGGCGGGGGTACGCACCCACGTCTTTGAAGAAGGCTACTTTCGACCGTTCTGGATTACCCTGGAGCGTGAAGGGGTTAACGGCCATTCGCCACTGCCCCGCGACCCGGCATGGTTCCGCGACGTTGGCCGCTCGCTTCCCGAGCCGCCGCGCCCGACGCCTTTCAAATCACGCTTTAAAGTACGTGCGCTGCACGACGTCTGCTACCACGTTGCCGGCCTTGCCAATCCGCTGGTTGCCCCGCACTACCGCAATCATTCATCGATTACCGCCCCCCAGGAATACGCCGGCTACATACGGCGCTTTACATGGCTGCGTTACCAAAAAATACGCGACCACAACCATATCCGAGCACTACTTCTCAGCCGGCGACCCTTTTTTATCCTGCCGCTACAGCTCAACACCGACGCCCAGATCCGCGATCACTCAGCCTATGCCAACATGCAGGAGGTCATTGCCGTTACGCTTGCCTCTTTCGCCACCCATGCTCCCGAAAAGGCCGTCCTGTGCATTAAAAACCACCCACTTGATCAAGGCCTGAGCCACTATGCGCAGCTCATCCAGCGCCTTGCCAAGGACTACGGTATCGAGCGGCGCGTGATTTATCTGGAGTCGGGCGACCTTAATCGCATCACGCGCCACGCGGCCGGCACCATTACCGTCAACAGCACAACGGGGCTGGTATCGCTGGGTCAGAGCTGCCCCACCATGGCGCTGGGCGACCCCATTTATCAGCTAAGGGGATTAACGTTCCAGGGGACATTGAATGAATTCTGGCAGCAAGCCACCGCTCCCGACGCCACACTTTTTGCGTATTTTCGCCGTACCGTGCTGCACACCACGCAGCTCAACGGCGGTTTTTATTGCCAGCCCGGCATCGATCTGGCTGCCGACGCCGCGGCGCAGCGATTATCCGCTCACACCTCACCACTCGAACAGCTGCTATAGCCATGTCATCCACCACGACGATCTTGATTACCGGAGCCACCGGCGCAATTGGCGGCGCGCTTGCCAAGCGCTACGCCGCGACCGGCACGCACCTGATACTGCACGGGCGTCGGCAGGATGCTCTCGACACTTTGGCGCAGCGCTGCCGTAATCAAAGTGCCTCTGTAGACACTTCGCACGCTGACCTTACCCGGGCCACCGCTTTGAGCAACTGGCTTGATGCCGTTTGCGCAGTCCAAGTGCCGGATATCGTCATTGCCTGCGCGGGGAAAAACACGCACCCGGCGGCGCCGTGTGAGCTTGAGCCACTCACGGACGTTCAGGCGCTGCTCGACATTAACTTACAAACACCCATTGCCATGGCGCAGCACCTTGCGCCTCGCATGCGCGCCCGTGGCACGGGGCAGCTGGTATTTATCAGCTCGCTGGCCGCCTGGCACGGGCTGCCCACCTCACCTACCTATAGCGCCAGCAAAGCCGGTATCAAAGCCTACGCCGAAGGGCTACGCGGCTGGCTAAAGCCCTGCGGCATTGGCGTCACCGTGGTTATGCCAGGCTATGTCACGTCACCCATGTGCCACGCCATGCCCGGCCCCAAACCCTGGGAGTGGTCGCCTGAGCGCGCTGCACGCGTCATCCAACGCGGTATCAGTGCCAATCGCGCACGCATTGCCTTTCCATTCTGGCTTAGCCTGGGCACCCACTGGCTCGCTATCTTGCCAGCCGAGATTTCGCAGTGGCTGCTCAGGCGCCTGGGGTTTGACCGGATGGAAGAAATGCCCGATGACTAGCCCTCTGTTCACCCTGCTGATCGTAGGCCTGGCCGGTACGCTAGCAATTGAGGCGCTGCTTAAACCGCGCCCGCGGCCGTTTTGGCAGCGTGGTAGCGCAGCAGCAATGGCCCATCTTGGCAGCTGGTTGCTGACATTCGGCCTTTTCTTTCTGCTATTGCAGCGCCCCTGGTTCGCCATGACAGCCGTGCTCTCGCTGCAGCTGGTCATAGTGCAGTCCAGCAATACCAAGTCACAAACGCTCAACGAACCCTTTATCTGCCATGATTTCGAATATTTTTGGGATACTATCCGTCACCCGCGGCTATACGTACCGTTTTTCGGTATTGGGCTGGCCATCGCGGCCAGCAGCGCCGGCGCTTTGGCCATTGCCGCTTTTTTTTACTGGGAAACCTCTTGGGTCAGCCATCAAGGAGGCCGCTCTTTTCTCGCGGCGTGCGGGATACTGTGCGCTTCGGGCGCGGCGCTAATCGCACTGGGATTCCAACGATTGGGCACGATGACACTCTGTCCCGCTCGAGATCTTGACAAGCTAGGCCTGTTTTCCTCGCTTTGGGCCTACGGCATCGCACTACTACGCTCATCGGCCCCACCACCCAACACATCGCCCTTTTATTATGATACCGCCGCGCCGCCGACCGTTTCGGCCGCCGCGCTACCACATACAGTGCTGGTACAGAGTGAATCATTCAGCGACCCGCGTAGCTGGTGCCCCGACGTGACCAAGGACCTGCTGCCCCACTGGGACCTGAGCAGCCGTCAGGCGCAGCAGCGAGGCACGCTCAGCGTCCCCGCCTGGGGCGCCAACACCGTGCGCACCGAGTGCGCGGTGCTGACAGGCCTGTCTCCCGAGCAGTGGGGGATTCGCCAGTTCAACCCCTACCGCACCCTGGCCCGGCAACGCTTTCCCAGCCTTGCTGCAATCTTCAAACAAGCGGGGTACCGCACCGTTTGCCTTCACCCCTACCCCGCAAACTTTTACTTTCGCCACCGGGTCATGCCGCAGCTGGGGTTCGATATCTTTGTCGACGTCGAGGACTTTTCCCCCGACGACCGCAACGGGCAGTACATCGGCGACGCCGCGGTGGCCCGAAAAGTCGCTGCGCTACTCGACGACGCTACCGATACGCCGCTGTTTATTTTTGTCATTACCATGGAAAATCACGGCCCACTCGATCTAGAGCGGCCCAGGCACGACGCACTCGCCACTACATTGCCGCACGCGCCTTGGCCTTTGCCCCCACACCAGCGTAACCTTGCCGTTTATCTGCGCCACCTGCGCCAGGCTGACGCCATGCTGGAAACACTAACCTGCGCGCTTGGCCAGGGCTCGCGCCCGGGGGTTATGGGCTGGTACGGCGATCATGTGCCCATTTTGCCCGAGGCCTACGCCTACTATTCAGCGCCTACGGGTGAAACACCCTATATGCTATGGTCATCACAAAAAAATCAACGTGATAGATATCCCACTACGCCACAACGACTAGCCGCGAACGAGCTGGGCAGCGTGCTGTTGCAACACGTCTGGCAGGCGGCCTCTGGCCGACAAGGACAAAGAAAAGATTCGGAGTACCAATGACTAAACGCGTGGCCATCATTGGCGCCGCCTATCGCTTTCCCGGCACAACGCCCGAGACGTTCTGGCAGGATCTGAAAAACGAGAAGGATCTCGTCACAGAAGTGGCTCCCGACCGCTGGAGCCAGGAAGCGTTTCAGCATCCTGACCGGCGTCATCCCGGCGCCAGCGTCAGCTTTGCCGCAGGCAGTTTGGGCGACATCAGCGGCTTTGACGCCGACTTTTTTGGCATCTCGCCCCGTGAAGCGGCCAACATGGACCCCCAGCAGCGCATGCTGCTGGAGCTCACCTGGGAAAGCCTGGAAGACGCCGGCATTGTGCCCGCGGCGCTCCGCGGCAGCCAATGCGGCGTGTACCTGGGCGTTGCCAGCCTGGATTATTCTTATCGCATCGCCGATGACATGGCGGCCATCGATGCCTCATCCGCCACGGGCAACACGGCCAGCATTGCGGCGAACCGCCTGTCTTACCTGTTCGACCTGCACGGGCCAAGTTTCACCCTGGATACCGCCTGCTCGTCGTCGCTGGTAGCGTTTCACCAGGCGTGCCAGGCCATTCGCAACGGCGAAACCAACATGGCGATTACCGGGGGCATTAGCCTGCACCTGCACCCCTACGGTTTTTTGATTTTCTCCAAAGCCGGCATGCTGTCCGCCTCGGGGCGTTGTCGGGTGTTTGACGCCGATGGCGACGGCTATGTGCGCTCGGAAGGCGGCGGCCTTTTCGTGCTCAAGGACTATGCTCAAGCCCTGGCCGACAACGACCGTATACTCGCCGTTGTACCCGGTTCAGCGGTCAATACCGACGGCCATAAAACCGGGCTTACCGTCCCCAACCCCACGGCTCAGATAGAGCTGATGCGCAGCGTGTATCGCCAGGCTGGCATTGCCCCGGATGACATCGATTATCTTGAGGCTCATGGCACCGGCACTGCCGTCGGTGATCCGATTGAAGCCCGCGCGATTGGTGAAGCCCTGGGCCAGCAGCGCAGCTCACCGCTCCCCATCGGTTCGGTCAAAAGTAACGTAGGGCACCTGGAAACAGCCTCGGGCGTTGTTGGCCTGGCCAAGGCGCTATACAGCCTGCGCTACCGTGAAGTGCCCGCCACTATCGGCGTGCGCAAGCTCAATCCCAATATCAATGTCGACGACTGGAACCTGGATATTGTTACCCGGGCCCGGCCCTTAAAGCCCACGGGCGGCCTGGTTATCGGCGTCAATTCCTTTGGTTTTGGCGGCGCCAACGCCCACGTTATTCTAGCCAGCGCACCGCCCGTCGCTACGACTTCTTTCACTGGTACTTTTACTACGACGTCTTCTGTTGCTACCCCGACGGATGCTCCCGCCGTTGACGCTAACGCCCGTTCGTTGCCGGTGCGCGTCACAGCGAACAGCGCCGGTGCCCTCAGCGACAACGCGCGTGCGCTGGCCATACACTTACGTCGCGGCGAAGCGTCGCTGTATGACACCGCGCATACGCTGTGTTACCACCGCGAGCCTCTAAAACTCGGTGCGCTATGCTTTGCCGAGACTGCAGAGCAGGCAGCTGCCACCCTCGAGCGCTTTGCCGATGGCCATGCGGCTGACGAGACAACTCAGGTGATTCAGGGCGAGCGGCTCGAGGCACCTCGCGGGCCGGTTTTTGTTTACTCGGGCAATGGCTGCCAGTGGGAACGCATGGGGCGCGACCTGCTACACAGCGATCCGGAATTCCGCGCAAGCGTTGAGCGTGTGGATGCCCTCTTTCAACGCTACGCCGACTTCTCCTTGCTCGCCGAACTGGAAGGCCACAGCGACTTGGCCACGAGCGCTACCGAACGTCTTCAGCGCACCGAAATTGCCCAGCCCACGCTGTTCGCCCTGCAGGTTGCGCTGACTGAATGGTTCAAGGATCACGGCACTGAACCAGCCGCGGTGCTTGGCCACAGCGTCGGCGAGGTCGCAGCGGCCTGGGCCGCCGGCGCGCTATCTCTGGAAGACGCGGTCAAGGTGATTTATTACCGCAGCTATTATCAGGGCCTGACGCGGGGCATGGGCGCCATGATGGCCGTTGCCTCCAGCGCCAATGACATATCTGCCTGGCTGGAGCTCCCCGAGTTTAGCGCGGTCTGCCTGGCCGGTATCAACAGCCCGCAAGGCATCACCCTGGCCGGCCCGGCAGAGCCGCTTGCCGCACTTGAAAAGCGCCTGCATGAACAAGGCGCGGTGGCCAAGCGGCTGCCGCTGGACTACGCCTTTCACAGTGCCGCAATGGACTCCACCCGCGACGGGCTGATTGCTGCGCTGGGCGACATCACACCCGGCGCGGCCCAAGTACCGTTCATATCGACCGTTACCGGCAACGCCAGCAGCGGCACCGACCTCGACGCCGACTACTGGTGGCGCAACATCCGCAAACCTGTACTGTTTCATCCGGCGGCCGTCACGCTGATGGAGCAGGGTCACAATGTGTTTGTTGAGCTAGGCGCCCACCCCATTCTGCGCCGCTATCTCAACGAAGCGCTGCGGGAGCAAACGCTCAATGGGCAGGTGATCGGCACCCTGGTGCGCCGGGCAAACGGGGGCAACGCTATACGCGACACGCTGGGCAAGCTGCTGTTAAGCGGGCTAAAACTCAACACGCACCGGTTTTTTCCGGTACAGGGGAAACGCGTAAGCCTGCCCCGCTACGCCTGGCAACGAACTCACCACTGGGTGGCGTATACCCAGGACGGCCAGGGTCTCCTCCAGCGCTACTATCAGCATCCGCTGTTGGGCTACCCGCTCGCGCAGCAGGCCAACACCTGGGAAAGCCAGCTGGATATTCAGCGCATCCCCTGGCTTGCCGGACACGTCGTGGGCGACGGCGCCGTGTTTCCGGGTGCCGGCTTCGTTGAGCTGGCGCTGGCCGCTGCCCGCCAGCAGCGTGACCCCACGATCATCGACATCGAAGCGCTGGAAATTCACGCCCCGCTGCTACTCGACGGCGCCAACGGCCGCATGATGCGCCTGCAGCTAGACCCGGTTGACGGCCGCCTGCACGTTGACTCGCGCGAACCGGTGACGGGGAAAGAATGGCAACGTCATGCCGTTGCCCGCTGCATGCAAGAAAGCCGCGGTTCGCTGCTCAAACGCCGCGCACCCAAAATTCCCGAGCGCGCGCCGGACTACACGCTGGCCGAGCACCTTGAACTTGCCGCGCACCTTGGCCTGCACTATAGCGGTGCGTTTCAAGCCATACGCCACGGCTGGATAGAGGGCGACAGCGTGATCGGTGACATCGCCCTGAGCGAAGACACAACGGCACAGCTGGCGACGTTGCAGGTACACCCGGGCATCCTCGATAGCGCGTTTCAGCTGTTTATTCCACTGCTGGCCCGCCAGTCGACCGCCGTCGATCCGCTGGCTTTCGTCCCGGTACGCGTGGGGCGCATCCAGGTAAACCCGCACGCCGGCACGCCGGTGCTCGCACACGCTGTGATGCAAAACCGCGCTCCGCACTCCTTTACCGCTGATTTTGCGCTCTATGACGCTGCCGGTACGGCGGTGGCGGTGCTTAGTGAAACGCGCTTCAAGGCCGTGCGCCTGACGCGCCCTCATCATCAGCTGTTGAGCTACCTTGACGTCGTGCTGACCCCGGCACCGCTGGCGGCGCCAACGCTAACGATGGGCGAGCAAGCGCTAGGGCGCATTATCATGCTCAGCGAAACGTACGCGGCGCATACCGGCAAGCGCTATGCCCGGGAAGTTGCCCCGCTGCTTGACAGTTTAAGCGCCGCCTTCACCCAGCAGGGGCTTACCCTCGATGGTGAAGAGCAGGCGCTGGCGCCGCAGCAAATCTGGCAGCTTCTGGTGCAGGACTACCCTGACTACTTTGCCCCGATTCACCTCGCCGGGCGGCTAGGCCTGCACCGCGATGCGCTAGCCGGCGGTGCGCTGACGCTGCAGGCGCTGGGCATCACCCAGGAACAGCTGAGCCAGCTTAATGGGATATTACCCGGCGAAAGCGGCTGGCAGGCGCTGGCCAGAACCTTTGGCGACCTCATAGAAGAGACGTTGAACGACTTGCCTTTCGGCGAGCGGCTCGAGCTGCTGGAAGCCGGCCCCTGCGCCCCGATGCTGGGGCAGCGCCTGCTTGAGCGCCTGAACGAGGCACGCAGCGCCGACGCAGTTGGTCCGCGTCAGGATGACCACCACTATCGCATTATTACCACTCATGATAGCGCCCGCCATCAGGCGCTCCAGCTACAGGAGCGCTTTCCGTTAATTGACCTGCACTCACTGGAAAATACGACGCCCGACGACGCTATCCCCGAGCCCGCCGCTGCATGCAAAGCGCAGCTGGCCCTGATTAGCGTTGACGTCGCTCAGCCACAGGCTACCCGCCGGCTTATCGAACAGCTGGCCGCCCTGCTTGCGCCTAACGCACAGCTGATCGTTATCGGCACGCATCCGTCGCTATGGCTAGATACCGTACTCGCGACGCCGGGCATCGAACAATCGCCCGTGGACGCGGCAACGGTTAGCGAATGGCTCGCGCAAAGCGGGCTCACGGTAACGCCGCCCATTGCTCTGGAAGACGATACGGCGGGAGCGTACCTGCTGCACGCCCAAGCGCCGGATACCGCTGCCCCACCCATTTCGCCGGGACGCTATCTTATCGCTGCAGACGACGCCAGCAGCGCACTGGCCGAGCGTCTGGCGACGACGTTACGCCACCGGGGTGCCAACGTATGGCTCGCCCCTCACGCAGCCGCGCCTGCCGACTTGCTGCCCACGGCGCTAACGCAGCTGGCAAGGCAAGAACCCACCAGCACGCAAGACGCTACGGGAGCGTTTGCATCCACGGCAACGCCGCTACATGTGGTCGACCTCAGCGGGCTGGGCACAGCTGGCCAGGTGCAACGCTGCACGCTCGCCCAGCAATGGGCATTGGCTCTGGAAGCCCTTGCGCCGGATGACGCCACCCAGCCGCCTACGCTATGGCTGCATACTCAAGGAGTGAGTGCTTTATGGCAGCCTGACGAGGAAAGCCTGCCAGACGCGCCCGACGACGCCGCGTTCTGGGGCTTTGGCCGCTCGCTGGCCAACGAGGCCGTGGCCCAACACATCATGCTACTTGATGTGCCCGCTAACCTTACTCAGGAAGCGCTACATACCTGGGCGGACAGCCTGCTGCATAGCGACAACAACAACGAAATTGCCATTTCAGCGCAGGGGCAACGCTTTGCTACCCGACTGCGCACCCAGGCAAAACCCTGCCAGCCACGCTCCCCTGCCCAGGCGTCGGCCGCTCTGCCGCAGGGAATGTCCCTCGGTTTTACTTTGCCGGGCCAGTTGCGCTATCTGGAATGGCAGCCCCGCCCCCTGCCTGCACTGCAGCCCGATGACATCGAAGTTCGCGTACAGGCAACCGGACTAAACTTCCGCGACGTCATGTATACCCTCGGCTTACTCTCGGATGAAGCCATCGAAAACGGCTTTGCCGGCCCGACGCTGGGGCTGGAGTTTGCGGGCGAGATAGTGAGCGTGGGCAGCAACGTGACCGACCTGAGACCCGGCCAGGGCATTGTCGGCTTTGGGCCGTCAAGCTTTAGCGACACGCTGACTGCCCAGCGCAGCAGCGTCGCTCCGCTCCCCGACAACATCGGCTATGCAGCCGCCGCCACCATTCCCACCACGTTTTTCACCGTATATTACGCGCTGAAGCATCTGGCTCGCCTGGAGCCTGGCGAAAAAGTACTGATCCACGGCGCCGCCGGCGGCGTGGGCATTGCAGCACTGCAAATTGCACGCTGGTTGGGCGCAGAAATTTACGCCACCGTCGGCTCGGAAGAAAAGCGTGATTTTCTGCGTCTGATGGACGTTGACCGGCTGTACGACTCCCGCTCGTTGACCTTCGCCGAGGAAATCCTCGAAGATACCCAGGGCGAAGGCGTGGACGTCGTTCTTAACTCGCTGGCCGGCGAAGCCATCAACCAAAACCTTCGCGCGCTACGTCCCTTCGGACGTTTTTTAGAGCTGGGCAAGCGCGATTTCTACGAAAACACGCATATCGGCCTGCGCCCTTTCCGCAATAACCTGAGCTATTTCGGCATCGATTCCGACCAGCTGATGAAGGTCCAACCTGCACTAACCCAGCGGCTCTTTAACGAGGTGATGGCGCTATTCAATGACGGCACACTGCATCCTCTGCCGTTCACGCTATTTCAGCACGGCCAGATCGTGGATGCCTTCCGCTATATGCAGCAGGCCCGACAGATCGGCAAGGTCGTGGTCACTTACGACGGCCCAATAACGCCCTCAGCGCCGCCAGAGCCGGACGCCGGCCAGCAAGCCCGGCTCAGCGTGTCAGCCGAGCGGAGCTATTTGATCACCGGCGGGCTTTCCGGCTTCGGCTTGAAAACCGCACAGTGGCTAGTTGAAAAAGGTGCGCGCAACCTGGTGCTGCTGAGCCGTCGCGGCGCGCAAAGCGAAGAGGCTCAAGAGGCACTGGCTGGCTTTGCCGCGCAGGGCATTAAGGTAATAGCCAAGTCATGCGATGTAACCCAGCGCGACGCGCTTGCCAGCGTGATCGACAGCGCCGAGGCCGAACTGGGCCCCCTGGGCGGCGTCATCCACGCGGCCACCGTGATCGACGACGGACTGATCCGCAACCTCGATGAAGCGCGCATGCACCGCATTTTTGCTCCTAAAATCGAGGGCGCGCGCCATCTTGATGCACTAACCCGCACCCGCCCGCTCGACTTTTTCGTCGTCTACTCGTCGGCCACCACGCTGTTTGGTAACCCCGGCCAGGCCAGCTACGTAGCGGCTAACCACTGGCTGGAAGGCCTGGTGGCCGCTCGCCGCCAAGCGGGCCTGCCCGCTACCTGTGTCCGCTGGGGGGCAATTGAAGACGTAGGCTTTTTAGCACGCAATATCCGCACCCGCGAGGCGCTACAGGAACGCCTGGGCGGCTCGGCGCTGCAGTCGGACGATGCGCTGCGGGTTCTGGAGCAGATGCTGCTGACCGATACGGCTAACCTCGGCGTACTCGAGCTGGACTGGAGCGCACTCGCTCGCTTCTTGCCCACAGCGCAAGCCGCCCGCTTTGACGAACTGGCCCGCACCGGCGACGGCAACATCTCGCATGAAGACGACGGCGACCTTGGCGCGAAGTTGCTCACGCTAGCACCCGAAGAACAGCTGGTGGCCATTACCAACGTGCTGCGCACCGAACTGGCGGGGATACTGCTCATGGAAGAGAGCAACATCGACGCCGATCGTTCGATTTACGACATGGGCTTCGACTCGCTGATGGGTGTAGAACTGATGACCGCGCTGGAAAGCCGGCTGGGCATCCAGGTTCCGGTCATGGCGCTCAGCGAAGCCTCGACGGTGACTCGACTGGCGCAAGTCATTCGCCAAAAGGTACAGCATAAAAATGGGGAAACATCTGATACAACGGATGAAAACTCTAACAATATGCCTGAGCATACATTAAGATCGCTTGTCCATCGTCACGGGGCAGAACCCTTCGACGATGCCACCTGATCTTGTCATTCCCTGTAACCACGGCGAGTCATTGCAGTGAGTCAGCAACGCTCCACATTGAAACAACAACTTCTTGCCCAAGCGCGGCGGCGGCCGGCGCCGCGCACTGCGGTCGAGGCTCCTTCGGACACGCCTCGTGCGCCCGAACGGAGAACCGATTTTACGACTCACCCGGGCTACCAGCACCTTACGCTTATGCGCCAGGGCGCTGAAAAGCTCGGGCTGCACGACCCGTTTTTCAAAGTTCACGAAGGCACCGCCGGCGCGACCAGCGTGATTGAAGGCGTTGAGTGCATTAATTTTGCCAGCTATAACTATCTCGGTTACTCCGGCGACCCGCGCATTAACCAGGCAGCCTGTGAGGCCGTCGAGCGCTACGGCACCTCGGTATCAGCCAGTCGTGCCGTGTCCGGCGAGCGGCCTGTCCATCAGGCGCTTGAGCAGGCGCTGGCCGACGCTTACGGTGTTGACGATGCCGTGGCCTTTGTCAGCGGTCACGCAACGAACGTGTCGACGCTGGGCTACTTGCTCGGCGCCAGGGATCTGGTACTCCACGACGAATACATCCACAACAGCTCGCTGGTGGGTGCCCAACTGTCTGGCGCCAAACGCATGCCGTTTAGCCACAACGACGTTGCCGCGCTAGAGACGTTGCTCAGTCGTTATCGCGGCCAGTTCGAGCGCGTATTGATCGTCATCGAAGGGCTATACAGCATGGACGGTGATACGCCGGACCTGGCGCAGTTCATCGCCCTGAAGCAGCGTCACGGCGCCTGGCTGATGGTCGACGAGGCACACTCCTTCGGCGTGTTGGGCGAGCACGGCCTGGGGCTACACGAACACTTTGACATTAACCCCACCGACGTAGATATCTGGATGGGCACCCTCAGCAAAACGCTCTCGGGGTGCGGTGGCTACATTGCCGGCAGTAAAGCACTGGTGGAAATGCTGCGCTACTTTGCACCGGGCTTTTTATATAGCGTCGGCATGCCCGCACAGGTGGCAGCGCCCTCGCTCAAGGCGCTTCAACTCATGCGTCAGGAGCCTGAGCGGGTCACCCAACTACACGCAATGTCGCACTACTTTCTTGAGCAAGCCAACGCACGGGGAATGAATACCGGGCACAGTATTGGCGTTGCCGTGGTGCCGGTTATTGTGGGCAGCTCCCCGCTGGCAACACAGCTCTGTCATACGCTGTTTGAACAGCACATTAACGTTCAGCCGATCGTTTATCCGGCGGTACCCGAAAAAAGCGCGCGGCTGCGCTTTTTCCTGTCGTGTCACCATACCCACGAGCAGATAGACCAGACGCTGGATATTCTACAGCGCCAGCTTGAAGCGACGCCGGCATAGTCAACGCAGGTCAGAAGGCAAGGAGTCATTATCGATACCGACACCCAAAGCCAGGCCGCCTGGTACGTGGCTCAGTGTAAAGCCGGCGAATCGTTTCGCGCCGCGGAGCATCTTGGCTACCAAGGCTACCAGGTTTTTCATCCCGTGCTGAACGTCCAGCGCCGCCGGCGTGGCAAGCTCACCAGCGTCTGCGAACCGCTGTTTCCGTTTTACCTGTTTATCTATCTGGATCAGATCAACAGCAACTGGCGTCCTATCCGCTCGACTCGTGGCGTGCTGCGCATCATCCGTTTTGGCAACACGCCGGCAGCGGTGCCCCACTCGCTCATTGAGCGGCTACGCCATCACCCTCACGAAACCGAGGGCGTACATACCCGCTTTTGCGCGGGCGACAAAATCACCATCGCCGAAGGACCTTTCAAGGGCCTCGACGCCATTTTTCAACGCGCCAAGGGAGAAGAACGCGCCATTATTCTGCTCAACATGCTGCAGCACCAGCGCGCGATAGAAGTCCCTAACGAGCATTTGATATAAGATCACTTAACTGGCGTTTACGCTCGAGTGTTGAGTGCTCGTGATGACGCGTAGCGGGGGAAGCGCCACGTAGTACTATTACGATAAATTTTTCGCGTCACTGCCCCCAGACCACAAAATGCGGGTTGAGCGTCTGTTCGGGTGTTGCATAGCAAAGCGGTGCACCGTCGCGCTGCTCGACCCGGCCTCCGGCCTGCTCAACCACCGCCTGGGCGGCACCGGTATCCCACAGGCAGGTCGGCCCCAGGCGCGGGTACACATCGGCCTTGCCTTCTGCGACCAGGCACAGCTTGAGCGAGCTGCCCATCGGGTGCATGTCGTGCTTGCCCAGTTTTTCCAGCCAGGCAGCCAGCTGCGGGCTGGGGTGCGAGCGGCTGCCGACCACACGCCACGGCGTGCCCGGTGCCGGCTTCTTCGCCACATGAATGCGGTGGCGCGTGCCGTCAGCTTCCACCTTGTAAGCGCCCAGGCCCTGAGCCGCCACATAAGCGGTATGTAGCGCAGGCGCTACGACAACGCCTAATACCGAGCGCCCCTGGGAAATCAACGCGATATTGACGGTAAACTCGCCGTTGCGTTTGATGAACTCCTTGGTGCCATCCAGCGGGTCGACCAGCCAATAACGCTGGTGCGCGTCCGCCCCGCCAAAGGTACCGTCATCTTCTTCAGAAAGCACCGGCATGGCCTCGGGCAACTCGGCAAGCGCCTCGGTAATAAGCCGGTGTGCTGCTTGATCCGCCTCTGTCAGCGGGCTTTTATCGTCTTTTTCTTCGACGCTGAAGTCGCGTGCGTAGATGTCCATAATTGCGTCGCCGGCACGACGAGCAATATGCTCTACCGTATTCAGCAGCGCCTGATTCACCAGTGTCATGATCACCATCCTGAAATAAAATAAACAAGCCGCCGGATCGCCACCGGCGGCTTGAGCAGGTTACCCGTGCGCTTAGTTGATCAAGCCGCGCTCTCGCAGCGTCGCTATCACCGCATCTGCCGCTTCTTCCGTGCTCATGTTCGCGGTTTGCAGGTGCACCTCGGGCTGCTCGGGCGTTTCGTAAGCCGAGTCGATGCCGGTAAAGTTTTTCAACTCGCCACGGCGCGCCTTCTTGTACAGCCCCTTCGGATCACGCGCCTCCACCACGTCGAGCGGCGCATCCACGTGTATCTCGATAAACTCACCGTCGTCCAGCAAGTCTCGCGCCAGCTGGCGTTCGCTGCGGAAGGGCGAAATAAACGCCGAGAGCACAATCAGCCCCGCATCCACCATCAGCTTGGCCACCTCGGCGACCCGGCGAATGTTTTCCACGCGGTCGGCATTGGTAAAGCCCAGGTCGCGGTTTAGCCCATGGCGTACGTTGTCGCCGTCCAGCAGATAGGTGTGCTGACCCTGGGCGTAAAGCCGTTTTTCCACGAGGTTGGCAATGCTTGACTTGCCTGCCCCCGAGAGTCCGGTAAACCACAGTACCGCCGGCTTTTGGTGCTTGGCACCGGCACGCGTTTGCTTGTCGATATCCACGTGCTGCATGTGGATATTCTCGCTGCGGCGCAGGGCAAAGTGCAGCATGCCCGCCCCCACCGTGTTGTAGGTCATACGATCGATCAGAATAAAGCCGCCGGTATCCTGGCTCTGATCGAAGGCGTCAAACGCCACGGCTTTATTCACGCTCAGCGTGCACACGCCAATACCGTTAAGCTCCAGCTGCTTGCTCGCCGTGTGCTCCAGCGTATTGACGTTAATCTGGTACTTGATGTCAGTCACGGTGGCGGAGACCAGCTGCGTGCCCAGCTTCATCAGGTACGGCCGCCCCGGCAGCAGCGGCTCGTCGTGCATCCACACCAGCGTGGTCTCGAACTGGTCGGCGGTTTGTGCCGGCTGCTCCACGCCCGAGATGACGTCCCCGCGGGAAATATCAATTTCGTCTTCCAGCAACAGCGTCACCGACTGGCCAGCCACGGCCTCGTCCAGATCGCCGTCGAAGGTATAAATCCTCGACACGCGGCTGCTGGTACCCGAGGGTTGCACACGGATTTCATCGCCCGGCTTGACCACGCCGCTGGTGATCATGCCGCTAAAGCCGCGGAAATCCAGGTCGGGGCGGTTAACCCACTGCACCGGCATGCGCAAAGGCGCGCGCTGCAGCGCTTCGTCGTCCACCTCGACGGTTTCCAGATAGCCCATCAGCGTGGTGCCGTGGTACCACGGCATGCTCGGGCTATGTGCAACCACGTTATCGCCCTTAAGCGCCGACAGCGGAATAAAGGTGATGCTCGCAAGCCCCAGCTCCTCGGCAAAGGCGCGGTACTCATCGACGATGGCGTTAAAGCGCGTTTCGGAGTAGTCCACCAAATCCATTTTGTTGACTGCGACCACCACATGGCGCATGCCCATCAGCGCCATCAAGAAGCTATGCCGCCGCGTCTGGGTTTGTATGCCGTAGCGGGCATCAACCATCAGAATAGCCGCATCGGCACCCGAGGCGCCGGTTACCATGTTACGCGTGTACTGCTCGTGCCCGGGCGTATCGGCGACGATGAATTTGCGCTTGTCGGTAGAGAAAAACCGGTAGGCCACATCGATGGTAATACCCTGCTCGCGCTCGGCGGCCAACCCGTCCACCAGCAGGGCAAGATCCAGCTCATCGCCCTGGGTGCCATACTTTTTCGAGTCGGCTTCAATCGAGGCCAACTGGTCTTCAAACAGCAGCTTCGATTCAAACAGCAGCCGCCCGATCAGGGTGCTTTTACCGTCATCCACGCTGCCGCAGGTAATAAAGCGCAGCAGGCCCTTGTGCTCGTGCGACGTCAGATACTGGTCGATGTCATCGGCGATCAAATCGGAGGCGTGTGCCATTAGAAGTACCCTTCTTGTTTTTTCTTCTCCATGGAGGCGGCGCTGTCATTATCGATCACGCGGCCTTGACGCTCCGACGTATGGGTCAGCAGCATTTCCTGAATGATGGCCGGCAGCGTATCCGCTTCGGACTCGACGGCGCCGGTCAACGGGTAGCAACCCAGGGTGCGAAAACGCACCTTGCGCATCATCGGCACTTCGCCCGGCTCTAGCGGCAGGCGTTCGTCGTCCACCATGATCAGCGCGCCGTCGCGCTCGACCACCGGGCGCTCGGCGGAGTAGTAAAGCGGCACGATAGGAATGCCCTGCAGGTGGATGTACTGCCAGATATCCAGCTCTGTCCAGTTGGAGAGCGGGAACACGCGGATCGATTCGCCCTGGTGTCGGCGGGTGTTATATAGCTTCCACAGCTCAGGGCGCTGGTTTTTCGGGTCCCAGCGGTGCTGGGCCGTACGAAATGAAAACACCCGCTCCTTGGCGCGCGATTTTTCTTCATCGCGCCGGGCACCACCAAACGCCGCGTCAAAGCCGTATTTATCCAGCGCTTGCTTCAGGCCCTCGGTTTTCATGATATCGGTATGAATCGCCGAGCCGTGGGTAAACGGATTGATGTCTTTTTCAATGCCTTCCGGATTGATGTGTACCAGCAGCTCCATGCCGCTTTCCTTGGCCATCTTGTCGCGAAATTCATACATCGCGCGAAACTTGAAGCGGGTATCCACGTGTAGCAAAGGAAACGGCGGCGGTGCCGGCGCAAACGCCTTGCGCGCCAGGTGCAGCATTACCGCGCTGTCCTTGCCGACGGAATAGAGCATCACCGGATTTTCCGTCTCGGCGACCACCTCCCGCATAATCTGGATGCTTTCCGCTTCCAGCCGTTGTAAATGGGTCAGAGATGTCATTGAACTACTCGTTGTGTGTATGTCAGTTGAATCGCAACGCCGCCGTCAGGCCTTTGCGATATCGGGCGGAGGCAGCATAAGCCAGAATTCACGCTGCGCCTCCCGCCAGGCCATAATCTCAGCGCTTGCGGTGATATCTGCCCCATGAAACACCAGCCCCAGAGGCGCTTTTCCAGCCAGTGCCTGAAAAGCCATCAAATAGTCATCGGCGCGTGGCGGGCGCGTGAAGCAGCGCATCCACAGCCGGCCGCGTGGGCCATGAAAATACAGCTGATACACCGGATACGCGCAGCGGGCGCCGCCCTGCCAGCGCTGTGAGGCGCGCGGCAGCCGGC
>NZ_JAKDUR010000070.1 GCF_030457605.1 Halomonas sp.
ACAGCCAGTACCTTCAGACCGCTCAATCAGCGCCCTCGTGAATAAGGCGGGTTTATAGCTGATGTATTCCTGCTTGGCATGTATTTAGATTTTTTTTTCGTTTGTTATTTGCCACGTGAAACTGTTTGATAAGGGAACACATGGTCATTTCAGGAGCGTTTTCGACGATGGACCTCCCCAACGTCAGCAGTGCATTAGGCATCCTTCATCCCGTTTGTATTACCAAAGGGCGTAATGCAGAGGTATGGGATGAGGTAGGTCAGCGTTATATCGATTTTATTGGTGGTATTGGGGTGCTTAACCTGGGGCATGGCCACCCAGCGGTGGTTGAAGCCGTCAAAGCCCAGGTCGATAACCTTATGCACTCGGCGTTTAATGCATTGCCGCACCGTGGCTACCTCTCTGTTGTGGAGCGACTTGACCAGTTTGTGCCAGTGTCTTATCCACTGGGATGCATGCTTACGAACAGTGGCGCAGAAGCGACGGAAAATGCTTTAAAAGTCGCTCGTGGTGTTACGGGTCGCCAGGGCGTGATTGCTTTCGACGATGCTTTTCATGGTCGCACCTTGGCCGCGCTGAATTTGAACGGCAAAGTGAAACCCTATAAAGCCGGATTAGGGTCGCTACCTGGCCCAGTTTATCACCTGCCGTTTCCGGGCAAGGACAGTGGTGTGTCTGTCGAACAGTCGCTGGCTGCCCTGGAGCGTGTCTTTGAAGTCGAGATTGGTCCCAGTGAAGTGGCGTGTGTCATCGTTGAACCCATTCAAGGGGAAGGAGGGTTTCGACTGCTTTGCCCCGAGTTTGCCAAAGCGCTGCGAGAAATCTGCGATCAGCACGGCATTTTATTGATTTGCGACGAAATTCAATCGGGCTTCGGACGAACTGGTAAACGCTTTGGTTTCAGTCATCTTGGTATCGAGCCCGACCTGCTTCTCTTAGGAAAAAGTATTGCCTCAGGCCTCCCTCTTGCCGCCCTGGTAGGGCGTAAAGAGTTAATGGATGCCTTACCTAAAGGCGCATTGGGGGGGACCTACTCAGGTAATGCAGTGGCTTGCGCAGCCGCGTTGGCAGTAATGGATATCATGCAGGAGGAGGCGCTAATCGAATGGGGCAGTGCCCAGGAAGAAGCGATTTTGGGTGCTTACCAGCGTTGGAAAGCAAGCGAACGTTTTCCCATGCTAGGTGCCATTACAGGCGTTGGCGCTATGCGCGGGATCGTCTTTGAAGACACCGAACACGCTACAGGTGCCGAGCACTTAGCAAATCTGTTAGTAGCCGGTCGTGATGCTGGCGTTTTGTTAATGCCCAGCGGTCGCAAACGTAATGTCTTACGTTTATTACCGCCGTTGACCACTGAGCCAGAGGTCATGGCAGAAGGGCTAGGGCTCATCGAGCAGGCGCTGGAGACGCTTAAGGCATGATCGGAATGGCCAGCGAGGTGGCACTTCTACGCGGGTATGTGGTGTTTCTCGACGCCTTGCGCACCCGCGGCTTTGAAGGCGAAATTGCCCCTGACTACGCGAACCGTACGGTGCTGGCGACGGATAACTCGATTTATCAGCGCCTGCCCCAGGCCGCGGTCTTTCCCCGGCACGCCGAAGACCTGGAGCGGCTCGCCAAGCTGGCCGGCGAAGTCCCCCATCGCGATATCGTGCTCACCCCTCGGGGCGGCGGCACCGGCACCAACGGCCAGTCGTTGACCGACGGCATCGTGGTGGATGTTTCCCGTCACATGAACCAGATCCTGGATATCGACGTGGACGCACGCCGGGTACGCGTTCAGGCGGGCGTGGTCAAAGACCAGCTCAACGCCGCGCTGAAGCCGCACGGCCTGTTTTTTGCCCCGGAACTGTCCACCTCCAACCGCGCGACGATCGGCGGCATGATTGCCACCGACGCCAGCGGCCAGGGCAGCTGCGAATACGGCAAAACCCGCGACCATGTCCTCGCGCTGGATACCATTCTGCTGGGCGGTAAGCACTTACATAGCCGCCCGCTGAGCGCTGAAGAAGAAACTGCAGAATGTGCGCAAGCCGGCATCCTCGGCCGGGTTCATTCCACCGCCGCCGAGATTATCGACCAGCAGCGCGAACTGATCGACGCCACTTTTCCGCCACTCAACCGCTGCCTCACCGGCTTTGATCTGGCCCACCTGCGGGACGCTAACGGCCAGCTCAACCTCAATAGCTTGCTGTGTGGCTCGGAAGGCTCGCTCGGGTTTCTCAACGAGGCCGTACTCAATGTGCTGCCGATTCCCAAACACTCAACGCTAGTGAACGTTCGCTACGCCGGTTTTATGGAGGCATTGCGCGATGCCAAGGCCTTAAAAGCCAGCGCTGCGGGCCCCACCTCCATCGAAACCATCGACGACAACGTATTGCAGCTGGCCATGGAAGATTTCGTCTGGGATAGCGTGGCCGAGTTTTTCCCCGCCGGTGACACGCCCATTCGCGGCATCAACCTGGTCGAGTTCAACGACGACGACCCGGCTGCCCTCGCCGAGCGCGTGCGCGCCTTTACCGAGCACCTGGGCCGGGACACTACCGTCGAACGGCTTGGCTATACGCTCGCCGAAGGCCGCGGGCAGATCCAGCACGTCTACGGCATGCGCAAACGCTCGGTGGGCCTGCTGGGCAACGTTCAGGGCGAAAAGCGCCCGCTGCCGTTTGTTGAAGATACCGCCGTGCCGCCCGAGCATCTGGCCGACTATATTGCTGAATTCCGCGCGGCGTTGGACGCCCGCGGGCTGGCCTATGGCATGTTCGGCCACGTGGATGCTGGGGTACTGCATGTGCGCCCGGCGCTGGACATGAAAGACCCAGCTCAGGAAGCGCTGATCCGCGAGATTTCCGACGAAGTCGTCGCACTCACCCAGAAGTACGGCGGCCTGCTATGGGGGGAACACGGCAAGGGCGTGCGCTCTGAGTATGGCCCCAAATTTTTCGGCAGGCTCTACCCCAGCCTGCAACGGGTCAAGGCCGCCTTTGACCCCTATAACCAGCTCAACCCCGGCAAGATTGCCTCACCGTCGGACAAGGGCGAGCTGATTGCCCGGGAGCACGATTCGGAACTACTGGCCATCGACGCGGTGCCGATGCGCGGCCAGCTCGACCGCACCATTGACGAGCGCGCCTGGCAGGCCTACGACGCCGCGGTGTACTGCAACGGCAACGGTGCCTGCTACAACTACGACGTCGATGATCCCATGTGCCCCTCTTGGAAGGCCACGCGGGATCGTCGCCACTCGCCCAAGGGACGCGCCAGCCTGATCCGTGAGTGGCTGCGCCTACAGTCCCAAGCGGGTATCGACGTGGTGGAAGAGTCACGCAAGAAGAAAGCCGAGGGCGGCTGGGGCTTTATCAAGAGTTTCCCAATGCGTCTGGCCAACACGCTAAGCCGCAAACAGCACCACGACTATTCCCACGAGGTCTATGACGCCATGGCAGGCTGTCTGGCGTGCAAATCCTGCGCCGGGCAGTGCCCGGTGAAGGTCAACGTGCCGCAGTTCCGCTCGCAGTTTCTGGAGGTCTACCACGGTCGCTACCTGCGCCCGCTGCGCGACTACGTGATCGGCGGCACCGAATTCATGCTACCGACCTTTGCCAGAGCCGCCCCGCTGTACAACGCCATCATGGGCCAGCGCTGGGTCGAGCAGCTGATGCGCAAAGGCATCGGCATCAGCGACTCCCCTTCGCTTTCCCGCGCCAATCTGAAAAAGAAGCTGCGCGCCTGGGGCGTGGCCGAGGCAACACCCACCTCGCTTGCACTGCTCACCGAACAGCAGCGCGCCAACAGCGTAATTATCGTGCAGGACGCCTTTACCAGCCATTTTGAAGCCAAGCTGGTGATGGATATCGTCGAGCTGCTGTCGCGGCTCAACCTGCGGGTGTTCGTCATGCCGTTTTCTGCCAACGGCAAGCCGCTGCACGTGCAGGGCTTCCTGGGAGCGTTCGAACGCACGGCGCGGAAACAGGCCGAACGCCTGCGCACGCTGGCCCACTTTGACATCCCCCTGGTGGGCATCGACCCGGCGATGACGCTCACCTACCGCCAGGAATACGTCAAATCGCTGGGCAGCGACGCCGTGCCCGAGGTGCTGATGCTGCAGGAGTGGCTGGCCACCCGCCTCAACACCTTGCCTAGCCGCCCGGTCGAAATCAGCGACCCCGGCTTCAAGCTGCTTTCCCACTGCACCGAAAGCACCAATGCGCCGGGCTCCCCCAAGGCGTGGCAGCAGGTATTCGCGGCCTTTGGGCTTGAGCTTGAACTGGTCAGCACCGGCTGCTGCGGCATGTCCGGCACCTACGGCCATGAAACCCGCAACGTGGTGACCTCAAAGACCATCTACGCGCAGTCCTGGCAGCCGCAGGTGGAAGCCGAAGAAAATGCGGGCAAGCTACTGGCCACGGGCTACTCCTGCCGCAGCCAGGTAAAGCGTTATTCAAGCCAGGTGCTACCTCACCCGCTGCAGGCGCTATTAGATCAATTAAAGTCGGTATCTCATCGTTATCCCCAAAATAGGCAAGAGAGAGCAATAAAATGACCCAGGAAGATCTTATTTCAACCAATGATGTTCGTGACCGTTTCTCTAAGGCCATGTCGGCCATGTATCAAGCCGAAGTGCCCCAGTACGGTACGCTGCTTGAACTTGTGGAAAACGTTAACCAAGAAACACTTAGCCAACAGCCTGAATTGCAACGCCGCCTGGAAGCACAGGGTGAGTTGACACGATTGAGTGTCGAACGTCATGGGGCGATCCGGGTGGGAACCGCCGCTGAGCTTTCTATGCTGCGCCGGCTATTTGCCGTCATGGGCATGTATCCGGTGGGGTATTACGACCTTTCCGAAGCGGGAGTGCCGGTTCATTCCACTGCTTTCCGGCCTATTGACGATGAAGCGCTAGCGCGTAACCCTTTCCGCGTTTTTACCTCGTTACTGCGTTTAGAGTTAATCGAAAGCGAGACGCTACGCCAGCGTTCAGAAGAGATTCTGGCGAAACGAGATATCTTTACCCCAGGCGCACGGCAACTCATTGAGCGTCATGAAACTCAGGGTGGGCTGACTAGTGAAGAGGCCGACCAGTTTGTAACGGAGGCGCTGGAAACCTTCCGCTGGCACCAGGATGCCACGGTCGATCTAGATACCTATCAAGCGCTACACGATGAGCACCGACTAATTGCCGATGTGGTGTGCTTTCGCGGGCCGCATATTAACCATCTGACGCCGCGAACCTTGGATATCGACGAAGTACAGCGCCGCATGCCTGAAGTGGGCATGAACCCTAAAGCCGTCATTGAAGGGCCGCCGCGTCGTGAATGCCCCATTTTGTTACGCCAAACCAGCTTTAAGGCGTTAGAAGAATCAATCCATTTTGCCGGTCATGCTCAAGGTACCCACACGGCGCGATTTGGTGAAATCGAGCAGCGTGGCGTGGCGCTAACGCCGAAAGGACGTGCGCTGTATGACGAGTTGCTTAATGAAGGCCGCAAGCAGGCAGCTGGACTAGATAATGAGGCTTATCAAGCGGTAATGGAAAAGGTGTTTTCCAGTCTGCCTGATAGCGACGAGGAGATGCGTTTGGAAGGCTTGGCGTATTTTCACTATCACCTGACAGAAGCAGGCCAGGCCTCTAGAAGGAGTGCCAGTAGTGATATTGAGTCGTTGATCGAACAAGGCCTAGTGGAAGCCAAGCCCATTACCTATGAAGATTTCTTGCCAGTGAGCGCAGCAGGTATTTTCCAATCGAACCTAGGGGGAGGGCAGAACGAGGCCTATGCAGGTAATGCTAATCGTAATGCCTTTGAAGAAGCTTTAGGAGCTCAGGTTACCGATGAGCTATCGCTCTACGCTGAGCGCGAGCAGGCATCGAAAGCAAGTGTCTTGGCCAGTGTGAAAGGTGAGTTACTCGCTTAGGCCCTGTATGGAGGTGGTGAATGAGGTGCCTCCAGCTATCTTACCAGTTCATTCAGATTAAAAAGATGCGCCCGGCATGGTTTGGGCGCACAAAGAAGACAATTTAATGTATTTGCTAAGAAGTTTGGGTATTAAAAAGCACCTAAAAGTGGCCTTCAGACGACAGTGCCTTCACCTGCTCCGCTATCGTTAGACAGTAACCATTCTCCCATACCGCTATCTTCCAGAGCATACACCCCGCGGCCTGAGCGCCACACCAACTCCTTTTCACGCAATGAGTCCAGGCTGGAGGAGGGGCTGGCTGTGTTTTACGCCCAGCGCGCGCCTGGATCTCTTTCAGCGTTGCTTGAGTGAAGGGCGTAAAGGGACGATTCTCGGCGGCTGCTTGAGATAGGACGAACAGAATCGCCTGCTGCAATTCGGTTAGTGGATCATACTCAGACTGAAAAATAGATAAGGCGTCCCCCTGAACCGCGTTGACCCCTTGCTGCAATAGGTTGCCCAATTCAGGTGCCTGCCCAAGCTCCAATGCGACTCGCTTAACGATCTCCCAAAGTAGCTCAGGTCGATGCCTCATGCACTCGAAGGTCTGCGCAACATCGGATACCTGGAAGGTATGGTCTGGCGCATTTCGGGAGTTGGCCAAGGGTCAAATCGGTCTGAAAAACAGGCGCGACAAAGTCACGCTATGTGCCCATTGGATACCATTAACGGTCATAGATCGTCATTAATTGGTTAAGAGGTGCTTGAGTCTGATTTGCTAGTATCTATGTATAACATTGATTTTTAAGGGTTATTATAATTTTGAAGCTAGCAATAAATAATACTGGGCATGCACCTTAGCGGCCTCCGAAGCCGAGGGTCGCGCGTTCGAATCGCGCCGGGCGCACCAGTTTTA
>NZ_JAKDUR010000071.1 GCF_030457605.1 Halomonas sp.
TAGCATCCTTACGAGATATTTCTCCATCAAACCACCCTACGAGCCGTTATCGCATACGTAATGCGTAAGGAACTGCATGGAACTGAATCCTCGCCGTGTGGCACTGCTGGTAGCAGCCAATACGGCCTTGGCACCTTTTGCCATTGATGCCTACTTACCGGCAATGGCAGCTTTGGCCGACACGATTGGCGCCAGCATTCATCGTACCGAGCTTTCAATCAGTATGTTTCTCTTCGGTTTTGCGCTGGGTCAGTTATTTTTCGGGCCACTTTCCGATCGGTTGGGGCGCAAACCCGTACTGCTCGGAGGGCTTGCCGTATTTGCCCTGGCGAGCCTTGCGCTCACCCAGGTGGAGAGCCTGGATACGCTGTTGTTGCTGCGCTTTATTCAGGCACTGGGCGGCGGTGCCTGCGTGGTCAATTCGGCCGCGATTGTGCGGGACTGCTTTCAAGGGCGGGAAGCGGCCAAAGTGATGTCCACCATGGCCATGATCATGATGTTGGCACCGCTGGTGGCTCCGAGTATCGGCAGCGTGCTGCTGCATGTCGTGGACTGGTGGCTGATTTTTGTTTTTTTAGCCGTTTATGCACTGTTTTTACTCTGGCTGCTGGGCACCAAACTGCCTGAAACCCGGGACATGACGCAGCCTGCGGCGTCTCCCCGCCAGGTGCTGGGAAACTACGCGAGCATTCTGCGCCACCGTGAAGGCATGGGGTATATCTGTGCGGTGGCGTCGTCTTTTGCCGGCCTGTTTGCGTTCGTCACGGCGTCACCGTTTGTCTATATGGAATATTTTTCGCTGTCGCCGGCGCTGTATCCGTTCGTGTTTGGTGCCAACGTTATTATTATTGCCTCGTCCAACCGGGTGAACATTGCGCTGTTGAAAACCCGCACACCCCAGCAGAATCTGCGTTTGGGGCTCGGTGTGCAACTGGCGGCGGCAGTAGGGCTGGTGGGTGTCACCATGCTGGGTGTGAACAGCCTGCCGGTGGTCGTTGTGCTGGTGATGTGCTTTACCGGCATGATCGGCCTGATTACGCCCAATTCGATTTCTTCGTTGCTGGATCATTTTGGCCATATCAGCGCGACCGCCACCGCGTTGCTGGGCGGCATTCAGTTCAGCTGTGGTGCGTTGGCGGGCATGATGGTCGGCTACTTTGAGGTCGAAAACATGTGGCCAATGGTGCTGACGATGCTGGTGGCGTCGCTGGGCGGCAACATTGGCGTGCGCTGGTTGACGCCAAGGCCTGCCCTCGCTCCGGATACCTGCACTGACAAGCATGAATAACCTGCTGGTATGGCTGGATATGCCGCTTGATGTCTGGCTGGGGGCGGCCGGTGTGCTGGTGGCGGGCTCTTTTGTGCAACGGGCAACGGGATTCGGTCTGGCGGTTGTTAGCGCGCCGCTGTTGCTGATGCTTGAGCCGAGGCTGGTGCCGGTCATTCTGGTGCTGTTCGGGCTGACGGTTTCGCTGATGATGGTGCGTCACTATTGGCACGAAGTGAGCCTGGGGCCGATCAGCATGGCACTTGTCGGGCGACTGCCGGGCAATGCGCTGGGTGTTTGGTTGCTGCTTGCCGCTCCCATGGCCGTGATGGAAAAGTTGATTGCCGCTATTGTGCTGTTTGCCGTGCTGGTTACGCTGTGTCGTTTCCGATTGCCAGTGAATAGGGGGATGCTGTTTGGTGCCGGTGTGCTATCGGGAATTTTCGGTACTGTAGCTTCCATTGGTGGTCCGCCCATTGTGCTGTTGTTGCACGGCCTGCCGCCGGACCGAGTGAGGGGCAATCTTGCCGCCTTTTTCATTCTGACCTCAACGCTGACTCTTTTGACACTGGCGCTTGCCGGGCAGGTAAGCGCCTGGCATTTTGGCGTTGCCGTCACGCTTTTGCCCGCTGTGCTGCTTGGCAATGCGCTGGCCAATCGTATTGCTGCGCGTCTGGACAGACGCTGGCTACAGGGTGTTTCGCTTTCGCTGTGTACGCTTTCGGCGCTGGGGCTTCTCCTCTGAGCATCGCTTGATGTCTTCCCGGATAAAGGAGCCGGGTTGGCCGGCGGCCAAAAACGTCCTGTTTGATGTGTTTTTGTCATAAGGCTGTCACCTGATATCGGCAAAGTGTGTCTCGCAACGGTCAGACACTTTGTCGAACAGGAGACATATCCATGAAACGTATCCTCACTACCAGTCTTATTGCTGCGGCGGTCATGAGCGCTGCCGGTACGGCACAGGCGCGTGACCAAATCCGTATTGTGGGCTCAAGCACCGTTTATCCCTTTGCCAGCTACGTGACCGAAGAGTTTGGTGCTATCACCAACTATCCCACACCGGTGATCGAGTCTACCGGCTCAGGCGGCGGGCTGCGGTTGTTCTGTAACGGTATCGGCGAGGGTACGCCGGATATCACCAATGCATCGCGGCGCATGAAGACGTCCGAGTTTGAGCGTTGCGAAAAGAATGGCGTAACTGACATTACCGAAGCCAAAATCGGCTCGGACGGCATTGTGCTGGGCCAGTCGGCCGATAACGATGCCATTGACCTTAGCTTGGAGCAGCTCTTTCTGGCGGTCGCTGCCAAAGTCCCGGTAGACGGTGAGCTGGTGGATAACCCCTACAAGAAATGGAGTGATATCGATTCGTCACTGCCGGATCGTGAAATTTCCATCTACGGGCCACCCACAACATCCGGTACGCGCGACGCCTTTGAAGAGCTGGTGATGGAATCCGCCTCCGAAAGCATGGGCGCCTATGGCGGTGAGGGTTATGCCGATATCCGCTCTGACGGCGTTTATATTGATGCAGGTGAAAATGACAACCTGATCGTCAAGCGTCTGGCCGAGGACACCGAAGCGTTCGGTATTTTCGGCTATTCCTTCCTCGAAGAAAATCCTGACACCATTCAAGGCGCGAGCATCGAAGGCGTTGAGCCGGAGCCTGAAGCCATCAGTTCGGGTGACTATCCGGTAGCGCGCTCGCTGTGGTTCTACGTCAAAAATCAGCATGCAGAAGATGTCGAGCCGCTTTATGAATACGTCAACATGTTCATGGAAGAGCAGATGATTGGTGCTGATGGTTATTTGGTAGGTCTGGGGCTGATTCCGCTGCCCGACGCCGAGCGTGATCAGGCTCGTGAGCAGGTAGCCGAGCAGGCAACACTGACGCTCGCTGATCTGAAGTAAACCTGGTAGTACGTCACACCGAATGGCCGGTAGCAGTGGCTGCCGGCCCATTGCCATTGCTCGGGCGATGACAACGACGGTTTCACAGGTAATGCGAGAAACAGACGATGCAAAGCCAATCGGTTTTTCTTACTTTTTGTGCGGGGCTCTTGCTGCTGGGACTGCTGGCATTTCTTGCCGGTCGCTACAAGGCAGTGCGTATGCGTCGCACCGGCGCTTCAATGTATGCGCAGCCGGATCAGTATGCCTGGTTCGCGGTACTTTCTACGGCTGGACCAGCCATTTTGATCGGGGCATTAAGCGCTTTTTTTCTGTTGTTGCTGGACGCATCAGTCCCCACGTTTTATTGGCTGGCAGTCAGCCTGGCCGTGGCCGGTGCGGGCCTGGCATTGGGAGTTGCCCAAGTGCGCCCCGCGTTTCATGCGCGCAAGGCCATCGAGCGAGTGATACGCGGAATACTGGCTCTGGCAGCGTTGATTTCGATTGCCGCTACCTTCGGGATATTGTTTTCCATTATTTCAGAAGCACTGCGTTTCTTTCAGCTACATAGTCTCTGGGGGTTTTTAACCGGTACGACATGGAGTCCGGGTGCAAGCTTCCTGGCGTCGGCCGGACGTGGTGATGGCAGCGGTGCTGAATTCGGTTCAGTGCCGCTATTTGCCGGCACTTTCATGATTACGCTGATTGCCATGCTGGTTGCCGTGCCCATCGGTCTGCTTTCGGCCATCTATATGTCGGAATATGCGCCGGGCCGTGTGCGTACATTCGCCAAACCGATGCTTGAGGTGCTGGCAGGAATTCCCACCGTGGTTTACGGCTTTTTTGCTGCTATTACCGTGGCACCGCTTGTTGTGACCATGGCCGGCTGGGTGGGGCTGGACGCCTCCTACAACAATGCCGTAGCGCCGGGGTTTGTCATGGGGATCATGATTATTCCGTTCATCTCCTCGCTTTCCGACGATGTGATCAACGCAGTGCCTGACAGCATGCGCCAGGGTGCATTGGCGCTGGGTATGACGCGCGGTGAAACGATTCGTGATGTGGTTGTGCCTGCGGCGTTACCGGGCATTATTTCCGCTTCGCTGTTGGGTATGTCACGTGCGCTGGGCGAAACCATGATTGTGGTCATGGCAGCCGGTATGCGCCCCAACCTGACGGCTAATCCGCTCGAAGACATGACCACTGTCACAGTACGCATTGTGGCAGCCCTGACTGGGGACCAGGAATTTGCCAGTGCTGAAACCCTGTCAGCATTTGCCCTAGGCCTGGTGCTGTTTGTCGTGACGCTATCGCTGAATCTGGTGTCGGTTCTTATGATCCGGCGCTTCCGGGAAAAATATCGGGTTAATAATCTGTAACGACCGAGGCATACGTCAATGAGCCAAACATTTGATGAGATCAGCCGACAGCTGGGGCGCCGTCATCGTCGTTCGGCACGATTGAAGTGGGTATCCATGGCGGCATTGGGAATGGCTGGCCTGTTTCTGCTGTGGTTTTTCAGCGACATGCTTAACAAGGGGCTTCCGGCGTTTCAGCAGGCCTATGTGAAAACCACCGTGTCCTACAACGAGCAGGCCGCAAGAGACGGTCGCCAGGCCATTGCGCCGGGGCTTGTGCCGCTGGTAAGCCGTACCGAGGTGCGTGGCATACCGCGCCTGCTGCGCAACAACCCGGACATGATCGGCACCCGTGACACCGGCTGGCTTCTGGCGACAAGCGAAGTGGATCAGTACCTGAAAGGGCACCGCAATACGCTGAGTGAAGAAGAGCAGGCAGAGATCGAGGACAGAGTGGCGAAAGGCCAGATTGCACTGCGTTTCAACACGACCTTTTTCATCCAGGGGGACTCCCGGATTGCCGAGAGTGCGGGGATTCTCTCGGCCATCGTGGGTACCATCATGACCATGATCGTGACGCTGGCGATTGCGTTTCCGATTGGCGTGATGACGGCCATCTACCTGGAAGAATTTGCCCCCGACAACCGCTTTACCCAGCTTATCGAGATAAACATCAATAACCTGGCCGCCATACCGTCCATTCTGTTCGGTCTGCTGGGGCTTGCCATTTTCATCAACTTTTTTGGCGTGCCGCGCTCCTCACCGCTGGCCGGCGGCATGACGCTTGCGCTGATGACGCTGCCGGTCATCATCATTTCAACCCGCACGGCGCTGCGCAGCGTACCGGACTCCATCCGCCATGCGGCCTTTGGAGTGGGATGTTCCCAGTGGCAGGTTGTGCGCGACCACGTACTGCCGCTGGCCATGCCCGGCATCATGACGGGCTCCATCATCGGCCTTGCTCAGGCCATGGGCGAGACCGCGCCGCTGATTATTGTCGGCATGGTGGCGTTTATTCCCGATGTGGGCGTGTCCTTTACCAATGCGGCTACCGTCATGCCGGCGCAGATCTTTACCTGGGCAGGCGAGCCGGAAAAGGCCTTTGTGGAAAAAACCGCCGGCGGCATCCTGGTGCTGCTTGCCGTGCTGGTCTCGCTCAATGCGTGTGCGGTTGTGCTGCGCAAAAAATTCGAACGCCGCTGGTAAGCGTGCTCCAACAAGGAACTTCTCATGAGTCAATCCGCCATGCCTGATCATGCCGTAGCGCCATCAGCCACCATCACCACGGGGTCCAGCACGCCCGCCATTGGCCAGCCCCTCTCGATCAACGAGCAGGCGTGCCATGACCTGAGCATCCGCGTGCGTGATCTGAGCCTTTGGTACGGCAGCACCCAGGCGCTGAAAAGTCTGGATATTGATCTTTTTCGCAACAATATTACCGCGCTGATCGGGCCGTCCGGCTGCGGCAAGTCGACGTTCTTGCGCTGCCTGAACCGGATGAACGATTTGATCCCCGGCGTCTCGATGAGCGGACTGGTGGAAATGGACGGGCGCGACGTCAATGCTGCCAGGATGGATGAAATTGCCCTGCGCCGCCGGGTAGGGATGGTGTTTCAAAAGCCCAATCCCTTTCCCAAGTCGATCCGTGAAAATATCGCCTACGCCCCGCGGATGCACGACCTGGTCAGCCGCAAGAGTGATCAGGATGACCTGGTAGAGCAGGCGCTGCGGGACGCAGGCCTTTGGGAAGAGGTCAAGGACAAGCTTGATGCGCCCGGCACGTCGTTGTCGGGTGGTCAGCAGCAGCGCTTATGCATTGCGCGAGCCATTGCCGTGCGCCCCGACGTGATTCTGATGGACGAGCCGACATCAGCTCTGGATCCGATCTCCACGGCGACCATTGAAGATCTGATGGATCGTCTGAAAGAGCGCTTTACCATCATCACGGTGACCCACAACATGCAGCAGGCCGCTCGCGTCGCGGACTATACGGCGTTTTTCCACCTGGGGGAGATCATCGAATACAACGATACCCAGGTGATGTTTTCCACCCCGGCCAACAGAAAAACCGAGGACTATATCTCTGGGCGCTATGGGTGATGAGGCCTCTTTTGCATTTATTTCCCCGCGCCCCTTGCCAAACCCCGGTTCGGTCCGTAAAGTACGCATCCGCTGCCGACGACGCA
>NZ_JAKDUR010000024.1 GCF_030457605.1 Halomonas sp.
GGTGCTGTATGGCCTGTTGCCGATCGTGCGTAATACGCTGGCCGGACTGCAGGGCATTGGGGGCGACCGTGGGAGCCAGTAACCTGGGCGACCCGATTATCGCCGGCATTGTTAACGGCAATACGGCCTACGTGGTGCAAGGTGCCGTGATTATTGCGCTGCTGGCGTTAAGCGTGGATAGCCTGCTGGATGTGTGGCAACGGCGCATGATTCGGGTTTGAGGCAAGCCACAGCCATTATTATCCATCACCATCAATTATACCGTTATCTTGTATTTTGTATAATCCTATTGCATTTGCCTTCCTATCAAACCATTCTCAGTCAACAGGGCGGCTAAGTGCTTGCCAAGCGGCATAGGTACTGAGAAATACACGCCCAGTGAGCTGCTCGGGAAAGCTACTGTGGTTCAGGCGGTCCATCACCGGCCCCTTGACCTCGGCCAGATGAAGGGTCACGCCTGAATCCTTGAGTCGGGCGTTGATCGCTTCAAGACTTTCCAGCGCCGAGGCGTCGATCAAATTCACCGCAGAACATACCACCACGACGTCTTCCAGCGCGGGGCGGCTGGCGACCAGATTATACAGCGTGTCTTCCAGATAGCGCGCATTGGCAAAGTAAAGGCTTTCATCAATGCGCAAGAGCGCGACTCGAGGGGCTGTTTCCACCTCGTGTCGTGTCACATTGCGAAAATGCTCGGTATCGGGAACGCGGCCAATCAAGGCACTATGCGGGCGGCTGGTACGATAGAGAAAAAGTGCCACCGATAGCGTAATGCCGCTGATAATACCGGCCTCGATGCCTTCCACCAGCGTCAGCACAATGGTCATGGCCAGGGCGGCAAAATCGCTGCGCGAATAGCGCCAGGTGGCGCGCAGCGTGGCGACATCCACAAGTGTTAAAATGGAGACCGTGATAAAGGCCGCCAGCGTGGCAATAGGCAGATAATACAGCCAGTCGGTCAAGGTGTAGGTCACCACGCCAATACCCAGCGCGGCAAACGCGCCGGCGGCCGGCGTTTGTGCCCCGGCATGGTAATTGGCCACCGTGCGCGACAACCCGCCGGTAACCGGCATGGCGCTGGAGACACCGGCGGCCAAATTCGCCACGCCCAGCCCGATCAATTCCTGATTGGGCGAAATACGCTGGCGCCGTTTGGCGGCCAGCATCTGCCCCATGGAGACCGACTCCACAAACCCGACCAGACTGATCAGCAGTGCAGGCACCAGCAGCGTGTGCCACAGCGAGGCATCCGGCCAGGGCAGGCTTAGCGGTGGCAGGCCACTGGGAACTGTGCCAACAACAGCGACGCCCTGATTCTGCAGCTGCCACAGCCAGGTGACCAGTGTGGTCACCACCACGGCGAGTATCGGCCCCGCTTTGGCGAGTAGATCTGCCGCGCCGTGGGGCAGCCCCAACCGCTTAAGGCTGGCGTTACCGTAGCGCCGTACCCACACCAGAAATGTGAGCACGCCAAGGCTCATTAGCAGCGTCGCCGGATTAAAGCCGGGCAGGTTGCTCCATAAAGTGGCAATGCGCTCAAACAGGGTAAAACCGCCGCTGTCCACGCCCAGCAGGCCACCAAGCTGGCTGGCAGCGATCAGGATGCCCGAAGCGGTCAGAAAGCCGGAAATGACCGGATGGCTTAAAAAATTGCTGAAAAAGCCCATCCGCAACGCACCCATCAACACCAGAATGCCGCCGGACAGCAGCGAGAGCACCAGTGCCGCTTCGAGATATTCAGGGCTGCCGGGCGTCGCAATATTGCTTAGCGCCGCCCCGGTCATCAGCGCAATAATGGCCACGGGACCGACGGCAAGCGTCCGGCTGGTACCAAATACGCTGTACAACAGCTGGGGAAGAATACTTGCATAAAGCCCGACCACCGCCGGTAGCCCCGCCAACAGCGCATAGGCCAGCGACTGGGGAATCACCATGACGGTAACAATCAGGCCGGCCAGCAGGTCGGCGCCAAAAAGCCGTGCCTGATAGTGCGGTAGCCAGGAAAGCAGGGGCAGATAGCGTTTCAGCATGATAAAAGCGTGGCCACGGGGTGTCATAGCGCTCAGCCTAAACGATATTGGCCTAAAGGTTGAGGGTTGATTAGCATTGCTCATGTCACTCCACCATTTTCCGGGAGCCTCCATGAAACCCGAAACCATTGCGCTGCATCACGGCTATATGCCGGATAGCCAGAATGCCGTGGCTGTGCCCATCCACCAGACGACGTCCTACAGCTTTGATAGCGCCCAGCACGCCGCAGACCTGTTTGATCTTAAGGTCGAAGGTAATATCTATTCGCGTATCACGAACCCGACCTGCAGCGTGCTTGAACAGCGCGTGGCTGCCCTTGAAGGCGGTATTGCCGGCCTGGCGCTGGCGTCGGGCATGAGTGCGATTACCTGTGCGATACAGACGATTGCCGAAGCGGGCGACAACATCGTCTCGATCAGCGAGCTTTACGGCGGCACCTATAACCTGTTTGCCCATACGCTACCGCGTCAGGGCATCAACGTGCGCTTTGCCGACAAGGACGATCCTGACGCTATCGCGGCCTGTATTGACGGCCGCACCAAAGCCGTTTTTTGCGAAAGCATCGGCAATCCATCCGGTGGTATTGTCGATATTGCCGGCCTTGCCGAGGTAGCTCATCATTACGGAGTGCCGCTGATCGTGGATAACACCACGGCGACGCCGTTTTTATGGCGCCCGATTGAGCACGGTGCGGATATCGTGATTCACGCAGCCACCAAGTATATCGGCGGGCACGGCACCACGCTTGGCGGGGTGCTCGTGGATTCCGGCAAGTTTCCCTGGGCCACCCATGCCAGCCGTTTTCCGTTACTCAACGAGCCCGACGCTTCCTACCACGGCATCTGCTATACGCGTGATGCAGGCGAGGCGGCGTTTATTACCCGTGCCCGGGTGGTGCCGTTGCGCAACATGGGGGCGGCACTGTCGGCCCAGGCGGCGTGGAATTTGCTCCAGGGGCTGGAAACGCTTTCTCTGCGTATTGAGCGTATCTGTGCCAATACCCAGGCAGTTGCCCGTTATCTGGAGTCTCACTCGCAGGTGCCATGGGTGCACTACGCCGGCCTTGAAAGCCACCCTGATCACGCGCTGGCGCAGCGCTACATGAACGGGCAGGCCTCGGGCATTCTAAGCTTTGGCGTCAAAGGCGGGCAGGCAGCCGCCGAGCGCTTTTATGATGCGCTGGGACTGGTTCTGCGGCTGGTCAATATCGGAGACGCCAAGAGCTGTTCGTCGATTCCTGCAGCCACCACGCACCGCCAACTGGGCGAGCAAGAAATGAAAAGCGCCGGTGTGACACCGGATATGGTGCGTTTATCCATTGGCATCGAACATATCGATGACATCCTTGCCGACCTTGAGCAGGCGCTTTCCATCGGTCATGCCGACGCCTGACGAATCGCTTGTTCTCACAAAATGGTAATTCCAAAGTGCTACTTCTTTAATGCTGTTGAACGGCTATGCTTTTGGGCGGGGCAATGCCCCGCTGTTACGTCCAGCACGGAGTATTATTGTTCACCCTGGTAGTGGTCGTGGCCGATCTGTTAGTGGCTGATCAGTGTGCGCAAGTCCGTCATTTCCATCAGCATAGAGAACAATAACCATGCGTTTCATTTCCATTATGGCGGCACTGGGGCTGCTGGCGGTTTCCGCCATCGCGGTAGCAGCAGGTGAACTCTGGGCATATACGGGGCTCGTTTTGCGCTGCCTTGGGCGGCGCAGCGCTGGTCTTCAGCAGCGTACTGGGCGTGTATCACGGTGATCGTGCTGCATTGGAGAGAGCTTCATCCTGGCTCTGGCCGGTGCGCGATTACCGCTCCCTGCGGGGCATGGCCTACCGGTTGATGGGGCGTGCCAGCAGTACAGCGATTGCCTCGAGCAGTGCCAGCCACGACAACCGCCATGAGCTGGATGCCATCATTCAGGAAATGACCGGTGTATCAGAGCGTTCAGGTCAGGCACTGGAAATGCTGGGCACGCTGAATGACAAGATCGAACGGGTCAGAAGCGTGACGTCGATGATTGAAGATATTGCCGAACAAACCATCTGCTCTCGCTCAACGCTTCCATCGAGGCCGCCCGAGCCGGCGAGCACGGGCGCGGCTTTTGGAAGACGAGGTGGATGAGGGTAACCGCAATATGCACGATCTGGCCGAACAGGCTCGTGCATTGATGGAAGCCGCAGAAGGGGTGGATGAAGAGCTGGCCCAGCAACGGCTGAATGGTCGCCATCAGGCCGTCTTCGCCGAGGCACGGCAAACCGCCAATCGTATCGGCACGCTGTTTGAAAGAGCGTTAAGCCGCGGAGAACTCAATGAAGCCGGGCTGTTTACGGCGCGCTACGAACAGCTTTCCAACACCCGGCCGCCAATGTATAAAACCGCCTTTGATGACTTTACCGACCGTTATCTGCCCGCATTGCAAGAGCCGATGCTGGAAACGCTGGGACTGAATTATGCCATTGCCTGCGACCGACGCGGCTATGTGCCGACACACAACAAGGCCGTGAGCCGCAAACCCACCGGCGACTACGAGCACGATCTGAAGTTCTGCCGCAGCAAACGCATTTTTGATGACCCCACCGGCAGCCGCTGTGGCGCCCACGAAAAACCGCTGCTGTTGCAAACCTACAAGCGCGATACCGGCGAGATCATGCACGATCTGTCGGTGCCGATATACGTCAACGGCAAACACTGGGGCGGCTTTCGTATCGGCTATCAGCCGGAGAAGGCACCTGCCAGCGTGCCCGCAACAGCGTGCCGGGAAGATGCGCCCGCGCTTGATGTATTGCCGGAAGCTGGCCGGTTAGCGCGCGTGTGACTGCTGCCAGGCCGACCAGGAATAGAGCGCAAGGCCGATCCAGATAAGCGTGAAAGTGCCCAGTTGTACCGTGCTTAACGGCTCGTGAAACACCAGCAGCGCGATCAGAAACTGAATGCTCGGGTTGATGTACATCAGAAACCCGAGTGTGGCTAGCCGCAGCCGCCGTGCCGCGCCGGCAAACGCCAGCAATGGCAGGGCCGTTACCACGCCGGCGGCAATCAGCAGCCCGGTAGCCCTGGGGGTATCGGCAAAGTGCGAAAGCCCCTGGGCGCTAAGCCAGGCAAAGACCAGCAGCGCCAGTGGCAGTAGCAACAGCGTCTCCACAAACAGCCCCGACAAACCGTCAAGGGGCACCTGTTTGCGAAACAGCCCGTAGGTACCGAAGGAAAAGGCCAGCATCAGGCTTAGCCACGGCAGCTCGTTGAGTAAAAGGAACTGCATGCCGATTCCCACGGTGGCAAGTCCCAGCGCCACCAGCTGGGCTTTTACCATGGTTTCGCGCAATACGATAACGCCCAGCGCCACGTTCACCAGCGGCGTCAGAAAATAGCCCAAACTGGCCTGCAGAACGTGGCGGGTCTCTACCGCGTAGATGTAAATCCCCCAGTTCAGGCCGATCAATATCGCGCAGGCCAGCACGCGCCCCAGGCGTTTTGGGTGGCGCAATGCCATGTTGACCGGTGCCCAGCGCCGCATAAGAGTAATCAGCCCGGCCAGAAACAAACACGACCATAAAATTCGGTGCAGCACGATCTCAAACGCCGGCACGCCCTCGAATAGCGCAAAGAACAGCGGGAAACACCCCCAGGTAAGATAGGCGACAAGCCCGAAGCCGACACCTTTGGCAGCTTCAGGATCACGGGCGGAGTGGCTGGACATGATAGCCTCGCTAGAGAGAAGGTACGGAGATGCAGCGTGTGAAAAACGCCGGGGTCACGTGCCGGGCAACAGCACCGGGTGACGATGTTAATCTATCACATTGACCTGATATAAGGGATGAATACGCGATGAGTCAGCTAAAAGTCAGCCTTGTGCAATGCGACCTGCGTTGGGAAGATCCCGCCGCCAATCACCGGCATCTGGAAGAGCAGCTGGGTGAGCTTGGCGGGTGCGATACTGACGTGATCGTGCTGCCGGAAATGTTTGCCACCGGCTTCACCATGAACTCTCGCGAGATGGCCCAGCCCATGGCCCAGAGCGAAAGCGTCGCCTGGCTTTGCCATCAGGCCGAAACCCGCGACTGCGTGATGACGGGCAGCATTGCCATCGAAGACAACGGCTGCCACTACAATCGCCTGGTATGGGCACAGCCGGACGGCAAGCTGATCTGTTATGACAAACGCCACCTGTTTCGCATGGCCGGCGAGCACGCGCGCTACGCGGCGGGCAGCGAACGCCCGGTGATCGAGTATAAAGGCGTACGCCTATTGCTTAGCGTCTGCTACGATCTGCGCTTTCCGGTATGGCTGCGTCAGCAGCCGGCTGCCGGCGAGCATTTCGAGTACGATGCGCTGCTGTGCGTTGCCAACTGGCCGGCGCCACGCCGTCATGCCTGGCGTACCTTGCTTCAGGCGCGTGCGATTGAAAACTTAAGCTACGTGATCGGTGTCAATCGGGTCGGTGAGAATGCCAGCGGGCTGGCCCACAGCGGTGATTCCATGCTGGTAGATTTCAAGGGCGAGCCGTTGATCGACCCGCCGGCTGATGCGGCTTTTATTCAAACCGGCACGCTCGACACCCAGGCGCTTGGCACGTTTCGTGAAAAGTTTCCCGCCTGGCAGGATGCCGACCGCTATCAGCTGTTGTGGGATAGCGCCTCCCATACCCACGCCACGTCGTGAGACGTGCCCCTTTTGTATGAGTACCCGTTCTTATGAGTAAACCTGCCACCATGCGCCTTGACCGCTTTTTAAGCGAAACCACGCCGCTCACGCGAAGCCTGGCCAAGCGTGCGCTCAAAAGCGGCGAGGTGCTGCTTAACGGCAAGCCGATCAAGCAGAGCGCCACGCAAATCGATCCCGATGAGGACGTCATCATGTGGCAGGACGAGCCGCTCGAACTGGTCGGCATGCGCTATATCATGTTGCACAAACCGCTGGAGGTGGAGTGCTCGGCGAGACGCGGGCTATATACCCGCGCGATTGACCTGATCGACGTCCCCCGCGTAGAACGACTGCAGCCGGTGGGGCGCCTGGATGTGGATACCACCGGACTTTTGCTGATGACTGACGATGGCCAGTGGCTACATCGTATTACCTCGCCCAAACGCCGCTGCGACAAGGTTTACCGAGCAACGCTTGCGGACCCCTGGGAGGGCAATACTGCCAGCTGGGCCATTGAGCGCATGGCCGAAGGGCTGCTGCTGGAGGATGATGACCGCCCGACGCTGCCGGCCACGCTTGATATGCTGAGCCCCGTTGAGGCCGAGCTTGCCATTAGCGAAGGCCGCTATCATCAGGTCAAGCGCATGTTCGGCGCGCTGGGCAACCGCGTGGCGACCCTGCACCGCCGAGCCATCGGCCCGCTGGCGCTGGACGAGAAGCTGGCACCCGGTGAATGGCGGGAGCTGACTGCAGAAGAAATCGCGCTGTTTTAAGGCAGAAGGCTAGCCAAGCCGCGCGGCCTCGACCAGCTGCCGGGTATAGGCATGGCGGGGCGTTTTCAGCACATCAGCGCAGTTGCCGTGCTCGACTACCTCGCCGTCCTGGAGCACGATAATGCGATGCGCCATGGCGCGCACCACGGCAAGGTCATGGCTGATGAACAGGTAGCTCAGCCCGCGTTTTGTCTGCAAGGTACGCAGCAGGTCGATCAGCTGTTTTTGCACGCTGCGATCAAGTGCTGAAGTGGGCTCGTCGAGCACCAGCAACTCGGGCTCAACGATAATCGCGCGGGCCACGGCAATGCGCTGGCGCTGGCCGCCGGAAAACTCGTGCGGGTAGCGCGCCGCCACGCTTTCCGGCAGGCCAACGTCGGCAAGCGTCTGGTAGACACGCTGGCTGATGTCAGCTCGGCTCAGCTGGGGGAAGTGAAAGCGCAACCCTTCGCTGACGATGTCAAACACCGGCATACGCGGCGACAGCGCGCCGTAGGGATCCTGAAATACCATTTGCAGGCGGTGGCGCTGTCGGCGCAGCGCTTTGCCGGACAGCCGGTCAAGTCGTGCGTCACCCAACGTTACCGCGCCGCGGCTTGTCACCAGCCGCATGATGGCCGAGGCCAGCGTGGTTTTGCCCGAGCCGGACTCACCGACCACGCCCAGAGTCTCGCCCGGCAATAGGGTAAGATCCAGCGGCTTGACCGCCTCGAACGCCGGCGGAGGGGCACGAAACAGCCCGCGCCGGGGCCGCGCAAAGCTGACGCTGAGCTGCTCGGCTTGCAACAGCGGCGCTGTGCCAGTCACCGGCACTGGGCGGCCTTCCGGCTCGGCGGCAAGTAACGCCCGGGTGTAGGCGGTTTGCGGTGCATCGAAGACTGTCTTGACGCTGCCGGTTTCCTGTTCGCGGCCGTGGTACATCACGCATACGCGGTCGGCGTGGCGGCGCACCAGGTTCAAATCGTGGGTAATGAACAACAGTCCCATGCCGTAGTCGTCGCGCAGTTCGCGCAGCAGTGCGAGAATCTCCTGCTGAACGGTAACGTCCAGCGCAGTAGTGGGCTCGTCGGCAATCAGCAGCTTAGGAGTATTGGCAATGGCCATGGCAATCATCACCCGCTGGCGCTGGCCACCGGAGAGTTGGTGCGGCCAGGCGTTCATCAGCTCATCGGCACGAGGCAGCTTGACGCGTTCCAGCAACTCGCGGGTTCTGGCGCGGGCGGCCTGACCGCTCAGGCCCTGATGCAGCCGCAGGGTTTCGCCAATTTGCCGGCCCACACGGTGCAGAGGGTTGAGCGAGGTCATGGGTTCCTGAAACACAAAACCCACCTGATGGCCACGCACGGCGTTCCATTGGCGGCGGTCAAGTGTGGCAAGCTCGCGGCCTTCCAGTCGGCGTGTGCCGCTGATCCCGGCATTGGGCGGCAGCAGGTCGAGAATACCGAGTGCGGTGACCGATTTCCCCGAGCCCGATTCGCCCACCAGTGCGAGCGTTTCACCGGCCTTGATGTGAAACGACAGTGCCTCGACGACATTTGTGCCGTCAAAGGCGATGGTCAAATCCTCAACCGACAAGAGGGGGGCGGAATGTGGCGATGCCAGCGTCTTAGCCATGTGCGGCCTCCTTCTTGCCGGTGGCTGCTGCCTTGCCGGGAGTGGCGGCGTGGCGCGGGTCGAAGGCATCGCGCAACCCTTCGCCGATAAACACCAGCAGCGAGAGCATGATGCCCAGCGTCATGAACGCGGTAATGCCCAGCCACGGCGCATGCAGATTGTTTTTGCCCTGAGCGGCCAGCTCGCCAAGCGACGGCGAACCGGGCGGCAGGCCAAAACCGAGGAAGTCCAGCGCGGTCAGCGTGCTGATCGCCCCGGTAAACAGAAAGGGGATAAACGTCAGCGTGGCAACCATGGCATTGGGCAGCACGTGGCGCCACATGATCAGGCGCGATGTCAGCCCCATGGCCTTGGCGGCGCGCACGTATTCAAGGTTGCGCGCACGGAGAAACTCGGCGCGGACGATATCCACCAGCCCCAGCCAGGAAAACAGCAGCATGACCCCGAGCAGCCACCAGAAACCCGGCTGGACGAAGCTGGCCAATATGATCAGTAAAAACAGCACCGGCAGCCCCGACCAGATCTCGGTGACTCGCTGGCCGATCAAATCGACCTTGCCGCCAAAGTAGCCCTGCACGCCGCCAATCACCACGCCCAGCACCAGCGATCCTGCGGTGAGCACCAGCGCGAACACCACCGAGAGGCGAAAGCCGTAAATCACCCGGGCCATGACGTCGCGCCCCTGGTCGTCGGTGCCCAGCCAGTGGCGACCATCCGGCGGCGCGGGAGAAGGCCGGGTCATCTGCATGTCCAGCGTCTGGTAGGAAAAGCGCACGGGCGGCCACAGCGCCCAGCCGTGTTCCTTGATCTGGTCGATAACGAACGGATCAAGGTAGTCGGTGCGCGTGGGCAAAAAGCCGCCGAACTCGGTTTCAGGGTAATCAAACAGCAGTGGTGCATACCACTCGCCGTCAAACTGCATGACGATAGGCTTGTCGTTAGCGATCAGCTCGGCGGCCAGGCTAATCACGAACAGCACAACAAACAGCCAGAGCGATACCCGCGCGCGGCGGTTGGCGTTGAACGTGGCGATGCGTCGGCGGGTAATGGGCGAGAGGTGTGATGAGAACAATGCCATGGGTCAGGCCTCCCGCGTATCGAAGTCAATGCGCGGGTCAACCCACACATAGGTGAGATCCGACACCAGCTTGAGCAGCAGCCCGATCAGAGTATACAGGTAGAGCGTGCCGAAAATTACCGGGTAATCGCGCTGCAGGACCGCCTCAAAGCCTAAAAGCCCCAGCCCGTCCAGCGAGAAGATCACCTCGATCAACAGCGCGCCGGTAAAGAAAATGCCCACCAGCGCGGCGGGCAGGCCGGCAATGATGATCAGCATGGCGTTACGAAACACATGACCGTAAAGGATGCGGTGCTCGTCAGCGCCCTTGGCGCGCGCGGTGAGCACGTACTGTTTGTGAATTTCGTCAAGAAAGCTGTTTTTGGTCAGCATGGTCAGCGTGGCAAAACTGCCGATGGAAGCAGTGAGTACCGGCAGCGTCATGTGCCAGGCGTAATCCTTCACCTTGCCCCAGGCAGAAAGATCGACAAAATCGGGCGAGGTCAGCCCGCGCAGCGGAAACCAGTCAAGGTAGGCACCGCTGGCGAATAGCACGATGAGCAAGATGGCGAACAAAAAACCCGGAATGGCGTAGCCGACAATCACCAGCCCCGATGAATAGACGTCAAAGCGCGAGCCATGCTGCAGTGCCTTGCGGATGCCCAGCGGAATCGAGATGAAATACACCAACAGCGTCGTCCAGAGCCCCAACGAGATGGACACCGGCAGGCGTTCGATCATCAAGTCGATGACCGGGCGGTCGCGAAAGAAGCTGGTGCCGAAGTCGAAGGTGGCGTAGTCGGCCAACATGCCGAGAAAACGCTCGTGGGCGGGCTTGTCAAAGCCGAACTGCTGTTCGAGCTGTTCGATAAAGCGCGGGTCAATGCCGCGTGCGCCACGGGAGTCGTCATTGACCTGGATATCCGCGCCGCCAGTATCCAGTCGCGTGCTGGCCATGGCGTCGGCACCTTCAAAGCGCGCCAGCATCTGGTCGATCGGCCCGCCGGGGGCTGCCTGTACGATAATAAAGTTCAGCAGCATGATGCCCACCAGGGTGGGCATCATCAGCAGTAATCGGCGTAGGGTATAGCGGGCCACGGGCAACTCCTTTTTCGACCGTATTTCCAGGCTGTTAACGTTGGCTCCGCCGCTGACAGGTCAGGCGAGAGGGCGCTGTAAATCCTTCCCTGGACGCTACCTACGCCATCCCTGGGTAGAACCCTCTCACAAACCTGTCTCCGGCTCCGGTTGTGTGCCCAGCGAAATGGAGTCAGCGCCGCTGTTCCAGCCTGGCGGCGCGCTCTGCATCTACCCACCAGGCGTCCAGATCCATGCCGTAGGCGGGAAACGGCTGGGGGTAGCCGAACTTGTCCCACACCGCAATGCGGGTTTCACCCGAATGATAGTGGGGAATAACGTAAAAGCCCCAGCGCAGCACACGATCAAGCGCATGAATCACGGTATTGAGTTCCTGACGGCTGTCGGCGCTGATCAGCTGTTCGACCAGAGCATCCACCGCTGAGCTTTCAAGCCCCATGACGTTACGGCTTTGTGGCCGGTCTGCGGCCTCACTGGTCCAGAAATCGCGTTGCTCGTTACCGGGATTGTTGGACTGGGGAAAGTGGCTGATAACGATATCGTAGTCAAATTTGCGCACGCGATTGAGGTACTGGCTGATATCGACGATGCGGATCGACGTTTGTATGCCAAGGCGCGCCATGTTGCGCAGCATGGGCTGAACCACGCGCTCAAGGCCGGAGTCGTAAAGCAGCACCTCAAGGCGTAGCGGCCGGCCACTTTGCTGATGAACCAGGGTACCGTCTTCCACGCGGTAGCCCGCCTCGCGCAGTAAGCCGAGCGCTTTTTTCAGCCGTGCGCGCAGGGCGGTAGGTTGTTCGATGGGCAGCGACTTTTCAAACAGGTCGTCCGAGCCGTGAGATTCCACCAACTCGTCATGAAAGGGTTCAATCAGCGCCAGCTCGTCGCGTGAGGGTAGCCCCCGGGCCTGCATTGGTGAGTTCTGAAAGAAGCTCTGGGTGCGCTGATAAGTGCCGTAAAAAATATTGGTATTCAGCCAGGGAAAATCAAACGTCAGGCTTAGCGCTTCGCGCACTCTGGGGTCTTGAAACTTGCCCTTGCGCAGGTTGAAGACAAAGGCTTGCATCATCGAGGGGCTGACGTCGGGCACGGTAATTCGCTTGACCAATCCCTCCTCAAAGGCAGGGAAATCATAGCCGATGGCCCAGGTGGCCGCGCGGGCATCGGTGCGGTAGTCGGTCAGCCCTGCCTTGAAGGCCTCCCAGGCGATGTCCCGGTCGCGGTAATAGTCGAACACCAGCCGGCCGATGTTATAGCGCCCGACGTTAACCGGCAGGTCTTTGCCCCAGTAGTCATCGTCGCGGGCGTAAACAATGCGCCGGCCCGGATTGACCTCGGCAATGCGATACGGCCCGGAGCCCGGATGAGCGGCAAGAGTAGGGCTGGTGAAATCCCGCTCGGCCCAGTAGTGGCGGGGCAAAATCGGCATTTGCGCCACAATCAGCGGAAGCTCCCGGGAGTCGGTATCGTTCAGCGTAAAGCGCACGCGATGTGGCGATAGTGCGATAGCCTCGCCCACACCGGCGTAATAGCTGCGATAAAAGGGGTTACCGTCTTCGCGCAGCACATCAAGGCTGAAGACCACATCGTCGGCGGTCAGCGGTTCGCCGTCCTGAAAACGCGCTTCGGGGCGCAGGTCAAACTCGATCCACGAGCGGTCGGGCGCAACTCTTACGCCGCTGGCCACCAGCCCGTAAAGGCTGAACGGCTCATTGGGGTTGGAGGCCATCAGCGTATCGTAGATCTGGCTGATGCCGCTGGCCGGTGTGCCGCGCACGATAAACGGGTTGGTGGAATCAAAGCTGCCACCCACGGCGGTGCGCACCATGGTGCCGCCCTTGGGCGCCTGTGGATTCACATGGGGAAAGTGGCTGAAATCCTCGGGTAACTCGGGGGCGCCGTAAAGCGCAAGGGCATGAACGGTCGCGACGTTTGCAGCGGCGGCCGGGTTGGCCGAACCGGCGACAGCCGGCGCGGCGCTAAACGCCCATAACAGCGCAATGGCGAGCCAGCGCCCGCTACGCTGGCGTTTTGACAGAACGCTGGTTGAATGAGCTCTGATTGAAAAAACACGGATTGAAAGAGCTCTGGCAAGGGTGCTTGAGATAGCCCTGCTGTCCATCGCTTCCAGCCTCCCTTGAGGATGTCGTGGGCGACCCTAGCCGCCTGACAGGGACAAAAGCTGCCCGGGTTGTAACGTGCTGGGGCGATCAATGGCGTTCCAGCGGATCAGGTCCTGCTGACTGACGTTATAGCGTGTGGCAATAGTGGAAAGATTATCGCCACGCTTGACGCGATGGGTCGATGCCATCTGCTCGCCGGGACGAACAATGCCATTACCGGAAAGCGCGGCAACCGCCTGCCGGTCGGCATCACTTGGCACCAGCAGCGTGCTGGCATTGCCAGGGTCCAGCGTGCCCTGAAGCAGCCCCGGATTCAACTGTGCCAATTGTGATTGGCTGACATCCAGCAGCCGGGAGGCGCTTTTCAGCGTGATGCGCCGGTCAAGGGTGACTTCGGTAAACGCCGGCGTGGCATGAATGTCGGGCAGACTGACATTATAGCGTTCGGGATCATCGATAATCTGGGCAATGGCATAGAGCTTGGGCAGATACTGCATGGTCTCGCTGGGCAGTGTGGTAAGTGCCCAGTAATCGCCGCCGCGGCCCTGGCGCCGTGCCTGCCGGCGGGCACGGTTAACCGTGCCCGCACCGGCATTGTACGCTGCCAGCGACAGGGCAATATTGCCGCCGTACCATTGGTCGGCCTGCATTTCGATGTAATCAAGGGCAGCGCTGGTTGAAGCCGTGACATCCAGGCGACCGTCATAGCGTCCGTTGCGTACAAGGCCGAGCGCATCGCCGGTGCGCGGCATGAACTGCCACAGGCCGGCGGCTCCGCTGAGGTTGCGTGCGCTGGTGTCAAACGAGCTTTCGATGAACGGCAGCAGGGCTATTTCGCCCGGTAGCCCGCGCTCCTCCACTTGCCGGGTGATCCACGCCAGCCAGGGTTTTGCCTCACGCGTAATGTTGGTAATGTTTTCCGGGCTCTGGCGATAGTGGTTAATCCACTTGTCCACGCGCGCACGCGCCTGGGGCGGCAGGTCATCGATATTCCAGGTAAAGCTTTTTCGCAGCTGTGTCCAGGCATCCTGCGGCACGGCATCCAGCGCATCCCAGAACAGACCTTGCGGTGAGACATCCGGTGTCATCGACGGATGCGCGACAGTGGCCGTGATACCAGCCGGTACGCCTGATGTGCCTGAAGATGCACGGTAAGACGTATGATGCGGGGTGCTGTAAGACGAGCTGGCAAGCGTCGCGGCGCCGGCAACGTTGGGCATGGCCGCGGCGTGCTGCTCTGTGGCGGCAAGCAGAAGACTCATGATTACCGTGCTGCCGGCACTGAGCAAAAAGCGCTGGCGCATTGTGCGATAGGTCATAGGCGATTAACGTGAAATCTTGATGAAGTGCGCCGCCGTGCCGGTCATGAAAAAGGTACGGCGTGCTGTCGTTGGGTGACAACGGAGGGAAAATACAACGGTTAATGCCAGTCGTTAAGCACGAGTGTCAAAAACGGTTTTTCCATTCCCGAAGCGTGGTAAAGGTGGCAAGATCGTCGCCGTTGGCGCCCTGGGCACCCGCAGCGTTGCGCACGCTCGCGGTATGGACACGCAAATAGGGGTTGATGTTCAATTCACGGCCAATAGTACTGGGCAGGGTCGGTCGTTCTGCTTCGCGCGCGCGCCGGCAATCCTGCAGGGCATATGCGACATCCTTGTTTTCCGGGTCAGCCTCACGGGCAAACGTCAGGTTGGCCTGGGTATATTCATGGGCGGCAAAGACCAGCGTTTCTTCGGGCAGTTCGGCAAAGCGGTTAAGGGCGGTATAGAGCTGTTCCGGCGAGCCCTCAAACAGCCGGCCGCAACCGGCACAAAACAGCGTATCGCCGCAAAATAGCAGTGAAGGAATGCCCGGCGTGAAAAAACTGAGGTGATCAAGGGTGTGGCCAGGCGTTGCCATGACTTCAAACAGGCGCCCCATGACGCGTATTTCGTCACCTTCACCGACAGGATCGGTAACGCCCTTGATGGCGGGGTTGTCCGGCCCGATTACCCGGGGTGCGTAGCGGCTGATCAGCTCACCCAGCCCACCGGTATGATCATGATGATGATGAGTGATCAGTATGGTTTCCAGGTTGAGCGACTCGCGCTCGAGTATCTCGAGAACCGGAGCGGCTTCACCGGGGTCTACCACGCAAACATTCTGACTCGCGTCCTGTCGCAAGAGCCAGATATAATTGTCGCTAAAGGCGGGTATCGGTGTCACGCTCAGCATGGGCGAGATCCTTATCAGGCATGGGACGTCAAAAACGCCGATACTTTGGAGGGGAGCGCTTTCTATGTCAACTTCGCAGGAAGATGACGCGTGGCACGAGAGGCTGGCGCAAAGCCGGCGCTACTGGGGATCCGAACGCGGAAAAGCGCTTGTTGCCGTACAGCAAGCCTGCCTGGGACCGGTGCTGGAAACCCGCCGAGCGCAGCACGGCCTGGAGCTGTCGGCGGGCGCTACGCTGCTGGCACAAATGCCGCCATCCAGTGATGGCCGCACCGGTTCGACGGTAACAACCGGACCTGCGCATGTCATCCAGTGGGCATCGTCACGGCACTATGCCGAACATCCGGCCACACTTGTCTGCCCGCCCGAGGCGCTGGCGCTTCCTGATGAGTGTATCGACGTCACCGTGATTCATCATTTTCTGGAACACTGCCCCAATGCGCATCGAGGGCTTGCTGAAGCCGCGCGGGTGACGAGTGATAACGGCGTGCTGGTGATTTTCGGTTTTCATCCGTTGGGGCTGTCATTGCTTGAACATCGGCTGGGCCGCAAACGTAGGGAATATCCCGGTAACGGCATCTGGAAAACGCCGAGCAGACTGCGCGACTGGCTGGCGTTTGTCGACTTTGAAGTCGAACGCGTAGACTATTGCGGCTTTCGTGTCCCCGGGGCCCGAGCATGCCGGGAACATTGGGAGACGCTCGGGCGGCGCTATAACCTGCCGTGGGGTGCAAGCTACATGATCCGTGCGCGACGCAAGCGCCATCGTGCGCGCATTCAGCGACCAGGATTTAGCCTGCAAGCCCCGGTGGCCTCCCGTCAATTTGGTGCCACACGCCTTCAGCTAGCGGCACAGGATAACGACACCAGTAAAAGGAAGAAGCGTTGAGCACACAAGCAAGCACGCGCCTGCCACGCGTGACGGTATATACAGATGGCGCCTGCCGGGGCAATCCGGGCGTTGGCGGCTGGGGGGCGGTGTTGCAAAGCGGCGATCATGAGAAAACGCTGTACGGTTTTGAAGCCCACACCACTAACAATCGCATGGAATTGATGGCCGCCATCAGCGCGCTACGAACGCTGAATACGCCGTGTGAAATAGCGCTCTGGACGGACTCCCAGTATGTTCGACAAGGCATCACCCAGTGGATTCACAACTGGCTGAAACGCGGCTGGAAAACCGCAGCCAAACAGCCGGTCAAAAATGCCGAGCTGTGGCAGGCCCTGCATGCGGAAACACAGCGCCATCAGGTGGAGTGGCACTGGGTCAAGGGCCATAGCGGTCATCCTGGCAACGAACGCGCCGATGCGCTGGCCAATCAGGCCATCGACGAGAATATTGGATAAAGACGAGCGAGATAGGAGAGCCTGATGCGCCAGGTCATTCTGGATACCGAAACCACCGGCATTGACCCCAAACAGGGGCATCGGCTGGTGGAAATCGGCGCGGTGGAAATGGTCAACCGGCGTTTGACCGGACGCACCTATCACCAGTACATCAACCCCGAACGCCACATCGACGCGGAAGTGGTGGCAATCCACGGGATTGACGACGACAAGGTTGCTAACGAGCCGGTGTTTGCCCAGATAGCCGATGCGTTCTGGGCGTTTATCGAAGGTGCCGAGCTGGTCATCCATAATGCACCCTTTGACGTGGGTTTTATCGACCACGAACTGGCAATGCTGAATCAGCAGCGACCGGCGCCGGGGTTTGCTCCAGTGGCCGAGCGCTGTGGCATTCTTGATACCTTGACCATGGCGCGGAAAAAGCATCCCGGCCAGCGCAATACTCTTGATGCGCTGTGCAAGCGCTACGATATCGAGAACGGCCATCGTGTGCTTCACGGCGCTTTGCTTGATGCTGAAATCCTGGCAGATGTTTATCTGGCGATGACCGGCGGGCAAACAGCGCTGACGCTGGATGCCGAGGCGCAAGGTGACGCGGCTACCGGCGGTGAGAACAACACAGCTCAGGGGCTTGCCATACAGCGGTTGTCGCTGGCGCCTGGCCGTCTGCGCGTGATTGCGCCCAGCGCCGATGAGGAAGCGGCGCATCAGGCCAAGTGCACCGCGCATCAGCTGCGCTGGCAGGAGGGTGAGGTACACGATGCTCAGGCGTGAAATTCCCGCCGGCGAGCGCGCCGGCCGTGTGATCGTCATTTCCCGCAACAGGATTGCGCCGGCGCCCCTTGCCGGTGACGAAGCGACGCTGATACCACTTCAGCCGTGGCAGCGTTGGGACGATACCATGCAACCGCTTTGCTATTGGCAGGATGAACCGGTGGCCCTGGCATTAACGGATGTACCCCATGACAGCTGGATTGACGGACGCCAATGGATGGCCGAGCTGTCCAGCCGCTGGTTCAGTCTGTTGTCAACGGCGTTGCAGGTGGGAGCCTGGCTGCAAAACCATCAGTTCTGTGGCCGTTGCGGGGCTCGTGCCACCAAGCTTGCCGCGGAGTTTGCCATGCACTGCCACGCCTGTGGTCATCGCAACTATCCGCGCATTTCGCCGTGCATCATTACGCTGGTGACCTGCGGCGAGGCGATGTTGCTGGGGCGCAGTCCGCGCTTTCGGCCGGGGCAGTACTCCACGCTTGCGGGGTTTATCGAGCCGGGCGAGTCTGCCGAAGAAGCCGTGCACCGAGAGGTCTATGAAGAGGTGGGCGTACACATCGATAACCTGCGCTATTACCAAAGCCAGGCCTGGCCTTTTCCGCATTCGCTGATGCTGGGTTTTTTTGCCGAAGCGACCACCCGGCGTATTCGTATTGATGAAAACGAAATCAGCGACGCGGCCTGGTTTTCACCGCGTCAGCTTCCGGGACTGCCGCAACCTTATTCCATCGCTCGTGAGCTGATCGAAGTGCATCTGGCCAAGTGGCGCCGCTGAAGCTGGCGCATGGCCAAAAACTCACGACCCGGGAAACAGCGCGCTGAGCCGCGTCGCCAGCATTACGTTGCCCGTGGCCTTGAGCCTGCCGCTCATGAAGGCGCTCATGCCGTTGATTTCGCCACGCATGAGGCCTTTCAGCGTGTCGCTTGAAAGGCTCAGGCTAACGGAAGGGTCATCGTGCTCGCCTTCACGAACGTCCAGTGAGCCGTCATCGATGCGCAGGTAATAGTCACCGAGGTCGGAGAAATGAAACTGGAACACTTCGTGCATATGGCGGGCCGCGTCCGGATCAAAGCGTGCCTGCAGTTTTTCAAGCGTTGTGGACGACATGGTGGGCTCTCTTTGGCTGGAGCGTGGCGGTAGTCATATTAGCGTAACATCACTGGCCGCATGAGCGGTAAACGGCGCGCGACGTTTCGAGCGCCAATACGAGGAGAAAGCAAGTGGGTGACTGGATCATCAATATTGTCACGTTTTTCATGCAGGCGGTCATTATCATCGGGCTGACAGGACTTGTCGTCCTGCTGTTGCGGCGTAAAAAAAGCGGCCACGATGACGGCCTGACACTCCATATTGAAGCGCTTAACGAGCAGCGCCAACAGCGTCATCGCCAGCTGGACATGGCGGGCAAGGAATCCAGACAGCGTAAAAAATGGCTGCACGTACTGTGCCCCGGGCGCAAGGCGGGCCGTGATGGAAAGAAAACGAGTAAAAAGCAGCCAGAAGACAATGCGGAGCAGGGCAAACAGCCGCGTGTCTGGGTCCTGGATTTTTATGGTGATATCAAGGCGTCGGCTACCGGTCACTTTGCCGAAGAAGTATCTGCCGTTATTGATGTAGCGAGCGCCGATGACGAAGTGGTCGTGCGGCTGGAATCCGGTGGCGGCCTGGTGCATGCCTATGGCCTTGCTGCGGCCGAGCTTGAGCGGCTGGCGGCAGCCGGACTTGAGACGACCGTGTGTATCGACAAGGTGGCAGCCAGCGGTGGCTATCTGATGGCATGTACTGCCGGCCATATCAAGGCCGCCCCTTTTGCTGTTCTCGGCTCCATTGGTGTCGTCGCCCAGGTGCCTAACGTGCATCGTTTGCTCAAGCGCCATGACATTGACGTGGAGCTTCTGACTGCGGGCAAGTACAAGCGTACGCTGACCGTGCTGGGAGAAAATACCGCAGAAGGGCGCGAGAAATTCCTCGACGATCTGGAAAACACCCACCGTCTGTTCAAGGACTATGTATCCTGGCATCGGCCCACCGTGGACATCGAGATGCTGGCCACCGGCGAGATCTGGTACGGTAGCGAAGCGCTGGGGCATTGCCTGATCGATAGTGTGCAGACCAGCGAAGCGTATCTGGTTGAGCGGATGCAGCAGGCGCGCGTATTCAGCGTTTGGCTGGAAGCGCCCCAAAGTCTTGGAGACAGGCTCGGCATCGCATTTTCTGCCGGCATTGAACGTGCGGGAACCAAAGCACTGGGAGCGCTGGAAGCGGCCCGCTGGCAGAAGCACTGAACCGCTGCCAGAGCCGCAACGGCTACTCGCTGGTTTCAGCCAATGCCTGAATAACGGCTTTCACGGTCTGGCTTGAAAGCGAATAATAGATCGTCTGTGAATCGCGTCGGGTGGTGACGAGCGCCTGCTGGCGCAGGATGGCCAAATGCTGGGAAAGCGCTGACTGGCTAAGGTCAAGACGCTGGTTGAGCTGGGTGACCGAAAGCTCCTGTTCAGCGAGCAGGCAAAGTATATGCAGCCGCTTGGCGTTGGCCATGGCCTTCAGTAGCTGGGCGCTGGCGCCAATAGAGCTGGCGTTATTATCCAGCAGGTGCTCAGCGGCGCGATGAAAGCTGGGCATATTGTGCTCCTGGTATAGTGTGCTTTTTTGTTTGGATGATGGCTGACATCACTGGTGTCGGCATCTGCGACTCCTGTTGTAAAGCCGTTCAGCTCTGGGTGCAGATGCGGCACTTTCAATGATTTAATTTTCCGTAAATTAGTGCGTCTTGTCTAAAGCGGATTAAACGATTAATCAATGATTTTTCAACGGCTGAAGAAGGTTCAATGCGCGTTTTCTCGATTTCTGCCAGTGATAAACAAGGGTGTACGTGCCGCGGCTTTTTTTCGTCCCGGCGTTGCGTATAATGCCTGCGCCGCCCGGTGCGGGCAGGAGGGTTCCCTCACCCCTCCGTTCTTTTCACCAAAAAGGATCCTGACCATGTTTGTCCTGACCGACCTTCAATACCGCCGCTGCCTGTTTCTCATGGTGGTGTTTCATATCTCCATCATTGCTGCAAGCAACTATCTGGTGCAGCTTCCCTTCACGCTGTTTGGTCTGCATACGACCTGGGGCGCGTTCAGCTTTCCGTTTATTTTTCTGGCAACCGACCTCACGGTCAGGCTGTTTGGTAAAGAGCCGGCCCGTGCGATTATCTTGCGCGTCATGTTGCCCGCACTGGTGGTGTCGTACGTGGTTTCGGTGATATTCCCTCGGGGTGAATATGCCGGGGTTGCTGCGTTGGGGGAGTGGAATACCTTTGTGGCACGTATTGCGCTTGCCAGCTTCCTGGCGTACGTGATCGGCCAGCTGCTTGACGTGCAGGTATTCAATCGTTTGCGCCGGCTGGTGTGGTGGGTTGCACCGGTATGCTCCACGGTGATCGGCAATTTTGCCGATACGATCGCGTTTTTCTTTACCGCCTTTTATCAAAGTCCGGATGCGTTCATGGCGGCCAACTGGCTGGAAATAGCCCTGGTGGATTACGCCATCAAACTGAGCATCAGCCTGCTGTTCTTCCTGCCATTGTATGGCGTTCTGCTGGCCTGGCTGATGCGCCGGCTGATGGTATGGACAGGTGATACCGACACGGCTCCCCGTACCGCCTGAGGTGAATGCCGGGGCTCAAGCCGCTGCTCCTGATCCGGGCCTGTTGCCGAGTTCTTTGCCATGAAAAAATACAGGAGCCTTTTATGCCGTCCTTGTCTGAGCATTCTCCGCTTGAGCTTTATTGTCTTGATAGCGGTGCCGTTGACAGTGGCGAACTGCCGCTGATTATTATTCACGGCCTTTTGGGCAGCGCGGATAACTGGCGCTCGCATATCCGGGCGTGGCGCCAGAAGCGTCGGGTGATCGCAGTGGATCTGCGCAATCATGGGCGCTCACCTCATGCTGACGGCATGAGCTACGCCGCCATGAGTGATGATGTGCTGGCGCTGATGGACAGGCTCCATCTTGATCGCGCTCATGTGCTGGGGCATTCCATGGGGGGCAAGGTAGCCATGAGCCTTGCACGGCTTGCGCCTGAGCGGGTCGCTTCACTATTGGTCGCCGATATTGCCCCGGTGGCGTATAGCCACGGTCATGACGAAATTTTTGCGGCCATGCGCGAGGTTCAGAACGGCTGGCCGGTTGATCGTCGTGAGGCGGATGCACTGCTGGCACGCCATATCGATTCGCGTGCGGTGCGGTTATTTCTGGCCACGAATCTCCAGCGGGGCGAGGGGCAGCTGACGTTACGTGTTGGGCTTGATCAGATCATCGATGGTTATCCTGACATCATCGCGCCGCCGGCAGGAGAAGCGGCGTACAACGGCCCCTGCATGGTGCTGCGCGGCGCTGATTCCGACTATGTGCAGGACGCTATGCTACCGACCCTGCGCGAGATGCTGCCCAAAGCACGGATCATCACGCTGAAGGACGCTGGCCACTGGTTGCATGCTGACCAGCCTGATGCCTTTAGCCAGGCAGTCGCGACCTTCATCGAGGCGCATCCCGGCTAGTGTGGGTGGTGCGTTGATGATCGCGAAAGGGTTATCGCTAAAGGGCATGAGGATCCACGGCCAGGCTGCTGACCGGTAGCGCTGTCTGGATGATGCCGCGCTGCTGTAAAAACGCTTCCATGCGCTGATAGCGCCGGGTATCAACCGCACCCGGGCGTAATGTCAGCCGCCGTACGATGCCCGGCCAGGCATCAGCGTTGGCGCTGTTATCCAGCACAGGGTAAGCCTCGGTCAGAGTATTCCAGGCGCGATCAGGGTGCTCCACAATCCAGCGCGCCGCATTTTCCAGGGCAATGACAAGGTGCTGCCAGGTTTGCTTGCGCTGCTTCAGCTGGTCACCATTGACCATGAGTATCAGTCCGTCGTGGCCGGGCAGACCCAGCTCGGCATACGTCACTACGCTGGAGCCGATGCCATCGGTAGCCAGCTGGGCGGGCAGCGCGTTATAAAACCCATCGGCCAGCACGCCAATATTCCCTTCCTGCAGGTTTCGCTCGCCATCGTAATGCACGTTACGCGGCGTTATGTAGTCGTCTGTTTGACGTACGCTCTCGGGTACCAATAACGGCACGATAAGCTCGGCACCTTCGCGAGTGGCATAGCCGTACTTGCGAGTTGCCAGCGCTGTATGGTTTTCCGGTGCGGTATCGCCGGCAACAATGACGGCGTTGAGGGACGTTTCCATCAGCGTGGCAATGCGAATCAGGCCGGCATCGTCATGATTGTTCAAATGTAATAGCGGCTGCCGGGTCAGTGCGGCATCCACCTCACCGGCGGTCAGCAGCTTGGCGGGTAACGACGGATCCGCCGGTGGCTTGAGCATCACGTCAAGCCCCTGTTCCTGATAAAGTCCACGTAGTTGGGCAATCAACAGTGGCGCGTGCTGCGGGCTTAAAAACCAGTCGAGCATGAGGGTGAGAGGTTCCATCGGCGGCGGGCTTAGTGGCTCCGGCAGGGAAATGGCCGTACTGGGTGCCTTGATCACGACCTGTTCGGCAGGCCAAAGCCCTTCTGGAACCTGTACCTCGGTATCCAGCGTCAATACGCTGGTGGTGTTGTCCGTGGCAGAGGGGGTGTCGGGTGCCGCAGGCTGGGCGCCGGCTCCTGCGCTACAGAGCCAGAGTAACAGGCATAGCGTAAAGCCGAGTCGATATCGCAACATAATGAAAGCTCTCGATGTCATGAGAGAAGTGTAGCCGCATCGTAAATGGCCTGGCTAGTTCGGCATTAAACGTCTGCCAGGCAATAAGTCACGGTAAACGCAGGGTCTGCATGTCATAATAGTCAAGGCAATGCGGTTGAGATGGAGAATCATGGACGCACTTTATACCTTCTTTCTATTGGGCGGCGGCTTGATGACGCTAAGCATTCTGGCCAGCCGCTTGTCATCGCTTTTTGGCCTCCCGCTTTTGCTGATTTTTCTGGGACTGGGCATGCTTGCCGGTGAAGAGGGGATTCTCGGCATCCAGTTTGATGATTATTCGGTAGCGTTTGTTGTCGGCCATCTGGCACTTGCCATGATTTTGTTGGATGGCGGCTTGCGCACGCGGCTGAAAACGTTCCGTGTGGGATTTAAGCCGGCGTTGCTTCTGGCTACGTTCGGGGTGCTGGTGACCAGCGCCATTGTCGGTGCCATCGCCATGCTGATCTTTGACCTGTCGCTGGTCCAGGGGCTGCTGGTCGGCGCGATCGTGGGCTCGACTGATGCTGCTGCGGTATTTTCCATGCTCAGCGGGCGCGGCGTTAATCTCAATGAGCGGGTAGGGGCAACGCTTGAAATCGAATCGGGCACCAACGACCCGATGGCGATTTTCCTGACGCTCATGCTGGTCGAAATACTGATGGGAGATATTGGCGGCGTTACCGAAACGGTGCTGTTTTTTATCTCCCAGTTTGGTATTGGGCTAGCCGTGGGCGTGGGTGGCGGTTGGGTCAGTGCCAAACTGCTGCGCTGGCTGGATCTGGCGCCCGGGCTTTATTCCATGCTGGCGCTGGCACTTGGTTTCAGCGTTTTTGGCTTGACCAGTGTACTGGGTGGTAGCGGATTTCTGGCGATTTATCTTGCTGGGCTGATGATCGGCAACCAGCCGGGACGCCATCTCAGCTGCATTTTACCTGTTCATGATGGTCTGGCATGGCTAAGCCAGATTGGCCTGTTTCTGGTATTGGGCCTGCTGGTCACCCCAAGCCAGCTGTGGGAAGTGGCGTTGCCGGCGTCTATAGTCGCTCTGGCTCTGATCTTTGTGGCGCGTCCCATTGCGGTTTTCGCGGTGATTAAGCCGTTTTTCAAGTTTCGCACCCGTGAAGTGCTTTTTATTGCCTGGGTCGGGTTAAGAGGGGCGGTCCCCATTGTGCTGGCCATTTTTCCGCTGATCGGGGGCGTGGAAAATGCAGCGCTATATTTCAACGTGGCATTTGCCGTGGTGCTTATGTCGCTGCTGATACAGGGCGGGTCGCTTGCCTGGGTGGCGCGCTGGATGAAAGTGGAGATTCCCAATGGCACCACGCCCAACCGCCGTGGGCCGCTGGGCATTCTGCCGGAAAATGATTTCGAAATGTTTGTTTATGAAGTAGAAAACCAGGATCTCGATGATGTGCCCATTCGTCTGCTGCGGTTTCCTTCCGGCGCACTGATTTCATCACTGTTTCGCAAGCGAGCCATGCTGCATCCCAAGGGTAATACGCGATTGAAAATCGGCGATATACTCTGCGTGATCGGGCGTGAAGAAGATATCGTGGCGCTTAACCGGCTGTTTAACGGTGATGCCAAGCTCAAGCAGGAGCGGGCATTCTTTGGTGCCTTTACTCTTGAAGGCAGTGCTCAAATGCAGGACGTGGCTGAGGCCTATGGACTGACGTTAAGTTCAGACACACCGGGCATGACATTGGGCGAATTCATGGCGCTGCGAGTTGGTGGGCATCCGGTTGTTGGGGATGACGTGGACTGGCACGGTATTCAATGGGTAGTCAGCGAAATGGAGGGCAATATGATCACCCGGGTGGGGCTACGACTTTACTAAAGGCGTTGACTTCCAAAGGAAAGCTGGTAAGATGCTCACCAAGTCGGAGGGATGGCAGAGTGGTTTATTGCACCGGTCTTGAAAACCGACGTAGGTTAATACCTACCCAGGGTTCGAATCCCTGTCCCTCCGCCAGAATGATATTAAAGCCCCGTGTAAGCGGGGCTTTTTTCGTTTCCGAGTAATGCTTTTCCTGTTGATGGTTGCTCGATATTATCGACCGGTTTTCACCGTGCCCAGACCTTGATGCGACGGTAGACTATCGCCTCTGTGGCCCGATGTGGTGCTAGCGTTGAATCTCATGTGCGCAAAATAAAGTTTGAGGCTTGCGTATGGAACCTGCTGGCGGCATGCTTGTCGATCATTGAGAACACGACCGACGGAGCATGTTCACATGGCTTACAACGAATCACACCTTTCCAGAACGCAATCTACCCAAGGGGTAAGCGCTCTCGGAGCCAGCAAGGTGCTGCGTAATACCTATGCACTGCTGGCCATGACGCTGCTGTTTTCTGCGGTGACTGCCGGTGCCGCCATGGCCATGGGCATTGAACGCATCAACATTCTTGTGTTCTTCATCGGCGCTTACGGGCTGATGTTTCTCGTGCATAAGACGGCCAACTCAGCCACTGGGCTGTTGTCGACATTCGCTTTCACCGGTTTTATGGGCTTTACGCTGGGGCCGATTCTTTCAGCGTATCTTACCCTGCCCAACGGTGCCGAGCTGATCATGACAGCGCTGGCCATGACCGGGCTGACATTCTGCGGCCTTTCTGCCGTTGCCCTCATCACCAAAAAAGACTTCAGCTTTCTCAGTAATTTCCTGATGGCTGGCGCTATCGTGCTGATTCTTGCCATGGTGGCAGGCATGATCTTCAACATTGCCGCATTGTCGTTGATGGTCTCAGCCGGTTTCGTACTGTTTTCCTCGGCGGCCATTCTTTACCAGACCAGTGAGATGGTGCATCGCGCGGGCGAGACCAACTATATTCTCGCGACCATCACGTTGTATGTTTCCATTTATAACCTGTTTGTCAGCCTGCTTTCCCTGCTCGGTATCATGAGCAGCGATTGATCTTGCCTAGCACGATCCGGACAAACATTGTGACAGCAGACCCTGCCCTGACAGGGTCTGCCTTTTTTGCGTCACGTTTTTAAAAAGAGGCATTCATGCGCTATGCATTGCTGGTAATGGGCGCTCCCTATAGCAGTCAGGCACCGCACTCGGCGTTACGCTTTGCGGATGCCTTGTTGACCCAGGGGCATACGTTGGACAGCGTGTTTTTCTATCAGGACGGCGTACACAACGCCTCATTTCTGCTGACGCCCCCCCAGGATGAAGACAACCTGTATCTGCAGTGGCTTGCGCTACATGATGGGCATGGTGTGCAACTCGATGTATGCATTGCCGCAGCACTACGGCGAGGCTTGTTGAACGAGGCGGAAGCCAGGCGCCATGGCCAGCGGGGCCATAACGTTGCCGCTCCTTTTGAGCTGACCGGGCTAGGGCAGCTTCTTGAGCTCCAGCAGCGTTGCGACCGCGTGATTACTTTTGCCGCATGAATCTTCGTCTACATGGGAAGTGATAAATGAGCCAAAGTGACACGCTACTTATCGTAATACGCAGCGCCCCGCACGATGGTATCCGGCTGCGTGAAAGCCTGGATGTACTGTTGGTAGGGGCAGCTTTTGGTCGGTCTGTGGTGCCTCTATTCATGGGGCAGGGCGTGCTGGCGCTATTGCCTGACCAGAAACCCGGTGCGCCAGGGCAAAAACCAACGCTGCCCATTATTCAGATGCTCGAAATGTACGATATTGATACGCTGTACCTGTCCGACGACGATGCAAAGGCGCAGGGGCTTGCCCCGACTGATTTTGTGACTGGCGCCAGAATGCTTGATGCAGGACAGATACAGGCATTGTTGCATGATGCCCGGCATGTTCTTACCTTTTAACGGAGCTGATAAATGATACTGCATATTTTGAATCAAGCTCCGCAGAGCGGGCAGGCAGCGGCCCAGGCGCTTGCCGCCATGGCGCCGGAAGATCACTTGATACTGATTGAAGAAGCCGTCTTTGCCGTGCTTGATGCTCAATGGCAGGGCTGGCATGTCGCATCGGAACGCATTCATGTGCTGGAAGACGATGTTGCGTCCCGCGGACTGGTAGATATTACCGGTCGGCAGCAACCTGAGCTTCTCAGTGTTGAGGCCTTTGTGACGCTAACAGCAGAAGTATCCCAAACAGTCAGCTGGTATTAACGGGCAAGGCAAAACCATGTCGGAATTAAAAATATACCGTTATCTGTTAAGTAACCAAACAATTCCTCTTGATCCTGAAGGATATCTCGTCAACAGAAACGAATGGTCGCTTGAAGTGGCAACGGCGCTGGCTGAGGATGAAGGGATTGAATTAACTTCTGCCCATTGGGAGCTGATTCAGGTACTGCGGGATTTTTACGCGAAATATGAAATGGCGCCGGCTATGCGCGCCTGGGTCAAAGCCGTTAAACAAAGCCTTGGCGATGAAAAGGGAAATTCCATCTATCTGATGTCCCTGTTTCCGGGAAGCCCTGCCAAGCGCGCTGCTAAAATTGCCGGCCTGCCCAAACCTACCAACTGCCTTTAGAGGTCGACAAAACCACTATGGCATTTTGGGAACGCCAGTATTATATTGCGCTTTAACGGGAGAGAATAAAACCATGTCTCAAGTACAGATAACACCTGCTTCTCTCCCCATCAAGGTGGGACTAGTGGGTTACGGAATGGCCGGACGTACCTTTCATGCGCCGCTTATTCAGGCGAGTCCAGAGCTCGAACTTACCGCAGTAGTCAGCCGCCATGCCGAACGTATATTGAGCGATCTACCTGGTGTGGAAGTATTAAGCCGCCTGGAATATCTGCTGGAACGTCATGATATCGACCTGATAGTTATCGCAACCCCTAACGAAGCTCATTTTGCCAACGCAGGGGCGGCGCTCGACGCAGGAAAGCACGTCGTCGTGGACAAGCCTTTCACGCTAACACTTGCCGAGGCCCGCCAGCTGAAAACACAGGCAAATGCAGCGCGTCGTCTGCTCAGCGTATTCCACAATCGACGTTGGGACAGCGACTTTCTAACGCTCAAGGCAATGCTCGAAGCGAAGACGTTGGGGCGGGTAGTGTCGCTCGAATCACGCTTTGACCGCTTTAGGCCACATGTTACCGATCAGTGGCGCGACCAGAGCCAGCCAGGCGCCGGCATCTGGTACGACCTTGGCCCCCATTTGCTGGATCAGGCACGCGCACTATTCGGTATGCCCCGGGAAATCCTGCTGGATCTGACGAATATGCGCGACGGTGCCGAGGTGAGCGATTATTTCTGTGTTCTGCTGAAATATGATCGCCTGCGCATTTCACTCTCTGCAAGTTCTCTGGCGGCTGAATCAACGCCACGCTTTCGCGTCCACGGTACCCGGGGGAGCTATGTTACCTACGGACTCGATCCTCAGGAGGCCTGGCTCAAGCAGGGGCACACACCCACGCCACAATGGGGGGTAGATCCATCCCCTGGTAGTTTATGTCTCGACGAAAAACAGGACAAGCTGATTGATCGAGCTGTTGCTCCGGTACCCGGGGACTATTGCGCCTTTTATTCAGGCATCGCCGCGACCTTGCAAAAGAAAGCGCCGCCGCCGGTAACGGCTGATGAGGCAATTGAGGTCATGTTGCTTCTCGAAAAAGGGCTCGATAGCGATTCTCAAGGGCGCTGGGTCAAGCTCAAGGCGTAGGGCAACACACTCACAAATAACTACCTTAGCCGCCTTCCCCCTCCCGCCTGCTTGCTTGCTCTGCAATATTTCTGACAAGCCTCATTTTCCTGAAAAATCCGTAGACGAAAGACTAACGGCAGTATGGTTGTTTGTGCCTGATACTAAGTCAGACATAAGAACAAGATATACAGCCTTACGCGATTCAGGATTGTTTATGCACCTCTTTTCGTCCTATCCATCTCCACGCTCTCCGTGCCCGCCACGCCCTGATATTGCCGATCATTTGGCAGAAGCCATCTTTAGCGGGCAGTACGCCCCGGGGAGCTTTGTCCCCAAAGAGCTGGACTTATGCGACCAGTTTGGCGTTAGCCGTAGCACCGTGCGCAGTGCTTTTCAGGCATTGGTGGCAGCGGGATTGCTGACGCGTATTTCGGGGCAGGGCACTCGAGTGCGGGAGCTTCAGGAGTGGCATCTGCTTGATCCCCGGGTGAGCGACTGGATGGCACGCTTTGCCAAACCCAACCCGGTTATCCAAAAGGAAATTTTTGCCTTCCGCGTGGGAGTGGAGCCTTTCGTGGCAAGCCTCGCCGCCCGGCATGCCACGGCGGTGGATCTACTGGCAATTGAAAAAGCTTATAGCGGCATGTGTCACGCGCTCGAGAATGACGACCTGTGTTGGCAAGGACGGACCCATGATGATTATGACGTCGCGTTTCATGAAGCAATTTTTGCCGCATCACATAACCTGGTCTGGGCACAGATCAGCCATGTGTTAAAACCAGCCATTGCGCTACTGGTCGAGCGTTCCAACCAAAGTGCAGATGAGCTCAACGACAGCCTGGAGCGACACCGTCAGGTGATGGAGGCGATTCGGTTACGTCAACCAGAGCAAGCAACTCAGGCAGCACTTGCGGTACTAGATCGTACGAGTCGCGACCTGGATCTCAACGACATGTTCCGCCAACTGTCCACGCTGAAGTAACCGACAAGAAGCCAGAGACATTTTTCGATGCCGACCGATAGCCTGTGACGCCCACTATGTTTGATAGCCGTTCCCATGCCCCCTCTATGGCCTTCCAGCCTTAATAATACGCCTTTCAATAACAAGAGGTAGCAGTATGCATACTCTCACTTTGCTGTCTTTTTTGTTCTTCACGGGGCTCGTCGCCCTGATTACGTGGCGAATCACACGACGTGACGATCATAAAAGTACCAGCGGCTTCTTTCTTGCCGGACGCAGTCTGACCTTCCCGCTGATTGCGGGCTCCCTGCTGATGACCAACCTGTCGACCGAACAGATGGTGGGGCTGAATGGTGCAGCCTTCAGCGATGGGTTGAGCGTGATGGCCTGGGAAGTGGTCGCAGTTGTCGCGCTGGTGGCGCTGGCACTGTTTTTCCTGCCGCGCTTCTTGCGCAGCGGTATAGCCACCATTCCGCAACTTCTTGAGATCCGTTTTGACAGGGGAACCCAGCTGATATGTAACATTATTTTCCTGATTGCCTATGCGGTCATCCTGCTACCGATCATCCTTTATTCCGGTGCTATCGGGCTTCAGGGGATGCTTGACCTTCAAGGCCTGACGGGAATCCAGTCCGAGACCGTCCTGCTTTGGCTAACAGTATGGATTGTCGGCATTATCGGCTCCGTCTATGCGCTGTTTGGCGGGCTGCGTACCGTCGCGGTATCTGACACGTTGAACTGTATCGGCCTACTGATCGGCGGTTTTGTCGTCGTCTACTTCGGTCTCCAGGCGGTTAGCGACAGCGGTGGCGTGATGGCCGGCTGGGATATTCTGAAAGACAGCAATCCTGATAAACTCAATTCCATCGGAAGCTCCGAACAGCAGGTGCCGTTTTTCACCCTGTTTACCGGGGTGCTGCTGATCAACGTCTTCTACTGGACAACCAACCAGCAAATCATCCAGCGTACCTTCGCCGCCAAGAACCTGGCAGAAGGTCAGAAGGGCGTATTGCTGACCGGTCTGTTCAAATTACTTGGGCCGCTTTACCTCGTGCTTCCCGGCATCATCGCCTATCATCTCTACGCCGATCAGGGTATCCGGGCGGATGAGGCCTACGGCTATCTAGTGTTCAACGTGTTACCTGCACCGCTGACCGGCTTTTTTGCCGCGGTAATGGTCGGCGCCATCCTGTCGTCATTCAACTCGGCGCTGAACTCCACCACCACACTGTTCAGTCTGGGGCTGTACAAGTCGATTCTCAAGAAAGATGCCAGCGAAGAACAGGTGGTGAAGTCGAGCAAGGTATTTGGCTGGATCATGGCCATCTTTGCCATGATTATCGCGCCGCTGCTGGCCGGTCAGGACAGCCTGTTCGGCTATCTGCAGAAGATGAACGCGATCTATTTTATTCCCATTCTGGCGGTGGTGCTGGTGGGTCTGCTGACCCGCCGGGTGCCCGCGATGGCAGCCAAGATTGCGCTGGTCGGTGGCTGTCTGCTGATCTTTGCCGGCTACTTCATTCCGCCGTTCGACAAGCTGCCGGAAATCATGCACGAATTCCACTTCGTTACGCTGATCTTCGTGCTGCTGGTGGCAATGATGCTGCTGATCGGCAAGCTGCGGCCGCGCCGCGAAGCCTGGGCGCATAAAGACGTCGGGGCGGTTGACCTTACGCCGTGGAAAGGGGCGATTCCTGCGGGTGTCGTGCTGGTAGTGCTGGTCATCGCCATCTACGCCGCCTTCGCTGGCTAAAGGCGGGATCCTGCGCAGCGCTTAACCCCAGCCGCTTGGCGGCTGGGGTTTTGACACCCTTTAATCAAGTACGAGCCGCGGCTCTTCTACGCCGCGAACTCCTTGCGTTGAGAGGTCGATGGCATACAGGCTGCCATCCGCTGCTCCGGGCGCGTCCAGGCCCTCATGGGCCGTAGTGATATACAGCGTATCAAGCGCATGGCCGCCAAACAGCGGGCAGGAAGGCTGACTGGCCGGCAGCGCCACATGGCCTGTTTCCCGCCCCTTTTGATCAAGGTGTATAACGCGCCCGGCGCCCCATAATGCGACCCACATACAGCCTTCACTGTCGATCACGGCCCCGTCCGGATTACCGCCGGCATCACGCAGGTCGGACCAGACACAGGGCGCTGCATAGCCGCTGCCGGCTCTGTACGGCCAACCCTCGGCATCCAGCTGCCAGCGCATTATCCGACCGGTCGGCGTATCGGTGAAGTAGGCGTACCTGCCATCTTCCGAGAAGCACAAGGCATTGGGAATACTCAATCCGCTCAGCAGGCAGGTTAGCTTGCCGTGGTGCAGACGGTAGAGGCTGCCTGCGCCTTGTTCGGCGGCAAGCCCCATGGTCGAAAGCCA
>NZ_JAKDUR010000072.1 GCF_030457605.1 Halomonas sp.
TAGCGAACGCAGGCCTGTCTCAGCGGTGGCAACACACCGAGCAGTCGGGGTCGCGGGGCAGTTTGAAATGCCGCCATTGGCCGCTGAGCGCTTCAAAGGTTGAAAGCCCGCGGTGCACGCTGCCCGCGCCGCTTAGCAATTTGAACACTTCCACCGCCTGAAAGGTGCCGATAAGCCCGACCAACGGCGCCATGACGCCGTTTTCCGCGCAGCTCATGGCTTCATCGCCGCTGTCGTCGGGCGGGTAAAGGCAGGCGTAACAGGGGCATTCTGGGTCTCGTGGGTCAAACACCGCGACCTGGCCGGAGAAGCGTATCGCCGCGCCGGACACCAGCGGCACGCCGGTGGCCTGGCTTGCGGCGTTGATCCCGTAGCGGCTGGAAAAACGGTCGGTGCAGTCAAGCACAACGTCGGCCGTGGCCACCAGGCTTTCCAGCGCCTCGCCCAGCAGGTGCTCACCGATCGCGTTCACATCGCAGCCGGGGTTGATCGCGTTCAGGCTCGCCTGTGCCGATTCGGCCTTGTTGCGGCCGATATCCGCCTGGCCGTGGGCAATCTGGCGCTGCAGGTTGGAAAGCTCGACTTCATCGGCATCCACCAGCGTAATGCGCCCCACGCCTGCCGCGGCAAGGTACAGCGCCGCCGGCGAGCCCAGCCCACCGGCACCGATAATCACCGCGTGGGCGTCAAGCAGGCGTTCCTGCCCGCCGATTTCCACCTCGGACAGCATAATCTGGCGGCTGTAGCGCAGTAGCGCCTGATCATCCATCATGATTTATTTCTCCTCCAGCTCGTCAAGCTCGGGAATATGCAGGCTGAAGTTTTCTTTCACCTCTTCCATCACCACGTAGCTTTTGGACTCTTTCACGCCGGGAAGTGTTAGCACCACATCGCCCAACAGCTGGCGGTAGGCCGACATTTCGGGAATCCGGCATTTCAGAATGTAGTCAAACTGGCCCGAGACGAGGTGGCATTCCTGAATCTGCGGCAGCTCTCCCACCGCCCGGCGAAACTCGTCAAACACCGCGGGCGTCTGGGTTTCCAGGCTGATTTCGACAAATACCAGCAGGTCAGCGCGCAGCGCCCGCGGGTCAAGCACGGCCTGGTAGCCGCGAATTACCTCGGCGCGCTCCAGACGCTTGACGCGCTCAAGGCACGGCGTAGTGGAAAGCCCCACTTCGGCGGCCAGATCCACGTAGGAAATACGGGCGTTTTCCTGCAGGCAGCGCAGGATTTTCAGGTCGATACGGTCCAGCGTCTTGTTTTTGGCTTTCATAGCGGGATTCCATAGCGTCAAAAAGTCGGGAATAACAGTCAGTCGGCGAGCCACCGGCCAAGGCTTACGCGCTCGTGGCCGCCCAGGTCGCAAACGCTTGCCACCTGCGTGTAGCCGGCGCGTTCAAACATGCCGCGTACGTCAGCCGCCTGAGTATGGCCGTGCTCCAGCAGCAGCCAGCCGCCGTCGGTAAGAAACGGCCCGGCGTGACGGATCAGGTAACACAGATCAGCCCGCCCGTCGTCAGCCGCCACCAGCGCCGAGCGCGGCTCAAAGCGCACGTCACCCAGCACCAGATGCGGGTCGCTCGCGGCGATATAGGGCGGGTTGGCGACAATCAGATCAAAGGCCGGCAGCGGCTCGGTGCCGTCGTTACCCACAAGGGCGGAGAACCAGTCGCTGTGGATAAAACGGGCATTATTCAGCGCAAGGCTCTCGGCATTGCGCCGAGCAAGCGCCACGGCTTCAGGACGAACATCCACGCCGCGCACTTGCCAGCCGGGACGCTCTCTTGCAAACGCCAGCGCCACCGCTCCGGTACCGGTGCCCATATCCAGAAGCTGCCCTGCCGGCGCGCCGACACGTTCAAGCGCGGCGCTTACCAGCGTTTCGGTATCCGGCCGCGGGATCAGCGTCTCCCGCGAGGTGGCGAGGCGCAGGCCAAAAAACTCGCGCTCGCCGGTCAGGTACGCCACCGGCATGCCCTGAACCCGCGCGGCGAGCAAGGCGTCAAAGCGCGCCAGCTGAAAGCGCTCACACGGCGTCTCACCCCAGGTGCGATCTCCCCAGGTATATAGCCAGGTGCGGTCGCGGCCGCTTGCATGCATCCACAGCACTTCGGCGTCCAGCCCTGGGGTTGGCGAGCCGGCAGCCAGCAGACGCTCGGCTGCCCGGCGCAGCAGGGTATCAAGAATCATGCGCCGCCCTGCAACGCGGCCAGCTGTTCTGCCTGATATTCGTGAATCAGCGGGTCAATCACGTCGTCCAGCTGCTCGCCGCTGACCACCTCATTAAGTTTGTACAGCGTCAGGTTGATGCGGTGATCGGTGACCCGCCCCTGGGGAAAGTTATAGGTGCGAATACGCTCGCTGCGATCCCCCGAGCCCACCAGCGAACGGCGCGCGTCGGCCTGGCTCTGGCGCTGCTCGTCTTCGGCGCTTTGCTTGAGCCGGGCCGCCAGATGCGACATTGCCTTGGCGCGGTTTTTATGCTGGCTGCGCTCTTCCTGGCATTCCACCACCACACCGGTGGGCAGGTGGGTGATGCGAATGGCGGAGTCGGTGGTATTGACGTGCTGGCCGCCGGCGCCGCTTGAACGAAAGGTATCTACCCGTAGGTCGGCGGATTTGATGTCGATGTCGCCCACGTCCTCGACCTCGGGCATCACCGCCACGGTGCAGGCCGAAGTATGAATGCGGCCCTGGGATTCCGTGGCCGGTACGCGCTGCACCCGGTGAGCGCCGGACTCGAACTTGAGCCGGGCGTAAACGCCGTCGCCCTTGACCCGCGAAATGATCTCCTTGTAGCCGCCCATTTCGCCGTGATTGGCGCTGACGATTTCGACCCGCCAGCCGTGCTGCTCGGCGTAGCGCGAGTACATGCGAAACAGATCGCCGGCAAACAGCGCCGCTTCGTCACCGCCGGTACCGGCGCGCACTTCCAGAAAGACGCTGCGACCGTCGTCAGGGTCCCTGGGCACCAGCAAGCGCTTGAGTTCAACTTCCAGCGCTTCCAGACGCTCACGACCGTCGTCAAGCTCCATTTCGGCAAGCTCGCGCATTTCCGGGTCGCTGTCCTGGCGCATGGCTTCGGCGGCCTGCATATCGCCTTCGATGCCGCGGTAACGCTGCCAGGCTTCGACCAGCGCTTCAAGCTCGGAATATTCCCGGGAATAATCACGAAAGCGCCGCTGATCGCTGATCACCTCCGGCTCGGACAGCAACAGGGCCAGTTCCTCAAAGCGTTCGACAAAGCCATCCAGTCGTTGGCGCAGCGTGTCTTTCATACGGGCTTTTCATCCTTTTGGCGAGGCGCGTCCGCCGGGCGAGACGCCGTCGCCGTTTTATGGGTTTCAAACGCAGGTTTGGGCGGCATTAACAGGCGCGGCACCACGTCAAGCACACGGTGTTCCTCGTGCGAGGCGGCGTCACGAATGGCCTGAGTCGGCCGATGCATCAGCCGGTTGGTCAGCTGAAAGGCCAGCCGTTCGATAATCGCTGCCGGGTCTTCGCCCCGTGCCAGACGTTCAAGTGCCTGATCCCGGGACAAATCACGCAGCGCCTCGCCGTGATGGCGATAGGCCTGAATCAGCTGGCCACCGTTGCGGATACGGCGCTCGTGGAGCCAGCTGCCAACCCCGTGCTCGATCAGCGATTCGGCCTGATCGGCGGCGACCTGGCGGTGCCGGCGGTTTTCCTGAATGACCACTTCCAGATCATCCACGGTGTAGAGAAACACGTCGGCAAGCTCGCCCACTTCGGGTTCGATATCCCGGGGCACGGCGATGTCCACCATGAACACCGGACGTTGGCGGCGGTTTTTCAGCGCCCGCTCCATCATGCCCTTGCCCACGATGGGCAACGGCGACGCCGTGGACGAAATCACGATATCGGCGTTTTCCAGCGCTTCGGGGATTTCGGTCAGGGTAATGGCCTCGCCGCCCAGTGCGGCGGAAATGGTTTCCGCCCGCTCGCGGGTACGATTGGCCACGGTCAGCTGGCGCACGCCGGCTTCGTGCAGATGGCGAGCCACCAGCTCGATGGTTTCCCCGGCACCCACCAGCAGCGCACGAGCGCGGCCGAAGTCGTCAAAGATGCGACTGGCCATGCTTACCGCCGCATAAGCCACCGACACCGGGTTTTTGCCGATGCCGGTTTGGGTGCGTACCTGTTTGGCCACGGCAAAGGTGTGCTGAAACAGGCGCTCCAGCTCGCCCCCCAACCCGCGCGATTCCCGCGCCTGCTGATAGGCATCTTTCAGCTGCCCGAGAATCTGCGGCTCGCCCAGCACCATGGAGTCAAGCCCCACCGCGACGCGCATCAAATGACGGGCGGCGTCGTTATCCAGATAATGGTAGGCGCAGCGCGTCAAATCCTCGACGCTCAGCCCGTGAAAACGCCCCAGCCAGTTGAGCACGGTTTGTTCACCGGCGGCATCGGTCACACAGTAAAGCTCGGTACGGTTGCAGGTTGAAAGCACCGCTGCTTCCATCACTCGCGGCAGTCCACGCAGCTCTTCAAGCGCCTGCGACAGTTGCGCCGGCGTAAAGGCTACCTGCTCGCGCACGGCAACCGTGGCGGTACGATGATTTATTCCCAGGGCAAGAAGCGTCATGCGTTATGCGTCTTCGCTAGTGTGTCGGTCGTCATGTTTGACGTTTTGCTTGCCAAAGCAAGCCGATTGGATCAGTCATTCTACCACAGCCGTGCCTGATCTGACCCACACCACTTTGCCGCAGCCCGCCAAGTCGCTATGCTGAACGCCCGGCCCACGGATCGAGAGACGCATGCCACTTCGTGCCACATCTATCAGCGCCATGTTATTCACACGCGCCATCGGACTCACCCGCGCTACAACGTTAGCGCCGAGGCTGCGGCACATGCTGCCCGCACTGGCTGCCGGCACACTGCTGGGCGGCTGCCAGTCCGTACCGCCATCGGCGGCACCGAATGAACATATCCTCCAGTCTGCGCCGCCCATTACCCAGGGGCTTGACGCTGACGGGCTGAGCACGCTGCTGGCCGCTGAAATGGCCGGCCAGCGCGGCCTGTATCGCGACGCCAGCCAGGGCTATCTTGATGCCACCCGGCGCTACCCCGACCCGGCCCTTGCCGAGCGCGCCACGTTCGCTGCCCGCTTTGGCGAGTCCGCCGCCCTGCTGCAAACCGCAGCAACGCGCTGGCAGGCGCTGGATCCGGGCAACGCCACGCCCGGCCAACTGCTTGCGGCCCTGGCGCTTGAGCGGGGCGACTGGCAGACAGGCCTTGAACAACGCCTGAGGCTTGCCGCACAGGGCGACAGTGCCGGGCTCGCCGCGCTGGCCGAACAGGCGATTGCCGAAGGCGCTGCGCCAACGCCACTGCTGGTCCGGCTGGAAAACGCCCTGGCGGCTGATGACCGCCTGCCTGCTGCCAACCGCGGGGACGCGCACCTTGCCGCCGCACTACTGGAGCGTGCCCGGGGCAATGCCGGCGCGGCGCAATCGCACCTTGTTCAGGCTCAGGCTCTGATTCCCGACTCCCTCGCCCTGTGGCGTACCCGGGCACATCTGGCACTGGAAAACGGCGACTACCGCGATGCCCGTAAAGCCGCCCGAGAAGGGCTTGATCGCGCCCCTGACGACGCCCGCTTTGCTCTGCTACTGACCCAGGCAGAGGTCCGGCTGGGCCACCTTGACGCCGCCGAGGCGCAAACCAACGCGCTGCTTGAGCGTCATGCCGGTGGTCGCGAGTTGCGCCTGGCCCTTGCCCGGCTATATCTGGAAGAAGATCAGCCCGGTGCCGCCAAGCGTTTACTGCACCCGCTGGCCAGCCGCGACGACATTTCCGCCATGGGCTATTACCTGCTGGGCGCGGCTGACCGGGGCACCGGCGACGTTGACAGCGCGCTTTTATACTACCGTCAGGTAGAAGGTAGCGACGAATTCATCCCCGCCCGCGCGGCCGCAGCCGGCATGCTGATCGACGCCGGACGCCTGAACGACGCCCGGGCCTTCCTGCAGGCCGAACGCATGCGCTTTGAAGAACACTTCAACGAGCTGGTCATGCTTGAGGTAGAACTGCTGGACGAACTGGGCAAAACCGCCGACGCCAGCGCCTTGCTCACCCGCGAGCTTGCCCGCACGCCGGACGATACCGCACTGCTTTATATGCGTGCCATGCGCGCCTGGCGGGCCGGCGACACGCCGGGCATGGAACAGGACCTTCAGCGAGTGCTGAAACAGGAGCCTGATAACGTCATGGCGCTCAACGCGCTGGGCTACACCCTGGCCGACGAGCAGGTATCCGGCCGCCTTGATGACGCCCGCCGGCTGATAGAACGCGCCCATGAGCTTGAACCCGACAACCCCGCGGTGCAGGACAGTCTGGGCTGGGTATATTTCCGCCTGGGGCGGACACAAGACGCACTGGCGCCGCTTGAACGCGCCTATGCCAACATGCCCGATCAGGAGGTCACCGCTCACCTCGCCGAGGTATTGCATGCGCTGGGACAATCGGAACGTGCCCGTCGGCTGCTGGCCAATGTGCTGACACAAAGCGATCATCACCCGGCGATTGACGACCTGCTTCGGCGTCACCCCGAACTTTCGCCTACCCGTCACGACTAGG
>NZ_JAKDUR010000004.1 GCF_030457605.1 Halomonas sp.
GCCGGAACCCAGGCCCGAGGCAAAGCAGCCGCAAAAGGCTGAGGCGCCCAAAGCGCAGCAAGACGTGGCGCCAGCCGCCGAGCCTGCTTCCGAGCCCAAGCCGACAGCACCTTCGCCTGAGGCCGACAACACGCCGGAACCCAGGCCCGAGGCAGAGCAGCCGCAAAAGGCCGAAGAGCCGAAAGCAACTGCCCCCCAAGCGGAGCAGTCGGACGTGCCGGCTGAACCGGAAACGGCTGAAGCGAAACAGGAAACCGCTGCCCAGTCGCGCCGCCGCCGGCGGGCTCATAACGACCCGCGTGAACAACGCCGGCGCCAGCAGCAGGAAAACAGCGCCGACTAGTATCATTAACGCAACAGAAAGCCCGATACCTTGCGGTACCGGGCTTTTTTTATCCCTGACGTTTGTCTATCGCCGCCCAACAGGGCCGCTCAGGCGCTGATCGTACGAGGTTCCACTTCCAGCGCTACACCAAAGTTCTCTCTGACGGCATCGGCCACCTGCCCGGCAGCATACTCAAGCCCCTCACGATCACCGTTACCCAGATGCACCAGCACCAGTGCCTGGCGCTCATGCACACCAAACGCCCCAAAGCGCTGCCCTTTCAGGCCGCAGCGGTCAATCAGCCAGCCGGCGGCCAGCTTGCAACCTCCGCTTGCCAGGGGAAAATGTGGCATATCCGGATGCCTCGCAAGCAGGCGTTGCGCAGCGGCTTCACCCACCACAGGATTCTTGAAGAAACTGCCCGCATTGGGCAAACATTGCGGGTCAGGCAGTTTTTCCTGCCGAATGCGGCTGACCGTTTGCGCCACCTCAAGAGCGCTGGGCGCGTCACCTGCGCGGGCAGCAAGATCCCCGTAACCCAGCACTGGCCGGGGCGCGCGGCTCAGTTTCAGCATCAGACGCGTAATAGCCACCTTTCCCGCCAGCTCGCGCTTGAAGATGCTGTCCCGATAGCCAAACCGGCACTCGCGGCGCGACAGCCAACGGGTCTGACCATCAGTCAACGACATGATCTGGACCTCCGTCAACACATCGGCCAGCTCAACGCCGTAGGCGCCGATATTCTGTACCGGTGCTGCTCCGCAGTCGCCGGGAATCAGGGCAAGATTTTCCACTCCCCACAAACCCCGCGCGGCCAGCGCCATGACCAGCGTGTGCCAGTTCACGCCGGCGCCCACCTGGGCAAAAGTATGCTCGCCATGACGTTCCAACCACCACTGGCCAAGCGCTGGGTGCACTACAACGCCGGGCAGCACCGGCGGCAACAGAACATTACTGCCGCCGCCCAGCAGCGTAATGGGCAGCTTCTCGCGGCGAGCACGGCCAATGCAGCAACGCAGCCCGGACAATGTCCCCGGAGCGACAAAAAACTGCGCCCGGCTGGGCAGGCGCAGCGTATTGCTGCCGGTCAGATCACAATCGTGATACCACGGCGAGAAGTCGGGCAGCGGCATTACGGTGCGGCTTCAATATGTTTGATCAGCCCCCGGGAGGCCGCGTCGATCATGTCGAGCACGTCCTCAAACCCCTGATCGCCGCCATAATACGGATCCGGCACTTCACCCTGCGGCGTTCCGGCAAAGGCGAGGAACAACTCGATATGCGCCTTGTGCGCATCCGGCTCCATGGCACGAATATCACGCAGGTTGCCGTAATCCATCGGCAGAATGTAATCGAACGCATGAAAATCATCACGGTTGAACTGGCGCGCGCTAAGCCCGCTGATGTCGATATCCCGACGTCTGGCCGCCGCCTGCGCGCGGGCATCGGGCGGATTGCCCGCATGCCAGTCACCGATGCCGCAGGAATCCACCGTTATACGCTGCTCAAGCCCGGCCTGCTCTACTGCCCGACGAAACACGCCTTCGGCGCTTGGCGAACGGCAGATATTACCCAGGCAGACAAATAGCACCTTCATGGTTTCTCCCTCTCAGCATTAACGGTGCAGGACGCCAGACACTGGCGTACCCGCTCAAGATCTTCAGGCGTATCCACGCCGGGCGGATTGACCGCACAGGCCAGCGCCACCTGAATGGCATGCCCCCGCTGCAGCGCACGTAGTTGTTCAAGCTGTTCCAACTGCTCAAGCGCGGCCGGTGGCCAGTCGCGATAGGCATACAGGAATGCCGCACGATAGGCGTAAATCCCGATATGGCGCAGCCAGGCATCCGTCGACAGCAACGCTGGCGCCGCCGTGAAGTTCTCACGGTCCCAGGGCACCGGCGCACGGGAAAAGTAAAGCGCACGCCCGTCAAAGGCACGCACTACCTTGACCACATTGGGGTTGAACAGCGACTCCACCTCGGTAATCGGTTCGGCAAGCGTTGCCATCGACGCCGCCGGATCATCGGCCAGCCGCGCAGCTACCTGATCAATCAACGCTGGCGGTATGAGCGGCTCGTCTCCCTGCACGTTAACCACCAGCGCGTCATCATCAAGCTCAAGCGCGGTGGCCACCTCGGCCAGCCGATCGGTGCCCGATGCATGATCAGCGCGGGTCATGACCACCTCGGCCCCGTAGGGTTCAAGCGCCTGCTGAATGCGCTCGTCATCCGTGGCAACGACCACGCGCGCCGCGTTGCTCTGGCAGGCACGGCGCCAGACGTGGGCAATCATTGGCTCATCGGCAATCGTCAGCAATGGCTTGCCCGGCAGCCGTGACGAGGCATAGCGCGCCGGAATCACCGCGATAAACCTGGGTACACACCCGAGCTCGGCCATTCAGGCGTCTCCTGTGCGGCCTGTGGATGCCGGCAGTTTTTCGTCAGCACTCAAGGGACGGGCCTCTTCGGGCAACATGACCGGTATGTCATCGCTAATCGGGTACGCCAGACCGTCATACAGGCAGTAAAGCTCCCGAGCTTCGCGCACATATTTAAGCTTGCCCTGGCACATCGGGCATACCAGCATGGCCAGCAGTTGTTTATCCATCAGCGTGTCTCCTGCAGGAAAGGGCTGACAGCCGCGCGGCCAGCCAGTCTTCAAATTCCGGGGGCAACACTGCCTCCACGTCCAGCACCCAGCTGTCCGGCGGCGCCCAGGGGTGGCATTTCACTGCGTCCTTGGCCGTCATGACCAGCGCTTGCCCGTCGCTCACGGCAAGGTCACGGGCCGTAAAGCGGTGATGATCGGCAAAACCGTGCCAGCTACCGTGCACGCCAAGCGCTTCCAGCGTGGTAAAAAAGCGTGCCGGGCGGCCAATCCCGGCGATTCCGCGGACCGGCAGCGCAAACGGCAGCGGGGTCAGCGCATGCGTTTGCCCCGTCGCCAGCCGGCGCCAGCACTGCGGCGCCAAATGCATGGGCTGCGTTGCCACATCAAGCGGAGTGCAGAGATCGCCGTTAACCAGCACTGCGTCTACATCGGCCAGCCGTTCGGGGGGCTCGCGCAGCGGGCCGGCCGGCAGGCACTGGCCGTTGCCAAGCCCCCGGGCACCATCCACCACCGCCAGCTCAATATCGCGTTCCAGAGCCAGATGCTGCAGCCCGTCGTCGCTTACGATGATATCGCAGCCATCATCCAGCAGCGCTTTTACGCCACGGGAACGCTCGGGGTCGGCTACCACGGCGACTCCGGTTTGCTGTACCAGCATCAAGGGCTCGTCGCCGCTTTGTGTTACCGATGTTTGCGGCGTTACCCGTAGCGGATAGCGTGCCGCCTTGCCGCCGTAGCCCCGGGTAATAATGCCGGGCGTATAGCCCTGACCACCAAGCCAGCGCACAAGCCAGGCCACCAGCGGTGACTTCCCGGTGCCACCCAGGGTGATATTACCCACCACGATAACCGGCACCGGGGCCCGCCACGTCGCTCTTGTGCCGCTGGCATACGCGCGCCGGTGGCGCTCCATGAGCTGACGATAGAGCGCGGCCAGCGGGCGCAGCGGATAAAGCCAGGCGCTTCCCCTATAGGCCGCACTCACCCAGCGCCGGGCCAGGCTCATGCTGCGTCCTGAAACTGTAGCCGATGCAGCGCCGCATACGCACCGTCAATATTCAGCAGCTCGCGGTGGGTTCCCTGCTCGATGATACGCCCCTGCTCCATGACCACGATGCGGTCGGCCCGTTCGATGGTGGAAAGCCGGTGGGCAATGACCAGCGTTGTGCGCCCCTGGCAAACGTGTTCCAGCGCTTTTTGAATATAGCGTTCGGATTCGGTATCCAGCGCCGAGGTAGCCTCGTCAAGAATCAGGATCGGCGCGTCCTTGAAAATTGCCCGGGCAATCGCCAGTCGCTGGCGCTGCCCGCCAGATAGCATCACACCGTTATCGCCCACTTTGGTGTTATAGCCGTCAGGCAGTTTTTCGATAAATTCGTGGGCATAAGCCGCGCGCGCTGCGGCCTCGATCGTCTCCGCATCGGGCTCAATGGCGCCATAAGCGATATTTTCGGCAATACTGGTATTAAATAGCGTGACCTGCTGGGAAACCAGCGCGATCTGCTGACGCAGCGGGGCCAGCTCATAGTCCCGCACGTCAATCCCGTCAATGGCAATACGGCCGTCAGTGCAGGTGTAAAAACGCGGCAGCAGGCTGGCAAGAGTGGATTTGCCGCTGCCCGAGCGCCCAACAATGGCAACCAGTTCGCCGGCAGGAATGTCAAGGTTGATACCGTGTAGCACATCGGTCTGGTCTTCACCGTAACGAAAGCGTACATCCTCAAGTGTGATGTCACCATTCAGTCGCCGTGGCGGAAGTTCGCCGCTATCCTCTTCACCAGGCTCGTCCATCAGGCCGAAAAGCTCTGTTGCCGCGGCGATCCCCTTCTGGATTTCACTGTTGATTTCCGTCAGTTGACGCACCGGCTTGGTCATTAGTGCTGCGGCGGTAATAAAAGCCACGAATTCACCCGGCGTCATGCTGTTAAGCAATGACGGCGCCATGGCCAGCCACACCAGCACTGCCATGGAGAATGCGACCAGCATCAGGATGATCGGCGAACTGACCGCCTTGGTCAGCGCCTCTTTCATGCTCTGCCGGCGGTTCTCTTCACTGACACGCTCAAAGCGGCGCTTTTCATGGCTTTCAGCACCGTGAGTACGCACCACGCGATACCCCGATAGCACCTCGGACGCCACGTGGGTCACGTCTCCCATGGAGTTCTGGATACGCCTGGAAATGCGCCGGAAACGCTTGCTGGCATAGCTCACGACCAGCGAGATAATCGGCGTAACTGCCAGAAACAACAGGGTTAACAGCCAGTTGGTCCAGAACAGATAGCCCAGCAGACCAACCACAAACAACCCTTCGCGCAGCAGAATGGTCACCGCTTTGGTGGCCGCTCCCGCCACCTGTTCAACATGGTAGGTCACCCGCGAGACCAGATGCCCGCTCGAATGATGATCAAAAAATGCGCCGGGCAGATGAAGCATGTGGGCAAACACATCGCAGCGCAGCGTATGAATGACATAGCGTCCGACATACGCCATGAAGTAGGTGCTCAAAAAGGTGCCCAGCCCCCGAGCGGCAAACATGACCACCACAAACAGCGGCAAAAAGAAACGAAACGACGCGTCCGGATTCTGGATACCGTCAATCAGGCGCTTCATCAGCTCGGCCAGCGCCGTGCTTGATGCCGCATAAATACAAAACCCCAGCACGGCAAGCATAAAGGCACGCCAATGCGGCCTGACATAACCCAGCAGACGTTTATAGATGGCCAATCCTGAATCGATCACGCGGACTCCCGGCGCTAATAGATAATGCGCCCAATTCTACCTGAAGCCGGCGAGCATCAACACCGCTTGCTCGGCGCACCACGTTCCGGCTGAATGCGAACAGCCTCGCCGGGTACCAGCCAGAACGTGAGCGCACCGTCATGAGCCGTATTCCAAAGGCAGCTCTGTTGCTGACGAAAGCGCCGCACAACGGCGTCTACCGGATGCTGAAAGCGATTGTCACGCCCGGCGCTGAAAATCACCTGCCGCGGCGCGGCGGTGCGCACAAACTGAACGCCGGAACTTGTCCCGCTGCCGTGATGCCCTGCCACCAGCACGCTCACCGGTGTATCAACCTCACGCAAAAATTGTCGCTCGACCTTGGCACTCACATCTCCGGTAATCAAGAACCGGTGTCCGCCAGCCGTCACCTGCAACACGCAGGAACGGTCGTTGGGCGAAAGATCATTGCGGCCTTGCGGCGGCCAAAGGTTCTCAAACGTCACGCCTTCCTGCTGCCACTGCTGACCACGATGGCAGGCGGCCTGACCGGCCACCACGCTTTCCTGCAAAGGCGCCAGCCAGCGGCCAACCACATGGCGCTGCCTTAGTGCCCGGACCCCGCCGGCATGATCGGTGTCCGAATGACTGACAATCACCCGTGCAAAGTGCCGCCCCGGTGGCCACAGCGTGTCAAGGGGCATAAATCCCGAGCGAAAACGCGGGCCGGTATCATAAAGCGTGCGTGTATTCCGCGTACGCAGCTCAATTAGCTGACCCTGACCAACATCGTATACCCGCACGCGTAGCGCACCTTCGGGCCAGGCCGGCATCGGCGCGGCATAAAGCACCAATGGCACCAGCCCAAGGCTGAGCACGCGCAACACACGCGGCACCGCCGGCAGCCCCCAGCATAGCGCCAACAGCCCGAACGTGCCGGCAAGCCAGCCGGCTTGCCCGGGAGAAGGCTCCCACAGGGGTGCCGCTTCCACGGCAAGCGTCAGCAACTGATGCAACGGCACCAGCGCCTGGCTAAAACCCCACCAGACCGCCTCGCTGACATACGGCAATGGCGCAACCAGCCAGCCCAGCAGTGCCCCGGGCACCAGCATCATGCTCACCCAGGGCACGGCCAGCAGATTAACCAGCGGAGACAGCGGCGCAACGCGACCAAAAGCCAGCACCACGGCTCCCGCCATGACCGGCGCCAGCAACAGCTGCGAGCGGCCAAGCGCCCACAGCCAACCGCGCACCCCCACGGGACGTGGCCGCCCCTGCCAAATCACAATCAGCCACGCCACGGCCAAAAAGGAAAGCCAAAAGCCCGGCCGCCAGACGGCCAGCGGGTCGCTTATCACGATAATCGCCAGCGCCAGCCACCACGCCTGCCACGCACCGGGGGCATGCCGACCGCTTAAGCTCCAGAGGCCGATGAGCGTCATCACCATGGCACGCATGGCCGGCGGCGAAAGCCCTGCAAGTACCGCATAAGCCATGGCACAAGCGGCGGCAGCCCACCATGGCCAGATCCGCAACCGCCAGTTCCGGGGCGTCAGAAGTCGCGCCGCCGTACGCGCCAGCCACAACCCGAAAGAGGCCACCAGCCCCACATGCAGGCCGGAAATCACTACCAGGTGGGTAGTACCGCTGGCATTAAGTAGCGCCCAGTCGTCCCGGGTCAGTTCCCCGCTTGCCCCAAGTGTAAGTGCCGCCAGCCAGCGACGGGCGGTATCATCCGCCACGCGGTCATCGAGAAACGCCAACGCCCGGTTTTTCAGCGCCACACCGGCAGGCGCCATACGTTTGGATTCAGGGCTTTGACGAACATAGCCCGTGGCATGAATGCCTTCACGCCATAACCAGTTACCGTAATCAAAGCTGTGGGGATTACGAAAACCATGTGGCACACGCAGCCGCAGCGTCATTGTCCAGCGCTCGCCGGGACGTACCCTCAGCGGGTGATACGCACTGACCCGCACGGTGCCCAGCCGCCCGCAATCGGGCAGGCCGGCAGGCGCTTCACAACGTGTAATTTCAAGCATCAGGCGGGTAACGCCGGCCACATCACTGGCGCTGATGATGCGGGCGTCAACGTTCAGGTCAGCGCCACCCAGCCCCGCCGGCAAGCGACTGGCATGCTCGTGCAGTACGCCGCCATAAGCCAGCAGCAACACACCCAGAAGCCCTGCCCAGCGAATACCGGCAAGGCCCGTACACAGCATCAAAATGGCCAGTATGGCACTGAACAACAGTGGATAATGCGTGCCCGCGCCGATAGCGGCGAGCCCTGCTCCCAGCAGTGCCGCTGCCGCTAGTGGAAGCGCAGCGCCCGGGCGCATACGCTGCCAGCACGCTCCGGGCCATCGAATATCTGCCATCGTCTACCCGCTCCCTGGGTGAGTATCAAGGCATAACAACTGCATAGCCGAAGCCAGCCACTATATGGATAATGGCAAGTCATGGATAATGGATAGCCTTAAAGGCAAGAGTAATCAACATGCCGCGCCGGTTCTTGCAGCGTTACATGCCCAGGCCCGACACCTTGAAACGTCAGCGTTCGCTGCGTTTCATGGCGCCGCTTATTGCGGATCCGAGGCTTTGGCTTTTAACTCGCCGCAGTGTCGCCAATGCTTTTAGCGTGGGGATATTCTGCGCGTTGCTGCCCATTCCCTTCCAGATGGTAGCAGCAGCTCTTGGTGCGCGTCTGAGTCGTTGCAACCTGGCGCTGGCGGTGGGCCTTGTGTGGATCACCAATCCGCTTACCATGCCGCTGATCTTTTACGCCAACTACCGTTTGGGCTCGCTGTTTCTGGACGCTCCCGTCCGCGACGCGCCCGTACATCTGTCCACCCAATGGATAGCCGAGCAGATACACGACATTCTGCCGGCGCTGTTTCTCGGCTCGCTGATTTCGGCGGTACTTTTGGCCGTGCTGGCGAATGCCGGCATCCGGCTTATCTGGCGCTGGCACGTCTCCCGGCACTGGAAGCGCCGGCGGCAAAAACGCCGCCAGCGCCGCGCCCGTATCGAAGCCGAGTTTGACGATTAATTCCGCTGCTCCGCCACCAGATATCCCCCATCCAGCTTGAGCACGCGATCCTGGTGTGCGGCCAATCCCGGGTCGTGCGTCACAATCACAAACGCGCAGGCGCTTTCCCGGGCCAGCTCATCCATTAGCGCCAGAATAGTCGCCGCCGTGGTCTGGTCGAGGTTGCCCGTGGGCTCGTCCATCAGCACAAGGCTCGGGTCGGTCACCAGCGCCCGGGCAATCGCCACGCGCTGACGTTCCCCACCGGAGAGTTCCCCGGGCTTGTGATGAGCACGCTCGGCCATGCCCACGCGATCCAGTAGTGACCTGGCGCGGGTTTCGGCCTCACTCTTGCGCTGACCGCGGATGATCAGCGGCAAGGCGGCGTTTTCCAGCGCGGTAAATTCGGCCAGCAGGTGATGAAATTGGTAAACAAAGCCGATATAGCGGTTGCGAAAACGCCCCAGCGCTGCCTCGCCAAGCCCGGAAATGGGCTCGCCGGCAATCACGATACGCCCCTGGCTGGGGCGATCCAGCCCGCCCAGCAAGTTCAGTAGCGTGGTCTTGCCTGACCCCGAGCTACCCACAATGGCCACGCGCTCGCCGGCACGCACGCTAAGCGAGAGCTGATCCAGTACGGTCAGGTTTTCGGGGCCCTCGCTGTAGGTGCGAGTCACGCCCTGACAGTCAAGCATTACCGGCGCTTCGGGCGCCTCTGCGGTTTCCGTCGCATTCATGGCGGTATCCTCACTCATAGCGCAACACATCGGCCGGCTGCACGCGGGCGGCGCGCCAGGCGGGGTATAGCGTCGACAAAAATGTCAGCCCGAAGGCAGCCGCCACGATATTGATCACATCGCTACCGCGCAGCTGCGAGGGCAGTTCGCTGATGAAATAAACACCGGCGTCAAGGAAATGAATGCCGAAGACACTTTCCACCCAGCCGATCAGATCCGAGACCGTCAACGCCAGTACGACGCCGGCGGCAACGCCGATGGCAATGCCTATGATGCCAATGGCCATGCCCTGCACCATGAAGATTCCCATGATCGATCGTGGGGTGGCGCCGATAGTGCGCAGAATCGCAATGTCGGCCCGTTTGTCAGTTACCACCATGACCAGCGTGGAAACGATATTGAACGCCGCCACGGCGATAATCACGGTCAACAGCAGGCCGATCATGCGTTTTTCCATCTGGATGGCCTGAAACAGGTTGCCCTGTGTGAAGGTCCAGTCCCGGCCGCGGTAGCCCGCTCCCAGTTCGTTGACGATCGCCTGGGTTTCACTGCTGGCGGCAAAAAGGTCATCCAACTCAAGGCGCAAGCCACCCACTTCATCGCCCATACGGGCAAGTGTTTGCATATCGGCAATGTTGGCATAGGCCAGCCGTGCATCAAGCTCGGCTCCCACGCTGAAAATGCCGCTGACGGTAAAGCGCTTGAGGCGCGGAAATACGCCGGCAGGGGTAATCGAGGCTTCGGGCACCAGCAAAGTAACCCGGTCGCCTACGCCCACGCCCAGGTTGCGCGCCAGCGCCGAACCCAGCACCACGTTCCATTTGCCGGGCTGTAGATCATCAAGGCTGCCGCGTTGCATATGCTCGCCAATGATCGAGACCTTATCTTCCCAGGCGGGCTTGATGCCGGTCACCATGCCACCCTGGTTGCGCCCGCTGGCGGAAAACATGCCCTGCTGCTCCACATACGGCGCCGCGCCGATCACCCGGTCGCGCTGAGTCAGCCGTTCGGCAAGGCCCTGCCAGTCTTCCATGCCGTCGACGGCTTCGATCTTGGTGTGCGGCACCATGCCCAGAATCCGCGTGCGCAGCTCATGATCAAAGCCGTTCATGACCGACAGCACCAGAATCAGCACGGCAACCCCGAGCATCAGTCCCAGCATGGACGTCAGCGAAATAAACGAAATGAAGTGATTGCGGCGCTTGGCGCGTACGTAGCGCAGCCCCACCAGAAAAGGCAATCGGTCAAGCATGGCATGCTCCTTGTCAGCAGGCGTTCAGGCAAAGTCTCGGCGTTCGTAAACACGCCTGCCCCGGGCCAGCGAAAAGCCGAGGCAGGCGCAAGCGGTGGCTTAGCGCCAGAAATCACGAATCGAGGCAATACCCTGGGCACCGACCGCGCGGGCGCGATTGGCATGGAAACGCGTCATGCCGCCCAGCGCAAAGACCGGCATGCCGGCGTGTTCAACATGCTGCTGGAAATCATGCCAGCCCATCAGGATCGCATCCGGATGCGACGGCGTGGGTGCCAGTGGCGAGAGCGTCACCAGGTCGCAGTCAAGCGTCGCTGCTTTAGCCAGCTGCTGGGCATTATGCGTGGAGGCGCCGAGCCATTTTCCGGCAGGTATCGGCCGCTTGTCGAGCTGCATTAACCGCTCGCTGGTCAGCTGAATGCCGTCCGCATCGATCTCGTCAAGTAGCGCCGGCTCACCGTTGAGCAACAGCCGCGCACCGTACTCACGACACAGCGCCAGCGTTTGATGGGCACGTGCCATGTACTGTTCGCTGTCCAGCGTTTTGGCTCGCAGCTGGACCAGCCGTATGCCGTCTTCGTCAAGCGCGCGGGTCAGTCGCTGCCTGAAGGCGTCTTCGTCGGCTTCCTCGGCAGTAATAAGGTATTCGCTGGGCAGCATGACGGCGCGCAGAATGGGCAGGTTGGCCGCCGGGAAAGGATAGCCCGACAGCTCTTCCATCGGCACCCAGCGTACCGCTTGGCCTTCGCGGCCAAACGGCTCTCCGGCAAAGTCATGTACCTGCCAGACGTCAAGCAGGATATGCTTGTCAGGATATTCGTGGTGGACACGAATCAGCGGCTGGGCTTTAGTAATTTCCACGCCCAGCTCTTCGTGCAACTCGCGCTTCAGCCCTTCAAGGCCGGTTTCATAGGGCGCCAGCTTGCCGCCGGGAAACTCCCACAGTCCCCCCTGATCGAAACCGGACGGCCGGCGTGCGATCAGCACCTGCTTCTTGTCGGCGCTGATGATTGCCGCGGCGGCAACGTGAACCCGTCGTTTTGCTATTACATTCATTACGTCTTTATCCACTGTTTTGCTGAGTGGCCCTAACGGGCCGACGCTCTGTTGCTGCGCTGGTCATCCATAGGGTCAACTACGATAATCGGCGTTGATGGACACGTATTCATGGGACAGATCCGAGGTCCATACCGTGGCGCCGTCGTCACCACGCCCCAGATCGATGCGGATAGTAATTTCCTCGCGCGCCATGACCGCACTGCCGGCAGCTTCGGTATAGCCCGGCGCGCGGCCGCCGTTTTCTACCAGACGCACCTCGTCCAGATCAATGGTCACTCGCTCCACGTCAAAATCCGCCACCGGCGAGCGCCCGACGGCCGCGAGTATCCGCCCCCAGTTGGCATCGGAGGCATAAAGTGCGGTTTTGACCAGCGGCGAATGGGCCACGGTAAAGGCTACACCCAGCGCCTCCTGACGCGTTGTTGCCCCGGACACGTCAAGAGTCACGAACTTGGTAGCCCCTTCACCATCACGGATGATGGCCTGGGCGAGTGCCACCAGTACCTTTTCCAGCCCGCTGGCCAACGCGCCGATGTCCGCCGCACTTGTCACCGCCGCCCCGCGGCCGGTGGCGGCCAGCAGGCAGGCATCGTTAGTGGAAGTGTCACTATCCACGGTGATGCAGTTGAACGAGCGGTCTACGGCATCACGCAGCAGCCGCTCAAGCAGCGACTGCTCAACAGCTGCGTCGGTGACCACAAAGCCCAGCATTGTCGCCATGTCCGGCCGGATCATGCCGGAACCCTTGGCAAAGCCGTTGATAGTGATATGGCTATCGCCAACTGGCACCTCAACACTTGCACCCTTGATGCGGGTATCGGTGGTCAAAATGCCCTCTGCCGCCTGCTCCCAGGCCACACTCTGGCTATCGCATGCAGAAAGTGCCGGCGCAATACCCGCCAGCAGCGCCTGCATGGGTAGCGGCTCACCGATCACACCGGTCGAAAACGGCAGCACTTTATGTTCCGGCACGCCTACTGCGTGAGCCAGCGCCCGACAGCTTTCCCGTGCATCGGCAAGCCCCTGCGCGCCGGTGCCGGCATTGGCGTTGCCGGTATTGATCAGCCAGTAGCGCGGCGCCTGCTGCTGCTCGCGGCAGGCCGCAAGGTGCTCTTTGGCTACCTGGACAGGCGCTGCACAAAACGCATTACGGGTAAATACGCCGGCCATGCTGGACGCCTCGGGCAGCTCGACCACCACCAGATCACGCTGGCCCGCCTTTTTTATGCCGGCCATGGCCGAGCCCAGGCGTACGCCTTCCAGCACCGGCATTGTCGGAAACGGTATATTGCCCACCGCCATAGCGGTCTCCTCTGCTCGTTGACTCAGTCTGCTGTTGGTTCGAACAAGCCGGTCGTTCAGTTCAGCTTGCCGCAGCACTGTTTGTATTTCTTGCCCGAGCCGCAGGGGCATGGGTCGTTGCGACCGACTTTCGGGCCTTCCCGGCGCACCGGCTGGCCATCAGCACCGGCCGCTGTTTCCGGCGACTCGGTGTCCGTCTCGTCCGTACCGCTTTCGGGGTCATCATGGCGGCTGGCAGCCGTCGCCTGTTCCCGCTCCAGCGTTTCCCGGCGTTCACGTTCCAGCTCATCCACTTCTTCGGGCTGGCGAACCTGAACATGGCTCAGAATCCGCGTGACATCCGCCTTGACGTTGGTCAGCAGTTGCTGGAAAAGCTCGAATGATTCGCGCTTGTATTCCTGCTTCGGATTTTTCTGGGCGTAACCGCGCAGGTGAATACCCCGACGCAGATGATCCATTGACTGCAGGTGTTCTTTCCAGCGGGTGTCCAGCACCTGCAACATGACCTGCTTTTCAAAACGTTGGATCAGGGTTTCGCCGGCGGACTGCACTTTGGCTTGGTAGGCTTCACGGTGCATGGTTTGCAGCCGTTCGCGCAGCTTTTCTTCGCTCAGACGCTGATCTTCCTCAGCCCAGGCAACCACCGGCGCCTCAAGGTTGAGCTCGGCTTTCAAGTGAGCCTCAAGGCCGGCCAGATCCCATTGCTCCGCCAGACTTTGTGGCGGCACAAAGCTGCTGATGGCTTCGTCCATGACTTCTTCACGGATACCCACCACCGCCTCGGAGACGTTTTCCGACGACAGGATATCGTTGCGCTGCTCGTAGATGACCCGACGCTGATCGTTGGATACATCGTCGTATTCCAACAGCTGCTTACGGATATCGAAGTTACGTCCTTCGACCTTTTTCTGGGCCCGCTCGACGGCGTTGGAGACCATCTTGTGCTCGATGGCTTCGCCGTGCTCCAGCCCCAGCGCCTGCATCAGGCGCTGAACGCGATCCGAGCCAAACAGGCGCATCAGGCTGTCTTCCAGCGAGAGGAAAAATCGCGTGGAACCGGGATCCCCCTGACGGCCCGAGCGACCGCGCAGCTGGTTATCGATACGCCGGGACTCGTGACGCTCCGAGCCAATAACGTGCAGGCCGCCGGCTTCCAGCACAGCGTCATGGCGCGTATTCCATTCGGCCTTGAGCGCTTCAATCTCGGCATCACTCGGATTATCGAGCTTGGCGACTTCGGCCTCCCAGTTGCCGCCCAGTACGATATCCGTCCCCCGGCCGGCCATGTTGGTGGCGATGGTGACAGCGCCGGGGCGCCCTGCCTGAGCGATGATTTCCGCTTCGCTCTGGTGCTGTTTGGCGTTCAGTACGTTGAACGTCATGTCAGCTTCACGCATCAACCGCGCCAGATATTCCGACGTATCAATGGAGGCAGTACCCACCAGCACCGGACGCCCGGCTTCGGTCTGGGCCTGCACATCCTTGATGATCGCCTCGTATTTTTCCTGCGCGCTCAAAAATACCAGGTCGTTGAGGTCTTTACGCGCCTGGGGGCGATTGGTGGGGATGACGATAACGTCCAGGCCGTAGATCTGGCGAAATTCAAACGCCTCGGTATCGGCGGTGCCGGTCATGCCCGACAACTTTTCGTAAAGGCGGAAATAGTTCTGGAAGGTAGTGGAGGCCAACGTCTGACTTTCGCGCTGTACCGTAACGCCTTCCTTGGCCTCAACGGCCTGGTGGAGCCCCTCGGACCAGCGCCGTCCGGGCATTGAACGGCCGGTATGCTCATCCACAATGACCACCTGCCCTTCGGCAATGATGTAATCCACATCGCGATGATAAAGGTGGCGGGCGCGCAGCGCCGAGTGCATGTGTTGCAGCAGATTGAGGTTTTGCGCAGCATACAACGAGGCGTCTTCGCCCAGCAGCTGTTCGGCACGCATTAGCTCTTCTACCCGGTTGTGCCCCTGCTCGGTCAGCTCTACCTGCTTTTGCTTTTCATCGAGCAGGAAATCGCCGGTCACCACAGCGTCTTCATCCTCCGGCTCTTCGCCCTGCTCCAGGTGCGTTGCCAGACGATCAACAATGCCGTACAGCTCGGTGTTTTCATCCACGGCGCCGGAGATGATCAGCGGCGTACGCGCCTCGTCAATAAGGATCGAGTCGACCTCATCGACAATGGCATAGTGCAGCGGGCGCTGTACCTTTTCCTCGAGCGAGAAAGCCATGTTGTCGCGCAGATAATCAAAGCCAAATTCGTTGTTGGTGCCGTAGGTAATATCACAGCCGTAGGCGTAGCGCTTCTCTTCATTGGACTGGCCGGAGAAAATCACCCCGACCGTCAGCCCGAGGAATTCATACAGCGGGCGCATCCAGTCAGCGTCGCGGCGCGCCAGGTAGTCATTCACCGTCACCACGTGCACGCCCTTGGCCGGCAGCGCGTTGAGATACACGGAAAGCGTGGCGACCAGCGTTTTACCTTCACCGGTTTTCATCTCGGCAATACGCCCGCCGTTGAGCGTCATGCCACCGACCATTTGTACGTCAAAGTGACGCATGCCCATGACTCGCTTGCTAGCTTCACGCACCACGGCAAACGCCTGGGGAAGCAGGCTATCCAACGGTTCGCCATTGTCCAGGCAAGCGCGCAATTCGGCCGTCTTGTCCTGCAGGCTGGCGTCATCCAGACCCTCAAATTCGGCCTCAAGGGCATTGATGTGCTGCACGCTCTTTCGCATGCGTTTCACTTCACGCTCGTTTTTGGAGCCTACAACTTTGCGCAATACGTTATTAATCATGAACTTTCCAAAAGGCTGCAAGAGGCGCATCAAAGCGCCGCCTTGTAAAACAGGCAACGGCGCGCGGTCTTGTTCTTTCGCCGATAAACGTCAATTCGGCTTAACCGCGGCTCGACAGAACGGATAGGCGCATACAAGGCGGTCCCCGGCGGGACACCACATCAAGGGCAGCCACCAGGCTGGAATGCCTGGCGCGGTGCGGGCGTAAACGGGTATGGATACGGGGGCAGCGTTTACCGACGTGACGCAGAAAAGGCAGGCGGCGAGCCAGGCGACGTGAGCGGGCACGCAGTATGGCTGGGGCCCATACGGCCACGTAGACACAGCGGCCAAGGCAACGCGCCGCCTCCGGCGTATGCAGGCTGACCGGAAGCAGACAGCTGACAAGAAGTCCTGCCAACCACCAGCGCGCGGCTCGTCCGCGGCGAGAAGGCCGCGGAGGCGTCGCTATGGGCATCGGCGTCGCTGGCATGCTAGGGTCGCGCTCCTTGGCGTGCTAGGCTTTTGTGTATTGCCTTCTTGTCTGTAACGCCCTGCACGGGGTCGACCTACAAGAAAGCGTGGCAGTCAGTCATCTCCTGGAAACCAACGCCGGCAGCGCTGAGGAGTTAAGCGTATGAGTATAAAGGTTAAGCGTTCCCGCGCACAGCCCATTGGCCAACTGTTGAACCCGCGTGGCGAGTTTGGCCTGCTCATGCGCCAGTCACGCCTGATTGAAAAGGCACAGAGCCACCTGCGCACAAGCCTGCCCGACGACATGCGCGATCACGTTTTTGTTGGCGGATTCAGCGACGGCAAACTGACGCTGATCTGTAACCGCGCGGTATTCCTGACCTGGCTACGCTTTGAACAGTCACGCCTGCTGATGCTGCTTCGCCAATTACCCGGCTTTGAGGGCATTACCGGCTTGCGCTTCAAGGTGCGCCCGGTACGCCCGGTAAAAGCGCCGCGCCGTTATTGCCGGTCGCTTCCCGACGCCGCCGGCAAGGCGCTGACCGAGTGTGCCGAGGATACCGACGACCCCGGGCTGAAAAATGCGCTGGAGCGCCTGGCATCCCACGCTACCCAGCGCCAGAACTGAGCCAGACTCAGCCCTCAGCCATAAAAAAGCACTGCCCCGCAATAGAGGCAGTGCTTTTCAACAAGCGTTGTGGGCCACAAGGCTTATGCCATGGCCGGCGCCGCGTAGGAAATCGGCGCGACAGCCTTCTCTTCCTCAAAGGTCACCACTTCATACGCGTCAGTCTGAGCCAACAGCTCCCGGCACAGCTGGTTATTCAACGCGTGGCCTGACTTCACCCCACGAAACTCGCCAATCAGGCTATGTCCCAGCTGATACAGATCGCCAATGGCATCCAGCACCTTGTGTTTGACGAACTCGTCATCGTAGCGCAGCCCGCCATCGTTGACGATGCGGTAGTCATCGACCACAACGGCGTTGTCCAGGCTACCACCCAGCGCCAAGTTGTTGGCACGCAGATGTTCAATATCGCGCATGAAGCCAAACGTACGCGCCCGGGACACGTCCTTGACAAAGGACGTGGTCGAAAAATCAATCTGCGCGGTCTGCTTTTGCTGTTCAAACACCGGATGATCGAAATCAATGGAAAACGACACCTTGAAACCGTTATGCGGCAAAAACACAGCCTGTTTGTCGCCATCGCTTACGGTAATCGGGCGCTTGATGCGAATGAATTTCTTCGCCGCATTCTGTTCGCAGATGCCTGCGGACTGAATCAGGAACACAAACGGGCTGGCACTGCCGTCCATGATCGGCACTTCGGCCGCACTCAGATCAATATAAGCATTATCAATACCCAGACCGGCCAGCGCTGACATCAGGTGTTCGACAGTCGCTACCTTGACACCATGCTGGGAAAGCGCCGTACACAGCACGGTATCTTCCACCAGACTGGCCCGAGCAGGAACCTCCACCGCTGGCTGCAAGTCGGTTCGCACAAAGACAATACCTGTATTGGCCGGTGCCGGACGCAGCGCCATATGGACTTTTTGCCCAGAGTGCAGCCCCACTCCGGTAGCACGGATAACGTTTTGTAATGTGCGTTGTTTGATCATGGGGTACTGTTTTACTCTGAAGTAGTAGTGACAAGGATGGTGATAATCGTAGAAACGGGAGAAAAGCACTGAAACAATGAATCCAGTCGTCAGCCTGTCGTCAGGTAAAGCCGCACAGCCATCCATCAGACTCTTCGGCACTTCTGACACGTTATCGACCACGCTTATCAGCTACAATTATCGAACAGTGTTTATTTTAGCAGCGCACTTACCAGACGGCCAATGTTTTCTTGACCTTTGGGTTAAAGCCTGCAATTCACCACGTCATGCGCCCGGGCCACACAGGGCAGGTTGAACTGCCCCGTGTGGACGATAGCGCTCATGCCTGACATACAGGCCGGATCACACCGGCCTCAGTCCGCCTGGCGACGCAAGAATGCAGGAATATCCAGATAATCGTCGGCTTCAGTGGCACGACGCTTTTCAGGGCGCGGCTTGGCAGCTTCAGGCGCTTCGGAACGAGCGGCTGCCTGCTGCTGGCGCATCACGGTGGGCTGCTGCAGTTTGCGATAGTCGGAACCCGCGTCAGCCTGCGATGACCGCCGTGCCGGCTCACGCGCCGGCGCTCTGGCCTGGCTACCTTCAAGACCGGCCGCTACAACCGTCACACGCAGCTCGTCAGACATTTCCATGTCGATGGAAGTTCCCACAACAATCGTGGCTTCCTGGGAGGCGAATTCCTGTACCGTAGCACCCACGTCGTTGAACTCACCGATGGAAAGGTCCGGCCCGGCGGTAATATTGACCAGAATACCCCGAGCACCGTGCAGGTCTATGTCTTCCAGCAGCGGGCTACGGATGGCTTTTTCTGCCGCTTCACGGGCGCGGTTTTCGCCAGTGGCGCCGCCGGTGCCCATCATGGCCATGCCCATTTCCGACATTACCGTGCGCACGTCGGCAAAATCGACGTTGATGATACCAGGGCTGGTAATCAGCTCGGCAATACCCTGAACGGCGCCCAACAGCACATCGTTTGCCGCACTGAACGCGGTCAGCAGCGTGGCACTCTTGCCCAGCACCGACAGCAGCTTTTCATTGGGGATGGTAATCAGGGAGTCCACGTGCTCGGACAGTTCTTTCATGCCTTCTTCGGCAGAACGCGCACGCTTGGGGCCCTCAAACGGGAACGGGCGTGTGACCACAGCAACGGTCAGAATGCCCAGTTCCTTGGCCACTTGCGCGACGACTGGCGCACCGCCGGTGCCAGTACCGCCGCCCATACCGGCGGTAATGAATACCATGTCAGCGCCGTCAAGCAGCTCGGCAATCCGCTCGCGATCTTCCATCGCCGCCTGGCGCCCCACCTCAGGGTTGGCACCGGCGCCCAGCCCCTTGGTGATTTCGCTACCCAGCTGCAGGACTGTCTTAGCGGAGACGCGCTTGAGCGCCTGGGCATCGGTGTTGGCGCAGATGAACTCGACGCCTTCAATGCTGCTTTCCACCATGTGGTTGACAGCGTTACCACCGCCACCGCCAACGCCTACTACTTTAATGACCGCACTGCTCGAGGGTGCGTTATCTACCAGTTCGAACATAAGCCCCGTCTCCTGAGCCGCTCTTGCGACCCTGTCAGAAATTTCTTTTGAACCAGCCCTTGATTCTTGTCAGCGTCGTCTGATCATTGCGGGTGTCGCGCCGGGCGCTATCACCGCGGCCTGCCGAAGCAGAGATAACGCCGGCATGGGCCTCGCGACTGTGCCCGTGATGCGCTTCCTGCAAAGCGTAGTGCAATAAGCCGACTCCCGTGGCATAAATGGGGTTGCGCACGACGTCAGCGAGCCCTTTCACGTTTTGCGGGCAGGCAATGCGTACCGGCATGTGGAAAATTTCCTCGGCAAGCTCGCTTGCTCCTTCCATCCGCGCCGTTCCGCCTGTCAACACGACCCCGGCGGCCACCATGTCTTCGTAACCACTGCGGCGCAGCTCTTCCTTGACCAGCGTGAAAAGCTCTTCGTAACGCGGCTCAACCACCTCGGCGAGCGCCTGGCGAGACAAATCCCGCGAGGGGCGATCACCTACGCTTGGCACCTTGATCATTTCATCATTGGCGGCAAGCTCGGTCAGCGCACAGGCGTATTTTACCTTGATTTCCTCGGCATGCTGGGTCGGCGTGCGCAATGCCATGGCAATATCATTGGTAACCTGGTCACCGGCAATGGGAATCACTGCGGTATGGCGAATGGCGCCTTCAGTGAAAATGGCCATATCGGTCGTGCCTCCGCCGATATCCACCATGCATACGCCCAGCTCGCGCTCGTCTTCTGTCAGCACTGCCATGCTGGAGGCCAGCTGCTCGAGAATAATCGCATCCACATCAAGACCACAGCGACGTACGCATTTCTCGATGTTTTGCACCGCGTTGGCAGCGGCTGTTACCAGATGCACCTGCGCTTCGAGACGCACCCCGGACATGCCCAGTGGCTCGCGAATACCGCCCTGCGCATCGATGGAAAATTCCTGAGGCAGCACATGCAGTACGCGCTGCCCTTCGGAAATGGCCCTTGCCCGTGCCGAGTCAATGACACGATCGATATCCGAAGTGGTCACTTCGCGCTCTTTGATGGCCACAACGCCATCGGAATTCATCGAACTGATGTGACTGCCGGCAATGCCCACATAGACGGAGTGTATATCACAGCCCGCCATTAATTCAGCTTCTTCAACGGCACGCTGAATGGATTGCACCGTTGATTCAATATTGATCACAACGCCGCGTTTCATGCCATGCGAAGGGTGAGAGCCAATCCCGGCAATCTCAATGCCACCGTCGTCGGTGGGCTGACCGACAATCGCGACGACCTTGGACGTTCCAATGTCCAGCCCGACCACCATATTGGATACGTTAGGTGAGCCTGCCATGAGTCGGGAAATCTCCTTAAAAAGCCTTTAATACGTGAAAGGGAAAGATTGCGTTTGCTCCGGGTACCACTTTTCTGAACATGCCGCGCCCGTTCCTTTACATCACCTGCTGACACTACTTTGAACGGTATATGCTGGCCGCATTGCGTAAACCACGGATGAACCCACTACTGCTACAGATACTATATAGGCACCTTGCGCTCGCGCAGCTATCGCGATTCACCCGAATGATAGACACGACCGGTATCATACTATAGGAAGATAAACTATATAACGACCGTCAAGCGACACAATACTGGGGAGTATAAAGAATTTAAACCCCAGAACAGGCATTTGCACCGTTGGTGAACACTTACCCTGGCCAACAGGACAAACCCGGGATAGATAACCCTACGGTGCTTTCTCTTCCCGAGGAGATTTTCCATGCCAGGCAACCGCTACGCCATTGGGATAGCGCAGGTCAATATAGCGAATTTTTCCGGCATATTCGCCAAGCTCACGTTGCCATGAGGCCACCAGCCGCTTCAAGCGCGCCGGATGCTGGCGACGGCCGAGCATCACCCAGGCACCATCGTTGAACTGCAGCCGCCAGGCACCACGCGGCTCAAGGCGCAACTGCTCAAGCCCTGCCCCGATCGCCTTGAAGCGCTCCTCAAGGGTTTGATAATAGGCCCAGACTTCCTGGCTGCTATTATCAGGACCTGCCAGATCCGGCAGGCCTGCCGGAGGTTTTAACGGTGCAAACGCAAACGGCACGCCATCAGGGTTAAGCAGCTGATCGTCATTCCAACGCGCCACCGGCTGCTGTTCTACAAGTTCAAAAGTCAGGGCATCGGGCCATTGTCTGGACACCCGCACTTCCCTGACCCAGCCGATATCCAGCGCCGACTGGCGCAAGGCTTCAAGGTCCACTGACAACCAGTGGGCATTGCGCACCAGCGGCGCCAACTGATTGCGTAGATAGTCGGCGCTGGCATAATCCCATTCCCCGCGCACCGAGACCCGCTCTATCGGAGTATCCAGCCACAGCCACATCGCTCTGCCACCGGCACCCAACAACAGCACCAGCAACAGCAGGCCAAACCAGGCGTTACGCTTCTGCATCGCGATCCGCATGCCCCGCTGTTGCCAGAATTGCCATGACCAACTGATCAAAGTCCATGCCGATGTGTGCCGCCGCCTGGGGCACCAGGCTGTGATCCGTCATGCCCGGTACAGTGTTGACCTCAATCAGCCAGAAACGCCCCTGGGCATCACGCATTACGTCAACCCGGCCCCAGCCGGTACCGCCCACCGCCTGAAAGGCTGCCTTGCACAACGCAGCCAGATCGGCTTCATCGGCATCACTCAGCCCGCAGGGCAGATGATACTGCGTGGTATTGGTCAAATATTTGGCGTTATAGTCGTAAAAGCCGCCCGGCACTTCGACACGGATCGCAGGCAGAGCACGTTCGCCCAGAAGCGACACGGTATACTCGTCGCCCTGGATAAAACGCTCTGCCATGACCCGGGCATCAAAGCGGGCCGCTTCCTGATAGGCCGATGCCAGCTCGGCAACACTCTCGACGATGCTGATACCCAGCGTCGAGCCCTCGTGCACCGGCTTGACGATCAGCGGCAAGCCAAGTTTCCGGGCCACCGCGTGCCAGTCGGACTGTGCTCCCAGCATGATGCTTTCGGGTGTCGGCAAGTCCAGCGCCTGCCACACCTGTTTGGTGCGCTGCTTGTCCATGCCAAGCGCCGATGCCAGCACACCACTGCCGGTATAGGGAATGCCCAGCAGTTCCAGTGCGCCCTGCAACGCGCCGTCTTCACCGCCACGACCGTGCAGCGCAATGAACACAGTGGCGGGCGCCAGCTGTTCAAGCCCGCTCAAACCACGATCATAAGGATCATAGCCCACAGCACGCACGCCGCTACGCTCAAGGGCAGCCAATATGGCGGCTCCGCTTTTCAGCGAGACGTCGCGCTCGGCAGACGTGCCGCCATACACCACGACAACGTCGTGAGCAGCAGCATTCCGAGCATCGAGGTAAGCGTCGTCAGTCGTTATATCCTGGCTCACAGTGTCACCTCGTCCAGGTTCAGCTCGGCATTTGCCAGGCTCAGCGAGATACCGCCGATGTCGCCAGCGCCCTGGGTAATCAGAATATCGCCGGGGCGCAGCACGTTGGCCAAAAGCCCCGGCACCTCCTGCTTGTGCTCGACAAACAGCGGGTCCACATCACCACGTTGGCGAATGGATCCCGCCAGCGTACGGCCTTCAGCGCCGGGAATTAGCGTCTCACCGGCGCTATACACGTCCAGCAGCAACAGCGTATCGACCTGGGACAGCACGCGCACGAAGTCTTCGTATAAATCACGGGTACGGGTATAGCGGTGCGGCTGATAAAGCATCACCAGCCGCCGCTCGGGCCAGCCTGCACGCACCGCCTGAATCACCATGTCCACTTCGCGCGGGTGATGGCCGTAATCGTCCACCAGCATGACAGAGTCATCGTTGTGAGAGGATGTCGCCGACGGCAACAAAAACCGGCCATGCACCTGAAAACGACGACCTACGCCGGCAAAGCCCGAAAGTCCCCGCACAATGGCCGCATCGCTGACGCCGGCATCACTTGCCACCACAATCGCCGCCATGGCGTTCAGCGCATTGTGGCGTCCCGGCATAGCCAGACAAATGGCCAGCGGCTCGCCCTCGGGACGCAGCGCAGTAAAGCGCACTTCACCGCCCTGCTGAGCAAAATCCACGATGCGATAGTCGGCATCGTGGTCAAACCCGTAGGTCACAAAATGACGTTTTATTTGCGGGCACATCCCACGCACGTGAGGATCGTCAATGCACAGCACGGCCAGACCGTAAAACGGCAGGTTATGCAGGAACTCAATAAAGGTGCTTTTCAGCCGCTCAAAGTCGTTGCCGTATGTCGCCATGTGGTCAGCATCGATATTTGTCACGATCGATACCAGCGGCTGCAGATGCAAAAACGAGGCGTCTGATTCATCGGCTTCGGCCACCAGATAATCGCCTTCACCCAGACGGGCATTGGTGCCGGCACTTGTGAGCTTGCCGCCAATCACAAAGGTCGGGTCCAGCCCGCCTTCCGCCAGCAGCGTAGCCGTCAGGCTGGTGGTGGTCGTCTTGCCGTGAGTGCCTGCCACCGCAATACCATGACGAAAGCGCATCAGCTCGGCGAGCATCTCGGCCCGGCGAACGACCGGCACGCGGTGTTCGCTGGCCCAGCGGATCTCGGGATTGGTGTTGTCAATCGCGCTGGATACCACCACCACATCAGCGCCCTCGACGTTTTCACGCGCATGCCCCAGCGCCACCGTCACACCGCACTGGCGCAGGCGTTCAATCACCGGCGAGATCTTGACATCACTGCCACTGACGCAATAGCCCTGATTCGCCAGCACCTCGGCAATACCGCACATGCCGGCACCCCCGATTCCGATAAAATGCAGACGCCGAATACGCCGCATGCCAGGGCCTTTAAGGCGCCCGCCAGTGCCCGGAGCCACGGCATTGCTCGTCAAATCAGTCACGCACTTTCTCCTTCTGTGCAAGGGCAAAACAACCTTGCATTAACTGCTCGGTAGCATTCAGGTGCGCCGCCTGGCGCGCTTGCGCGGCCATATCAGCCAGCACGTCGGGCACCAGCAGTTCGCCAAGCGCCTGCATCAGGTTCGTCCGGGTCAGGGAGTCCTGACTCATACAACGCGCCGCACCAGCTCCGACAAGCACCTGAGCGTTCAGTGTCTGATGGTCATCCACCGCATGGGGAAACGGCACAAACAGAGCCGGTTTGGCCGCCGCGGCAAGCTCAGCCACGGTTAGCGCACCGGAGCGACAGACCACCAGGTCGGCCCAGTCGTATGCTTCCGCCATGTCGTCAATAAACGCACTTACCCGAGCCTCAACACCCTGATGATGATACAGCTCGCGGGTAACCTCGTCCCGGGCCCGGCCGGCCTGATGCCAGACGTCCGGGCGCACTACCCGGTCCAGCTCGGCCAGGGCAGGTGCCAGCCGTTCGTTCAGCGCCACAGCACCCAGCGAGCCGCCTACCACCAGCAGCCGTAGCCGTCGTTGCTGCATCGCACCCGCACTACGCGGCGCTTCTCCCAATGCGGCGATATCTTCCCGCACCGGGTTGCCAATGACCGTGGCCCGCTTGCCAAATGCCTGGGGAAAGGCCGCGTAAGTGTGCCTGGCAAGCCGAGACAGAACGCGATTGGTGAGCCCTGCCACGGCATTTTGTTCATGAATCACCAGCGGCACACCGCCAAGCCAGGCCGCAAGTCCGCCCGGGCCGCTGGCAAAGCCACCAAGCCCTACCACTACCTGCGGTTTGAAGCGGCGCACAATCCGGCGTGCCTGCGCTATCGCCCGGCTCAGGTTGAGCGGCGCTTTCAGCCAGCCGGCCAGGCCGTTCCCCCGCAGCCCGCTGATACGAATCTGGTGCAGGGGCAACCCCGCCTCGGGGACCAGACGATTTTCGATCCCCCGCGGGCTACCCAACCATTCGACGGTGACGCCCTGCGCTACCAGCGCCCGGGCAAGCGAAAGCGCGGGGATAACGTGGCCGCCAGTCCCCCCCGCCATGATCAAGACACGTTGAGGCCTATGCTCTGTCACGCACGTCTCCCTTGTAAAATGCATCAGGACAAGCGCGGCTGACGGCGCGTCCCGGGTGGCGTTGGCGTACGCCGGGGATACAGCCGGGTTTCACGGTCGGCACGCAGCAAAAGCCCGACCATCACACCGGTCACCAGCAAACTGGAGCCACCGTAGCTGACCAGCGGCAACGTCAACCCTTTGGTGGGCAACAGCCCCGAGCTTACCGCCATGTTGATAAACGCCTGGGCAGCAATGATAAAGCTGATGCCATAGCTCATGTAAGCAGCAAACAGATGCCCGGCCAGTTCTGCCCGTCGGCCGATCAGCATGGCGCGCACGATGAACAGCGTAAACAGCAGCACCAGCGCAATCGCCCCGATCATGCCCAACTCTTCGGCAATCACGGCAAAAATGAAATCGGTGTGCGCCTCGGGCAGAAAGTGCAGTTTTTGTACACTGTTACCAAGCCCGGTGCCCATCACATGCCCACGCCCAAAGGCAATCAGCGCCTGAGTCAGCTGATATCCGGTAGCGAACTGATCCGCCCAGGGGTCAAGAAAGCTGGTCCAGCGGGCCAGGCGGTAAGGCTCCATCGCCACCATCAAGACGGCACCGGCGCTGAGTACCGCACCCGAACTGACCAACAGCACCAACGATGCACCGGCCATCATCAGCATGCCCACCACACAGACGGTGTAAACCACCATGCCGCCGAAGTCGGGCGCCATGGACAGCAAGGCCAACGGCACGGCAAGCACCATCAGCGGGCGCAACAGGGCAAACAACCGCGTGCGCAGCTGAACAGTGAAGCGCGCCATGAATGCGGCCATGTAAAACACCAGCCCGATCTTGCCCACTTCCGATACCTGCAGGCTCGGCAAGGGGCCGGGCAACGCAATCCAGCGCTTGCTGCCGTTGATGTCCTGGCCTACCACCAACACGGCCAGCAACAGAACGATACTTAACAGCAGAATCAGTCCGGCGTTTTGCCGCCACAGCTCAAGCGGCAAACTCATGGCGACCGCTGCCGCCGCGACTGCGATCAGCAGGAAGATGCCGTGACGAAAAGCATAATGATAGCTGTCATCCAGCAGGCCTACCGAAGCCGAACTGACCATGACCCAGCCAATGCCGGCAAGCAGAAACGCAGCGAGCAAAAGCCAGATATCACACGGCAATTCGCGTGTCGTGAGCGTCTCGTGCAGACGTTGTATCCGGCGTTTCATGAGGTTGCCTCCCCCGCTTGAACGATGCCGTTGACCAGCGTGCAAAATGCGTCGCCGCGCGCCTGATAGTTCGCGAATTGATCCAGACTGGCACAGGCGGGCGAAAGCAACACCCCATCACCGCATACCGCCACTTCCGCGGCCGCTTGTGTGGCCGCCGCCAGATCGGCAAAGCGCCGGACCGGCACCTGGCCGTCAAGCGCGCGGGCAATGCGCTCGGCATCCGCGCCAAACAGCATGACGCAACGCGCATAAGCGGCCAGCGGTTCGCCAAGCGGCGTGAAATCAGCGCCTTTACCCACCCCGCCGGCCAGCACAATCAACTGCCCGGCAAGCGTAGGGCCAAGGCCATTGACCGCAGCAAGCGTCGCCCCCACATTGGTGCCCTTGGAGTCATTCACCCAGAGAATGCCGTTGTGCTGGGCAACGGTTTCACTACGATGGGCAAGCCCGGAGAAGCGGCGCAATACGGTGCGCATGGCCTCACCAGCCAGCCCCAGCGCCTGCCCCATGGCCAGTGCGGCCAGTGCATTTTGCTGGTTGTGCCGCCCGGCAATGCCAAGCTCGCTGGCGGCAAGCCAGGGCGTAGCGCCCTGCATCAGCCAGATGTCACCCTCGTAGCGGCCAAGTCCCCAGTCATTGTTTCTCGGCACTTGTGTGGTGAAGCGTACCGTCCGCGAAGCGGATAGCGCGGCTTTCGCTACCGGCCAGGTTTGCGGGTCATCTCCATTGACGACGGCCTGACGCGCCCCATGGAAAATACGCTGTTTGGCCGCACGGTACCCCTGCATGTCGCCGTGGCGATCCAGATGATCTTCGCAAAGGTTGAGAAACGCCGCACAGTCGGCGTTCAGCCAGGGCGTGGTTTCCAGCTGAAAGCTGGAAAGTTCCAGCACGTAGAGCTCGGCATCCGGGTCATCCGCCAGCAAATCCAGCGCCGGCGTCCCCAGGTTGCCGCCAACGGCTACCCTGACGCCTGACGCAGCGGCCATTTCGCCCAGCAGCGTCGTGACCGTCGACTTGGCATTGGAGCCCGTCACTGCAGCAACACGACCACGCACGGCACGGCAAAACAGCGTGATTTCGCCCACCACACGCGGCCTATCGACGGGCGCGGTGTCAGCGCCCGTCGCCAACGCCGGAAGCCCCGGCGTGTGAGGATCAACGCCGGGGCTTAGCACCACTTCAGCCACCTGAGTCAGGTCAAGCGCCGTCAGCGCGCCGCAGTGTACGCGAACGCCGGGATGGGCCTGATAAAATGCCTCAAGCCCCGGCGGCGAATCACGGGTATCCGCCACCATGAACGGTACGCCCAGCCGATCCAGATGCCGGCAGATGGCGCGTCCGGACAGCCCCAGCCCTACCACCAGCGTCATGCCACAGGGAACACGAATCATCACAGCTCCCGTTAGCGCACTTTCAGCGTGGCGAGTCCAAGCAGCACCAGCACCACGGTAATGATCCAGAAACGCACAATCACCCGCGGCTCCGGCCAACCTTTCAGCTCATAATGATGATGCAGCGGCGCCATACGGAATATGCGCCGGCCGGTCAGCTTGTAGGAACCCACCTGGAGAATGACCGAAAGCGTCTCGGCCACGAAAATACCGCCCATGATGAACAGCACAATCTCCTGACGGACAATGACTGCCACCACCCCGAGCGCGGCGCCCAGTGCCAGTGAGCCGACATCGCCCATAAACACCTGAGCGGGATAGGTGTTAAACCACAGAAAGCCCAGCCCGGCGCCGGCAATGGTGGCGCAAAATACCGCCAGCTCGCCGGTCCCGGCAATAAACGGCATGTGCAAATACTCGGCAAACACCCCGTTGCCGCTGGCGTAAGCAAACACCGCAAGCCCCATGGCCACCAGCACCGTGGGCATGATGGCAAGCCCATCGAGCCCGTCGGTCAGGTTGACGGCGTTGGAACTGCCCACAATGACAAAGTAGCTGAGCACAATGAAGAAAAGTCCCAGCGGCAGCATGACGCCTTTCACCATGGGAAACAGCAGGCTGGTTTCTACCGTGCTCGCCGCGGTGGCATAGAGGACGCCCGCGGCACCAAGGCCGATAACCGACTGCCAGAAATACTTCCATTTGGCCGGCAGGCCACGCGGATTTTTCTCCACGACCTTGCGATAGTCATCCACCCAGCCAATGGCGCCAAAACCCAGCGTGACCCCCAGAACCACCCAAACATAATGGTTGGTCAGGTCACCCCAGATCAGCGTACTCGCGGCAACGGCAATCAGGATCATCACTCCGCCCATGGTGGGCGTTCCCGCCTTGGACAAATGCGACTGCGGGCCATCGTCACGCACGGCCTGACCAATCTGGCCTTCCACCAGCCGGCGAATGACCAGCGGCCCCAGCCACAGACACAGCAAAAGTGCCGTGAGAGCACTTAAAATAACGCGTAACGTCAGATAGTTAACGACTTGAAAGGCGCTTTGATATTGCGCCAGAAAATTCGCCAGATGAAGTAACATGAGCGGCGCTTACCTTATTGTTTATCCATGCGCAGGGCGGCAATCAGCCGCTCCATGCCTGCGCTTCGAGAACCCTTGACGAGCAGGCTCGTACCGGTGGGCAGCGCGCTGTGCAAATGTGCTTCAAGCGCGGCGTAATCGTCAAAGTGCCGGCCATCACCAAACGCAGCGCTGGCCGGCCGGGCGGCGTTGCCCAGCGTATAGAATGCATCCACACCCAGCGCAGCGGCATAGGCGCCCACTTCAGCGTGCAGGGCATCCGACGCCTCACCAAGCTCCCCCATCGCTCCCAATGCGAACCAGCGTGGGGCCGGCAGGCGCGCCAGCGTATCCAGCGCGGCCTTTACCGCACCGGGGTTGGCGTTATAGGAGTCATCCAGCAACGTAGTGCCGCGCACGCCGGGCAGCACGTCAAGCCGCCCGGAAAGTGCTTCGGCCCGGCACAGGCCGTCCACCACACAGGGCGGCGATACGCCCAGCTGCAGCGCCACGGCTGCAGCAGCCAGTGCATTGCTGACGTTATGCTGGCCGACCAGACTCAACGTAACCTCTCCTCTGGCGACGGCATTCACCACAAGCGTGAAAGCATAACGTCCCTTGGCGTCACAGGAAAGCGCTCGGGCGTGCACGTCTGCATCAGGATGTAATCCGAAACTCATGACGCCACCGGGCGCAGCACACTGTGCCCAGAAAGCAAAGTAAGGATCATCGCGGTTAAGCACTGCCACGCCGTCGGTGGGCAGCCCTTGCAAAATCTCGCTTTTGGCCTGAGCAATTTGGCCCATGCCGCCAAACTCGCCCACGTGGGCACCGGTTACATTGGTAATCACCGCGATATGCGGCATGGCCAGCCGCGTTGTCCAGGCAATTTCGCCCAGATGATTGGCGCCCAGCTCCACCACTGCTGCCCGATGTTGCGGCTCAAGTCCCAGCAGCGTGAGCGGCGCACCAATCTCGTTGTTCAGATTGCCCCGAGTGGCATGCACGGGCCCAAGCGGTGCCAACAGCGCGGCGATCAACTCCTTGACCGTGGTTTTGCCGCTGTTGCCGGTGACGCCCACCAGTGGCGAAGCAAAGTCGCGGCGCCAGGCACGCGCCAGAAGCCCCAGCGCCAGGCGAGTATCGCAGCAGACAATCTGTGGCAAGGTGACATTACAGGCACGCTCAGCCAGCACGGCGGCCGCTCCCTGGCGCTGCGCGTCGGCAACAAAATCGTGGCCGTCAAAACGCTCACCCACCAGTGCGACAAACAGGCAGCCCGGCACGATGGCGCGCGTATCGGTGACGACGCTGGTCAGCGCCAGGCCTTGCTCGCCACCCGCACACTCCGCCCCGACAGCAGCGGCCACGCCGCCAAGCGTCAGCGGCGTCATGCCCGGCTCCGCGCGGCCAGCGCCTGCTGTACTTCAGCGCTATCGCTGTAGGCATGGCGTACGCCGTTGATCTCCTGATAGGCCTCGTGCCCTTTTCCCGCTATCAGCACCACGTCGTCGGCCTCGGCACGAGCAATCACTTCGGCAATGGCACGGCGACGATCACCGATTTCAAGCACGCCTTCGGCATCGTTAAAGCCTGCCAGTACATCCCGGCGAATAGCCTCGGGAGATTCAGTACGCGGATTGTCATCGGTAACCACGCAGCCATCCGCATGGGCCTCTGCCACACTGGCCATGGCCGCACGCTTGCCGCTATCGCGATCGCCGCCACAGCCAAACACACACCACAGCCGGCCGGCATTGCCCAAATGCGCCCGCAGCGCTACCAGCGCACTCTCAAGCGCATCCGGCGTGTGAGCGTAGTCAATCACCACGCTCGGCGAGCCGGCTTCCCGGTGCAACGCCATTCGCCCGGGCACGGGGCGGATCCGGGCCGCCGCATCGACCAGGGCATCAAGGGGCTCGCCCAGTCCGTACAGGACGACCATGGCGAGCAGCACGTTATCCAGGTTGAAGCGCCCCATCAGGTTAAGCGAGAGCACCTTTTCTGCTTCGGGCGTGGCAATCAGGGCCTGCTGCCCGGTGGCGTGCGGATTCCATTCCAACACCCGCAGCGTGACCGACTCATCCTGCCCGGTAGCCAACACCCGGACAGCATCACTGCACCCGGCAAGCATCAGCCGTGCCAACGGCTCATCGCCGTTGACCACCGCCAGCTCCAGCTCGCTGCGGCGAAACAGCCGGGCCTTGGTGGCGGCGTAGGCAGCCATGCTGCCGTGATAATCCAGATGATCGCGACTCAGGTTGGTAAACACTGCCGCCTTCACGTTAACCGCTTCAAGGCGCTGCTGGTCCAGCGCGTGGGATGACGCCTCCAGCGCGATGCGCCGCAGGCCACGCTGGGCCATATCGCCAAGCGTGGCCTGCAGGGCAAGCGGCCCCGGCGTGGTCAGCCCGGTATCGGCAAGCGCCCCGGCTCGACCTACGCCAAGCGTGCCCACCACGCCGGCCGGCGTACCCAGCTGCTCGCTCAGGTCGGCAATGTAGTGCGTCACCGAGCTTTTACCGTTGGTGCCGGTCACGGCGATGACGTCGAGCGCATCGGGCACGGCAAACAGCGCTCGGCCCAGCTCACCCAGGCGCAACGACAGGTGCGGCATGGTCAGCACGCACCCCTCGAGTGCCACGTCGCCGTCACGCGCATGCTTGAGCACCAGCCCCGCGCCGGCTGCAAGCGCCTGTTCGATGTAGTCACGCCCGTCCGCCTGACTACCGGGCACGGCGACAAAAATATCGCCGTTGGCGACCTGTCGCGAATCCGTAATCAGCCGCACCGTTTCGGGTAATGCGGGCAACTTTGATGGCAGGGAGGCCGTTGGCCATACCTGCTTCAAAGCCGTTATTACATCGCTTGCAGTAAGCGTCATGCTTTCTCCTTGACCTAGGGCGTACTCTGCTCGTCAGGCGGCACGTCCAGAAGGCGCAGCGCGTTGCCTGCTACATCCGAAAATACCGGCGCGGCCACCGCACCGCCGTAAAACTCACCGGCTTGTGGGTGATCGATCATGATGGCGGTGACGATACGCGGATCCGATGCCGGGGCAATGCCTACAAACACACTGCGATAGGCATCCTTGTCGTAGCCACTCACACCGGTCTTGCGCACGGTGCCGGTTTTGCCTGCCACCCGGTAGCCTTCCACCCGGGCGCGACGGCCGCCGGCGTTGGGGCCCACCACGGCTTCCAGCATTTCCAGCAGCTCGTCTGCCACCCGGGGCTCGATAACCGGCTTGCCGGGTGGCGCCTTATCCAGTTTCAAAAGCGAAGGCGGCATGCGCTTGCCGTGATTGGCAATCGCGGTATAGGCACTGGCCAGCTGCACGGCAGATACCGAAAGCCCGTAACCGTAGGCCAGCGAGGCACGCTCGCTGCGCGAAAAATCAATGGTATCGGGCAGGCTGCCGCCGGCCTCGCCCGGAAAACCTGTCCCCGGGTTATGCGAAAAGCCCAGCTGGTTGTAGCGCTTCCAGATAGCCGTATCTTCAAGCTGTAGCGCCAGCCGTGACATACCGATATTGGATGACTTGACCAGTACGCGAGTCAGGCTCAGCTTGCCGTAGTTACGGAAATCGCGAATGGTATAGCCGTCGATCTGCATCCAGCCCGGCGTGGTATCGATGACCGTATCCGGGGTAAATCCCGGGCGCTCAAGCACCGTGGACATGGCCAACGGCTTGACCACCGACCCCGGTTCGAACACGTCCACCAATGCCTGATTGCGCAGCCCCCGAGGGTCCAGCCCGGCACGGTTATTGGGGTTGTAAGACGGCAGATTGACCATCGCCAGCGCTTCGCCGGTGCGAGCGTCGAGCATGACCAGAACGCCCCCCTCGGCATCATTCTCTTCGACTGCTTCGCGCAGTTCACGGTAGGCCATGTACTGCAGCCGCTGGTCAATAGACAGCGTCAAATCGCCGCCGGGCTGCGCTTCGCGCACAACGCCAAGCTCCCGCACCAACCGTCCGCGCCGGTCTTGCAGGATGCGGCGCTGACCGGGCTGGCCGGCCAAATAAGGCTGGTAGGCAAGTTCAAGCCCCTCCTGGCCCTTGTCATCCACGTTGGTGACCCCTACCAGCTGGGCAGCCACTTCACCGGCCGGATAGTAGCGCTTGTATTCTTTCTGGGAATAAACGCCCGGTGTACGCAGATCAAGCACCTCCTGCGCTGCCTTGGGTGTCATCTGGCGGCGCAGATACATGAACTCATGCTCACTGTAGCGCGCCACTCGAGCATCAAAATCCACCAGATTCATACCCAGCGCCTGGGCCAGCACGACCCGGCTGACAGGGTCTTCGGGCAGCTCCTGGGGATTGGCCCAGAGTGTTATCACCGGGGTCGAGATCGCCAGCGGTTCACCGTGGCGATCAGTAATCATGCCCCGATGGGCAGGAATGGTTTCGTGACGCAGCGTGCGGGCGTCCCCCTGGCTTTGCAGGAACGGCCGATCAATCACCTGCAACAGGGTGATACGACCAATGAGCACCGCAGCTACCAACACGATGCCCAGCATGATAACGACAAAACGTCCCCGACCAAGCGGCGGGGCAACGGGCGCTGAACGAACCTGACCGCCGCGTTGTTTACTGTTCACGGCTTGATAACCTTGACGTCGTGCACATCAGGAATACGCATGCTTAAACGCTCCGTGGCAATTTTCTCAATACGCGCAGGGGTTGACCAGGCACCGTCTTCCAGCAGCAGCTGCCCCCACTCGGTATGCAGTTGATTGTTCTCCTGCTCAAGAATCTGCAGCTCGGCGTACTGCATGCGGGTCTGGTGGGTAATGGCCACGACGGCCAGGCCGGAGAACAAACAGCCCAGCATCATCACGCCAACCATCAGCGGCCACGGCCGCAGGCAGGCACGCAGCGATTGCGGCCGCTCGGCTCTTGCCACCCATTGCCGCAGACCTTTTTTGTCTTGCGCACGTGTCGCGTGACCGGCCATACGCCTATGCCCCCAACTTACGCGCGGCGCGCATGACGGCGCTGCGTGCGCGAGGATTGTCAGCCACTTCGCCGGCGCTCGCCTTTTGCGCCTTGCCAAGCGCTTCCAACCGGCGATTCAGCTGATCATCACGCAGCGGGATACCCCGGGGTACGTGGGTATCACCGCGTACGTGGTGGCGAATGAACCGTTTGACGCGACGATCTTCCAGCGAATGGAAACTGATCACCACCAGATGCCCGCCGGGCGCCAATGCTTCAAGCGCAGCGTCCAGTGCGGCGTCCAGCTGTTCAAGCTCGCCGTTGAGATAAATCCGCAGCCCCTGAAAGGCCTTGGTGGCTGGGTGTCGACCTTTTTCCCAGGCCGGATGCGCCGTCTTCAACACCTCGGCCAGATCAACCGTGCGGGTGAATGGGATCTGTCCGCGGCGCGTCACCACGGCACGTGCCAGCCGCTTGGCAAAACGCTCTTCGCCGTAGGTTTTAAACACATGGGCGATGTCGGTCTCGCTTGCGCGGGCGAGAAAGTCTGCCGCGCTTTCACCCCGAGTGGGATCCATACGCATGTCCAGCGGGCCATCACGCATGAAGCTGAAGCCGCGTTCGGGGTCGTCAAGCTGGGGTGAAGAGACGCCGATGTCCAGCAAAATGCCGGATAGCTTGCCGTATACCCCCTGCTCACGGGCAAACTCGCCAAGTTCGGCAAACGCCTGCCGCGTTATCGCAAAACGCTCGTCGTCAAGCGCATCGGCCGCTTCAATGGCCTGGGGGTCGCGGTCCATGGCAAGCAGCCGACCGCCTTCATCCAGCCGCTGCAAAATGGCGCGAGAGTGCCCGCCGCGGCCAAAGGTGCCGTCCAGATAAACGCCATCCGGCGCGTGTACAAGGGTATCCACGGCACCGTCCAGCAGGACGCTGGTATGGCGAAAGCGGTCAGCAGCCTGATCCGCATCGGGTAAAGACATGTGGCTCTCACGCATAAAATGACAAACAGAATGAACGGGCAAGGTCCGGGACAGACATCCAGAACCTTGAACAGAGCGCCGCAGCGCTCTGTTGTTGATGGGGGAGTCGGCCGATAAGCCGGGTTCTGTCGTGGACAGCCATTCCTCTAGGCGCTACGTCACCATAGCGCTCAAGCAACCTACCCGAACCCAGCGCGGGCCACGCCATCGGGTTCCTATTTGGTCTTGCTCCGAGTGGGGTTTACCTTGCCACGAACTGTTACCAGCCGCGCGGTGCGCTCTTACCGCACCCTTTCACCCTTACCCCGGCCCCGAAAGGCTGGGGCGGTCTACTCTCTGCTGCACTTTCCGTCGGCTCACGCCGCCCAGGGGTTACCTGGCACTCTGCCCTGTGGAGCCCGGACTTTCCTCCCCCGCGCAAGCGCGGCGGCGACCGTCTGGCCAACTCCGCGAGCAAGCATACCAGCGCGCCTGCCCCGCCTCAATCGCCATCGCAGGTTAATCCTTGATCGCCTGCAATCGTGCATACCAGGCCTGCTTGCGCCCGCCGAGCAAACGCGCGGCCACAGCGGCCCCCTGCTTGACGCCCACACCCTCCGCCAGCAGCGCATTCAATAACGTGTCAGCCGATACTTCCTGCTGTTCGGTATCGACGCCCGGTTGAGCACCTTCGATCATCACCACAAACTCGCCACGCGCCTGGTTGGGATCGCTCACCAGCCGCTCGCGCAACACAGCCGGCGTGCCTGACAAAAACGTCTCGAAGGTTTTGGTCAGCTCCCGGGCCAGCACCACCGGACGCTCGGGCATCACCGCCGCAAGCGTCTCCAGGGTATGCAAAATCCGATGCGGCGACTCGTAAAACACCAGCGTTTCATCGCTTTCGCGCAACGCTTCCAGAACCTGCTTGCGCGCACCAGGTTTGGCCGGCAAGAAACCGCCAAAACGGAAGCGATTGGTAGGCAGCCCGGCCGCACTCAGCGCCGTAATAAGTGCCGAAGGGCCGGGTATCGGCACCACCGGATAATCCAGCGCGCGCAGCTCGCGCACCAGGATAAAGCCGGGATCGCTAATCAGTGGCGTACCGGCATCACTGATCAGTGCGATGTCCTCACCGGCAGCCAGGTATTCCGTCAACTGTGCAACCCGCGCAGCTTCATTGTGCTCATGCAGAGAAAGCATCGGTACGCTGATGCCCAGACGCCCCAACAGACGGCTACTGTGGCGTGTATCTTCAGCGGCAATGCGCGCCACGCTGCCAAGAATGGCTGCACCGCGCGCGCTCAGGTCGTCCAGATTCCCAATTGGTGTAGCAACCACGTACAATGTGCCCGTACGCCTGTGTGTCATCATGACTCCCGATTCGTTTTAACTGACGTGTTGGCTGACTTGCCGGTCGATCCTTGCGGCATGCGATGGCACTCTTGTCCATGCGCTATGGTGACTCGGACACCTCGTGACCCGAGCAACCGTACCTGACGCCCGACGTACCGCCTCATGGTGATCCACAGTCTTGTTAGTGGCCTGATGCCGCGAGCGAAGCACAAGCGTTAACCCCAACTAAGGAAGGATACATGAAACAGACATTTCGTGGTCTTTTTGCCACCGCGCTCACGGCCTTGCTGTTGACAGGCTGCGCCGTTCAGCAGCAATCGCCAAGCGTCGTTGATCGAGCCCCCGCCAAGGATCCGGGCCAGCTGCTTGGCCAGGCCGAGCAGCAAGCCCCCGGAAAAGCGGCGCAAACACGCCTGGAAGCGGCAAACATTCTGGCTCGTCAGGGCCAGCGCGACAGTGCCTTTGAAATTACCGACGGACTTGACGAAAGCGTGCTATCAGCGTCTGAGCGCGTACGCTGGGCCCTTCTGCATTCAGAGCTTGCCCGTGCGCTTGACCGGCCACGCGCTGTACTCCGCGCCTCTCAGATACTGGATGATGAGCTGTCCATGTCCTCCCGTCAGCAGCAAACCCTGATGGAACATCGCCGCTGGGCACGCAAGGCGCTGGATCAGCCTGACCTCAAAAACCTTGAAATGCCCGAGATTGCCGGCCAACAGATACAACGCATTGCCGTCTTCCTGCCGGAATCCGGCCCGCTGAGCAATGTTGCCGATACGCTGGAAAAAGCCATTCGCACCCACCATAAACTGGCCGGTGACGGTACGACGCTGCGCTTTATCGATACCACACAGTTTTCACTGGATGAGCTTTACCGCCGCGCAGGGGAAATGAACGCGCAAATCGTCATCGGCCCGCTGTCCAAAGACCGCGTGACTCAGCTGGAACAGCGCCCGAGCGTGCCGCTGCCGACGCTCGCGCTCAATTACGGCGAGAATGACCACAACCAGGCCAAACGCCTGTTTCAGTATGGCCTCTCAGCGGAAGACGAAGCACGTCAGGCAGCGAAGCGCGCCTATCAGGATGGCCGTCAGCAAATGGCTCTGATGGTGCCGGACAACGCTTGGGGACAGCGCGTGGGCGATGCCTTCGGTCAGGCTCTGCAACAGCAAGGTGGCAAGGTCACCAATGCCGTACGCTATAACCCCAACGGCAGCGCCTCGAATGCTGTCAAGCAGGCACTGGGCGTCAGCGGCGAACGCGCTCGGCTGGGTAACATCGACGCGCTGTTTCTCCTCGCCGTGCCGGAATATGCCCGTCAGGTACCACCGCTGCTGGACTACTATTACGCTTCCAGCCTACCCGTTTATGCGACGGCGCACCTGAACGAAGGAGTAAACCAGCCACGTCTGGACAAGGATCTTGACGGCATCATGTTTGCCGACATTCCCTGGCAGATTCCGGATGCAGCCACCGGTGGTGAAGAAGCGCTGCCATTCTACCCCAGCTACAAGGCGCTGAGCGAAGCAGCCGATGGCTCCATGTTCAGGCTGATGGCCATGGGCGTGGATGCCTACGAAGCCGGCACCCGCCTTGCCGACATCGCTGCTCTTCAGGATTTCCAGGGCGCTACGGGCCAGCTCTATCTGACTGCTGACGGTCGCATCTACCGCGACCTGCCCTGGGCGCAGTTCCAGAACGGCGTGCCAGGCGCCATTTTATCCCCCAACCGGGCAGGCGATGAGTAACCCGCGCACTGCGCGGGCACGTGGAGCAGCCATCGAGCGCATTGCCGCTCGGTGGCTGGAACAGCAGGGGCTGACACTGCTGGGGCAAAACCAGCATGCCAAAGGCGGCGAGCTGGATTTGGTCATGCAGGACGGTGACACACTGGTTTTTGTCGAGGTCAAGCATCGTGAAAGCACACGCTACGGCCATCCGCTGGAAACCGTGACCGCACAAAAACAGCGTCGCCTGGTACATGCCGCGCGGGTGTATCTGCACCGCCAACAGCTGTCCTGTCCCTGCCGTTTTGATATTCTTGCCGCCATCGGCACGCCCCCGGCGCTCACCTTTGAATGGGTCAAGGCCGCCTTTGACGCTTTTTGACCCGTTAAAGCGACTACGCAAACAGGACGCCCAATGGATTTCCAAACTCGTATCCTCGATCATTTCAATTCAAGCATCGATACCAAGACCTACGCCAGTGAAGTGCTGCCACCCTTCATCGAAGTCGCCAGCCAGATGATGGTGCAAAGCCTGGTGAGCGAAGGCAAGATACTTGCCTGCGGCAACGGTGGCAGTGCCGGCGACAGCCAGCATTTTTCCTCCGAACTGTTAAACCGCTTTGAACGCGAGCGCCCCAGCCTGCCGGCGCTGGCACTGACAACCGACACCTCAACGCTGACGTCGATTGCCAACGATTACAGCTACAACGAGGTATTCTCCAAACAGGTGCGGGCTCTGGGCCAGCCCGGCGACGTGCTGCTGGCGATCTCCACCAGCGGCAACTCGGCCAACATCGTGCAGGCTATTCAGGCAGCCCATGACCGCGAGATGACCGTGGTGGCTCTCACCGGCCGCGACGGCGGCGACATGGCTTCGCTGTTGGGGCAGGATGACTGTGAAATCCGCGTGCCGGCAACGTCTACCGCGCGCATACAGGAAGTCCACCTGCTGGTCATCCACTGCCTGTGTGACCTGATCGATGAACAACTGTTCGGCGGTGCCGTCTAACACAGGATTCCATACCGCCTTTTTCTGCGCCACGGTACTATTAACGTCTTTCACACACTCCACGGAGCCATGTTCATGCCTACTGCGATTTTCGCGACATTACGCACACGCCCAGTCACCCGCACCTGCATCGCCGTCCTGCTCGCAGGCGGTCTATTGCTGCTTGGCGGTTGTGCCACCAACTCGGCAACCAATCAGTCGCATTATGGTCAGCGTACCAATGACGTCCAGGCCATCGACGCGACTATCGAAGATCAGGTCGCCAAAGCGCTGGTACATGCAGATGCCCGGCTGGGTGACGCGCGCATTCGCCCCCATAGCTTCAACGGCGCCGTGCTGCTGGTAGGCCAGGTGCCCAGCGAAGAACTGCGCGACAAGGCCGGCCAGGTGGCCGGGCAGCTGCGCGGCGTGGAAACCGTGCACAACGAACTGAGCGTGGCAGCACGTCTGCCTACCAGCCAGCGCCTGACCGACACCTGGCTGACCACCAACGTGATTGGCCAGCTTGCAACCAACGATCACATTGACTCCTCCAAGCTCAAGGTCACCACCGAAAATGCCAGCGTTTATCTGATGGGCATTGTGTCGCGCCAGGAAGCCGAACGCATTGTGGCCGCCGTTTCCAGCGTCGCCGGGGTGCAGCGTATCGTCAAGGTGTTTGAATACCTTGACGGCGCACAGGGCTAACGGCGGACAGTAGCGGGCTATCCACGCGTAGCCGGATAGGCTTTAACGCCGGATACACACAAAAACGCCTCGGCAATCCATGCCGAGGCGTTTTTCATGGTGTACTAGGAGAACCTGCAAGCCTATTTGATCACCCGCAGCGTGGGTGGTTTTTTCGACTTTGTCCCGGGCTTATGGTCGCTGTCAGCTGCACCGGACGTTTTATCTTCACCTTTTTCAGCTTCAGCATCGTCAGAACTAATGTCATCATCCGTGTTTGATACCGAGGAAAGCGCAGGCTTCAGCGGCGCGCCATCATCCTGCGACGCAGCGTCCTCCTTCTCACCCGTGGTTTCCGGCTCATCATCCGGCGCAGTCAGGTCAGGCTCATGACCAAAGACCATGCCAGCACCGTTCTCGCTCGCGTAGACGGCCAGCAGCGCATCGATGGGTATCATGATCTGCATCGGCTGGCCGCCAAAACGCGCGCTAAACCCGATGGCCTGATTTTCCATGAAAAAATCACGCACCGCTGTCGGCGATGCGTTCAACACAATCTGTCCGTTTTGTACCGCATCGCGCGGCACTTCAACACCGGGCCGGGTGGCATCCACCACCAGATACGGCGTCAATTCGTTGTCCAACAGCCATTCGTAAAGGGCTCTGGCAAGATAGGGGCGGCTGGAACGCGTCATTATCGCTCTCCTTTCGCGGCATTATGAGGCGAAAATACAGTAAATTGGCGTGCCATTCAGGCGTGCATTTCCTTCTCGCGCTCGTTCAACGCGGCCTTGAAGGCATCACGCTCGAAAACCCGCGACATATAGCTGATCAGCGGCTGTACCTGCTTTTCCGGCAGCTCGATATTGAGCTCGGGCAACCGCCACAAAAGCGGCGCCAGGCAGCAGTCAACCAGCGTGAATTCGTCGCTCATGAAAAACGGCATATCTTCAAAAATGGGTGAAATACCCACCAGACTTTCGCGCAGCTCCTTGCGCGCCTTGTCTGCTTCTTTTTTACTGCCGGTACGAATCTGATCCACCATCGGGCACCATTCGCGCTCGATGCGGTGCATCCACAGCCGGCTTTGCGCACGCGCCACGGGGTATACCGGCAGCAGAGGAGGATGCGGGAAGCGCTCGTCAAGGTATTCCATCATGACTTTGGATTCATAGAGCACCAGATCACGATCCAGCAACGTAGGCACGCTATTGTAGGGGTTAAGCTCGGCAAGCTCCTCCGGTGCCTTGTCGTCATTCACGTTAACGATATCGACCGCGACGCCCTTCTCCGCCAGCACGATACGCACGCGATGACTAAAGTGATCATCAGCTCCGGAATAAAAAATCATCGACGACCGTTTGGCCACAACACCCATGTAGCAATCCTCACATCAAGTCAATAAGGGATAATACCATGCTAAGCAAGCCCCGGGGGAAAGACGCTGGCAAACTTAACCCGATCCAGAGACGCAAAGGGCGCACGACCGTTGTCGTGCGCCCCCTTTATGCGCTTACCACGTCCTAGTGGATATCACGCCAGTATTCCCGCTTGAGGAAGTAGCAGAGAATACCCAGCAGGAAAATAAAGATCAGCACTTTTGGTGCCAGCGCTTGAGCCTTCAGTTTGGACGGCTCGCCTACGTAAGCCAGGAAGTTGGTCAGGTCATATACCGCTTCCTTGAACTCATCAGGCTCCATCTCGCCCGGTTGCGTCACCCTGAGCACGTTGCACGACTGGTATTTACCGGTCAGCGGATCCGGCGACTGCCCTGCAACATGCTGATCCGTCGCCGCACAGACTTTTTCCTGTACGCCCTGCAGCGGCTCCAGCACGTTGGGCATGGCTACCAGGTCAAACACGGCGTTGTTGACGCCGGTCGGACGGCTGGCATCCTGGTAGAAGCTCAGCAGATAGGAGTAGATCCAGTCGGTGCCTCGCAGCCGCGCCTCAAGAGTCAGATCCGGCGGCGCAGCGCCAAACCAGTTTTCCGCATCGTCGCCCTGCATGGCGATATGCATCTGATCATTGAACCCCAAGTCCGGCGAAAAAATCAGGTTGTCTTCCACCAGCTCCCGGGGAATATCCAGATCACTCGCCGCGCGGGAAAAACGCTGGTACTCCAGCGAATGGCAGCCCATGCAGTAGTTGACATAGAGCTTCATGCCGTTTTGCAGCGACGCCTTGTCGTGCAGGTCCGGCTCCATCGAGTACGGTAGGCTCGCTCCACCGCCGGCAGCCATGGCCGAGACCGGCAGCAGCGCGAAGAGCAGTGCAAACAGTTGCTTTTTCATTAGCCAGTCACCCTTTCCGGAACGGGTTTAGTCTTCTCCAGCCGGGTATACAGCGGCATCAGCACAAAGAAGGCGAAGTAGATGACGGTGCACACTTGAGCGAGGATAGTCCGCCCGGCACTCACCGGCAGTACGCCAAGCACACCCAGAATCACGAAGCTGATGGCAAACAGCGTCAACATGACTTTGGACATCCAGCCCTTGTAGCGAATGGAGTTGACCGGGCTTCGATCAAGCCAGGGCAGCACAAAGAGTGCAGCAATGGCACCCCCCATGAAGATAACGCCGAGGAACTTGGCGTCCAGCCCGAAGATTGAGAAGGTGATCGCGCGCAAAATGGCGTAGAACGGCGTGAAATACCAGACTGGTGCGATATGGTCTGGAGTTTTCAGCGGGTTGGCCGGCTCAAAGTTGGGCTTCTCGATGAAATATCCCCCCCCTTCCGGGAAGTAGAAAATCACCACACAGAAAACAAACAGGAACACCGCAACCCCGACCAGGTCCTTCACCGTGTAGTACGGATGGAAGGGAATGCCGTCAAGCGGCTTGCCGGTCTCGTCCTTTTTCTTCTTGATATCGATGCCGTCGGGGTTGTTGGAACCCACTTCGTGCAGCGCGATAACGTGCAGCACCACCAGCGCCAGAATCACGATAGGCAAGGCCACCACATGCAGGGCAAAAAAGCGATTAAGCGTAATTCCCGAGATCAGGAAGTCACCGCGCACCCACTGCGCCAGGTCAGGGCCGATAGCGGGAATCGCGGAAAACAGTGAGATAATAACCTGGGCGCCCCAATAGGACATTTGCCCCCAGGGAAGCAAGTAGCCCATGAAGGCCTCGGCCATCAGTGCCAGATAAATGGTCATGCCAAAAATCCACACCAGCTCCCGTGGCGCTCGGTAAGAGCCGTAAAGCAGGCCGCGGAACATGTGCAGATACACCACGACAAAAAACGCCGAGGCGCCGGTCGTATGCATGTAACGTATCAGCCAGCCCCACTCTACATCGCGCATGATGTATTCGACCGAGGCAAACGCGCCTTCCGCCGTGGGGTTGAAGCTCATGGTCAGCCAGACGCCGGTGAGGATCTGGTTGACCAGCACCAGCAGTGCCAGCGAGCCGAAGAAATACCAGAAATTGAAGTTCTTGGGCGCGTAATATTTTGACAGATGTTCCTGCCACATCTGCGTGGCGGGAAAACGATCGTCGACCCAGCGCATGACACCGCGCTCCGCCTTGGCTTTATGTGGGTTACCCATTAGGCAGTCTCCTTGTCCTCGCCGACAACGATGATCGCATCACTCTCGAAGCGATAAGGCGGCACTTCCAGATTGGTCGGCGCAGGCACGTTGGAAAAAACGCGGCCGGCCAGATCGAAACGGGACCCGTGGCACGGGCAGAAAAAGCCACCCGGCCAGTTATCCACGCCCACACCCTCGGCATCAGGCTCCGGCTTGAACAGCGGCGAACAACCCAGGTGCGTGCAAATCCCGATCAACACACCGATTTCGGGCTTGATCGACCTCAGCTCGCCTTCGATATACGCCGGCTGCTGAGGAACGCTCGACTCCGGATCCGCCAGGCGGTCAGCCCCCAATGCCGTAGTGCGCTTGATCATTTCCGGCGTACGGTTGATGATCCAGACAGGACGACCTCGCCACTCCACTGTCATACGCTGACCCGACTCAAGCTTGGAAATATCCGCTTGCACCGGGGCGCCAGCCGCCCTTGCCTTGGCACTAGGCTGCCAAGAAGCCACAAAGGGGACCGCAACCCCGACAGCACCCACCGCTCCGACGACGGAGGTGGCACCGACGAGGAAACGGCGCCGGCCCTTGTTTACGCCGTTATCTGCCATTCCAGGTTTCTCCCTTATTACTCACCCGTGCGCCGCACACGCGCATATGACGGCGGCGCATATAAATTACGCTTTATAGTAAAAAAACGCAGCGCTCCGCACAAGAACAACAGCCTTCAACCAAAGTCATAAGAACGCTAACAACTTATTGATATTCCAACAAAAAACGCCCAGGCCAAAGACCCGGGCGTTTTGCCGCATGCGTATGGTTTAACGCTTGGAGAACTGCGGACGACGACGTGCTTTACGCAGACCGACTTTCTTACGCTCAACCTGGCGTGCATCACGTGTGACGTAGCCGGCTTCACGCAGCGCAGGGCGCAGGTCTTCATTGTAGTCCATCAGCGCACGGGTAATACCGTGACGAATGGCGCCGGCCTGGGCGCTGCCGCCGCCGCCTTCAACGGTGACGTAAACGTCGAACTGATCCAGTGTTTCGGTCAGTTCGAGCGGCTGGCGTACCACCATACGACCGGTAACGCGGCCGAAGTACTTGTCCAGCTCGCGCTTATTGACGGTAATGTTGCCGGAACCCGGCTTGAGGAAAACGCGAGCGGTGGAAGTCTTGCGGCGCCCGGTACCGTAATACTGCTGTGTCATGGCGAAGAATTCCTTAGATGTTCAGTTCAAGCGGCTGCTGTGCAGAGTGCGGGTGCTCGGCGCCGGCGTATACCTTGAGTTTGGTATACATGGCACGGCCCAGCGGCCCTTTCGGCAGCATGCCTTTCACGGCAGATTCGATGACGCGCTCCGGTGCATGATCAATCATCTTGTCGAAAGTCATGGAGCGCAGACCACCCGGGTATCCCGTATGGCGGTAATAGGTTTTGGCTTTTGCCTTGTTGCCGGTTACCTGCACTTTTTCGGCGTTAACTACAACGATGTAGTCGCCGGTATCAACGTGCGGTGTGAACTCGGGCTTATGCTTGCCGCGCAGGCGGCGAGCAATTTCGGTCGCCAGACGACCGAGCGTTTTGTCAGTCGCGTCGACAACATACCAGTCGCGCTGGACGGACTGCGGCTTGGCACTGAACGTCTTCATGGATGAAATCACCAGATAAAGTGTGTTGGGTGCATCGTTGCGCCCGCAGGCGCGCACCATCCCTATTTTTTTTGGTTGTCGCCAAACTTTCGCGACGACAACGTCAAGCGAGGCGGATTCTAACTCAACCGGCGGGTGAAGTTAAGCACCTGCCGGATTTTTTCCTGACCGATGTTTACGGCCGGTGCGCGCGGGCAAGATAGTCCTGCGACTGCATTTCCTCAAGCCTTGAGCGCGTGCGCTGGAACTCGAAGCTTAGCCGGCCTCCGGTATAAAGCGAGGACACCGGCACCTCCGCTGACAACAGCAGGTTGACGCCGCGATCATAGAACTCGTCCACCAGATTGATAAAGCGCCGCGCCTGGGCATCGGTACGGGTACCCATCTGCACCACGTTGGAGACCAGCACCGTATGGAAATGTCGCGCGATTTCAATATAGTCATTCTGGCTGCGTGGCCCGTTGCACAGTTCGTCAAACTCGAACCAGGCCACCGCGTCGTGCAGACGCTTCACGGTCAGGGGGCGCTGGTTGACGTCAAGGGTTGCCCCGCACTCCCCCTCTTCTCCCGCCAATGCCCGGAAACTCTGTTCAAGCGCCTGTTCCGCCGTCGTGCCCAACGGCACATGAAAAATGTCCGCGCGCGACAAGGTGCGCAGCCGGTAATCCACGCCGCCATCAAGGTGCATCACATCGCAATATTGATTGAGCAGTGCAATGGCGGGCAAAAATCGCGCACGCTGAAGCCCGTTTTTATACAGGTCATCCGGCACGGTATTGGACGTAGCTACCAGCACTACACCTCGGGCAAACAGCGCCTTGAGCAGGTTGGCAAGGATCATGGCATCGGCGATATCTTCAACAAAAAACTCGTCAAAGCAGATGACCCGCGCCTTTTCTGCCAGATCCGCTGCTATCAGTGACAGTGGGTTTTTCTCTCCTTTATAGCGCCCGAGCTCCGCGTGTACGTGCTGCATAAAGCGATGAAAGTGGGTACGCTGCTTATCGGCAAACGGCAGGGAGGCAAAAAACGCGTTCATCAGCCAGGTCTTGCCGCGCCCCACGCCACCCCACAAATACACGCCGCTAATGGTGGGAGCAGCGGGTTCAGGGGGTTCATGGCGACTTTTCCAGAGACCGGCCAGCCGGCGTGACAATCCCCTGGGTGAGTGAGCAGGTGCCGGCGGTGCGGCTGTCAGTGCTTCGTATAGCTGCTGAAGGCGCTTCACTGCGGCCTCTTGAGCGCTGTCATGTACCAGCACGCCGTTATCCAGATCCGCCTGGTAACGGGCCAGCGGTGTCAGCGGACTGGCGATATTCGTGTTGTGGGCGCTGCCTGTTTCCATGCCACCTTCCCTACTTGTCTGAACCGCCGTATTGTACTCGCCACACCGCAGTGACGCATGCCCTGGCGGGCATCGCATGGTCGAATTGACCTGACTGGCCGGCACGCGCCTATAATAGCGGCGGAAACAACCCGCACGGCCAACGCCCGAGAGCACAACGGCCAATGACCTGTCCGCAAGGGAGAGATAAAGGTGGAAGAAGCAAGCCTTCAATTAACGTTTGCGTTTATTGGCATCATCATTGGCATCATCATCGGCGCATTCAGCTACCGCGTTTTGAGCAAAGGCCAGCGTCACGTCTCAAACATGCAGCTCCGGCTGCTCGAAAGCGAACGCCAGGTTGCCGAGTTGAAAGCCGACATGAGCAGCCACCTGTCCGATACCCATCGCCAGGTAAGCGATGTCCGCACCACGCTTGATCAGCTCGATCAGCACCTCAGGCAACAGGCTGGCCAGTGGGGCAGCCGCAACACGCTCTTTGACCATGCGGCCAGCCCGCTGCAGACCGCTTCACAAGAGCCTCTTGCCGGCGAAGCCGATGCCGCAAAAGACCACCCGCCACGGGATTATGCGGATGGTCAGAACGGCACCCTCTCCGAAGACTTCGGACTCAAGGCAGAGGCCGACGAAGAAGCGGCTCAGGCGCCCCAGCCGCCGCGCTACTAAACAGGATAGCCCCGCCATCAGGCGGGGTTGTCAATATCCACAAAGCGGTGGATCACCCCATATTCTGCTGCCAGCCATTCACCCAGCGCCTGAACGCCATAGCGCTCGGTGGCATGATGACCGGCGGCCAGATAATGAATTCCCAACTCTCGTGCCAGGTGCGTAGTGCGCTCGGAGATTTCACCCGAAACGAACGCCTGAGCACCGCCCTCGTACGCCGCCGCAATCATGTCCTGTGCGCCGCCGGTACACCAGGCAATACGCTCGATATCCCCCACGCCGGGCGCCCTGATCACCATGGGCTCGCGCTCAAGCACCCCGGAAATCTCGCCGGACAGCGCTTCAATGCTCAGCGGTGCTGCGGTTTTTCCCTGCCATAAAAGCCCCTCTCCCAGCTCACCGTCCAGGCAGCGTTCTACACGCCAGCCAAGGCGTTCGGCCAGCTGGGCGTTGTTACCCAGCTCCACATGGGCATCCAGCGGCAAATGATACGCCAGCAGGTTGATGTCGTGACTGAGCAGCGTCTTTATCCGCCGCTGCTTCATGCCGGTCAGCGCCACCGGCTCGTTTTTCCAGAAATAGCCGTGATGCACCAGCACCAGGTCCGCCTCCCAGGCCACCGCTTCGTCGAGCAGCGCCTGACAGGCCGTTACACCACTCAACACACGGCGCACCCGAGGCCGCCCTTCGACCTGCAAGCCGTTAACGGTAAAATCCTTGAACCGCTGTGCTCCCAGACGCTGCTCGCACGCCGCCACCAGCGTATCTCGATGAAGCATATTGCCCCCTTAAAAGATTGTCGTGTCCATTAAGCTACCGGCATGGAAGGTGTTACCATGCGCGCTATTGTAAAGTCGGCTTCCTGCAGGCGTGAACCCTTGTCCGCGAAGGGCTTTCCGTTAAGTCGTCATCGTCATCCAAAGGAACGTCCTTACGCCAGGAAACGCCTTTTCAGTCAAGGGAACGTACCTATGCAGCGCTTCGTGTTGCCCTACCTCTGGCCTGTTATTGCCGGCTTACTGCTTGCTGCCCTGCTGCTGTGGGCTTTTCCCGAACGCCTGCCCAACCCTTTTGCCGAAGAGCCGACGCCGGCGCCTGACGTTAGCGGCACGGCGTTCACTCCAACGTCCGACGATGCTACCCAGCGCAATGCCCCCGAAGTGCAAAAAGCAGCACCACTCACGCGCGACCAGGGGCCGGCGAGCTATTCAAGCGCCGTACAAAAAGCCGCGCCTGCGGTGGTCAACGTCTACTCGTCGCGTATCGTCGAGCGTGACCAGCACCCGCTGATGTCCGACCCCTTTTTCCAGCAGTTCTTTGACGGCGATGACACCAGCCACCAACGCATGCTTTCCAGCCTTGGGTCGGGCGTGATTGTTAGTCAGGACGGCTATGTACTGACCAACCACCACGTCATCAAGGGTGCCGACCAGATTCAGGTCGCGCTGCGCGACGGCCGTGAAACGCTGGCAACCGTCATCGGCACCGACCCGGAAAGCGACCTGGCCGTGCTGCGTATTCCGCTGGACAACCTGCCCAGCATCAAGCTGAGCAACTCGGAAGACGTGGCAGTGGGAGACGTAGCCCTTGCCATCGGTAACCCGTTTGGCGTCGGCCAGACGGTGACCATGGGGATTATCAGCGCCACAGGCCGCAGTCATCTGGGGCTGAATGCCTACGAGGACTTCATCCAGACCGATGCAGCGATCAACCCCGGCAACTCCGGTGGCGCCCTGGTCAACCCGGACGGAGCGCTGGTGGGCATCAACACGGCGATTTTTTCACGCTCGGGAGGATCACAAGGCATCGGCTTTGCCATTCCGGCCAACCTGGCGCACGGCATTCTTGATGAGCTGGTCACCCAGGGCCGCGTGATTCGCGGCTGGCTGGGCATCGAGGCGCAGGCGTTGTCCCGGGAGCTGGCGGCGTCTTTCGGGCTGCGCACTCCCCAGGGAATGATCGTGGCAGGCGTCATCAAGGATGGCCCGGCCGCCCGTGCCGGCCTGCAACCCGGTGATGTACTGCTCGCCCTTGACGGCGAGCCGATACTCGATGCACGCACCACCATGAGCGATATCGCCGAGCTTACGCCCGGCGAAACCCTGGCGTTAACCATTGTGCGCAGCGGCAAGAAACAGCGCATCGAACTGACCGTCGGTGAGCGCCCCGCACCGAGTCAGCCACAGCAGCAGCCTGCCCAGCAGGAGTCGCGCCAGACCTCGCGCCCCTAGCGGCGCAGACGCCTGATTTTACAGGTGTCTATTTTTTCAGACGATACTCGGCCGAACGCGCGTGGGCTGTCAGCGACTCGCCTCGCGCCAGCACCGAGGCTATCTCGCCCAGGGAAGAGGCGCCGTCTGCCGAGCAATGAATCAGCGAGGAGCGTTTCTGGAAGTCGTACACGCCGAGCGGTGAGGAAAAACGCGCAGTACCCGAGGTCGGCAACACGTGATTGGGGCCGGCACAGTAGTCGCCCAGCGCCTCTGCGGTATAGCGCCCCATGAAAATCGCCCCGGCGTGGCGAATATTACCCAGCCAGCCCTCGGGGTCGGCCACCGAAAGCTCCAGATGCTCGGGCGCGATACGATTGATCAGCGCCAGCGCTTCCTTTTCATCTGCGCAGTGAATCAGCGCGCCGCGTGCGCCGAGCGAAGCCCGGATAATCTCTTCACGCTCAAGCGTGGGCAGCAAACGCTCGATGGACGCTTCCACGGCATCCAGCTGCGCCTGGTCCCAGCTGACCATGATGGCCTGGGCGTCTTCATCGTGCTCGGCCTGGGAAAACAGGTCCATGGCCAGCCAGTCGGGATCGGTATCACCGTCGGCCACGATCAGGATTTCCGACGGCCCGGCAATCATGTCGATGCCCACCTGGCCGAATACCGCACGCTTGGCGGTCGCTACATAGATATTGCCCGGCCCGACAATCTTGTCCACCCGCGGCACTGTTTCCGTGCCATAGGCCAGCGCCGCTACCGCCTGGGCACCGCCAATAGTGAAAACATGGTCTACGCCGGCAAGATGCGCAGCCGCCAGTACCAATTCGTTGAGCACGCCATCAGGCGTGGGCACGACCATGACGATTTCCCGGACGCCGGCGACATGTGCCGGAATCGCATTCATCAATACCGAAGACGGATAGGCCGCCTTGCCACCGGGCACGTAGATACCCGCGCGATCAAGGGGGGTTACCTGCTGACCAAGCACGGTGCCGTCGGCCTCGGTGTACTGCCAGGACTCGGGTTTTTGGCGCTCGTGATAACGACGGATGCGTTCGGCGGCAGCAGCCAGCGCCTCGCGCTGCTCGTCGGGCAGGCCGTTAAACGCCTGCTCCAGACGCTCGGGCGTAAGCGTCAGCTCCTGCATCGCGCTCGCCGCCAGCCGGTCAAAGCGGTTGGTCGCTTCGATAACGGCAGCATCGCCGCGGGTTTTCACGCTGTCCAGAATCTCGGCCACCCGTGCCTGCACGGCCTGATCGGATACGCCATCCCAATCCAGCAGGGCATTCAGACGCTGATCAAACGCGTCGTCCCGGGTAGATAATCGGGCAATGCCCGCTGGGCTCGCCGTCGCGCTCATAAGTGACCTCGTATAGAAAACAGACAGAAAAACAACAAGGAACCCCGATCAGGCCTGCGCCTCACCGGCCAGCTGACGGGTTTTGACGGCGGACTCCAGGCGCTCGATCAGCGGCTTGATCTGCGCGTGCTTCATGGTCATGGAGGCCTTGTTGACCACCAGCCGAGTACTGATGTGGTCAATCAATTCACGCGGCTCCATACCGTTGGCACGCAGGGTGTTGCCGGTATCCACAATATCGATGATTTCGTCGGCCAGGTTCATGATCGGCGCCAGCTCCATGGCGCCATAAAGCTTGATCACTTCGGCCTGAATGCCCTGCTCGGCATAGTAGCGCCGCGCCACGTTGACAAACTTGGTGGCTACCCGACGCCGAGCCCGGCCGGGCGACTCGCTCCGGGCACCGGCTGTCATTAGCCGGCAACGGGCAATCTTCAGGTCAAGCGGCTCATACAGACTGTCGGTACCGTGCTCAAGCAGCACATCCTTGCCGGCAATGCCCATGTCTGCCGCACCCAGCTGCACGTAAGTGGGTACATCCGTCGCACGGATCACTATCAGTTTGACGTTCGCCAGATTGGTATCAAACAGCAGCTTGCGGCTTTTGCTCAAATCTTCTGCCGGGGTAATCCCCGCATCGGCCAGAAGCGGCAGGGTTTCATCCAGTATGCGCCCTTTGGAAAGCGCTAAAATCAGTTGCTTGCTCATGGTTGTCGCCCATCGTTATCGCATGGTGTGTCCGAGATACGGTTCAGCCCGGAATACGGCGAATACGCGCGCCCAGCTGCTGCAGCTTTTCTTCAATACACTCATAGCCGCGATCGATGTGGTAGATGCGGTCAACCAGGGTTTCTCCCTTCGCCATCATCGCCGCGATCACCAGCGACGCCGAGGCGCGCAGGTCTGTCGCCATGACCGGCGCACCGGACAGCGACTCAACGCCGGTAATCAGCGCCGTATTACCTTCAAGGGCGATATCGGCACCCATGCGGTTGAGCTCTTGCACGTGCATGAAGCGGTTTTCGAAAATCGTTTCGACCACTCTGGAGTTGCCTTCGGCTACCGCGTTCATGGCCACAAACTGTGCCTGCATGTCGGTAGGAAAAGCCGGATACGGCGCGGTGCGGATATTGACCGCCCGCGGGCGCTTGCCGTGCATGTCAAGGCTGATCCAGTCATCCTGGGCGGTAATCTCGGCACCGGCTTCTTCCAGCTTGGCCAGCACGGCTTCAAGAATGTCCGCCCGGGTGCGGGTCACTTTCACCCGGCCGCCGGTCATCGCTGCAGCCACCAGAAAGGTGCCGGTTTCAATGCGATCCGGCATGACATCATGATGGCAACCATGCAACCGCTCGACACCTTCGATCACAATGGTATCGGTGCCATGGCCGCTGATATTGGCGCCCATACTGATCAGGCACTCGGCCAGGTCGACGACTTCCGGCTCGCGGGCAGCGTTTTCCAGCACCGTGGTGCCGTCAGCCAGCGTTGCCGCCATCAACAGGTTCTCGGTACCGGTCACGGTGACCGTATCAAGGAAGACCGTCGCTCCACGCAGCCGGCCGTCTACTTTGGCACGAATATAGCCACCTTCGACGCGGATATCCGCGCCCATGGCTTCCAAGCCGCGGATATGCAGATCCACCGGCCGCGAGCCAATGGCACAGCCACCCGGCAGCGACACGTCAGCATGGCCAAAGTGGGCAAGCAGCGGCCCCAGCACCAGTATCGAGGCACGCATCTTTTTCACCAGCTCATAGGGCGCGTAGCAACGCGTCACCTGGGAGCCGTCCAGCTGAATGCTGAGCTTTTCGCCCATTACTGGCTCCACGCCCATGCTGCCCAGCAGCTCAAGCGTCGTGGTGATGTCCTGCAGGTGGGGCAAGTTGCCGATGACCACTGGGCCATCAGCCAACAGGCTGGCACATAAAATCGGCAGCGCGGCATTTTTTGCACCGCTGGCCCAGACTTCTCCCGCTACCGACCCGTTGCCGGTAATGATCAATTTATCCATGCGCTTGGCGTTACCCCACGTTTTCCGGCGCGCTTTCCCACTGCGCCGGCGTGTAGGTTTTAATGCTGATGGCGTGCAGCGCACCCGATGCGATCTCGTCACTGAGCGCACCGTAAACCAGCTGCTGGCGCTTGACCGGTGTGAGTCCCTCAAACGCTTCGCCCACGGCGACCACCTGAAAATTGCAGCCTTCGCCTTGAATATAAAACGCACAGCCGTCCAGACGCGACTCGAGCAGCGCCTTTACCTCATTGGGTTGCATGAGCGGAAAACTCCTTTGAAACCGTCGGGGAAAGAAAACAGCGGCCATGATAAAGAAAAGCCCGCGCTTTGGCGATTGGCGCATTACCCCGGCTTATTTATTCGGCTGAGCAAACAGGGCATCAAGCTCGGCGAGGCTGGCCAGCCGCTGCAGGGGTTCGGAAAGCCGGATCTGCTCAATCGTGATCCGGCACGCCCGGCATGCGCGCAGCCATTGCAACAGCACGCTGATGGCCGCACTGCTGGCCTTTTCGACACCGCGAAAATCCAACGTAAGCGCAGGCTTCTCCGGGCGCTCAAGCCAGCGCTGACCGGCCTCGGCCAGCGCCGCGGCCACGCCCGCCCCAAGGTTGCCGCTGACTTCAAGCGCAGCTTCCTGCGCGGTCAGCGATACGTCTTGCCGGGAGAACAGCGTCGTCACCCGTTGCCTCCGCTCTCCAGCTCATCAACGCCAACGCCTGGCGACCAGTGGCGAATAACCGCGTCATAATCGCGATTATTGTCACGCATGGCCTGGTCAAACTGGTTGCGGAACGTCAGCCCCAGATTGATGCCGTTGACAATCACGTTGACGACCCGCCACTCGTTGTCAGACAGGCGCAGGCTGTAGCTGACCGGATAGACATCGCCGTTGTTGGCGACAATTTCCATCTTCACGCTGGTCTGGTCGTCGTAACGTTGAGGGCGCTGGTCATCGATCACGCGCAGCTCGTCGTAATCGAAAGTGACAAGCCCCTTGGTATAGGTGTCAATCAGCGTCTGCCGGAAAACGTCCACAAAACGGCGGCGCTGTTCGGGCGAGGCATTGCGGAAATAGCTGCCCATGACGCTGGCGCCGATATAGCGAAAATCGGCTACCTCGTCGAGGCTTTCGTCCACCAGCTTTTTGAGCTCGTCAACGTTATTGGCGTAGTAGTCCTCGCGGGCGTCAAGATCCGCCATGAAGCCGGTAATGTTGTCCCGGATCAGCGCCTCGGGCGTTTGCTCCTGAGCATATAGCGGCACACTCAGTGCGACGGAAGCGGCCAGAATGCCGCTGCTCAGCCAGTGTTTGATAGTCATGGCGTCTCCTCGTTTCTCGTTAGCCTGCGATGCATCACGGGCAGGCTGATGGCATAACCCTTGAGCCGGCCCGGCACGCTCTCGTGCCCTTATCTAGTCTTTGACCATGCTTGAGACAAACTGTTGTATCAGTTCTTCAAGCACCAGCGCCGACTGGGTATCGCGGATGGTATCGCCATCTTCCAGCGCCTCCGGGTCTCCCCCCACGCTCAGGCCGACGTACTGCTCACCCAGCAGGCCGGCCGTCAGAATGGCAGCGGTGGTATCCCGGGAAAGTTGGCCCTCCAACTCGCTGTCCAGACGCATTTTCACCCGGGCATCAAACCACTGCGTATCCAGGTCTATGGACTCAACCCGGCCAACGGTCACGCCGGCCATGGTAACCCGGGCACGGGGCTTCAACGTGCCGATATTGGCAAAATTGGCCTCCAGCTGAAATGTCTCCGAGGGCGCACCCAGCGTCAGACCGCTGACGCGCAGGCCAAGAAAAACCAGCCCCAGAATGCCGGCAAGGATGAAAAGCCCCACCCCGAACTCTACGGTTTTACTGCGTTGCATGCACCTGCTCCCGCGTTTAAAGGCCGCCGAACATGACGGCGGTTAGCACAAAGTCCAGCCCCAGCACTGCAAGCGAGGAATACACCACGGTGCGCGTTGTGGCTCGGGAAATTCCTTCTGATGTGGGAATCAGGTCGTAGCCCTGAAAAACCGCAATCCAGGTCACCACCAGGGCAAACACCAGACTTTTGATCATGCCGTTACCCACATCGGCAAAAAACGCCACGCTGGACTGCATATTGCTCCAGTAGGAACCCTCGGACACGCCCAGCCACTGAACGCCCACCAGATAGCCGCCCCAGATACCCACGACGCTGAAACCGATCGTCAACAGCGGCAGCGAAACAAAGCCCGCCCACAGGCGCGGCGCTACCACGCGGCGAAGCGGATCCACGCCGATCATTTCCATGCTGGTCAGCTGTTCGGTGGCCTTCATCAGGCCGATCTCGGCGGTCAGTGCCGACCCCGCACGCCCAGCAAACAAAAGCGCTGCCACCACCGGCGCCAGCTCGCGCAGAAGCGAAAGCGACACCATCTGCCCCAACGCCTGTTCAGCGCCAAAATCAATCAGGATGGTATAACCCTGCAATGCCAGCACCATGCCGATAAAAAGCCCCGACACCAGCACGATGGCAAGGGACAAAACGCCCACAAAGTGCATCTGCCGCAGCCACAGGCGCAAGCCTTCGCCCGAAGGCACGCCGACCACAGACCGAGCAACGAAGATGCTCGCCCGCCCCAGCGCCTCGATCACGCTACAGCCGCGTCGCCCCAACCGGACGATTGACGCCACCAGTCTCGAAAACAGTCGCAGGAACATTCAGCCCGTCCTCGTTGTGGTTGTCGGATCGGCGCCGAGTATGTCGCGGTAAAACGGCGGGGCCGGATAGTGAAACGGCACAGGACCGTCGGGTTCGCCGTGCATGAATTGGCTGACCCGTGGGTCCTCGTGGGTATCAAGTGAGGCCGGCGTACCGTGAGCCACAATCTCGCCGTCGGCGATCAGGTACAAATAGTCAGCGATACTCATGGTTTCCTTGATGTCGTGAGACACTACCACCGAGGTCAGTGCCATTGCCTCGCTCAGGCGTTTGATAAGCTGCACCAGCACGCCCATGGCGATCGGATCCTGACCCACAAACGGCTCGTCATAGAGAATCAGTTCGGGGTCCAGCACCACGGCACGCGCCAACGCCACCCGGCGAGCCATGCCGCCGGAAAGCTCTGCCGACGTCAGCGCATGTGCGCCGCGCAGCCCTACCGCCTGCAGTTTGAGCAGCACGATATCGCGGATCATGGCATCGGGCAGGTCGGTATGCACGCGCAGCGGAAAGGCCACGTTTTCAAACACGTCCAGGTCCGAAAACAGCGCGCCGCTTTGAAACAACATCCCCATTCGCCGGCGCAGCGCAAAAAGCGCCTTGCGCGACAAACGATGCACGTCCTGACCGTCGATCAGCACACGCCCCTTATCCGGGGTCAGCTGGCCGCCGATCAGCTTGAGCAGCGTGGTTTTTCCTGTGCCGCTGGGGCCCATGATGGCCGTGATCCTGCCGCGCGGAATGGTCAGATTGACTCCACGAAAAATGGCGCGCCCCCCGCGGGAAAAGTGCAGGTCTTCCACTTCAATAAAAGCCGAATTCGTCATGGCACACTCGCTTGATTCAAAAATATCCGTTTTGTCATCTGGCCCGGGTCATTCGGCAGCACGGCAAAAACAGGTTATCGAACAGCGTATTCTAACGCGTTATACTCTCGGGAATCTACGTGTCGGCGCCACAAAAGAAAACCCTCGGGCAAGCCGCCACGCGATGTTACGATAAAACAAGGCACCGAGATGCCCGTTTTTTCATATCTGTAACGGTCCATCAACGGTACATACAGCTGCCATATACCCTTGCGCAGCGCTTAACATCAAGAGCCACGCCATGCCCTACGCAACCGCCAATCCAGACGCTCTGCGCGATAGCGCGCTGCGCACCCTGACCATCGAACAGGCCGCTATCGATGGCCTCAAGGCCAAGCTGGACGGTCAGTTTGACCGCGCCTGCGAGCTGATACTCGCCTGCCAGGGGCGCGTGGTAGTGACCGGCATGGGCAAGTCCGGCCATATCGGCGGCAAACTGGCCGCCACCCTGGCCAGCACCGGCACACCAGCCTTTTTTGTTCATCCCGGCGAAGCCAGCCACGGGGATCTGGGCATGATCACCCGCGCTGACGTGGTGTTGGCGCTTTCCAACTCGGGAGAAACCGGCGAAGTCACCGCCCTGCTGCCACTGCTCAAGCGCCTTGGCGTACCGCTGGTGAGCATGACCGGCCGCCCCGATTCAACGCTTGCCCGCCACGCCGATGCCCACCTGGACAGCGGCGTTGAGCGCGAGGCCTGCCCTCTGGATCTGGCCCCGACCAGCTCCACTACTGCCGCGCTGGCACTGGGCGATGCACTGGCGGTAGCGCTTCTGGAAGCACGCGGATTTACTGCCGAGCAGTTTGCCCTTTCGCACCCCGGCGGCAGCCTCGGCAAGCGTCTGCTGCTCCGCGTTCAGAACATCATGCACAGCGGCGAACGACTGCCTCAGGTAGCGCTGGGCAGCCCCCTGCGCGATGCGCTTTTGGAAATCACCCGCCAGGGGCTCGGGTTTACCTGCGTAGTGGCGCCCGACGGCACGCTTGCCGGGGTCTATACCGACGGCGATTTGCGCCGTACGCTGGATCAGCATCAGGACGTACTCAGCCTGACCGTCGACGACGTCATGACCTGCCCCGGCAAACGCATAGCCCCCGACGTGCTTGCCGCCGAAGCAGTGCGTATCATGGAAGACGGCAAGATTACCGCCCTGGCGGTGGTTGACCCCCAGGGGCACCCCGTCGGCGCGCTGCACATGCACGATCTGCTTGCCAGCGGCGTCATCTAGTGCCGGCAGCCACGCTTTCGGCTTAACGATTTTCGGAGTCTGTATGCCTCAATCCCTCGCCCCCAGCGCCATGCTTGCGCACACGCGCCTTCTCGCCCTTGACGTTGACGGCGTACTCAGCGACGGACGGCTTTATTTCCAGGCCGACGGCGTTGAAATCAAGGCGTTTCATACCCAGGACGGGCACGGCCTCAAGCTATTGAAACGCATGGGTATTCACGTGGCTCTGATTACCGGCCGGGATTCGCCCATGGTCACCCGGCGCGCCAAAGCACTCGGTATTGCCCACGTTTACCAGGGCTGCGAAAACAAGCTTGGCACGCTCACCAGGCTTTGTCAGACACTGGATATTACCCTCGAACAAGTCGCCTATTGCGGCGACGACCTGCCCGATCTGGCGGCCATTCAGCAGGCCGGCACCGGCATCAGCGTCCCCAACGCACCCGATTATATGCGCCAGCACGCCGACTGGGTTACCCAGCGCCCCGGCGGCCACGGCGCAGTACGTGAAATCTGTGATGCGCTACTCGACGCCCAGGGCCACTGGGAAAGCATCATGCAAACCTACCGCCACGAGCCACTGTCATCATGAGTGGCGTGTTTTCCCGGCTTTACCGAATCCGCAAGCGGGTGTGGCTGCTACTGATGATTGTCATGTTGGGCGGGCTGCTGGCATGGCTTGACCTGCACGATAAACGCAGCGCGCCATCCAACCCGTCGGCACGTGCTGACGAGCCCGGGCATGTGATCGAAAACGCCGAGTTAGAGCTTTACGATGAAGCCGGCAACCTGACGCAACGGCTGACATCGCCGCACATTCTGCATACGCCCCAGCTGGCCATGACTCAGCTTGACACCCCCCATGCCACGCTGATCGACAGCGAACAACGTGAATGGCAGGCCACCGCCAACAGCGGCACGCTCAACGGTCAGCAACAACGGCTCAAGCTTGACGGTGATACCCGGCTGATTGCCCCGAACGAAGGCTGGCAGCTGGATACGCAAACGCTCTATTACGACAGCCAGAAAGCACACGCCTGGAGCGACACCCCGGCCCTGCTGCAGCAGCCTCCCCAGCGTATCCGCGCCCAGCGCCTGGATGTTTGGCTGGATACCAGCAAGGTACGTCTGACCGATCGTGTCCGCGGTTATCATCCGCCCGCCACGGCATCATCCGAGGAAACCCCATGAACCTACGAATGTCTTCTTTCATCACGGCTGCGACCCTTGGCATCAGCCTGCTCGGCGCCGGTCTTGCCACCGCACAGACAGCACCGGCCGAACCCGTACAGGTCGAGGCCGACCGCCTGGATCTGGATCAGCGCGCCGGTACCGCGGTTTACCGCGGCAACGTCGACGTGCGCCAGGGCGAAATGCATCTGCGCGGCGCCCGCGTAGAAATACAGCGCAACGACAGCGGCGAGCTTTCCCGCGCCACGGCCTTTGGTGAACGCGCCTATTTGCGCCACCGGCCTGACGGGCAAAAAGAGCCCATAGAAGGTGAAGCCCGCCAGATTATCTATCATGTCGCCGAACGCCGTGTGGAGCTTATCGATCAGGCCGAGCTGAACCAGGGGGGCGATCATTTCAGCGGCGGCCGGCTCGAATACTTTATTGACAAGGAAGTGGTGCAGGCACGTTCCGACGTGGAAGGCAGCGACAATCAGCGTATCCGCATGACCCTGCAGCCGGAACAATAAACGTGGCCACCACATACGCTCAGCGTCACGATGCTGAGCGCGAAAATCCATTACCGATCACCTTCCATCAGCGACCATAAAAAGGGGCATTGCGGTGTCTTTTGACGATATTACTGCCGACAATCAGCCGGAAGCGCCGGTCAAAACCCTGCACGCCCGTCATTTGGCCAAAAGCTACAAACGCCGCCGCGTGGTCAAGGATATCAATCTGGATATCTCCCAGGGCAGCATCGTCGGGCTGCTGGGCCCCAACGGCGCGGGCAAAACCACCTCGTTTTACATGATCGTGGGCCTGGTCAAGGCCGATGCCGGGCACGTCAGTATCGATGACCACGACCTTTCCCGGGCACCCATGCACGAACGCGCCAAGGCCGGTATCGGCTACCTGCCCCAGGAAGCATCGATTTTTCGCAAACTTTCGGTGGCCGACAACATCATGGCCATTCTGGAAACCCGCCGGGACCTGGATCGCCACGCCCGGGAAGCACGCCTTGAAGCACTACTGAACGACTTTCACATCACCCACATCCGCGATAACGTCGGCATGAGCCTGTCCGGCGGTGAACGCCGGCGGGTGGAAATCGCCCGCTCTCTGGCCATCGAACCGGCCTTCATTCTTCTCGATGAGCCGTTTGCCGGCGTTGATCCCATTTCAGTGGGTGAAATCAAAACCATCATCCGCGCACTGAAAGCCCGCCACATCGGCGTGTTGATTACCGATCATAACGTGCGCGAAACGCTGGACATCTGCGATACCGCCTACATCGTCGGCGACGGCCATATCATTGCCAACGGCTCTCCGCGCAGCATTCTGGACAATCAACAGGTGCGCGATGTTTACCTCGGCGCCGAGTTCCGCCTATAAGCGCCGGGCGAGCGGCCGTTTGCTTGCAGCCCTGACCCACGCGGCTTAGGGTAAGGCTTTTACTCCGATGAGTGATTCTGCGATGGTCATGAAAGCGTCTCTTCAGCTACGCGTTGGCACCCAGCTGACCATGACGCCGCAGCTCAAACAGGCGATTTCGCTTTTGCAGCTGTCAACGCTGGACTTGCGCCAGGAAATCCAGCAGGCGCTGGACGCCAATCCACTACTCGACCAGGAAGACGAATTCAGCGAGCAGGCCGCCATTGATGCGCCCGAAGACAGCTGGGCCGAAAGCATTCCCGACGAGCTTTCCGTGGACAGCGACTGGTCCGATACCTACCAGGACACACCCCGTGCCAACAGCAGCGAAGGGCCGGACTTTGATCGCCAGACCGCCGGCCAGAGCTTGCACGGCCATCTGCTCTGGCAGCTGGCGATGCTGGATCTTGAAGCCGACGACCATGTGATCGCCGAAACGCTGATCGACGCCGTGGATGCCAACGGCTACCTGACCCAGTCGCTTGACGAGATGTACAGCGGCTTGCACCACCAGGGGTTTGACCGGATTGACCCGGCCCGCATGGCGGCCGTACTGGCACGGCTTCAGCAGTTTGAGCCCACCGGCGCCTTTGCCCGGGATCTGGGCGAGTGCCTGACGCTGCAACTTGACGCGCTGCCGGAAACCACACCGCTGCTGATGCCCGCACGCCGGCTGGTACGCCAGTTCCTCCCTGCCCTCGGACGCAACGACTCGCGCTTGCTCAAGCGCCGGCTGGGGCTTGACGACGCCGAACTTGACGCAGTGACCGGACTGATACGCAGCCTTGATCCGCGCCCCGGCAGCGCCTTTGACAGCGTCACCGACAGTGCCGTGATTCCCGACCTGCTAGCCCGGCGGAGCGAACATGGCTGGCACCTTGAGCTGAATCCCGACGCTGTGCCCCGGCTGCGCATTCAGCCCGACTACGCCAACCTGATCAAACGTGCCGATAACAGCCAGGACAACCGCTTTCTCAAGGAACACCTTCAGGAAGCGCGCTGGCTGATCAAAAGCCTTTCCAGTCGTAACGATACCCTGCTGCGCGTCGGCCGCGAAATCATCGCCCGCCAGCTGGATTTTCTCGACCACGGCGAACAGGCCATGCAGCCGCTGGTGCTTGCCGATATTGCCTCAGCCGTCGACATGCACGAATCCACGATTTCCCGGGTCACTACGCAAAAATACCTGCATACCCCCCGGGGCGTATTCGAACTCAAGTATTTTTTTTCCAGCCAGCTGGGCGGCAGGGACGACAGCGCACATTCAAGCACTGCCATTCGCGCACGCATCAAAAAGCTCGTGGAACAGGAGCCCGTCGGCAAGCCGTTGTCCGACAGCCGTCTGGCCATGCTGCTCGACGAAGCCGGCATCCACGTGGCCCGTCGCACGGTAGCCAAATATCGTGAAGCGCTGGGCATTCCTCCAACCAGCGAACGTCGCCGCCGACGCTAATCAACGAAACTCGCGCCAAGGGCTTTGTTTACGTCCAAAAAGGGTTACAATCAAACCACATTCCGACGGATAAGGAGTATGTCCATGCAAGTCAACATTACCGGTCATCACGTAGAACTGACTGACGCCTTGCGTGACTATGTAAATGAAAAGCTCGCCCGGGTCGAGCGTCATTACGACAACATTACCACCGTGCAGGTCACCTTATCTGTGGAAAAAGAGCGCCAACAGGCCGCCTGCACCATGCACGTTGCCGGTGCCGAACTGCACGCTGAAGCCACCAACAACGACATGTACGCCGCCATCGACGCACTGGCCGACAAGATCGATCGCCAGCTGGTCAAACACAAGGAAAAAGCACAGGCCCGCGCCCAGGGCGCCGGCGTGCGTTAAACCTGATGACGCTGGAAACCATCCTCCCCCCGGAGCGCGTGCTGTATGACGTCCCCGGGGGCAGTAAAAAAAGGGTGCTGGAATTTTTCAGCACCTTTATTGCGCAGAACATTCCCAGCCTGGATAGTCAGGAAGTTTTCGGCCGCCTGATCGGCCGCGAGAAGCTCGGTAGTACGGGTATAGGCAACGGCGTGGCGATTCCGCATGCACGAAGTCCCCACTGCAATGCTCCCATCGCCGGCTTTCTCAAGCTTTCCGAGGCGGTCGACTTCGATGCCATTGACGGCGATCCGGTGGACCTGGTGTTCGTATTGCTGGTTCCCGAACAGGCCGATGACACACATCTGGCGCTACTGGGTCAGGTCGCGCTGATCATGAACGACAGCAAGACGCGCATGCGGCTACGCCGCGCCCAAAGCCAGCGCGAACTGCTCGACCTGATCATCGAAAGCATCCGCGAACAACCCGAAAAATAGCGCCCCCTATCCGCTCGATCCCACGAGAGACGCTATGCAACTGGTCATTATCAGCGGTCGTTCCGGCTCGGGCAAATCCATTGTCCTGCAGGCGCTGGAAGACCTTGGCTACTATGCCATCGACAACCTGCCGGCAATGCTTCTGGGCTCGCTGGTGGATAAACTGCGCAACCAGACCGGCCGCACTCATCTGGCGGTCAGCATTGATGCGCGCAACCTGCCCGGCGCGCTGGAACGCCTGCCGGGGCTGCTTGACGAGCTCAAGGCGCGTCATATCAATTTCCACGTGGTGTACCTGACCACCGATGCCCGCATTCTTCTGGAACGCTACTCCGCTACGCGGCGCCGCCATCCGCTCACCCGGGACAGCGACATGACGCTTGAGGAAGCCATCGCCAAGGAAGAAGAAACCCTCAACGATGTGCGCAACCTCGCTGATCTGACCATCGACACCTCCAGGCTTTCCGTTCACGACCTGCGCCGGCGCATTGCCGATCAGGTCGCTCACCGCCACCGCGATCAGCTCACCCTCACCGTTGAATCCTTCGGCTACAAACGTGGCGTGCCGCTGGATGCGGATTTAGTATTCGATGCGCGCTGCCTGCCCAACCCCTACTGGGATCCCGCTCTTCGCAGCCTGAACGGGCGCGATGCCGAAATCCGGACGTTTTTACGCGGCTATCCCATCGTTGAGGCCATGTGCCGGGATATTCACGACTGGCTGGGGCGCTGGCTACCGGCCTACCAGAACAGCCAGCGCAGCTATATTACCGTCGCCATCGGCTGTACCGGCGGTCAACACCGCTCGGTATATCTGGCCGAGCAGCTCGGTCAGCTGATACTGGATACCATTGATGAAGTCCACGTGCGCCATCGCGAACTGTCGGTGCAATACACACGTTCGGCCAACGCCACCCGCACCGAACCTTTGCATGCCGACGACGACCGGGGTTAACCGGCAACCCCGCCCTTATCAGACATTGACTACCAACGCCTCATTACACCGTTTCAGCAGAAGGAATCCGCGTGCCGCGTAAAACTTTGACACTGATCAATCAGCGCGGTCTGCACGCCCGCGCCGCCACCCGGCTGGTGACCTGCTGCCAGCCGTTTGAATCCCGCATTCACGTTTACAAGGGCGAGCAAAAAGCCGACGCCCGCAACATCATGGCGTTGTTGATACTCGCTGCCCCCTGCGGCACCGAACTCACTGTGCACGCCGAAGGCGAAGATGCCGAGCCAGCGCTTGACGCCGTCGAAGCGCTGTTTGCCGCGCGCTTCGACGAAGACTATTAATTGGCTTCTATAGCTGGCGGGTAGCGTATATCTAATTACCAGCCACGGTCATGTCGTTGATCAACCAGCTGCCGGTATGGATGCTGCCTCGCGTATCCACATCGTTGCCAATGCCTGCCAGATTGGCAAACATCTGCTCCAGATTGCCGGCAATGGTGAACTCTTCAATCGGGTACTGTACCTTGCCGTCTTCTACCCAGAAGCCCGTGGCACCGCGCGAATAATCACCGGTGACGCCGTTGACGCCCTGTCCCATCAGCTCGGTGACCCATACGCCGCAGCCCATCTGTTCCAACAGAGCCTCCGGCGTTTGCAACGGCGCGTTGATGCGCAGGTTGCGTGCGCCGCCCGCGTTACCCGTGGTCTCCATCTTCAGCCGGCGGGCGCTGTAGGTCGAAAGCATATAGCTTGCCACCTTGCCCTCGGCAATAAAGCGATTGTTGCGCGTTTGCACGCCGTCGGCATCAAACGGCGAGCTGGCCGTGGCCCCAGGCTCCATGGGGCGCTCTTCCAGGCTGAACCACTCGGGAAAAAGCGGCGTGCCCAACCGGTCGCAAAGAAACGAGGCCTGACGGTACAGCGCACCGCCGGCAAGAGCGCCCATCAAATGCCCCACCAGCCCGCTGGCAAGCGAGGGATCAAACAGCACGGGAAAGCTGCCGGTCGCCGGGCGTTTGGCTCCCAGCCGGCGTAACGTGCGCTGCGCGGCTTCGCGTCCGACATCGGCCGGCGCGCTCAGTGCCCCGGGGTCGCGCGCCGTCGTGTAAGCAAAATCGCGCTGCATGCCGTTTTCGTCTTCGGCAATCAGCATGCACGACAGCGAATGGCGGCTGCCCCGCTGGGTGCCTACAAAGCCATGGCTGTTGGCGTAAACCCGCACGCCTTCACCGGTAGAGAGTGACGCACCTTCCGACTGGGTAATACCTTCAACATCGCGGCCGGCACGCTCGCACTCCAATGCCAGCGACACCGCCTCTTCGGTCGAGAGCGCCCAGGGGTAATGCACTTCAAGGTCAGGAAGATCAGTGGCCATCAGCTCGGCATCAGCCAGCCCCGACGCCGGGTCTTCGCTGGTGTAGCGGGCAATGGCCAGCGCTTTTTCGACCGTGGCACGAATGGAATCCTCGCCTGCATCGGTGGACGAAGCACTGCCCTTGCGCTGCCCCACGTACACCGTAATGGCGATCCCCTGATCCCGGGAAAGCTCCACGGTTTCGACTTCGCCAAGGCGTACACTTACCTCAACGCCCTGATCAACGCTTGCGCCGACTTCTGCCGCGTCAGCTCCCAGCTTTTCGGCCAGAGCAAGCGCCTGCTCCACCCGAGATGCCAACAGTGTCTGTTGTGCCCGGGCATCAAATGCTTGTGCCATAATGGCCTCCTGTTGAACCGTCTTGATTACCTTGAACCTTAACGAGTGAATTCATGCCCAAAAAAAATCCGGCTCCGGCGACCGAGACGCCTGAAGAACACGAACGCCCCAGCAAGTCCCAGCTCAAGCGCGAAATGCACGCGCTACAAGAGCTGGGCGAAACCCTGATCGCCATGAAACCCGGTGAACGCGCGCGCTTTGCGCTCTCCGATGATCTGGAGCGCGCCATTGACGAAACCGCGCGCATCACCTCGCGCGAGGCCCGTCGTCGGCATATGCAATATGTCGGCAAGCTTATGCGCAAGGAAGACCTGACCGCTATTCAGGCCGAGTTCGACGCCATCGAACACGAGCGTTTTCAGCGCGATCATGCCTTTCACCGGCTGGAAAAATGGCGTGACCGCCTGGTTGACGAAGGCGATGCTGCGGTCGACCACTACATGCAGGATCATCCCGACGCTGACCGCCAGACGCTGCGCCAGCTGGTGCGTAATGCGCGGCGCGAACGCGACCAGCAAAAACCGCCGGCCAGTGCACGCAAGCTATTCAAATACCTGCGCGAAAGCCAAAGTATCTAGGCTAACGCGCCGGCCGGAAATCCAGCGCTCAAGGGCACAGGACTCATGATTGCGTACCGCCCACGGTCAGCTCATCAAGCTTCAGGGTGGGCTGGCCTACGCCCACCGGCACGCCCTGGCCTTCCTTGCCGCATACGCCAATGCCGGTGTCCAGCGCCATGTCATGGCCGATCATGGAGACCTGCCCCATGGCTTCGGGGCCGTTGCCAATCAGGGTAGCGCCCTTCACCGGCGCGGTAATCACGCCGTCTTCGATGAGGTAAGCTTCGCTTGCCGAAAACACGAATTTTCCCGAGGTGATATCTACCTGGCCGCCGCCGAAGCTCACCGCGTAAAGGCCACGCTTGACGCTTTTGATGATATCCGACGGCTCATCCTGACCGGCCATCATCAGCGTATTGGTCATGCGCGGCATCGGCATGTGAGCGTAGGATTCGCGGCGTGCGTTGCCGGTAGGCGCCATACCCATCAGCCGGGCATTGAGCTTGTCCTGCATATAGCCGGTCAGAATGCCGTCCTCAATCAGAGGAGTGCGCTGCCCCGGCGTGCCCTCGTCATCCACACTGAGCGAACCGCGGCAGTCAGCCAGGGTGGCATCGTCAACTACGGTGACGCCCTTGGCCGCCACGCGCTGGCCCATCTTGCCGGCAAACGCCGAGCTGCCCTTGCGGTTGAAATCGCCTTCCAGCCCATGGCCCACGGCCTCGTGTAAAAGGATGCCTGGCCAGCCCGCGCCCAGCACCACGGGCATCTGCCCTGCCGGCGCGTCTACCGCCTCAAGGTTGACCAGCGCCTGGCGCACCGCTTCTTTAGCGTAGCGCTCGGCAACACCCGCATCGCGCAGCTTGGCCATGGAATAACGCCCGCCACCGCCGGCACTGCCACGCTCGCGGCGACCGTTATGCGCGGCAATCACGCTGACGTTAAAGCGCACCAGCGGGCGAATATCCGCCGCCAATGTGCCATCACTGGCACGAACAAGCACCACTTCATAAGTGCCCGAAAGCGACGCACTGACCTGGCTGACGCGGGTATCCGCCGCGCGCGCCACGCGATCGGCCAGCTTGAGCATGGCCACTTTGTCGTCCGCGCTCAGCCCCGCCAGCGGGTCAATGTCCGGGTAGCAAAGCGCGGCGCTGACCGGCCTGACGGCCTGGCCGGCCAAACGCGTGCCGCTACGCACAATACCCGAGGCGGTCTTGCCGGTGTCTACCAGCGCGTCAGCCGTAATCTGGTTGGAGTAGGCAAAGCCGGTTTTTTCACCGGCCAGCGAACGTACGCCAACGCCGCCGTCAATGTTATAGCTGGCCTCTTTGACTTCGCCGTCTTCCAGCACCCAGCCTTCCTGCCAGGTGCGTTGAAAATACAGATCGGCATAGTCGATACCCGCGCCCATGGCATGGGAAAGCCCGGTATCCAGGCTGTCCAGATCAAGCCCGCCGGGGGTAAGTAACATCGAAGCTGCCTGGTCAAGCTGCGTCATTGAGAACCTTCCAGTGTAATGTCCGGCGAAGCCCAGGGGCCTTCCAACCGGTAGTGAATCGTCGTAGCGCGATCAATGGCATCACCGAACAGCGTATGCGCCACAAACAGCGCGCCGCCTACCGCCGGGGCGCCGGCGGCGAGCGCGGCAATGGGTAAACTCTGGCTGATGGGGAGTGTGACGCCCAGACGCTGATCAAGTTCACGCTCAAGCAGGTCCACGCTGCCGGTCAGCCGCATGGTGGTCGCCGGCGCATCGATGGTCAGCGGACCGCGCAGGCGTAACAGGCCACCGGCCACGTCGGCTTCGCCGTGCACGCGGTTGAATGCGGTGCCCTTGCCGGTCACGTCGGAGAAATCCAGCCGCAGCCGGCGCAGGATGTTATCAAAATTCAAAAGCCCCACCAGCCGTGCAGACGGCGAATCCAGCGTTACGAAGCGGCCATCGCGAATATCGGTGGAAAGATTGCCCCCGGCCCGACTCAGGGCAAACTGCCAGGGGGCACCGGGCCACTCAAGGGTGGCAGCCACCCGGGTGCTTTCACTGCGCATGGCAATCGGCTGGTCCAGCCGCGCCAGCGCGGTGCCTACGTCACCGCCCGCCAGCGTCAGGTCGGCCCGGGTCTCGCTGGTTACCGAATCGCCGCGCCAGGTAAGTTCACCTCGCGCCGACAGCTCACCCAGCGTCAGCCCCACCGGCGCCAGCGTGAACTGATGCCGACCGGCCTGCCAATAGGCGGTCAACGGGCCAAAGCGCTTCTCGCCCACGATGATATCCGCTACCCGCAGGCGCCCGGCGGGCAAGTCAGTCAGCCATCCGGGCATGGCTTCAGGTGCCGGCACTCGGGTTTTGACCGCCTTCAGCCAGTTATCGGGGGCCGCTGCGGCATCCTGCGAAGTCGGCGTAGCTTCAGGCAATGCCAGCAGCCTGTCCACCACCAGCTGGCCCACGGTCACGTCTATCGGCTGCTCAGCGCCCGGACGATAGCGCAAGTTGCCCGACACTACGCTGCCATCCAGCGCCAGATCCATCTCACCGTTTGCCCGCCGTTGCCCGGTTGCCGCCACGCGACCCAGACACTTGCCGTGGTATTTCACACAGGGCGTATCAAGGGATAGCTCAAGCGGCATGGCGTCACTTTCTCCGCCGGTCGTGCTCTCCCCGGCGGGAAACATTCCGGCCACGGGTTGCCACTCCAGCGGCTCAATTTCACGAGCACCGGCATTGACCCGCCAGCCGCGGCGGCTCGGCCATGCCGGGGGCCGGGCTGCCTGCGTACCCAAATCAAGGTTGCCCGCCAGGTGCTCCCCCACAAGGCGGGCACGCAAGTACGCCGCATCGGCCAGCCGGCTCTCGATGCGGCCATCAGCCAACGTGGCATCCAGCGTCCACGGCCATTGTGCATTGGCCGCCTTGGCAAAGGGCTCTGGTAGCTTGATGCGTACCCCGGCGAGGTTGCTTTCCAGATGTAACGCAGGCGACTCGTCAAGGCTCACGCGGCCCTGCCAGCGTGTACGCCCGGTCGCCAGCTTTGCCGCCTCGTCCGGTGCCATGCCGGCGACACCCAGCCACTCAATAATGCTTGCGTTGCCGCTGAGAGCCACCTGGTCGGGAGTAAACTCTGCAGAGATATCACCGCCCAGCAGGCCGGCGCTTGCCGTTCCCGACAGCGCACCCTGCTTCCCTCGCTGCTGCCAGACGAGGTCACCGCGCACGGTCTCCAGGCCGACATCCAGCGGCGTATAAGTCAGCCGCTCCAGGTGCGGTGAGGCGCTGATATCCAGCGTCAACGCTTCGATATCGTCCAGGGCCAACGCCAGGTCCACTGCGCCCTGCACCTCGCCTTGTGCCTGGATGTCTTCCAGAAAGTCGGTCTCGCCCAGTGCCGGTGCGGCCAGAAAAAACGACCTGAGCGCGTCGGCATCAGCGTTCAGCTCGCTCAAGATGTGCAGCTGTCCGGACGCCACATCCAGATCTACCTTGCCGTCGGTAGCGCGAACGCCATGGCTTTGTGCCTGTTCGACGCTGGCTTCAAGCACATTTTTATTCAGCCGCAGGTGGCCTTGAATATCATCAAGCTGTGGCCATCCCGGTGCGATGGGCAACGAGCCCTGAGTGACATCCAGCTCAAGCGTGGTGTTGATGTCCTCGATATCCAGTGTTTTGGCGATAGGTGTGGCAATCTTCAGCGTACCGCGCTTCACATGGCCGCTGACGCCGTTGGCAAGCCACTGGCTCAGGTCACTGTCGAACGCTTGCATGGGCAACCAGCTCTCCAGCGGATGATTAACCGCATCCACGTTTTCAAACGCCAGGTCCAGCCCCAGCTGTTCCCAGACGCCGCCGACGGTCAGGCCAAACTCGCCCTTTACCCGGGCACCGTTCCATTCGGCGCGCAAATGCCTGCCGCTGATTGACGCAGCCGCCCCATCATAGTCCCACTGCACTTCGCCATCGGCGCGATCCAGCTGCATCGGCTGGTTGAAGAGTTCAGGAAAATTCAGCGTACTGCCAGCATCGCCGGAAAACGCCACGCGGCCACGCGTATCCCGGGTCTGAATCCAGGCATCCACCGGCCCACCACCGGGCGCTTCATCCCAGGGCGATACGGTCAGGTTGCGCAGCGCGGCATCCACACGCCATTCGCCACTTTGTTGCCCCATCTGCAGTCCGGCCACCTTTCCGCGCGGCGCCAGCGCCTTCAGTGGTCGAGCCAACGAGCCAGGCAGCACCACGTAGTCGCCCCAGGCTGCCAGCGAGTCCAGCTTGAAATCGCTGGTGCGCAGCTGCCAGTCACCCGCCTGATGTGTCAGATACCAGCGTTTGGGTAACGCCGGTGCCGTATGCCCAGATGGTTCGACACGTTCAATACCGGCCACATCGCCACTCAACCAGGCTTCACCGCCTTCACCCTGGCGTCGCCACTGACCGCGCGCCTGCAAGGCGTCGAACACGACCTTCTCATCCGCCTGAGACAGCGCCACTTCAGGCATGTTGAGCTGTAAGCGAACGTCCTCAAGCCGGCCAGCCTGCCAGCGCCCCCACAGGCGTGAGCGGCCTCCGGCCAACGCCAGCTGTGGCACGTCATCCGGGCGTATCAGCTCGATCAGCGTGGTCAGTTGTTCAAGTTGCATGTCCAGCTGCAGCGCAGCGGAAAAGTCTTTCAACCCTTTGCTACCCGGCCGTACGTCCGCCTTGAAACTGGCCGCCGGTAACCCGACAGTTTCACGCTTGACAGCTTCATCCGCAGCCGGTTCATCAGAGGACGGTTGATGGAAAGAAGGTTGATGAGAGATGGGGCCATCCGCCCGGCGCGATGCGGCAAGCGCCACGGAGCCGGCCAGACGAATACGCTTCTCGCTGCTGCTCAATACCAGCTCAGGCGACTCAAGCGTGGCGTTTGCATGATCGTCATGCATCACTACGCGGGTATCGGTAACCCACAACCGCTGGCGCAGCAGCAGCCGCGTCCAGGCATCAATGGCATCCAGATCAACCGTGGGTTCAGGGGCAAAATACAGCGGCAACTTCGCCGGCTCGGGCCATTGCCAGGCAAGTCCTTCGCCACGGTAAAGGTGCAGTGTAAAGCCATCCATGCGCACCTGACTGAAGACCGGCGCCAGTGCTTGCAACGAACGCCATACGTCCAGCCGCAGGCGCAGTTTATCGAGGGAAAAAAGCGGCTCATCAGGCAGTTTTGCATGCACGCCCTGCACATCCAGGCGCAACCCTTCGCGCTCCACGGCAACTGTCAGCGAGTCAATGCTTACCGGCACATCAAGGTGCGCCTGCAGGAACGCTTCCACCTGCGGCGTCAGCATATCCGCCTGACTGGCCAGCAGGCGTAGCACCAGCAGCAGCACGGCCAGCGTGCCCAGGCACCACGCCAGCAACACCAGGCACCCTTTTCGCAGCGCGTGCATCGTCATCAGCCTACATCAGTACAATGTCGTACTGCTCTTGTGAATAGTGCTGCTCAACCTGAAAGCGGATGGTTTTATTGATGAAGATTTCCAGATCCGCCACCGACGTCGATTCTTCGTCCAGCAGACGATCCACCACCGGCTGGGAGGCCAGCACCATATAAGTTTCGGCGTTATACGCCCGTTCTTCACGAAGAATCTCGCGAAAGATTTCATAGCATACCGTTTCCGGCGTTTTCAGCTTGCCGCGACCGTCGCAGGTCGGGCAGGCCTCGCACAGCGTTTGTGCCAGGCTTTCCCGGGTGCGCTTGCGGGTCAACTGTACCAGCCCCAGCTCGGTCACGCCGGTCGACTTGGTCTTGGCATGATCGCGCTCAAGGGCTTTTTCCAGCAAACGCAGCACCTGTCGCTGATGTTCGACATCTTCCATATCGATAAAGTCGATAATAATGATACCGCCCAGGTTACGCAGCCGAAGCTGACGGGCAATGGAGGTCGCCGCTTCAAGGTTGGTCTTGAAAATGGTTTCTTCAAGATTGCGATGCCCGACAAAACCGCCGGTGTTGACGTCGATGGTGGTCATTGCCTCGGTCGGATCAATTACCAGATAACCGCCGGATTTCAGCTGTACCTTGCGACTCAGCGCTTTCTGGATTTCATCCTCGACGCTGTACAAATCAAAGATGGGGCGTTCGCCGGGATAATATTCAATGCGCTCGACAGCGGCAGGCATGAACTCCCGGGCAAACTCCGTCAGCCGGGTGAAATTTTCCCGGGAATCGATACGTACCTTTTCAATATCTTCGCGCATCACGTCGCGCAGCGTGCGGATGAACAGCGGCAAATCATCATAGATCACTGCAGGCGGAGCCGCAGTGATCTTGCGCTCGCTCACTTTCTGCCATAGGCGCAGTAAAAAATGGATGTCACTGGCCAGCTCTTCATCGCCGACGTTTTCCGCAGCGGTACGCACAATAAAGCCGCCGCTGGCCTCAAGCGACTGACCGGCCACGCTTTGCTCAAGCAAATGGCGCAACCGTTCGCGCTCACGCTCGTCCTCAATACGCTGGGAAACTCCGTGATGGAGCGAGTCCGGCATGTACACCAGGTAGCGCGAAGGAATCGACAGGTGCGTGGTCAGCCGGGCTCCCTTGGTGCCAATCGGGTCCTTGGTAACCTGTACCACCAGCGCCTGCCCTTCATGCAGCAGCTGGGCAATGGTGAGCTGTTCGTCGGCGGGCGTACCCGCCGGCATGACTTCGTTGGCATGGATAAATGCCGCACGCTCAAGGCCAATATCGATAAACGCGGCCTGCATGCCCGGCAATACGCGTACCACCCTGCCCTTGTAGATATTGCCGACAATGCCACGACGACAGGAACGTTCAATCAACGCTTCCTGGAGCACGCCGTTTTCCACCAGCGCAACGCGGGTTTCCATCGGCGTTAAATTGATGAGGACTTCACCACTCATGCAGCATTCCTTATTCATTCACAGCAAGCGAAGATTCACAGTAACCGGCCATGCCAAAGTGCCACACCCTGACGGCGCAGCAACATGCCCGTTTCGTATAGCGGCAGCCCTACCACCGCTGAATAGCTGCCGTGAATATGGGTGACAAACGCGGCTGCATAGCCCTGAATCGCATAGCCGCCGGCCTTGTCCTGCGGCTCACCGGTTTGCCAGTAGGCGGCTATTTCCGCCGCGCTTATCGCCCGCAGCGAAACCCGGGTGGTGACACAGGTACTTTGCATACCGCAAGGGCCATCCACGGCCACCGCAGTCAATACGTCATGCTCACGGCCGGACAGAGCCTTGAGCATTGTTGCGGCATGGCACTCATCGCACGGTTTTCCCAGAATTTTCCCGTCGAGCACCACAGCAGTATCCGACCCAAGCGTCGGTAGCCTGGTCGAGGCACGGGCAGCCTGCGCTTTTTCCCGTGCAAGGCGGGTAACGTAATCGCCGGGAGCCTCACCGGCCAACGGCGTTTCGTCAATCGTGCCGGGGCTGACCGTCACCGGCACGCCCAGAGAAGCCAGCAGATCGCGCCGGCGCGGCGAAGCCGACGCCAGACACAACAGCGGTGTCTGATCGTTGCGGCTGTCTTGCGCTTGACTCACCTGACCCCGGTGCGCGAATCAATCACGCGCAGCAGCGTGGCAAGCCAGGGCCAGAGCAGCGCACTAACCAGCGCCGGCAACAAGAACGCCAGGTGAATGGAAAAATCGCCCCACAGGGTTCTTACCCACTGCTCGACCAGCTGCACAATACCCAGCAGCACCAGTACCAGCACCGCTTGCTGCACCAGCGAATAGGTACGAAAGCGCGGATAAACCAGAGCACACAAAAACGCCAATAACGACAGCACCAGCGCACTTTGCCCCAGCGCCCCGCCCTGTATCAGGTCCAGCAGAATCCCCAGTACAAAACCGTGCAACACGCCGACCCGTTCGGGAGCGCGCATGCATCCGTAAATCAGCATCAGTCCCAGCCAATTGGGCCGATAAATCTGCCAGCCTTCCGCCAGCGGCATGACCTGCAGGCAAAGCGCCAGCAGCAAGGCCATCCAGATGACAGGAAGTGATGCACCAGACGCACGCGCCATTAGCCACCCCCCGCATCATCGGAGGGTGACAAGGTGGCAGCTACACGCTGGGCACTGCCCAAAGCGGCACCACTGATAGTCAGGCTATCCCCCCAGGGACCATCCTCTGCGGTTTTGCGCGGCGGGGGGAACAGCAACAAAAAGTGCCGCGAACGTTCAAGCTGCGCCAGCGGTTTGGCCGTTACCCGGGCAAAAGGCCGGCCGGGGTCATGAAAAACCTCGGTGACCTGCGCGACGGGATAGCCCTCGGGAAAACGGCCGGCAAGCCCGGACGTCGTCAGCAGGTCGCCCTGGCGAATATCGGCTGTATCCGGCACGTGAAGCACCTTGACCTTGCCATAACGCCCGGCGCCCTGAACGATAAAACGCAGCCCGTTACGGTTGATTTGCACCGGCAGCGCATGGCTGGCATCGGCCAACAGCAGCACCCGGCTCGAATAAGCAGACACCGCGGTAATCTGGCCCACCAGGCCAAAGGCATCAATCACCGGCTGGCCCACATAGGCACCATTACGCCGGCCCCGGTCAACCACCATGCGGTGGCTGAAAGGATCATTATCCAGCGAGATGAGCTCGGCGGTAATGTACGGAATATCCCGCTTCCGTGCGGCATTGAGCACGTTGCGCAGCTCGGCGTTTTCTGCCTGCAGGCTGTCCATACGCTGGCCGCGCCGGGATAGTGTCAGCATTTTTTCGCGCAGGCGACGGTTCTCATCCATCAGCGCCTGCTGCTCGGACAGCGCCACCGTGCCCCAACTCAGCAGATCGCTGGGCACGCTCACCACCCACTGAATGGGTGCCACCACGGTGGACAGCTGCGCGCGCAGGGTTTCCATGCGCGAAAAATGCTGGTCGGCAAACATCAGGGCGCTTGCCGCCAGCACACAGAAAAACAGCCGGTAACCGGGCACGTACCCATCGGAAAACAGCGGTTTAATAAGCAATCCTCCGCACAGCCACTGCCGCGATCAGTCGCTCGACAGCAGCTCGAAGGTATGCTGATCGATCATTTCCAGCGCCTTGCCGCCGCCCCGTGCCACGCAGGACAGCGGGTCTTCGGCCACGATGACCGGCAGGCCGGTTTCCTCGGAAATCAGCTTATCGAGATCGCGCAACATAGCGCCACCGCCGGTCAATACCAGGCCGTGCTCGGCAATATCCGACGCCAGCTCGGGCGGGGCCTGCTCAAGCGCACTTTTGATCGCCGAGACAATGGCGCCCAGCGTATCCTGCAACGCTTCAAGAATCTCGTGGGAGTTAAGCGTGAAGCTGCGGGGAATACCTTCCGCCAGATTGCGCCCGCGCACGTCGATCTCGCGCAGTTCGCTGCCGGGATAGGCACAGCCGACCTCTTCCTTGATGCGCTCGGCCGTGGCCTCGCCGATCAGGCTGCCGTAATAACGGCGTACATAGCCGGTGATCGATTCGTCAAAGCGGTCACCGCCCACGCGGATGGACTCGGAGTAGACCACGCCGTTAAGCGAGATAATCGCGATTTCAGTGGTACCACCACCGACATCAACGACCATTGACCCCTGCGCTTCTTCCACCGGTAGGCCGGCACCGATGGCTGCGGCCATGGGCTCTTCGATCAGAAACACTTCCCGGGCGCCGGCGCCTTCGGCCGACTCGCGGATAGCACGGCGCTCAACCTGCGTCGACATGCAGGGAACGCACACCAGAACCCTCGGGCTCGGCGTCAGAAACGTGCTTTGATGAACCTTGCGAATGAAATGCTGGAGCATCTGCTCGGTGACGGTAAAATCGGCAATCACGCCGTCCTTCATCGGACGGATCGCGGTAATATTGCCGGGCGTGCGCCCCAGCATGCGTTTGGCGTCGGACCCTACCGAGGCGACGCTGCGCATATTGCCCGACTGGCGAATCGCGACCACGGAAGGCTCGTCAAGGACGATGCCGCGCCCGCGTACATAAATCAGTGTGTTGGCCGTACCCAGGTCGATCGACAGATCGCTGGAAAACAGCCCCCTTAAACGTTTGAACATGGAAGTTGATACCTAGTGCTGACCGGGAACCCTGTGCGGAGGCAAACGGTATCACCGCAACCCCCCGGCGGCAACCACGCAGCGCATCAACACTGCCCGTCTGCCCCAATCTATGCTACCTTTTGCGCCACTTTTGGCACCGCCGGACGGTGCTGCTGAATCCGGCAGCGCGCAGGCCAGTCGCGCGCGCCATTCACGTTGCATGCAGACCGTTGCACAAAGACACTCAGTTGCATGAGGAGATAGCGATCATGGCGCTTGAACAGACCCACGTGCGTCGGGCGGCCCACCTGGCCCGGCTCGACATAAGCGATGACCAGGCCAGCGGCTTTGTTGACGATCTGAGCCAGATTCTGGACATGGTCGATCAGCTGCAAAGCGTAGACACCGAGGGCGTTGCTCCGCTGCTGCATCCGCTTGATGCCACCCAGCGCCTGCGCGCCGATGAAGTCACCGAGCCCAACCAGCGCGAGAGCTTTCAACGCTGTGCGCCGGCGGTGGACGACGGCCTTTACCTGGTGCCCCGGGTGGTGGAATAAAACAAAAGGCACCGCCACATGGCCGTGCAAACGACATGTGAGCCGCCATCATTTATTGCATCCTGTTTTGTTACCCGTTTTTTTACCCTAACGGAGCCTGTGGGCCATGTCTGACCACACTTTAACGTCGCTTGCGGCCGCGCTGAAAAACGGCGATGCCTCAAGCCGCGAACTGACGACCGATTATCTCAAACGCATCGAACGTGCCGAGCCGACGCTTAACAGCTTTATCAGCGTGACCGCCGAGCAGGCGCTTGCCAGCGCCGACGCCGCTGATAAAAGCCGTGCCAGGGGCCACGCCGGCTATCTGACCGGCGTGCCGCTGGCGTTGAAAGACATTTTTTGTACCCAGGGCGTCAAAACCAGCTGTGGGTCGAAAATGCTCGACAACTTTATCGCGCCCTATAGCGCCACCGTGGTCGAGAAACTCGACGCCGCCGGCAGCGTAAGCCTTGGCAAGACCAACATGGACGAGTTCGCCATGGGCTCCTCCAACGAGTCCAGCTACTACGGCGCGGTCAAAAACCCGTGGGATTTGTCTGCTGTCCCCGGCGGCAGCTCCGGTGGCAGTGCCGCGGCAGTAGCCGCCGGTCTGGCACCGGCGTCCCTTGGCACCGATACCGGCGGCTCGATCCGCCAGCCGGCAGCGTTCTGCGGCATTACCGGGCTCAAGCCCACTTACGGCCGGGTCTCGCGTTACGGCATTATCGCTTATGCCTCAAGCCTCGATCAGGCCGGCCCCATGGCGCGTACCGCCGAAGACTGTGCGCATTTGCTCAGCGCTATTGCCGGCCACGACGTGCGTGACTCCACCAGCGCGGCCCGCTGCGTGCCCGACTACGCCAGCGAGCTTGGCGCGCCCCTTGCCGGGCTGAAAATCGGCCTGCCCCGGGAGTACTTCGGCGATGGTCTGGCCCCGGCAGTCGAAAGTGCGGTGCGCGACGCGGTCAAGGTCTTTGAGACGCTGGGTGCTACGGTGTGCGACGTCAGCCTGCCCCACACCCGCTACGCCAATGCTGCCTACTATGTGATTGCGCCGGCCGAGGCGTCTTCCAACCTGTCGCGTTTTGACGGCGTGCGCTTCGGCCATCGCTGCGACGACCCCGAGGATTTGCTCGACCTGTACATGCGCTCCCGGGCCGAAGGCTTTGGCGAAGAGGTCAAGCGGCGCATCCTGATCGGCACGCACACGCTGTCCGAAGGTTTCTTTGACGCCTACTACACCAAGGCGCAGCGGGTACGCCGACTGATCCGCCAGGATTTTCTTGACGCCTTCGACGAAGTCGACGTGCTCATGGGCCCGGCCTCGCCCACTCCGGCGTTTGATCTCGGCGCACAAAAAGACCCGGTGTCGATGTATCTCCAGGATATCTACACCATTGCCATCAACCTGGCCGGCATCCCCGGCATCAGCGTGCCGGCCGGCTTCTCCGGTGGCCGCCCGGTGGGGCTGCAGATTCTTGGCTCTCACTTTGCCGAAGCGCAGCTTCTCAACGTCGCCCACCAGTACCAGCAGGTGACCGACTGGCACCAGCAGCGCCCCGCTTTCGCCAAGGAGATTGACTGATGCAATGGGAAACCGTGATTGGGCTTGAAGTCCACGTTCAGCTCGCCACACGCTCGAAGATTTTTTCCGGCGCCTCTACCGCGTTCGGTGCCGATGCCAATACTCAGGCCTGCGCGGTTGACCTGGGGCTACCCGGCACGCTGCCGGTATTGAACGAGCAGGCAGTGGCCATGGCCGTGCAGTTCGGCCTCGGGATCAACGCCGACATTGCCGAGACCTCGGTATTCGACCGTAAAAACTACTTTTACGCCGACCTGCCCAAGGGCTACCAGACCAGCCAGATGTACCACCCCATCGTCGGCCCTGGCGAGGTGGAAGTCAGCCTGGATAACGACGTCACCAAGCGCATCCGCATCCACCACGCGCACCTTGAAGAAGACGCCGGCAAGTCGCTCCACGAGCAATTTACCGACGAAACCGGCCGGGACATGACCGGTATTGACCTCAACCGCGCCGGCACGCCGCTTTTGGAAATCGTCTCAGAGCCGGACATGCGCTCGGCGAAGGAAGCCTCGGCCTATCTGCGGGCGATCCACGCCATCGTCACCTATCTGGGCATTTCCGACGGCAACATGGCCGAAGGCTCCATGCGCTGCGACGTCAACGTGTCGGTGCGCCCCAAGGGTCAGGCCGAGTTCGGCACCCGGGCGGAAATCAAGAACGTCAATTCCTTCCGTTTTGTCGAGCAGTCCATTGCCTATGAGGTCGAGCGCCAGATCGAGCTGATCGAAGACGGCGGCGCGGTCGTCCAGGAAACCCGCCTGTTTGATCCGGACAACGACGAAACCCGCAGCATGCGGACCAAGGAAGAAGCCAACGACTACCGTTACTTCCCCTGCCCTGACCTGCTGCCTATCGTGCTCGATCAAGCCTACATCGATCACCTGCGCGACAACCTGCCGGAGCTGCCGGCTGCCAAGCGCGAGCGCTTTGAAAGCAAGCTTGGACTTTCCACCTACGACGCCTCGGTGATTGCCGCCAGCCGCGACATGGCCGATTACTTTGAAGAGGCCATGCGCGTATGTGGTGATGCCAAACAGGCGGCCAACTGGGTTCAGGGGGAGCTTTCTGCTGCACTCAAGCGCGAGCATCTGGCCGTCAGCCAGAGCCCGGTTTCGGCCCGCCAACTGGGCGAGCTGATCGGCCGCGTGCTGGACGACACCATCAGCGGCAAGGCCGCCAAGCAGGTATTTCAGGCGCTGTGGGACGGCCAGGGCGAGAATGCCGACGAGATTATCGACACCAAGGGACTCAAACAGGTCACCGACACCGGCGCGATTGAAGCCATGATCGACGAGGTGATTGCCCAGAGCCCCAAACAGGTCACCCAGTACGTCGAGGCCGAGCCGGAAAAACGCGGCAAGATGATCGGCTACTTTGTCGGCCAGGTGATGAAAACCTCGCGCGGTACCGCAAGTCCGCAGCAGGTCAACCAGCTGCTCAAGGAAAAGCTCGACGCGCTGGTGTAAGCCGCTAGTACGCCGTCGATCAAAAACGCCGCAAGCTCATTAGCCTGCGGCGTTTTTGATCATGTGACGTACTACTTTTATCTTGCGATGTACCAAGGCGCGGTAAAACCCACCAGCCGGGCGCAGCCACCTGCCCACACCTCGGCATCAAGCTCGGCGATGCCGGCGGTGGGAAACGCTCTGCCCTGATCCGCACGGCCTTCCACCAGAAGTCCGGTCAACTCGGCCACCAGCGGCATGTGGCTAACCACCAGCAGATTGCCCGGCTGCTCGATCAGCCAGTCGCAGAATGCCTGAGGAGCGCCCTCCGGCGTAATCCCGTCGAGTGTTTCCACCTCCAGCCCCAGCGCTTCGCTCATGGACTCGGCGGTTTGCTGTGCGCGGACAAAGGGACTGGCGATAATCCGCGTCACTGCCGACCCGCCGTCGTGCTGATGCTGTGCCAGCCGGCGCGCCATGCCGGCAGCTTCCTGCTCGCCGCGGAGCGTCAGCCGGCGGGCACTGTCCGGCGTGCCGTTGGCAGCCTCGCCGTGACGCATGATCCAGAGCCGACTCATTGCTCACCTCCTGCGGGTTGATGCCCCGTGGTTTCACGGTGCGCTTTTTGCACTTCCGCCTGGGGCAGCACAAACTCTACATCGGTGCTTTGCTCGCCGGTCATCAATGCACCCGCCATCTGCTTGGCCGGCACGCCTTGAAACAACACCCGGTCAAGCCCTTCGGCAAGCGGCATGTAAACGCCGATCTCCGCCGCCTTGGCGCACACCAGACGCACGGTGTTAACCCCTTCGGCCACTTGCCCCAGCGCCTCCACGGCCTGCTCCAGCGTACGCCCTTCGCCCATGGCGTAACCCACGCGGTAGTTGCGCGACAGACTCGAGGAGCAGGTCACGATCAAATCACCAACGCCTGATAACCCCAGAAACGTCATGGGATTGGCGCCCTGGGCCACAGCGAAGCGGCTCATTTCGGCAAGCGCCCGGGTCATCAGCATGCTGCGGGTGTTTTCACCCATGCCGAGTGCCGCGGCCATGCCTGCGGCAATGGCGTAGATGTTTTTCAGCGCACCGCCAAGCTCCACGCCATGGCGGTCGTTGCTGGCATACACGCGGAAATATCCGCAGCTCAGCACCTGCTGCACCCGGGTCCGAGTCAGCGCATCGGCGCTGGCTACCACGGTAGCCGTAAGCTGCTTGTCGGCGATTTCCGAGGCCAGATTGGGGCCGGCAATCACGCCGACATGAGCAAAGCCGGTTTCTTCTTCAAGCACCTGACTCATCAGCATGAAGCTATCCGTTTCGATGCCTTTGGTGGTGCTGACCAGAATCTGCTCGGGGCGCAGCCACTGCCGAGCTGCCTGTACCACGCTGCGAAACGCCTTGGAAGGAATGGCAATCAGCACCAGCTCGGCGCCATCCAGCACCGCTTGCATGTCGGTCGAAGCGCATACCGCCGGATTCATGGCGTAATCGGGCAGGTAGCGCCCGTTGCGGTGTTCACGGTTGATCTGCTCTACCAGTACCGTGTCGCGCATCCACTGACGCACCTGGGCACCGTTATCCGCCGCAATGCTTGATAGCGCCGTGCCAAAACTGCCGCCGCCAAGCACCGCGACCTTGATTTGCTGTTCCGCCATAAAGGTGTCCTACCGGGATGGTTGTCAATCAACATGCTTGTCGATCAATACAATTGTCGGGCACCACTTTAGCAAAAGCGCCGGAAAAACAAACGGCCCGCCAGGATGACCTGACGGGCCGCGTGCCTTGGGTGCCCGAGTATTACGCCGTCAGCACGCCGTTAAGGCGCTTGACGTAGGCCGCCGGATCATCCAGGTGGCCACCTTCGGCGATAATCGCCTGATCCAGCAGGATATGCGCCAGATCACTGAACGTGGCGTCATCGGCGTTTTCCAGCCGTGCGACCAACGCGTGCTCCGGGTTGAGTTCCAGAATCGGCTTGACCTCGGGCATCGGCTGACCGGCCGCTTCCATGATACGGCGCATCTGGAAGCCCATTTCGTTCTCGGGCAGCACCACGCAAGCCGGGGAGTCGGTCAGGCGATGGGTGATCTTGACTTCCTGAACGCCGTCGCTAAGTGCTTCCCTGACGCGCTTGACCAGGTCTTCCTTGTCCCTGGCAGTTTCTGCCTGGGCTTTTTTCTCGTCTTCGTCTTCCACGTCACCAAGGTCCAGCTCGCCCTTGGCCACGTCGGTCAGCGACTTGCCGTCAAATTCGGTCAAATGGCTCATCAGCCACTCGTCGATGCGATCAGCGAGCAGCAGCACCTCGATACCTTTCTTGCGGAAGATTTCCAGGTGCGGGCTGTTTTTCGCCGCGTTGAAGCCGTCAGCCACGATGTAGTAAATCTTCTGCTGTCCTTCCTTCATGCGCTCGACGTAGTCGGCAAGGGACTGGTCCTGAGTAGCGCTGTCGGTGTGGGTGGAAGAGAAGCGCAGCAGGCCGGCAATTTTTTCGCGGTTGCCGGCATCTTCACCCGGGCCTTCCTTGAGCACACTGCCAAAGGTGTTCCAGAAGGTCTGGTAGGCCTCGTTATCCTTGGCCAGCTTCTTGAGCATGTCCAGGCTGCGCTTGGTCAGTGCACTTTTGATCTTCTCGACCTGCGGGTCCTGCTGAAGGATCTCGCGGGAGACGTTGAGCGACAGATCCCGGGTATCCAGCACACCTTTGATAAAACGCAGGTACAACGGCAGGAACTGTTCAGCATCGTCCATGATGAACACGCGCTGCACGTAAAGCTTGACCCCTCGGGCGCCGTCGCGCTCGTAAAGGTCGAACGGCGCGCGGCCGGGCACAAACAGCAGGCTGGTGTACTCGAGCTTGCCTTCGACCTTGTTGTGGCTCCAGGTCAGCGGGTCGGAGAAGTCATGGGAAACATGCTTGTAGAACGCCTTGTACTCATCCTCGGTCACTTCGCTTTTGGGCCGCACCCAAAGCGCAGTGGCTTCGTTGATGGTTTCCCAGGTGGTGACTTCGCTGCCTTCAATCGCGTTGCCTTCGTCATCCCTGGCCGTCTCGGTCTTGGGCATTTTCACCGGCACTTCGATGTGATCGGAGTATTTTCGCACCAGGTTTTGCAGACGGAAATCGTCGGCATACTCCTTGGCGTCGTCTTTCAGGTGCAGCACGATTTCGGTGCCGTGAGCTTCACGTTCGAGCTCGGCAATGGTGAACTCGCCCTCGCCTGCCGAGCGCCACTCCACCCCTTCGGCCGCATCAGTACCGGCCTTGCGAGTACGCACGGTCACTTCATCGGCAACGATAAAGCTTGAGTAAAAGCCCACACCGAACTGGCCAATCAGGTTGGCATCCTTTTGCTGTTCGCCGGAAAGCTGCTGCAAAAACTCGGCGGTGCCGCTTTTGGCAATAGTCCCCAGATTGGCAATCACGTCATCGCGGCTCATACCGATGCCGTTATCACGCAGCGTGACGGTGCCTGCTTCACTGTCGTGCTCAATCTCGACGCGCAGCTCGCTGTCACCTTCATACAGTGTGTCGTTATCCAGGGCGGCGTAGCGCAGCTTGTCACAGGCATCGGCGGCGTTGGAAATCAGCTCGCGCAGAAAAATTTCGCGATTGGAATACAGCGAGTGAATCATCAGATTCAGCAGCTGCTTGACTTCTGTCTGGAAACCTAACGTTTCTTCCTTTGTTGCGGTGCTCATTCGCTCAGCCCTCAAGTCGGTGTCGTGTTAACGTGACTACGCGTGAAGCCATAATCGCCATGAAATAATCCCCGTCACGCGTAGCGATAAAAACGGCATGAGCGAAATATGGGGCTAAGTCAGCGCTTTTCAAGGCACATGTTTACGGCTCGTGTGCGGTTGAATCATGCTCCAGCCGCCAGGCACGATAGGCCGCCAGCTGCTCGTCGATACGGTTGAGCAGCCAGCCGACGATGACCACATCGTCAAGTACGCCAAACAGCACGACAAAATCGGGAATCAGGTCAAACGGCAGCAACAAATACCCCACGGCGGCGGCCATGAGCGCGAATGCCTTCCACGGCACCGGCCGAAAGCGTCCGCGCACCACGTCGTTGGTCATGGGAATGAAAAGCCGTAGCCCCCGCGCCATGCGCTTGAACGCCCAGGCACGGGACTTGAGTCGTTTCAGCCATCCCCAGCGAGACAATAAAGGCATCAGAAAATCCTCTGTTTGCTTTTCAGGCTCATACACTCACACACAATGCCGAGAGAACACCATGCACGCTTTGACACGTCGTCTCTTTCACCCGGCCCGACATGCCCGAACCGCTGCTGTCATGCTGCTGGCCGGCCTGCCACTTGTTGCACCCCTGTCCGCCGCCGCCATGTCGGACAACGCCATGCGGGCTGCGCTGGAAGACGCCCGGGAACAGCGCTTTGCAAACATTGACCGCGACGCCGTGGCCTCGCACGTGCTGCACGGCTACATTGACTACCACCGACTGCGCGGCGCACTGCCCGCCGCCTCACCGGCGCGGGTCAACGCCTTCATTCAGGCCAACGCGGATGCCCCCCTTGCCGAGTGGATGCGTGGCCAGGCCATTAGCGCCTACGGCAAGGCCGGCCAGTTCAGTGACCTGCGCGCCGTGGCCAACGGCAAGCCTGGCGGCACCGTACGCCAGTGCTATTATTATACCGCGCTTTTGGACACAAACCCGCAAAAGGCCCGGCAAGGCGGCAAGGCGCTATGGCTTGCCGGCCAGTCCCGCCCCACCGCGTGCGACCCGCTGTTTAACCGCCTGAGAAGCCGTGGCGTGATTGATGAAAATGCCATTTGGGAACGTGCCATGCTCGCCTGGCAGAGCGGTGAAAACCGGCTGACGGACTATCTGCTGAGGATGCTTGATGAGCGCTGGCATACCGCTACTACCACTACCCAGGCGGTACGTGAAGACCCCGTCCGGCTACGTAGCTCACCTGACTGCCTGGGGCCGCGCTGTGCCGCCACCGATGGTTTTTATCGGGCAGCCATGGAGCGCCTGATCCGCGAGGATACCGATGCCGCCTTTGACGCCTGGCAGGCCATCGAGGCACGCATCACCATCACGCCCGAGGCGCGCCGGACGATTGAGGAAGAACTGGCATTTTATGCCCTGGTGCGCGAAACGCCCGGGACGCTTGGCTGGGTCGATGGCGTGCTGCCCACGCTTGACAGCGAACGACTGCGAGAACTTCGCGTGCGCCGCGCCCTGGCCGACCGTGACTGGCGCGGCGTGCGCCACTGGGTTGAACAAATGCCTGTGGCCGAACAGGATGATAGCCGCTGGCAGTACTGGCTGGCCCGCGCCGACGAGCAGCTGGGCGATGACGCCAGTGCCCGGGTACATTATCAAAACGCCGCCGGCGAGCGTGATTTCTATGGCTTTTCCGCTGCTGATCGGCTCGGCCAGCCTTATTCACTCAACCTGAAACGCTACGGTTTCGACCCCGCGACCCGTGAACGCATTGCCGGGTTGCCGGCAGTCAAACGTACCGAAGCCCTTATCCGCATTGGCGAAACAGGGCTTGCCACCAGCGAGTGGTTGAATGCCGTACGCAACGCCGACCCGCGGCGTGCCCAGGCGCTGGCGGACTATGCTTCGGCTAAAATTAAAGCGGCACAAAAAACCGGCGCAGGAGACGATGGCTGGCCGGCGCGCTTGGTGCAAACCACCATTGCCGGCAAAATGTGGGACGCCCTGGAGTGGCGCTTTCCTGAAGCCTACCGCGACAAGTTCCAGCAGTTCGGTCAGGAAAACGGCGTAGACCCGTATCTGCTGATGGCGATTGCCCGGCGCGAAAGCGCCTATAATCCCTCGGTGAGCTCTCCCGCTGGCGCGCTTGGCCTGATGCAACTGATGCCCGGCACCGCCGCCGACGTTAGCCGTTCGCTGGGCCTGCAGCCGCCCGGACGCTACGGTGTCCTCGACCCCGCTCTCAACGTCCGCCTGGGCAGCGCCTACTTCAGCGAAACCCAGCGCCGTTACGGGGGGAACCGGCTGGCAGCCACCGCCGCGTATAATGCCGGCCCCCGCCGCGTGGACCGTTGGCTGGGCGAGCACCGCGCCGCGGCCTTCGACCTGTTTGTCGAACGCATTCCGTTTCGCGAAACCCGCCACTATGTACAGGCCGTGCTGGCCTATCGGGTGATTTTCCAGAGCCTCGCCCAAAACGGTGATCCCCGCGGTGTCAGGCTATTAAGCAACGCAGAACAAGACACCCGGTACAACCATTCGCTGATGATGCCCGAAAGCTAACCTTTGCTTGCGCCCCGCTCCGGTTCTGTCTAGGGGCGCTGTTCAAATGCCAGCTTGATGCCAAACGCAATCAGCACACTGCCAGTCAGGCCGTTGAGCGCGCGCCCAAAGCGCGCGCTTGCCAGCCAGCGGCTGGCCCGCCCTACCATTAATGCCACGCTGATCTGCCAGATATTGGCGATCACGAAATGCACGCCTGCCAGCCACAGGGATTTCACCAGCGCCGGGTCGCCAGGGGCAATGAACTGGGGCAAAAAGGCCATGTAAAACACGATGGTCTTGGGGTTCAGTACGTTGGAGACAAAACCCTCTTTCACGGCCGTCAGGCGTGACGCCGACGCCTTGCCGTACATCGCACCGTCCACGGCAAGTGCCACGCCGCGCCGGGCAGCGCACAGGCTTTGTACGCCCAGCCATATCAGGTAGGCCGCGCCGGCAAGCTTTAACAGGTTAAATGCAACGGCCGACTGCAACAGGATCAGGGAGATCCCCAGCGCCGATACCGTGGCATGGACAAAAAGCCCGCAGCAAATAGCGACGCTTGTGGCAATGCCGTCGCTGACACCACCACGGGCGGTATTTCGGATCACCAGCAGCGTATCCACCCCGGGGGTCAGCGAAAGCAGCGTAATGGCCACTACAAAAGGCCAGAAATGTCCGTCAATCAAGCTCCATTCCGCCATCAGGAGTGGCCTCTATCAAGTAGAAAAATTCATCTCATCGCAGCTTTACGACCCGATATTTAACCACTACATTAATTTTGACGAACAGGCAAAGGGGCCGTTCGTCAGATCACCAAGCACGCAAGGAAACTGATAATGGCAACTGGCACTGTAAAGTGGTTTAACGATACCAAAGGTTACGGCTTCATTTCTCCCGATGACGGCGGTGACGATCTGTTTGCCCACTTTTCTGAAATTCAGGCGGAAGGCTTCAAGACACTGCAAGACGGTCAAAAAGTCAGCTTTGAGGTAACTCAGGGCAAAAAAGGCCTGCAGGCTTCCAATATCCAGGCTTCCTGAGCCCTGGATGGATCGACGCTTGTGAGCGCCAGGAACATCGCAGAAGCCCGCCATACGGCGGGCTTTTTGATTCATCAACGAGAGCCTGTCAGGGTATTTGCGACTCGACCTCATCGTCGCTACTGCCCGATGCGTCATCGCCGCTTTCAGGCATCGGCTCCGGCGTGTCTGATGCTGTTTCCACGTCTTCCTGTTCAAGCTCCTCAAACTGCTTTTCCAAGCGCTTCTGGGTTTCTTCAAAACGGCGCTCGGCATCTTCAATCAGCGCATCCACCTCGGATTTACCCAGCTCACCATCAAGCTTTCCCGCATTGCCCAGGGAATTACCGGAAATATCTTCTGCAGAGGGTTCAGTGCCTCCAAGCTCATTTTTCGGCAGCGCCACATCGCCCTTGGCAGAAGCGCCCTCTTCTCCGGGAAGCGGCTTGACGGTCGGCTCCTGCTGTTCGGCTTCTTCAAACTGCGCTTTCAGCTCCTGTTCGGCCTCTTCAAAGCGCTTGTCGATATCGTTAATGACCTTGTCCACATCCGATGCCGTCACTTCACCGGGCATCGCAGCATCTTCGTTGTTCAGCACTTCCTGCGGATCGGCAGACAACGTGTCGTCGTCTGCTTCCACATTGCCGGAAGCTGCTTCGCCAACGCCCGTATCTGCGGTGCTGTCTTCATCGGCTCCGGCATCATCCGGTGCCACTTCGCCGGCCTCAGTATCGCCAGCAGCTTCATTACCGGAGGATTCATTACCGGTCGGGGCGTTTGACTCGGTCTCATTCACACCGGTTTGTGGCTCCTCATCCATCGCAGGCGCCTCGGCGGGCTTACTTTCCTGCTCCGCCGGGGGGGCTTCGGAGGGCGTAGAGGCGGGTTCACTGCTATCGCCGCAGGCACTGAGCAACAGTGCCATGGCCGCCAGCGTCGGTATCCAAAAGCGATGTAACATGGCGGTATTCTCCTTACCGTCGCTGAAAACGGTTTTTATCACGATGGTTAATCAATCAAGTGTATCAATGCGGCGCTTCAATGCGGCTTTTCCGCTTCGGTCGCCGGCGTATCACCGGTGGCCTCTGCGTATCCGCTCCGGGTATCTGATGGGGGTTGGAAATCATCGTGATGCATCAGTTCATCATCATGGATCAGCAGCGAGGAATTCGCAGGCATGGCAAGGCGCAACGCCAACGGCACGACTTCCGCTGAAAAAGCGTCAAAACGGTGCGCTTCACCGTCCAGGGTCAGCGGCCAGGGCGGATGACTCGGATCGGTACTCACCGCGAGTCTGGATACCGGCAAATAACGCACGAAACGTCCACGGGCAGGAAACTGGCGCAGCTCGGTAATCAACTGCGGCAGGTCTCTCACCGAGCCGAAATCCTTGACAAGCAACATATCCAGATAGCCATCGTTGATTTTTGCCCGGGGCGCCAGCACCTGGCCGCCACCGGACTGACGAGCGTTACCCAGCGCGACCAGCAGGAACGCGGCTTTTTCTTCGCAGTCATCCCAGTTTAGCGTGCCCTCATAGCTGCGGTGACGCCAGGTCTTGAGCGCTCCCATCAGTGAGTAGGCCGCACCGCCCAGCAGGCGCTTGAGAAACTTGGGCGTGGACGATGTCACCTCGGCGCCAAAGCCGCCGGTAGCCATGTTGAGGTAGTATTCATCCACGCCCTTGCCGCGACCGGTAGCTGAAATACGCACCACGTCGACCGGCTGAGTATCCCAACGGCAGATCGCCTGTAGCGCGGCGTAAGGTTCCAGGGGCAACCCCAGTGAGCGGGCGAAGTCGTTGGCGCTGCCCAGCGGCACAATACCCAGCGCCGGGCGTTTTTCCCGGGGCACACGCATCAGGCCGTTGACCACTTCGTTCACCGTGCCGTCACCGCCGCCGGCGATGACGTGGGTGGCGCCGTGATCCACGGACATCTCGGCAAACAGGGCTGCATCACCGGCTTCCCAGGTGGCATACACAATCAGCGTCATGCCTGCCCGCCGTTTTTTAGCCACCGCTGCGCGAAGCGCCGGATCGCCGGCGGACTTGCCGTTTACTACCAGTACGTAACGCCGATTGATGTCGCTCACCGTGCTTCCTTCTGCTCCATATTATTCCTTGTTTGCCCGCTTTCAGCCGCTCAGTCGAGCGCTTTTTCCACCATCTCGTAGACGTTGGCCGACAGCGGCTCCTGTTTGATCCGCTCAAGTTCGGCCTGCATCAGCGCCTGGCGGGTATCGTCGAAACGGCGCCAGCGCGTCAGCGGTGCCATCAGGCGCGCCGCAATTTCCGGGTTCAGACGGTTCAGTTCAATCACTGCATCTGCCAGCAGCGTATAACCCGCGCCGTCAGGACGGTGGAAGTTGACTCGGTTTTGCGCAAAGGCGCCAAGCAGTGCCCGCACCTTGTTGGGATTTTTCAGGGAAAACGCGGGGTGATCCATCAGGTACCGGACCCGTTCGAGCACGTCCTGCTGCGGGCGCGACACCTGAATGCTGAACCACTGATCCATCACCAGCGAATCGTGAGCCCATTTTTCACCGAAGGTCTTGAGCGCCGGCGCGGAAAGATCATCGCGGTTTGAATGCACCAGCAACGTCAGCGCCTGGCGCACATCGGTCATGTTGTGCCCCGCATCAAACTGCGCCTGGCAGCACTCGACACCCGCTTCATCTTCAATCGCCATCAGGTAGGCAAGCGCCTCGTTCTTGAGGCTGCGCTGGCCGATCTGCTCCGGCGTGGGCGCATAGGCAGCGTCGGAAATGTTTGCCTGATATACCGCCATGAACTCGTCACGCAGAGCGAAACCGAGCGACTGACGGACAAACTCCCGGGCAGCGTGAATGGCGTCCACGTCGACCAGCGGCTGGTGCTCGGCAATGCATGCTTCGCTTGGCAGCTTGAGCATTTCCGCCAACACCGCCTTGTCGTCCACCGGAGCGGTCAGCAACGTGCGATAGGCATCGATGACACGATTATCCATCACCTTTTCCACGCCGTTACGGTGCGCGGCAATCAGGTCGTTAAGCGCAAGCATGGCGAGGCGCTGGCTGGCTTCCCAGCGGTTGAAGCCGTCGCTGTCCTGGGTCAGCAGAAACGCCAGATCTTCCCGGGAGTAAGGAAAGTGCAGCTTCACCGGAGCCGAAAAGTTGCGCAGCAGTGACGGCGTGGGTGCCTCAGCCACATCGGTGAACACAAACGTCTGCTCGGCCTCGCGCAGGTGGATGACGGTATCCTTGCCCTGCTTCTCACCGTCAAGGGTCAGCGTCAGGTCGTGGCCCGACTTGGTGCCGACAAGCCCCATGCGCACGGGGATATGCAAGGGCAGCTTGTGGTTCTGCCCGGGCGTTATCGGCGTACGCTGACGCAGTGTCAGGCGGTACTCGGCGTTGACGTAGTCGTATTCGCCGTGGGCGTCGATCTCCGGCGTGCCGGCCTGCTGATACCAGCGCATGAATTGGGACAAATCCTGCCCTGAGGTTTCCGCCATACAGCCAACAAAGTCTTCAATAGTGACCGCCTGGCCGTCAAAACGCTCAAAGTACAGGTCGCTACCGCGGCGGAACGCTTCCCAGCCCACGAGATTTTTCAACATGCGCACCACTTCCGCCCCTTTCTCGTAAATCGTCAGGGTGTAGAAGTTGGTGATCTCGATGTAATGATTCGGGCGAATCGGATGCGCGGTGGGGCCGGCGTCTTCGGCAAATTGCGCAGTACGGAAAAACGCCACGTCCTGAATGCGCTTGACCGGCGCCGAGTTGGTGTCTGCCGAAAAGGTCTGGTCGCGGAAAACGGTAAAGCCTTCCTTCAGCGAGAGCTGGAACCAGTCCCGGCAGGTGACGCGGTTGCCCGACCAGTTGTGGAAATACTCGTGCGCCACGATGCCTTCCACCTGCTGAAAGGCAGCGTCGGTCGCGGTATCCGGGTGGGTCAGCACCGCCGCCGAGTTGAAGATGTTGAGCCCCTTGTTCTCCATGGCGCCCATATTGAAGTCGTTGACCGCCACGATCATGAAACGGTCAAGGTCATATTCGCGTCCGTAGCTGTCTTCATCCCAGCGCATGGCGCGCTTGAGTGACGCCATGGCGTGGTCGGTCTTGCCCAGGTTTTCCTTTTCGACCCAGACCTGCAGCGTGACATCACGCCCGTTCATGGTCGTGAAGCGGTCTTCAACGCACTGCAGGTCGCCGGCTACCAGTGCAAAAAGGTACGCCGGTTTGGGATGCGGGTCTTCCCAGGTGACGAAGTGACGACCACCCTCAAGCTCGCCGCGCGCCACGGGGTTACCGTTGGCCAGCAGTACCGGCTCGCGCTCGGCATCGCCAATCACGGTGACGCGAAATACCGCCATCACGTCAGGCCGGTCGGGGTAAAAGGTAATCCGGCGAAAGCCTTCGGCTTCGCACTGGGTGCAAAACATGCCGCCGGACTGGTACAGCCCTTCCAGTGCCGTGTTATCGGCCGGTGCCACGCGCACACAGGTTTCCAGCGTAAAGGCGGCCGGCACATCCGCGACGGTCAGCCCTTTTTCATCATGCTGATAGGCGTTTTCGGCCAGCGTTTTGCCGTCAAGCGCAAGCGACTCAAGGATCAGGTTCTCACCGTTGAGGAACAGCGGCGCGTCCGACGCTGCTTCGGGATGCCGCTCAACGGTCAGGCGCGCCTCGACACGGGTGCTGGCGGGGTCAAGGTCAAACGTCAGCTCGGTATGGGTTACGCGATAGGCGGGCGGCTGGTAGTCGCTTAGATAAACCGGCTGCGGTTTTGACATGGCGGATGACTCCTTGTTGGCACCGGCTCAAGATAGCCGACGTCAATGCAGAAAATGTGGAAAAACGCCGCCGCAACCGGCGGCGGCGCCAATGAATCTCGCAAGCTTGTCGCGAACTCCGTCGCAATAAGCGCGTTGAAAGCTAGTCACGAAAGTTATCAAACTGCAGCGGCAAATCGGGGCCTTCCTCGCTGCGCAAAAGCGCCATAACACCCTGCAGATCGTCACGCTTCTTGCCGGTCACACGAACTTTTTCGCCCTGGATCTGCGCCTGCACCTTGGCCTTGCTGGCCTTGATGCGTTTGACGATATCCTTGGCATCAGCCTGATCCAGCCCCTGCTTGAGCGTTACCGTCTGGCGTGCCTTGACGCCGGAAAGCTCGGGCTCTTCCTCGTTCATGCAGCGCGCATCAATGCCGCGGGAAATCAGGCGACCGCGGAGCATTTCCAGCATTTGCTGGAGCTGGAAATCCACTTCGGCTTCCAGCTTTACGCTTTCACCTTCCAGCGTAAAGCTGGCATCAACGCCTCGGAAATCAAAGCGGGTCTGTACCTCGCGATTGGCCTGATCCACGGCGTTGGTTGCTTCATGACGGTCAAATTCGGACACAATATCAAACGAGGGCATAGACGCTTCCTGAAAAATAGCCACTTCCTGAAAAGATACGACCCCGTATTCTAGAGCAGCGACCCCGCTGCCTGCCAATTTTGTTAGCCAGCTATCTTTATGCATCTCCTCAACCGGCTCCTCTGCCCTGCCGGCTGAACCGGCGTTGGCATCGCCTGTCCGATCCCTTACGCTACGACGCCCCATGCCCATACCTGAAGGAGACACCATGAGCGATCGCGATACGCGGCACAAAGCGTCAATGCAAAAGCTGAAAGCACGGGTAGATGACAAAGTAGCCAATGCCACCGAACAGCGCGGTCTGATACTCGTCAACACCGGCAACGGCAAGGGTAAAACGACCGCCGCCTGGGGCACAGTGACCCGAGCGCTGGGTTACGGCTACAAGGTTGGCGTGGTGCAGTTCATCAAGGGGCTTTGGGAATGTGGCGAACGCAACCGCCTGGAAGACGACCCCAACCTTGAAGTGGCCATCATGGCCACGGGCTTCACCTGGGACACCCAGAACCGCGCCGCCGATACCCAAGCCTGCGAGGAAGTCTGGGCCGACGCCTCGCGCATGCTCGCCGATCCCGAGGTGTATCTCGTGGTGCTCGATGAAATCACCTACATGCTCAAGTTCGGCTATCTGGATATCGACACCGTCAAGCAGGCGCTGGAAAACCGCCCCGCCGAACAAACCGTGGTGATTACCGGACGCAACGCCCACCGCGAGCTTGTGGCCATGGCCGATACCGTGACCGAAATGCAGGAAGTGCGCCACGCGTTCAGCAACGGCCTTCAGGCACGTCGCGGTATCGATTTTTAGATCGAAAGCTCCGCTAAAACACCACCGGCCTCCTGAGAGGCCGGTTATCGAGGGCTACCTGATCCCGTCAGCGCCTGCTCGATCATTCGTCAAACGGGTTGCGCAGCACGATGGTTTCCATGCGATCGGGGCCGGTGGAAATCATGTCGATGCTGGTGCCGATCTGCTCTTCCAGAAAGCTGATGTAGGAACGCGCATTCGCCGGCAGTCCGTCAACGCTCTTGATCCCGATGGTCGATTCCGACCAGCCCGGCAAGTCCTTGTACAGCGGCTCAATCGCTTCGTAGCCTTCGCTGTCGACCGGATTATCCAACACATCGCCGTCCTTGCTGCGATAGCCCACGCACACGCGGATATTTTCCAGCCCGTCGAGCACGTCGAGCTTGGTCAGGCACAGCCCGGAAATCGAGTTGATCTGTACGGAATGGCGCAGAGCCACGGCGTCAAACCACCCACAACGGCGCGCCCGACCGGTGGTGGCACCGAACTCATGGCCTTTTTCCGCCAGGTGACGACCGTAATCGTCAAACAGCTCGGTGGGGAACGGGCCGGAGCCGACACGGGTGGTGTAAGCCTTGGTAATGCCCAGCACGTAATCCAGAAACAGCGGCCCCACGCCAGAGCCGGTCGCAGTACCGCCGGCCGTGGTGTTGGAGCTGGTCACGAACGGATAGGTGCCGTGATCGATGTCCAGCAGCGACCCCTGGGCACCTTCAAACAGGATATTTTCGCCGTTCTTGCGCAGGGTGTGCACCATGCTCACGGTGTCACTCACCATCGGACGCAGCTCTTCGGCCATTTCCATGGCGCTGTCGAGCACTTCCTGGAAATCCACCGCCGGCTCGCCGTGATAACGGGTCAGTACGAAGTTGTGGTAGTCGAGCACTTCACCCAGTTTGGCGGCAAAGCGTTCACGGTGCAGCATGTCGCCCAGGCGCAGGCCACGGCGCGCTACCTTGTCTTCATACGCCGGGCCGATGCCACGGCCGGTAGTGCCGATCTTGGCCACGCCGCGGGCTTTTTCCCGGGCCTGATCCAGACGCACGTGATACGGCAGGATCAGCGGGCAGGCCGGCGATAGGCTCAGGCGCTTGCGCACCGGTACGCCCCTGGCTTCCAGCTCGCGAATTTCCTCGATCAGCGCGTCGGGGGACAGCACCACGCCATTGCCGATCACACAGGTCTTGTCCTCACGCAGGATACCCGAAGGAATCAGGTGCAGTACCGTTTTCTCACCGTCAATCACCAGCGTATGGCCGGCGTTGTGGCCGCCCTGAAAGCGAACCACGGCTGACGCCGACTCGGTAAGCAGGTCAACAATCTTGCCCTTGCCTTCGTCACCCCACTGGGTGCCCAGTACTACGACATTCTTACCCATTATGCACTCGTCTCTTGTGTCAGGGCCGTTGGCTGCCAACGACCGTCGATAAGCTCAAGCTGGCGGTCACACCCGTGCGCCGCCGGCCCGGTGCGCTGTCCCGGCAGCGCCTGTATCACCCGCTCGCCCTGCTCGCGCAGCGCCGCCACGGCATCACGCAGGGCGTCGTCAGCACCTGCCGGAGCCAGAATGGCGCCAGGCTGCGGCGTTGCGCTGGCCAGTGTAGCCAGCTGCTTCAAATCCATGGAAAACCCGGTGGCCGGGCGGGCACGACCAAAAGCACGGCCGGTATCATCATAGCGCCCGCCCTTGGCCAGTGCATGACCAAAACCCGGCACATAGGCAGCAAACATCATGCCGGTGTGGTACTGGTAGCCACGCAGCTCGGCCAGATCAAAATACAGTGACACGTCAAAGCGCGCACGCACGCCCCGCTGCAACGCGTCCAGCTCGTCAAGGGCTGCGGTTACCCTCGCTGGCGCGCCGGCAAATACGTCGCGCGCCCGCACCAGCACATCGGCATCACCGTGCAGTTCGCCCAGTGCCAGTAGCATCTCGGCAAGTGCGGGATCACTGACGCTGCGTGCTACCTCACGGGCAACCTGTGTGGGCGACTTGAGCGCCAGTGCGGCAAACAGGGCACGCTCCTGATCGTCGTCCAGTGCGGCGGCCTCGACCAGACTGCGGTAAATGCCGATGTGTCCAAGCGCCAGGTGTATTTCGTCGGCACCGGCGGCGGTCAGGCTTTCCAGCGCCAGATGGATGATTTCACTATCAGCATCCAGCCCGGCGTGGCCAAAAAGTTCCACGCCCACCTGCACCGGGCTACGCCCACCCTGATACTGATCCGCACTGGCACGCATCACGCTGGTGCAATAGCACAGCCGTACCGGCCCATCCCGGCGTAGAGAGTGCGCATCCATCCGCGCCACCTGTGGTGTCACATCGGCGGTAGCGCCCATCATGCGGCCGGTCAGCTGATCGGTCAGTTTGAAGGTTTGCAAATCGAGATCGGTGCCGGTGCCGGTAAGAAGCGAGTCAAGAAACTCGGCGGGCGGCGGCATTACCTGGTCGTAACCCCAGCAATGATAGAGGTCCAGCAGCGCACGGCGAAGCTCTTCCATGCGGCTTGCCTGCGGCGGCAGCACCTCATCCATGCCGTCGGGCAAGAGCCAGCGGTCAGCGATGGTCATGTCAACAATCCTGCGAGACGACGGTGAAAGCCTCATCCGGGATCCACCGACATATCGACAAATCCACCGACATATCAACCAACCCGGCAAGGTGAGGCCACAAAAAAACCGGGCGACGCCCGGTTAGCAAAGTCTACCATGTTTGGCCGCCGGATGAACCCCGCCCATCCGGCAAAGCCGCGCTTATTCTGCGCTATCCGCGTTGGGCATGGCACTGTTCAGGTAACGGAAAAACTCGCTGTCTGGCTCAAGCACCATCAGGTTATCGCTGTTGGCGAAGCTTTTGCGATACGCATTCAGGCTGCGCCAGAAAGCAAAGAATTCGGCATCCTGCTCGTAGGCGTTGGAGTAAATCTGTGCCGCTTCGGCATCGCCTTCACCGCGCAGGGTTTCTGCACGTTCACGCGCCTGCGCCAGCAGCACCTGGCGGCGGCGATCGGCGTTGGCCCGAATCCGCTCGGCCTCTTCCTGACCCTGGGCGCGCCACTCGCGAGCCTCGCGCTCACGTTCGGAACGCATCCGCTCAAACACCGCAGCCGAAACGTCCTCGGGCAGATCGATACGCTTGATGCGGATATCGCGAATCGCCACCCCCAGCTCGTCGCGCATGAGCTTGTCGAGCTCCTTGGTGGGGCCGGTCATCAGATCATCCCGGCGCTCGGCGATAATCTGCTGGAGGTTTAACCGGCCAAAGGCGTTACGCAGGCTTTCATCCACCCGCGGCTGAATCAGGCGTACCGCCATCATCTCATCACCCGCCGTGGCTTCGTAGTAAAGCGTCGGGTCAATCACCTGCCACTTGACGTAGGAGTCCACAATCACCGCTTTCTGCTCGCGGGTCAGATAACGGCTGGTGTCGGTATCCAGCGTCAGCAGCCGCGTATCAAACTTGCGGATCGTCTGGGTGACCGGCACCTTGAAATGCAGCCCCGGCGGAATGTTTTCTTCCACCACTTCACCAAAGCGCAGCTTGACCGCACGCTCGGTTTCATCAACCACATACAGGCTGTTACTGGCAAGCCAGGCGGCGACGGCCAGACCGCCGACGATCAGCAGGGAACGATTATTGATCATTTACCGGCCCTCCCTGCGGCTGGACGTTCTGTTACTGGAGCTTTCGCCGGAGCCGCTGCTGGACGACGATGATGTCTGTGAAATGTTTTCCAGCACGTGCGGGTCCAGGTTGTCGTCATTGCTGCCGGACGACGCGCTGCCGCTCTTGCCGCGAATCTTGTCCAGCGGCAGGTACATCAGCGGTGCGTTGTCGCCGGCATCCATCAGCACCTTGGGCGTAGAGCCAAAGACATCCTCGATGGCCTCGATATACATGCGCTCGCGCATGGTTTCGGGCGAGTTCTGATACTCGGACAGCAGCGAGGTAAAGCGGTTGGCCTGACCCTGCGCTTCCGCCACGACCGACTCACGGTAGCCCTGCCCCTGCTCGACGAGGCGCTGGGCCTGGCCCTGCGCTTCGGGAATGATCGCGTTTGCGTAGGCGATACCCTTGTTGATGGTACGCTGGCGATCCTCGCGGGCACGGATGACGTCATCAAAAGCGTCAATGACCGGCTCCGGCGCCGACGTGGACTCGATGTTGATGGTCTGGAGCTGAATACCCACCTCGTAAGTGTCCAGATAGGATTGCAGGCGGCTCGCCACCGAGCTGCCCAGGATTTCACGGCCGGAGGTCAGAATATCGATCATGTCGGTGCCACCGACGACGTGACGCAGCGAGGAATCCAGCGCGTTTTCAATCGACAGGTTCGGATCGCGCACGTTAAGCACGAAATCTGACGGATCAGAGACGCGATACTGAGCGGAGATTTCCACTTTGACGATGTTTTCATCGCGGGTCAGCATGGACTGGGTCTGGGTCAGCGAACGCACTCGTGTCACGTTGACCATGCGCACGTCATCGATCAGCGGCGGATTCCATTGCAGGCCGGGAGTGACGATTTCCTGGAACTTGCCAAAACGCAGCACCACGCCACGCTCCGACTGATCAACCAGATAAAAGCCGGACGCCGCCCAGATGGCCAGCGCGACAATGATCAAAAGCCCCGGCAAGGCAAAGGTATTGCGCGGCCGATTACCGCTGCTGCCGTTACCCTTGCCACCGCCACCTTTTTTCTTGCCGCCCAGCATGCTGTTGAGTTTTTGCTGAAACTTTTTCAAGGCTTCATCCAGGTCCGGTGGCCCCTGATTGTGGCCACCGTTATTCCCCCCGTTATTGCTTCCGCGGTTGCCGTCATCGCCACCTTTGCGTCGACCGCCGCTGCTCCACGGGTCGTGCTGGTCGCCACCACCAGGCTCATTCCAGGCCATACTTCATCTCCATCAAGGTCTTCACCGGCACGCTACGTCGAGGCGTGTATGCGCGACGCCGTGCTCCTTAACATTGCAGTTTACTCGTTCGGCGCGTCTCATCCGCCCCATATTGCCGGCTGAAACGCTTTGCCTCAGGGCGCATGTCACCAGTCGGCAGGCTCTCTGAGCGCTTCGGGCAAATACGTATCCGCACGCTCGCCAAGCCTTGCCATCAGCTGGTTAAAGTCGCGCCGCGGCAAACGCACGTCAAGCACCGGGCGCCCTTTTTCGTCAAAATGTTCGGCGCGCACGGCATTGAGCTCGTGCAGCCCCGCACGCAGCTTGCCCTGTTCAGGTGCCAGTGTCAGCGAAAACCCTATCACGTCATCCGCCAAACGTTCTGTCAATGCCTGATACAGCAGGTCCAGCCCGCGCCCGTCCTGGGCAGAAAGCCAGACAGTTTCAGGCAGGCCGTTGCCATCACGCTCGATACGCGGCGCACTGTCCAGCCGATCAATCTTGTTCATTACCTTGAGCATCGGTACGCGATCAGCGCCGATCTCGCCAAGCACCTCGTCAACCTGCTCCACGTTAAGCTCGCGGTCAGGATCTGCCGCGTCGATCACGTGTATCAGCAGCGCGGCGTCGGCCGCTTCCTGCAGCGTTGCCTGAAATGCCTCGACCAGCTTGTGCGGCAGATGGCGGATAAACCCGACGGTGTCGGCCATGACCACCGGCCCCACATCGTCAATCTCCAGCCGGCGCAGCGTGGGATCAAGCGTGGCAAACAGCTGGTCGGCAGCGTAGACCTCGGACCGGGTCAGCGCATTGAACAGCGTCGACTTGCCGGCGTTGGTATAGCCCACCAGCGAAAGGCTGTTGATTTCGGCGCGTGCCCGAGCACGACGGTTCTGCTCGCGCTGGCTGCGCACCTTGTTAAGCCGCTTGTGAATCGCCTTGATCCGGCCACGCAGCAGCCGGCGGTCGGTTTCGAGTTGGGTTTCCCCGGGGCCACGCAAGCCAATACCGCCTTTCTGGCGCTCAAGGTGCGTCCAGCCGCGTACCAGCCGCGTGGACATGTACTCAAGCTGGGCAAGCTCAACCTGCAACTTGCCTTCATGGGTACGTGCACGTTGGGCAAAGATATCAAGAATCAGCCCGGTGCGATCCAGCACCCGGCACTTCAGCTCGTGCTCCAGATTACGCTGCTGGGACGGACTTAATCCGTGATTGAAGATGACCAGCTCGGCCTCGTGGGCTGCGAGCATGGCCCGCAGCTCCTCAAGTTTGCCCGAGCCGATAAAGGTGCGTGAATCGGGGCGGCTGCGACTTGCCGTCAGCAACGTCGCTGACACCGCACCGGCAGACTTTACCAGTTCAAGAAATTCGCCGGAATCCTCCCGGGCAAATTCATCTTGAAAATCAACGTGCACAAGCACGGCCGTTTCACCGGCTTCTGGGCGCTCAAAAAACAATCAATACCTCACGGGCTATTCAGCGTGTGCTGCAATCAGGCTTCGGCGTCGCCATCAGTGGCGACATCCTGTGCCGGAAGACGCACATTGCGCGATGGCACAACGGTGGAAATCGCATGCTTGTACACCATCTGGCTGACGGTGTTGCGCAGCAGAATGACAAACTGGTCAAAGGATTCGATCTGACCCTGCAACTTGATGCCGTTGACCAGGAAAATGGAAACCGGAATGCGCTCCTTGCGCAGAATGTTCAAGTACGGGTCTTGAAGGGACTGCCCTTTGGACATGGTGCTCTCCCTAATAACTGTCGTTGGAGTTGGTTATTAAAAGTGCGCCCGAAGCGCCCTGCAGTATGGTTACCCGAAAGGCCGGTTCATGGCCGCTCGAAAACACTCGTGTAAAAAGCGTATCTTACGCTAAGCGCTGCGCTCACGCACGGCTTTCGGGAACGGTTTTCAAAGCCGTGATTTTTCGACCAGCATCAGCACATTATCCAGCGCCCGGGGAGATAATGTATCCACCCAGTGCAAGTCATTCCAGCGCCTTAGCCACGTCAGTTGACGCTTGGCCAGCTGGCGTGTGGCAATAATGCCGCGCGCCAGCAGGGCCTGCCGGTCAAACCCGCCTTCCAGATATTCCCATACCTGACGATAGCCCACGCTTTTCATCGACGGCAGATCAGCGTTCAGGTCACTACGCTTTTTGAGGGCGGCAACCTCATCAATCAACCCCTCGTCGAGCATGGCGCCAAAACGCAGGGCAATACGCTCGTGCAGCACCGAGCGCTCGGCAGGCGCAAGGGCTATGGACAACACCTGCCAGGGAAAGGTTTCCGACTGCTGTTCCGCCCAGAGGTCGGTCAACGTGCGCCCGCTGGCTTCAAACACCTCAAGCGCGCGCAAAATGCGCTGGGGGTCGTTGGGGTGAATGCGCTGCGCCGATACGGCATCTACTTCGGCAAGGCGGTGATGCAGGGCCGAAAGCCCCTCTTGTGCCTGCTGCTCCTGCAACTGCGCACGGATAACCGGATTGGATGCCGGCAGGTTGGCCACGCCGTCAATCAGCTGCTTGTAATACAGCATGGTGCCCCCGGTCAGCAGCGGCGTTTTGCCCCGCGCGGTAATCTCGCGCATCTGCTCAAGCGCATCGTGGCGAAAATCCGCCGCCGAATAGGGGTCGGCCGGATCACGAATATCGATCAAACGATGCGGTGCCCGAGCCAGCTCATCGGCACCGGGCTTGGCGCTACCGATGTCCAGCCCGCGGTACACCATCGCCGAATCCACGCTGATGATTTCACACCCCAGACGCTCGTGTAGCGCGATCGCCGCGTCGGTTTTACCGGCGGCGGTGGGGCCCATTAAAAAAATCGCCGGCGGGCGTGAGTCGGTCATGGGCTGGGCTTGCTCCTTGTGGTAAAGCGCACTACTGGCCATTTATGGCCGCTTGTGGCCGTTTTATTGGCCGCTTATTGGCCGCTTATTGGCCGCGCAAGAATAAACGATCCAGCGCCTGCATGCTCATTTGCGTCCAGGTCGGGCGGCCGTGATTGCACTGGTCGCTGCGCTCGGTGCGCTCCATGTCGCGCAGCAGGGCGTTCATCTCATCCAGCGTCAGACGCCGGTTGGCACGCACGCTGCCGTGGCAGGCCATGGTGGAAAGCAGCTCGTGTATTCGCGCCTCCACCTGACGCGTGCGGCCATAGCGCTCAAGCTCCTCAAGCATGCTGCGCACCAGCGCCTCCGGGTCAGCGGTGGCCAAAAGTGCCGGCAGCTGGCGCACCAGCAGCGTTTCGGGGCCGGCAATATCAAGCGTTACACCCAACTTCTCAATGGCCGCCTGCTCGCTTTCTACCATGGCCACTTCCCGCCGGCTGGCGGCCAGCGACATGGGCACCAATAGCGGCTGGGCATCAATGCCGGTTTCATCCAGCTGGCGTTTCATGCGCTCATAAACAATACGCTCGTGGGCGGCGTGCATATCCACCAAAACCAACCCACGGGCGTTCTGGGCAAGAATAAACACGCCGTGCAGCTGGCCCAGCGCAAACCCCAGCGGCGGGGCTGCCGTGGGGTCGGGGGCGGCCATTGCGGCCGGCGGCTCGTGCACCGCATGCGCCGATGAAGCCGGCGGCTGTGGTGTAAGCAGCGTGTCTTCGTGATCGGGGTGCAGCGCCTGATAGCCCTGCATGAAGCGCCGCACTCGCGCCGCTCCCGGGTGGCGATCCGGCGCCGGAGCAAGCGCCATGCCCTGCTGCTCAAAGCGGCCGCTGGCTGCCGGCGGCGCATCCAGCGCGGGGAAGGCTCCCGGCTCCATGCCCACGCCGGATGCAGACACGTCAGCGTCGACAGTTTCTTCGTCGGCATTTTCCGCCGGCCGGGTATCCGCAAGACAGCGATTGAGGCTGGAAAACAGGAAATCATGCACCGTACGCCCGTCACGAAAGCGCACCTCGTGCTTGGTGGGGTGAACGTTGACGTCCACCACGTCAGGATCGACGTCCAGATACAACACGAACACCGGATGCCGGCCGTTATACAGCACATCACGATAAGCCTGACGCACCGCATGAGCTACCAGCCGATCGCGCACTACCCGCCCATTGACGAAGAAATACTGCTGGTCTGCCTGCCCCCGTGAGTGCGTGGGCAGCCCCACCCAGCCCGAGAGTCGCAGCTCGCCCACCTGACGCTCGATATAGCGGGCATGCTCGATAAACGTCTTGCCCAACAGCGCTGCAATGCGCCGCTCCCGGGAAGCGGGTGTGTCTCCCGGTGGCAACTGATGCACGGTTTTCCGGTTGTGGCGCAGCGTCCAGGCAATGTCATAGCGCGACAGCGCTTGCCGACGAAACGCCTCTTCAATATGGGCAAATTCGGTTTTCTCGGTCCGCAGGAACTTGCGCCGCGCGGGCGTGTTGAAAAACAGGTCGCGCACTTCAACGCTGGTACCTCGCGGATGCGGTGCCGGCGCTACCCGGGCTTCCATCCCGCGCCCTTCGGCCATCACGCGAAACCCTTCGCGCGGGTCATCAAGGGCGTTGGAGGTCAGCGCCAACCGGGAAACCGAGCTGATCGAGGCCAGCGCTTCACCACGAAACCCGAGCGTGTTGACGCCCTCCAGGTCGTCGAGGTTTTCAATCTTGCTGGTGGCATGCCGAGACAGCGCCAGCGGCAGGTCGGCCTCGCCGATACCCACACCGTCGTCACGCACCCTGATCAGGCGCGCACCGCCCTGCTCCACCTCGACTTCGATACGCCGGCTGGCCGCATCAATGGCGTTTTCGATCAGCTCCTTGGCCACCGCGGCCGGGCGTTCGACCACTTCACCGGCGGCAATCTGGTTGGCCAGTCGCGGATCGAGCACATGGATTTTCGGCGTTACTGCAGCGTTGGTCTCCAACATGCACCTCCTGATCTACCTTGCTCTACATGTCCTCAGGAGCTGGGGATTCGCAGCACCTGCCCCACCCGGATCACATCACCGTTCAAATCGTTGGCACGGCGCAGCCGGCTGACGGCAATACCGTGATGCGAAGCGATGGACGACAGCGTATCGCCCGAGCGAATACGGTACTCGTTGCGGTTGGGGCTATTCTGATGATCACGCTGCCAGGCCAACAGGCTGGCCGGCGGCGGATGCCGCTCGAAATGTTTGCGAATACCGCTGAATACGGCCTTGGCCAGACTTTCCTGATGCGACGGCGTGCCCAGCCGCTTCTCTTCGGTGGGGTTGGAAATAAATCCGGTCTCCACCAGCAGCGACGGAATATCCGGCGACTTCAGCACCACAAAGCCGGCCTGCTCGACCCGCGACTTGTGTAGATGGTTGATCTGCGACAGCTGGTCGAGCACCTGCCCGCCAATGGTCAGCGAGTCGTTGAGCGTGGCGGTCATGGTCAGATCCAGCAACACCCCGCGCAGCACCTGGTCCTTGTCGCGCAGGGAAAGGCTGCCGTCAACGCCGCCGATCAGGTCCGCCCGGTTTTCGCTATCGGCCAGCCATTGAGCGGTTTCCGAGGTGGCGCCGCGCTGGGACAATGCGTATACCGAGCTGCCCTTGGGCCTCGGGCTGTTAAACGCATCGGCGTGGATGGAGACAAAGAAATCGACCTTTTGCTCCCGGGCCAACTGAGTGCGCTGGCGCAGCCCCACATAGTAGTCGCCGTCACGGATCAGCACGGCCTTGAAGCCTTCAGTGGCGTTGATCCGCGCGGCCAGACGCTGGCTGATCTCAAGCACCACGTCCTTTTCCCGGGTGCCGCCGGGCCCGATAGCCCCGGAATCCTCGCCGCCATGACCGGCATCCACCGCAATGATGATGTCGCGCCGAGGATGCGGCTCGGCCTTTTTCGCCACTGGCGTAGTCTCTTCGGTTTCGCCCAGCGCCTTGGCCTTGGTGCTGGCGCGTTCGGCAGCAATTTCCTGCTCGCGGATCATTGACTCAATCGGATCGATGGGGTTTTCTACCGCGCTTTCACCGGGGTATTCCAGATCCACCACCAGTCGGTGGCCGTATTGGTCGTTGGGTTTCAGGGTAAAATGCCGCGGTTCAATCTGGCGGTTAAGCTCAAGCACCACGCGTAGGTCATCACCTTCGCGCACGCCGGTGCGCACCTCGGAAATCGCGCTGCCTTCAAGTGGCAACTGACTGGCGTCGGCATCCAGTTTGCTATCGGCCAGATCAATCACCAGCCTTGAGGGCGAATCCAGCGAAAACACCTTGGCCTGAGCCGGCGAGGACAGGTCAAACACCAACCGCGCGTGGTCGGGCGCGGCCCACAGGCGCATGCTGTCTACGGTGGCTGCCTGGGCCACGCCGCTCAAACACAACGCTGCGCCTACCAGCAGCCCGGCCAGTTCGGATACCCAACGCTGCGCACCGCTGCTCATGGGCGCTCCTGCGAGTCTGCCCGCATGTCTTTCCGGCCCTTTTCCTGCCACTCCTGCAATGTGGCAAGACAGTCAGCACCTCGTGGCGTTTGGCTTTCAAGCGTGGCTCGCCGGCCATCTTTGTCAATATCCAGCGTAACGTTGACATCCGCCGGCGGCAGCCAGCCGCTACCTCGACTGGGCCATTCGATCACGCATAACGCGTCGTCGGCGAGCACGTCGCGCCCGCCAATAAATTCAAGCTCTTCAGGGTCGCCCAGACGGTACAGATCAAGATGGTAAATACGCTGGCCCGCAAGCTCATAAGGCTCGACCAGCGTATAGGTAGGGCTTTTCACCGCGCCATGATAGCCGTACGCGCGCAGCACTCCGCGAGTCAGCGTGGTTTTCCCCGCGCCAAGATCGCCGTGTAGATAGAGACGCCCGCGGCCTTGAAATAGTCGGCCAAGCGTTTCGCCAAACGCAACGTGCGCCTTCTCGTCGGGGAGTGTCACCTGCATGTGGGCTATTACCTTAGATTGCGGGAATTACGAATGATCGGGTCAGGGGTTGATCAGTCGGCGCGCATAGGATGCCAGATCACCGGCCAGCAGACCACGTTCACCGTGCTCATCGGCGGCAAGATCCGCCGCCAGGGCATGTACCAGCGTGCCCAGCCAGACGCTCTGGTCGCTTACACCCTGCTGGCCGAGCAGCGCGCCCAGCATGCCGCTCAGCGCATCACCCATACCGCCGCTGGCCATACCGGGGTTGCCGTAGGGGCATACCGCAAGCCCGTGCGGCCCCGCCATCAGGCTGCCGGCTCCCTTGAGGATGACGCGGCCGCCGCGCTGCTGCCTGAGCGCCTCTGCCGCAGCCGGGCGGTCGGCCTCCACTTCAGCAACGCTTACGCCCAGAAGCCTGGCCGCTTCGCCGGGATGCGGCGTCAGCACCCAGTTATCGCGGCGCTCATCAGTAAACCGGCTGGCCAGCAGATTGAGCGCGTCGGCGTCGAGCACCAGCGGTTTGTCGCTGCCAAGCGCGGCGGCAAGCATCGCCTGCCCCCAGGCGCCCTGACCCAACCCCGGCCCGACGACGATGGCATCGCACCGGGACACATACGGGGCAACGTCAGCGCCGCCGCGCACACCGTGGACCATTACTTCGGGGCAGCGGGTCAGGCTGGCGCTGACGTGTTCCGGCGCCGTCACCAGGCTGACCTTGCCTGCCCCCAGTCGTGCTGCGGCCTGCGAAGCAATAAGCGCTGCCCCACCGAAGCCCGGCGCGCCGCCCAGTATCAGCACGTGCCCCATATTGCCCTTGTGCGCGGTACGCCGGCGCGGCACAAACGCTTCGGCCAGCAGCTCCTCATGCAGCCGAAAAGCGCGCGGCACAATATCAAAAAATGCCTGCGCTTTAACGCCCAGCGGGCGGAAATCCACCTCGCCCACGTAATCCGGCGCCCGGCCGGTATAAAGCCCCAGCTTATCGCCGATAAACGTCACCGTGGCATCCGCATGCACGGCACAGCCCAACACGGCACCGGTATCAGCGGCCAGCCCGGAGGGGATATCCACCGCGAGCACCGGCAGCCCGGCGTTATTGACGGCGTTAATCACCTGGGAGTAGGCGCCTTTTACCTCGCCTTTCAGGCCAGTACCCAGAAGCGCATCCACCACCACTTCGCCGGTAAACGTGATCGCCTCATGCCACACCGCAAAGCTCACGCCCGCTTCGCTTGCCAACGCAGCCGCCCGGGCGGCATCACCGCTCAGCGCATCAACCGGCTTGACGCTAATGCGCTGCACTTTCATGCCGGCCTGAGCGGCAAGAGCGGCCAGTACATGACCATCGCCACCGTTATTGCCGCTGCCACACAGCACGCTCAAACTGCGCGCCTGAGGCCAGCGGGTACGCACACTGTGCCAGGCGCTGGACGCAGCGCGCTGCATCAGAGCGAAACCATCGACGCCACCGGCGATGGTGCGCCGGTCAAGTTCGCCCACCTGCCGCGCCGTGTAAAGCGGGCGCAAGGATGCTGTATTCACAAGGCTCACGGGATTTCCTTTCACATGTCGTTCGAATGAATCGCGTATCGGTTCGGCTATGCGTTAGCATAGCGCCAAAGTCTGACCGTTGACCCCTTATGTCCGCTACCGTTCCCCCCAGCCCTTCTCACACTGCCTCACTTTCCGCCGCCGAGCTGGCCTCGCTGGCCGACGATATCAAAGCCTGGGGTGACGAGCTGGGTTTTCAGCAGGTCGGGATTACCGATACGGAGCTTGCCGATCACGAAGCCCACCTGGATGCCTGGCTGGAAAAAGGTTATCACGGCGAAATGGGCTTTATGGCCAGGCATGGCACCAAGCGCACCCGCCCCGACGAGCTTGAACCCGGCACTATTCGGGTGATCAGCGTGCGCATGGATTATCTGCCCGCCGAGATGGAAAGCGTTGCGGTGCTGAACCAGCCCGAGCGCGCCTACGTATCGCGCTACGCGCTGGGGCGCGACTACCACAAGCTGATGCGCAAACGCCTCGCCGCGCTGGCCAAGCGTATTCAAGCGCAGGTCGGACCGTTTGGCTATCGCGCCTTTGTGGATTCCGCCCCGGTCATGGAGCGGGCGCTTGCACAAAAGGCCGGTCTTGGCTGGTTCGGCAAGAACTCCATGATGTTGAACCCCAAGGCCGGCTCGCTGTTTTTCCTCGGCGAGCTCTACACCGACCTGCCGCTGCCCGTGGACGCACCCTTTGAGCGCGATCACTGCGGCAGCTGCAACTCCTGCCAGACAGCCTGCCCCACCGGCGCCATCGTCGACGACAAGGTGGTGGATGCGCGCAAGTGCATTTCATATCTGACCATCGAGCTACACGACGCGATTCCCGAGCAGTACCGCCGCGCCATGGGCAACCGCATTTACGGCTGCGACGACTGCCAGCTGTTCTGCCCGTTTACCCGCTTTACCCAGACCACCCGGGAGGCCGATTTTGCCCCGCGTCACGACCTCGAGCGCGCCGAGCTGCTAACGCTTTTCGGCTGGGGCGAAGGCGAGTTTCTCGATAAGACTGCCGGCAGCGCGATTCGCCGCATCGGCTACGAGCGCTGGTTGCGCAATATCGCCGTGGCGCTGGGCAACGCTCCTTTCAGCCACGCGGTGGAAGCTGCGCTGATGGCACGGCGCAGCTACCCAAGCGCCCTGGTTCGCGAGCACGTCGCCTGGGCGCTGGCCGAACAGCGCGACAAGCGCCAACGGCGCATTGCCACCGCCGGCTAAGCCTTTTGGCCTGACCGGCGTGCGGGTTATTCTTCTTCGCCGTAAGCGTCCTCGGCGTTCACGCCCGTGTGCAAAAACGTGCGCCGGTAATGCTTGAGCTCACCGATGGACTCCTTGATGTCGTCCATCGCCAGATGCACATTGCGCTTGTGAAAGCCCTTGGCGGCATCCGGATTCCAGCGTTTGGCCAGCTCTTTGAGCGTCGACACGTCAAGATTGCGGTAGTGGAAAAAGGCCCACAGTTCGGACATTTCACGCTCCAGAAAGCGCCGATCCTGATGGATGCTGTTGCCGCACATGGGCGAAGTGCCGGGTTCGACGTACTCACGCAAAAACGCAAGCGTCTGCGCTTCGGCCTCGGCCGGACTTGTGGTGCTTTCTTTTACACGTTTTACCAGCCCCGATTCGCCGTGGGTTTTCCGGTTCCAGTCGTCCATCTGCCCAAGCAGGCTATCCGGCTGCTTCACGGCGATCACCGGCCCTTCGGCCACGGTGTTCAGGTCGCTATCGGTGACCAGCGTCGCCACCTCGATGATGCGCTCCTTGTTCGGATCGAGCCCGGTCATTTCCAGATCGATCCAGACCAGCAGATCCTTTTGCGGCGTGTGTGCTTCGCTCATGGTGGCTCCTTTGGCAGCTTTGCGGGGTTATCTTTCCCGCTTCGGCCGCTTCATTATCAATCATGCCGGCAGACGGACTCACCCGCCGGCGCATAACCCGTTACAATACCCACTCAATGCTATTGTACCGATCATCGGGTGGCCATGAGCAAACGCAAACTGAGCCGTCAGCAGCGCTGGCGAGTAGAAAAGATCCAGGCCGAGCGTGAGAAACGCGCCGCCAGACACGACGCCCGGGAGGCCGAGCAGCTGGCCGGCGGTGAATACGGCGCCGAGCAGGCCGGCCGGGTCATCGCCCATTTCGGCCGCAGCCTGGAGGTACGCAGCCAAAACGGCGCGGCCGTGCGCTGCCATCTGCGCGCCAACCTTGAAGGGCTGGTCACCGGCGATACGGTTATCTGGCGCGAGGGCCAGGACGGCTCCGGCGTGGTCGTCGCACGAACCGAACGCGCAAGCGTGCTTTCCCGCCCCGATCCCCAGGGCCGGCTCAAGCCCGTGGCCGCCAACGTCGACCAGATTCTCATCGTGTTTGCCGTTGAACCCACTCCCCACGCCAATCTCATCGACCGCTATCTGATTGCTGCCGAAGCCACCGGCATCGCCCCGGTGCTGGTGCTCAACAAGGTCGACCTGCTGCCCGACGACGGTGGTGCGCTGGGCCAGCTGCTGGAGCGCTATCAGGCACTGGGCTATCCGGTGGTCAGCACCACCACGGCCCAGGCCGACGGGCTGACGGCACTTTACCGTCAGCTGGCCGGGCGCACCTCGGTATTTGTCGGCCAAAGCGGCGTGGGCAAATCCTCGCTGATCGACCAGCTGCTGCCCGATGAAACACTGCGCATCGGGGCGCTGTCACAAGATTCGCGCAAGGGGACCCACACCACCACCACCGCCCGGCTTTATGCCATGCCTGACGCCAGCGACGGCGTGTTGATCGACTCCCCCGGCATCCGCGAGTTCGGCCTGACTCACCTGGACGCGCAAACCGTGACCGACGGCTTTATCGAATTTCGCCCGTTTCTCGGCTATTGCCGCTTTCGTGACTGTCGCCATCAGAGCGAGCCCGGCTGCGCTTTACTTGCCGCCGTGGACGCAGGCAAGATTCATCCAGACCGTTTTGCCAGCTACCGGCGGATTCTCGCCAGTCTGGAAACGCCAACGTAAGGAGTGGCCATGAGCACCCAACATCAAAGCTCGGAAGCGAACCTGTTGCCGCTGATTGTCGAGCCGGAACAGCTTGAAGCGCACCTGGCTGATCCGCAGCTGCTGATCATCGACGTGCCCAAAAATCCCGGCAGTTATGTCCAGGGGCACGTACCCGGCGCCATTTTTCTGGAAGGCCGCCGACTGATGCGCGGACAGGCGCCGATTCCCAGCGAAGCGCCGGATACGGAGATGCTCTCGGCCATGTTCAGCGAGCTGGGGCTGACCCGCGACACCCACGTCGTCGCTTATGACGACGAAGGCGGCGGCTTTGCCGCTCGGCTTTTGTGGACGCTGGACCTGATCGGCCATACCCGCTACTCCTACCTGAACGGCGGCATTCACGCCTGGCGCGCGGCGGGTCTTGAGCAAAGTGTCGAACTTACCGCTCCCACGCCGTCCGACTACCGCGCCGAGATTCTCAACCCTGAAACGCGCATCACCTGCGACGAGATCAAGGACCGTCTCGGTGACAGGGATTTCGCCGTATGGGATGCCCGCTCGCCGGCGGAATACCACGGCGAAATGGGCCAGAACAAGCATCTGGGCCATATTCCCGGCGCGGTCAATATGGAGTGGACCCACGCCATGGACCCGCAACGTGACTTGCGCATCCGCGACTACTCCGAGCTGATGACCGAGCTTGAGGCCAGAGGCATTACGCCGGACATGGAAGTCGCCACCCACTGCCAGGGGCACCACCGCAGCGCCTACACCTGGCTTGTCGGCAAGGCACTGGGCTTTAACATTCGGGGTTACCCTGGTTCCTGGGGCGAATGGGGCAACCGCGACGACACGCCCGTGGAGTCCTGACGGTCACGCCACTGCGGCAAACCGACTTTTTAACGCTGATTGTTACTCTGACTGTGGAATAAACGCCAAGTGACACTTTCTGACAAAGCCTTCGCGCTGATGCAATACCCGCTGCCCCACCACGCTATTTCACGGCTGGCGGGCAAGGTTGCCGACTGCGATTCGCCACGACTCAAAAACGCCCTGATCCGTACCTTTATCAAGCGTTTCAACGTCGATATGCGCGAAGCACGGGAGCCGGACTACCGCACTTACGCCACCTTCAACGACTTTTTCACCCGGGCGCTGAAAGACAACGCCCGCCCCGTCGGTGAAGGCTTTATCAGCCCCGCCGACGGCACGCTCTCGCAGTACGGCCGGCTTTCCGCCGGTGAGCTGGTGCAGGCCAAGGGGCATCACTTTTCCGCCCGCGCCCTGCTGGGTGGCGACGCCGAACTGGCTGAAGCCTTTACCCGCGGCAGCTACGCCACCGTGTATTTATCCCCACGGGACTACCATCGCGTACACATGCCGGTGACCGGCACTCTGCGTGAAACCATCTATGTGCCCGGACGGCTGTTCTCGGTCAACCAGGCCACTGCCCGCTACGTGCCGGGGCTTTTTGCCCGTAACGAACGGCTGGTATGCCTCTTTGACACCGAAAACGGCCCGCTGGCCGTGGTGCTGGTCGGTGCGATGATCGTCGCCGCCATTGAAACCGTCTGGGCCGGGCAAATCACCCCGCTGGCCGGCACGCCTCAGCGTACCCGCATGGACACGCCTGTTACGCTTGAAAAAGGCGCCGAACTCGGCCGTTTCAAGCTCGGCTCCACGGTAGTCATGTGCAGTGCCAATCCGGTCGACTTTGGCGACTTCGACGCCGATGCCAAAGTGCAGATGGGGGAGAGTCTGGGATGTGCGGGAGGGCCACTCCGCCAGCAGTAAAAAAGCCCGGGCTAACGCACTAATGCCAGTCAGTTAAGCCTATTCTCTATAAGCTGATCATGAGACCTTCCCGT
>NZ_JAKDUR010000073.1 GCF_030457605.1 Halomonas sp.
GGGCGCGCTCTATGTAAACTCAACATAGAGATTGTCGCAGTAATTATTGTTTAGTCGCAACAATTGTTGAAAATGACACCCCCCGCCTACCAGCGCGGCAGCGCTGGCGCTGTGATGGGGCTGGCGAAACGGGCGCTGCCCCCAGTGTTTTTCCAGCGGCAGTCCGCATACCGAGCGCACCGCGGCCACGGCCAGCGCATCGTCATCGGAAAGCGGCGGCAAAATGCCGGGCAGGCGGCTTGCCAGCATGGTCTTGCCGGTGCCGGGCGGGCCGGCAAAAATCAGGTTATGTCCACCGGCCGCGGCGACCTCCAATGCCCGACGCGCCTGCTGCTGGCCGCGTACGTCGGCCAGGTCGGCCATGGGCTCGGTCGCGGCGGGAGGCGCGGGGAGTTGGTGTGGAGTGATCCGTTGCTGGCCGAGCAGATGGGCGACCACTTCCCACAGTGAATCCGCCGGCAGCACGGTCAGGCCGCGACCGGCAAGGGCGGCTTCGTCGGCGCAGGCGCGGGGGATGATCAGCTGCTTGCCGGCGGCTTTGGTGGCAAGCGCCAGCGGCAGTACGCCGGGCACGGCGCGGAGTTTGCCATCAAGCGCCAGCTCGCCGGCACATTCCATGCCTTCAAGCGATTCCACCGGCAGCTGGCCGGAGGCGGCGAGAATGCCCAGCGCGATGGGCAAATCAAAGCGCCCGCCTTCCTTGGGTAAATCCGCCGGAGCGAGGTTCAAGGTAATTCGCCGGGTATTGGGAAAATCAAAGCCGGCGTTAACCAGCGCGCTGCGCACCCGCTCGCGGCTTTCCTTCACCGCGGCTTCGGGCAGGCCCACAAGGGTCAGCCCCGGCAGGCCGTTGGCCAAATGCACTTCCACCTGAACCGGCGGCGCTTCAAGGCCTAATCCGGCCCGGGTGGCAACTATCGCAAGCGTCATGGCGTTCCCTCGCTGGTGACGTGTTTTTGCTCAACGATATTTCCTTAACAATGCCCCTAAACTAGCCGATTTACCTGCCGCTGGATAGTCGGCGCTGAATAGCCATTGGCGTCGTCAACGCATCGCTTAACAGCCGGGCAAAGCGCTGGGCGGAGGGTAGGGCGCCAAAGCTCCATGCCGGGGGCAGCATGATGACGTCATCCCGCTTCACGCTTGGCAGGTGGTGCCACAGCCCGCTTTGCCCAAGGGCGGATTTAACCCCTCTGGGCAGGGGCTTGACCACGACCAGCCGGGCGTTGGCGTGGGCAGCGAGTGCCTCGATGCCCACGGTGGAAAAGCCCCAGGCATTGGTAGGTTGCTGCCAGGCATTGGCGATGCCCAGTTGATCCAGCACGGCCTGATACAGCCCGTTCTTGCCGAACACGCGCACGTGGCGGGCATCGATGAACTGCACCATCAGCAGGGGGCGTGTTTCGGGCAGGGTGGTGCGCAGGCCGGCCATCAGCGCATTGGTATCGCGGATGAGTGCTTGAGCCTCGTCGCGGCGGTCGGTGTGTTCGCCCAGCCGGCGGGTCAGCGTTTGCATGGCCTGCCAGGTGTCGGTGCCGGGCTGATACAGCGGCAGCGTGGTCACCGGCGCTAACCGAGCAAGGCGCGGTTCAAGGCTTGCAAACATGTGCGAGATAAAAATGCGTTCAGGCGCGAGTGCGGCCAGCCGTTCAAGGTTGGGCTGGGCGCGCAGCCCGAGATCCGCAGTGGACGGGGGAATGGCAGGCGTTTTGACCCAGTCGCCGTAGGCGCCGGCCTGAGCCACGCCGCGTAGGGGGGCATCAAGCGCGAGCAGCGTTTCCGCGATGGTCCAGTCCAGCGTCGCAAAGTGCGGAGTGACTGACGGCGTTTCGGCGGCACTGGCCTGAAGGGCGAAGAGAGGCGTCAAACTGAGCGTGGCGCTCAGCGCCAGACGTGCAACAAGCGGAAAACGAAAAGACAGCATGAGTAACCAGAGCGGTGAAAGCAGGGCTGATGAAGTCACAGGCGAATGATAAAGGTTACTGGTGCGCCGTGCAGTAAAAACGCGGCCGACGATACCGCCCCGGTACCTTGCCGTACCGGGGCGCGTTACGCTGCAGCCAATATTAGAAACGGTAGCTGACGCTGGCGGTGACGCTGCGTTCGGCACCGAAGTAGCAGTATTCCAGCGAGTTGCACGAGGCGACGTATTCCTTGTCGAGCAGGTTGTTGACGTTCAGCCGGGTTTGTACGCCGTTGATGCCGATGCGGCTTAAATCATAGCCGAGCGTGGCGTCGACCAGGGTGTAGTCGGGGACGCTTTCGGTGTTGGCGCGGTCAGCGGCGATATCGGCATGGTAGCGAACGCCCAGCCCGGCATCCAGGCCGTCAAGCGCGCCGCCGTCAGCACGGTAATGACCCCAGACGCTGGCCTGATGGCGCGGGGCGTAAATCGCGCGGTTGCCTTCGTTGCCGTCGTCACTTTTGGCGTAGGTGATGTCGGTGAAGCTGTAGCCAGCCTGAAGCGTCAGGGTGTTGGTGAGGCGGGTGCGGGCTTCAAGCTCGACCCCCTGAGACTCGATTTCGCCCACGGCGCGGTAGGGGTCGCGGGGCTGCTCCTTGGTGGCGACGTTTTCCTGGCTGATGTGATAAAGCGCGGCGCTGTACTGGTTGTCGCTGCCTTCGGGCTGGTATTTCACCCCGGTTTCCCACTGCTCGCCTTCCATGGGTTTGAGCAAATCGCCCTGGGCGTCCACAAAGCTGGTGGGCGTGAAGGCGGTGGAGTAGCTCAGGTAGGGGGCGACGCCGTTGTCAAACAGGTACACCACGCCGGCACGGCCGCTTAGCTGGGTGTCGTCAAGGCTGCTGTGCTGGCCGTTGTCCTGGTTGCGGTTTTGAATATCCACCCAGTCGTAGCGCCCGCCAAGGGTGAAGCGCCACTGGTTCAGCGCGATCTGATCCTGCAGGTACACGCCGGTCTGTTCCAGCGTGTGGCGTTCATTGGTGGGCGCGTAGGTGGCACTGGGCTCGGCACCGTACTCGGGCTCGAAGGCATTCAGCGGCGGAAAGGCGCCGGACGGCCAGGCAATGTCGTTATCGCGGTGCTGGTAGTCCATGCCCAGCAGCAGCGTATGCTCCATGAAGCCGTCGTCCAGGCGCGCTTGAAGCTGGTTGTCCACCGTCCAGGCTTCAAGGGATTCATCGCCGCCGGAGTAATAACGGGTCAGGGTGTTGTTTTCCGGCGCGGTCCAGCCAAAGCCGTACACCTGCTGCATCTCGACGTCGGCGTTCAGGTAGCGTGCCTGCTGGCGCGCCGTTAGGCGGTCGTTAAAACGGTGCTCAAGGGTGTAGCCGACCATGCGCTGGGTACGCTTGAAGGTATCGTAATCTTCCTCGCCGTCAAAAAAGGTGTTGCTGATTTTCTGGCCGTTGTGCGAGGTGACAGCGCCCTCGTAAGGCACGCCGGAATGGTAGCCGCCTTCGGGTTCGTTCTGCAGGTAGGCCTCAAGCGTCAGACTGGTGGCGTCGGTGATATCCCAGGCAAGCTTCGGCGCGATGGCGTAACGCTCGGTTTCGGCAGGGCCGAACTGGCTGTCCTCGGCGCCGGCGATACCGGTCAGGCGGTAGGCCACGCGCCGGGACTCCCCGAGCGGGCCGGTCAGGTCAAAGGCCGCGCTGCGTTGCTGGTTGTTGCCGACGCGCAGGCGCACCTCGCCGCCTGGGGTAAACTCGGGGCGCTTGCTATTCAGCGCGACAACGCCGCCCGGCGAGGCGCGCCCGTAAAGCACCGACGCGGGGCCTTTTACCACTTCGATACTCTCCAGAAACCATGGATCAATGCGCATCGAGCTATACGAGTTGCTGTCGCCCATCACCTTCAGGCCGTCGAGGAAGGTATTGCTCAGGCTGCCGTCGGAAAAGCCCCGCAGCACCAGGTAATCGTAGCGGTTGGAGCCGCCCACCTGATTGGTGTAGACCCCCGGCGTATAGTCGGCGGCGCGTTGCACCGTGCTGACGCCGCGTTGATCCATCTCCTGGCGGGTAATGGTCGAGACGCTTTGCGGCGTTTCGATAAACGGCGTGGTCACTTTGGTCGCGGCCTGCTGGGCGGTAATGGTGACGGTGGGCAGCGTTTCGCTTTGGGCGTGAACGAGGCCGGTGGCAGTGGCCAGGCTGAGCGCGACACTGCTTGTCGTCAACAATCCGAGGCGTTGTGGCCGCAGGCCGGCAGGGCGATGGTGCATGGTGGCGTGTTCCCCGAGTCATTTTTAATGATAATGAATATCTAATGGTAACGATTATTCCCGGATGATTATTGCGGGTTGTCATCGGGGAGAGGTATGGCCAACGCCAGAAACATGATGGGCAGTGCGAAAAGTGAGGCAGTGAAACAGTTGCCGGGTGGGAAACACTGGCGTCAGGCAGCAATGATATCGTGAGGCGCACAGCCAAAGGTGCGGCGGAAGGCCGTGGCAAAGTTGGTTGCGTGCCGGTATCCGCAGGCGTGGGCGGTGTGTTGCACGCTTTTGCCTTGCTGTAGATGGCGGTAGGCCAGCTCCATCCGGCAGTGGCGTAGATAATCAAACACCGAACAGCCGTAGCAGGCGCGAAACTTGTGCCGCAGGCTGCTGGGACTCATGGCCACGTCGGCGGCCAACGCCGTCAGGGTGTAAGGCTCGGCCGGTGACCGGGCAAGACGCTCGCGCAGTGCCTCCAGGCGTTTCCGGTCGCGGGGGGCAATGCGCCCGCAGGGTGATGTTTCCGGAATGCCCACGCCCAGCAGCTGTAGCGCCAGCCCCTGCCACACCAGGGTTTCGCGCCAGGCTGCAAGGGGTGTTTCCAGCCAGTGTAGCAGTGCGTCTGTGAGCGCTTTAGGCAGTGAGAAGGCGTGGAATACGCCATCCGGCGGCGGGGGGGCGAGGGCCAGCAAGCCGGGTGCCATGACCGCAAGCGTTACCGTGCGTAGGCGTGGCTGAGCCGGTTGGGTGACGATCAGCGGCGCTTGTGGTGTCAGGTGCGCGCAGACGCCTTCGCCCGGGGCAAGGGTCGCCGTGCGTTCGCCCATGGCGGCGTGAATATGGCCGTCAAGCACCACGCTGATAAGCCAGGGCGCGGCCCGCTGCGAGCAGGAGGTATAGCGGCGTGCGACCTGCAGGTCGGACAGGGTCAGATGCAGGGCACCATCCAGCCGGGCATGCTGCACCCGGCCCGTCGCTACCGGCGTGTGCGCCTGCCCGGCATCAAAACGGTAAGCAATGCCGAAGCGTTGGCCAAGCTGGCCAAGTGTTGACGGCGTCAGCGTGTGCAGCGCGTCCTGGTGAAGCCATTGCAGAGCCGACATGGAAGCCTCTCGCGGCATGAAAAGCGTGGCGAAAGGCTAGCATAGCGGCACAGGTTGTCAATGAAAGTGATTCGCGTTTAATGTCTGGCGATGCCGTTCAGCGGGTGCTGCTGTCCGTTGTCGGGGCGTCGTCTGCCTTGGGGAAGGTGGTGTCTGCTTTTGCCGGTGCATCATCGTTTTTGGGCTCCACTGCGGCTTCCAGTGCGGCGACCTGGCTTTCCAGCGCTTCAACCCGGGCGCGGGTGCGCTGCAGGACGTCCATGAGGATATCGAAGTCTTCCCGCGAGACCAGTTCCAGGCGGTCAAAGGCGCCGCGGACGACCTGCTGCACGCCTTTATGAATATCTTCCGGCGCTTGCGAGGCGTTTTGCAGGCGGTCGCCGATTTGCTGGGCGAGCTGGCTAATACGGTCTTGAGCAGCCATTGCGTTCTCCTTGGTTCACCAAACGGACAGTATACGTAATCAGGATACGCAACCCGTTGCCAATACGCATGCAGAAAAGCGCACGTGTAACGCACCGCTATAGTGCAAAAAGGCGTGACAGGCGCGAGTAACGCGGCATCGGGCATTGTTACGTAACGTCCTGTGGATCAATCATTCAGCCAACCCGATGAAATATAAAGATAAAACATAAACTGGCATGTATTACGCATTGCACAGGGAGAACAGGACAGGCATTGCCTGCCTGTATTGACTGCCCGATTGTGCTGCGGAGGAATGCCGATGAGCGAACTGATAGAACTGCGTTATGCCCTGGATACGCTGTATTTTCTGCTATGCGGCGTGCTGGTCATGTGGATGGCCGCGGGATTCGCCATGCTGGAGGCCGGGCTGGTGCGCGCCAGGAATACCGCGGAAATCCTGACCAAGAACGTGGCGCTGTTTGCCATTGCCTGTACGCTTTACCTGCTGGTGGGCTATCAGCTCATGTACGGCGGTGACGCCGGTGGCCTTCTGCCGAATATCGGCTTTCTGCTGGGCGCTGAAAATACCACAGACGCCGTATTGGCAGGCGGCGACGCGCCGTATTATGCCAACCGCGCTGACTTTTTCTTTCAGGTCGTGTTTGTTGCCACCGCCATGTCGATTGTGTCCGGTGCGGTGGCCGAACGCATGAAGCTGTGGGCCTTTCTGGCCTTTGCCGTGGTGATGACGGCCTTTATCTACCCGCTTTCAGGTTACTGGACCTGGGGTGGCGGTTGG
>NZ_JAKDUR010000074.1 GCF_030457605.1 Halomonas sp.
GGCCTTTGGGTCGGTGCTTTTTTATGCATGAATGCCGGAGGCGATACGTTCAAAGGCGGTATGACAGAGCCATGTGGTCTACACTGAAAGAAGTCAGGTTTACGTGGCGAATGACGGAGAGGGGGCATTATGGAACGCGTTTACTCGCTTTTACTCAGCTTTCCTTTAGTGGTGTTTACCCTGTTGGTACCGCTGGTAGTGCTTTACTGGCTGCTGGTGATACTGCGGCTGGTGCCGCTTGAGCTTTTTGAGCGTGACAGCCTCAGGCATGAACATACGGCAAGCACGCTGGTGTCGCTGGGCTTTGTGGGTGTGCCGGCCACTTTTTCCTTGAGTGTGCTGATTGTTTTTGCCGGTATTATAACCTTGGCCACGGAGCTTTTGGTGCTGCGCTGGCTGCCGCTGGGGCTGTTTCGTATACCGTTGGGGGTAGCCGTGCTGTGGGCGGCTTTTGCGCTGGCCTCGCCGCTAGCCAGCAGCGTGTGCTACGCGGTTCATCGCTGGTTTCACAGCCAGCGCCGTACGCTGTTGGGTGAAACCGTTGAAGTGACCGGCGAGCCGGATGCTGACGGCTGGGCCGAGGCCGAGCTGTTAAGCGATCGCAACTGTCGCGTGCGTCTGCATGGCAAGCCGCAAAGCGGCAGCATGCCTCATATGGGGGAGAGGCGAGTCCTGGTCAAGTTGATTACCCGGGAAAATGCTTACCGCAGCGTGGCAGAAAGCGTTTACCGTGATGCCCGGGTGCACGCCAAGCGTCTTACGCTCAGGCACAAGACACCCTCGCATCATGTGTAGTGCAACGGACGGTGAGGCAGGTTAAACGTCAAGGGGCATGCTGCATCAGGGCGAGTTGGGTCTCGACCAGGCGTGCCCCTTCGTCGTGGATGGAATAGTGTTCGTGGTTGCGCAGCCAGTCATGGAACAATCCACCGAGCATGGCCTGCATGATCTGTGCGGCAATGTCCGGTGCTAGGCAGGGGCGCAGCTGGTTGAGCTTGGCAGCCATATTGAAGTACTTCAGCAGGGCGCTGCAGGTGTCTTCCGACATCTCGTTTTGCATGCTGAGGGGGTCAATATCGCCAAAGATTTCGCAGTGATGGATTAAAATCGAGTGCACCCGGCGGTAGCGCGGCTGCTCCAGGCGCGAAAAGCCGCTCATGCAAGCCAGTCGTACGGCCTCAAGTGGCTTTTGGTCGAGCGTCGGATCATCGAGTTCTTCCACCAGATCCTCGAAGGGCAGGCGCACGCGCTGCAACATGGCATGGAACAGGTCAGCCTTGTTTTTGAAGTGCCAGTACACCGCGCCGCGGGTCATTCCGGCGTGGCGGGCAATTTGGTCAAGCGACGTGCGAGCGACGCCGTGTTCGATAAACATGTCTTCCGCCGCGTTCAGCAGCGCTTCTCGCGTGGCGGCAGCTTCGGCTTTGGTTTTTCTGGCCATGATTAAGCAACCTGAGTCATAAAACAGCCTGGGCAGTTTACCCCACTGCGGAGTTTTTTACATTCAAAAGTGTATGGATAAAGCTGGACGATGACAAAAAAGGTTTCCACGGCGCGTGCGCCGTTCATGCTGGGCCAGGAAAGTGTGGCGCCCGGATCACGCCGCCAGGTCGATGTACCGATTGCGCGGCTTTATACGCATACGCCGCTGCATATTCCGGTGGAAGTGGTCCACGGACGCAAGGAAGGCCCGGTACTGCTGGTGTGTGGCGGTATTCACGGCGATGAAATCAACGGTGTGGATATTGTGCGCCGGTTGCTGCGTGCCAAGGCCATTACGGGCCTGCGCGGTACGCTGATCGCGGTGCCGGTCGTCAACGTGTTCGGCTTTTTGCAGCAGACGCGCTACCTGCCTGACCGGCGTGATCTCAATCGCTGTTTTCCCGGCAGCGAGGCCGGCTCACTTGGCGGGCGTATTGCCGCACTGTTCCGCGAGCAGATCGTGGATCACGCCACACATATTATCGACCTGCACACCGGTGCGATTCACCGGACCAATCTGCCGCAGATTCGTGCCCAGTTAACGCCGGGCAGCGAAACCGAACGCATGGCCGATGCCTTTGGCGCCCCGGTGGTGCTCAACGCCGAGCTGCGCGAAGGCAGCCTGCGCCACTATGCCCAGCATCGCGGCATTCCGGTGCTGACCTACGAGGCAGGGGAAGCGCTGCGCTTTGATGAATGGGCCATTGCTCCGGGCGTTAGCGGCATCTTACGGGTAATGCGCCGGCTGGGCATGCTCACCGGTGAACATCGGCGCCGCCGGCCGGCGCCGGCGGAGCTTGCCAACGGCTCGGGCTGGGCGAGAGCACCGATTGACGGCATTCTGCGCCCGCTGGTGAACCTCGGAGCAAGGGTGGCCAAAGGCGAGGTGCTGGGCAAGGTAGCCGATCCGTTCGGCAATGATGAAGGCGAGGTGCGCGCCGTGGCCGACGGCATCGTGATCGGCATGAGCCGCCTGCCGTTGGCCAACGAAGGCGAGGCGCTTTTCCATATTGCCCGCTTTGACGCGATTGAAGAGGCCGAAACGGCGGTAGAATCGTTTCAGTCGATGCTTACGCCGCCGCCGGTGTTTTAACGCGCCCCAATGCATCATCATAAACGCTCAGGCCAGCGCCTTCCCGATGGGCATTTTCAGATAAGTGGCGGCGGAACTGACGCCCGCCCGGGCAGCCCTGAAAAAGTCCCAGCGCATGGCGTGTGATGTGGTTGAGCTTTGCTCCTGAGGCCAGACGCTGCTCGATATACGGGCGAAACGCCAATGCTGCCTGCATACGCTCGGTAACCGGGTTGGCTGCGCCGTAAAGCCGACGGTCCACGTCAGCCAGCAGCCAGGGGTTCTGATAGGCTTCACGGCCGACCATGACGCTGTCGACCTGATCAAGCTCGGTAGCGCAGTCGTCGAGGGTTTTCAGCCCGCCGTTGATGCCGATATGCAACGCCGGATGGCGCGCCTTCAGCCGGTGTACGCGGGCGTAGTTGAGCGGCGGCACGTCGCGGTTCTGCTTGGGTGAAAGACCCTCAAGCCAGGCCTTGCGCGCGTGTACCGTAAAAATCTCGCAGCCGGCATCGGCCACGGTGGTAATAAAACGCTCCAGATCGGTGTCTTCGTCCTGATCATCAATGCCGATACGACACTTCACCGTGACCGGGATCGACGTTGCCGCCTGCATTGCCTTCACCGCCGCCGCCACCTTCTCGGGGTAGGCCATCAGGCAGGCACCAATCAGGTTGTTCTGCACCCGGTCGCTGGGGCAGCCCACGTTCAGGTTGACCTCATCATAACCCCACGCCTCGGCAATCGCCGCGCACTCGGCCAGCTCACCGGCATCGCTTCCCCCCAGCTGCAGCGCCAGCGGATGCTCCACTGCGTCGTAGCCCAGAAAGCGCTCCCGCGGCGAGCCGTACAGAATCGCCCCGGTGGTCACCATCTCGGTATATAACAGCGCCCGCCTGGTCAGCATCCGCGCGAATGCGCGGTAGTCACGCGTCGTCCAATCCATCATCGGCGCGACGGAGAAAGTCCTGTCCAGTGGAACGTGGAGTGGTTCAGCCATTATATGAGAGTTTTTGATGGCAGTATCAGTCATGGTGATAACCGTGAGACGTTAGCGCAAAGCGCGTAGTTTCGCATATTCAGGGAGTCCTCGCACTGGGAAGAGCTCGGCTAATTAGCGCTTAATCGTGTGACGCTAGCATGGTGTGGCTTGGCGCATCATGCGCCCAGGTATACGGGTTGTATTTAAAGGAGTCTGGTGTGCTGTCACTAACCCTGGGGCCGCTGGCCATTTCCGTGGGGCAGGCGTTAATCGTACTGGCCTTTCTTGTGGCTTTGGTGGCGGGCAAGCTGTCGGCGCGTCGTCGGGATGTGGCGATAGGCGATGCCATCATCAATTTGGCGTTGGTGGGCTTCGTGGTGGCGCGCCTCGTTTTCGTTGGGCGTTATTTTGCAAGCTATGGCTGGAGCCCGCTGGCGTGGATTGATATCCGTGACGGCGGGTTTGAAATTATCGCCGGCCTGTTGGCCATTGGCGTATATGGCGGCTATCTCGCCTGGCGGCGTGCGGCGCTGCGCCGGCCGCTGTTCATGGCGGCTTTTGCCGGCCTGCTGACCTGGGGGCTGACCGGCGGTGCCCTGAGCCTGATTGAAAATCAGGCCAGCCGGCCGCCCGAGGCCACACTTTACACGTTGGATAATGAGGCGATTGATCTGGCCCATTTGCAACAGACGTCAGGCAACCGGCCGATGGTGGTCAATCTCTGGGCGACATGGTGTCCGCCGTGTCGCAAGGAAATGCCGCTGTTGGAAGACATGCAGGAAAAGCATGCCGACGTGCTGTTTGTGCTGGTCAACCAGGGGGAGACCCGGCCGACCATTCAAAATTTCCTCGAGCATATGCAGTTGGATCTCGATCAGGTGCTGCTGGATCGTCAAGGAGAAATCGGCCAGCAGGCGGGCTCTACCGCGCTGCCCACCACGCTGTTTTACGACGCTAGCGGCCGGCTGGTGGCTAGCCACCTTGGCGAGCTTTCTGCCGCTACGTTGCGCCGTGCGCTGGAGCGGTTTGACCTGCCGCCCGAGTGACAAACAGACGCCGCTGTTATCGGTGCCTGGCGGAGCATTGCAGGAATGCGGGCAAAAAAGGCCGCAGCGCTGATACACTGAGCGACTCAGGCGGCGGTGCCACGCTTTGATCGGCAGACGTCTGGCTAATCACGCGGGTTGTCAAAGCCTGCCCGCCATGTTCCAACATCACGGCAAGCCCATGAAAAATATGCTTTCTACTTCTTTTTTTACTGTTGTTCGACGTCATCGCATGCTGGCGCTGTGCGGAATGCTGTGGAGCCTTCCCGCGCTCGCTGCGTCGGAGGATATGCCCATGGGCCACTATGTGGTGCCGGAAACCGGCAATATAGTTGGCGAGGTTTATCGCATTAAGGTAGCAGAGGGCGAGACGCTGCTGGATATTGCCGCAGAACACGGCGTGGGCTATGAGGAGCTTCGTCATGCCAATCCTGATGTCAGCATCTGGGCGCCTGATGCGGGTGCCGAGGTAACGATTCCGGCACGCTATGTGCTGCCGCCGGAGCGCCGTGAAGGCATTGTCATCAACATGTCCGAGCTGCGCCTTTATTATTACCCGCCGACGGCCAAAGGCGAAACGCCGACGGTAGAAACCTATCCTATCGGGATCGGTCGGGATGGTTACGATACGCCGCTGGGCGTAACAAAAACCACCATGAAACTGAAAAATCCTGCCTGGTATCCGCCGGATTCCATTCGTCAGGAAGCCGCCAAAAAGGGGAAAGCGCTACCCTCCGTAGTACCTGCCGGCCCGGAGAATCCGTTGGGAGACCGTGCCATTCTGCTTGATCTGCCGGGATACTTGATTCATGGCACCAACCGGCCGGACGGCGTGGGTATGCGTGTCAGCCACGGGTGTATTCGTATGCGTCCGGAAACGATCAGGTCGTTGTTTACACGTGTTGGTGTCGGCGAGCGGGTCAATATTATTGATATGCCGGTGAAAATCGGCCGTGATGGCAATCGGTTGTATCTCCAGTCGTTTCCGCTGGACGGTCAGGAAATCGGGATGCATGATTTGCTGAGTGCACTGCAGAACACGTCGGAAGCCAAAGGGATGCCGCTGGATTACACACGGCTGAATGAGACGCTCAAGGCCAGCGGCTGGCAGCCGATAGCGCTTGCGCCGCTGCCGGAGGCGGTGATCGAGATAAAGCCGGAACCCATTCGCTGGTATGACGCCTTCCGCAACTGGCAGCAATCACTGGAAACGACACGCGTGACTGAAGAGCGTGCAGGCTCTTGACCGGAGATCGCTATGTACAAGCTGCCAATGCGCAGTCGAAGTCGGCGTTTTTTATGGGTGCTGATATCAGCCGGGTTACTTTCAGGCTGTGGCAGCAGTGAAGAAGACGTACCGGCGCCGGCGGCCAGTGAGACGACAGAATCTCGCGGCGAGCCGACAACCCCGGCGCCAGCGGTCAAACCTTTGGTGGTTTCCATCAGCGCCGAAGCTTCCATGCGCGATGACCGGCGTCTGAATATCACCGGGCGTACCAACCTGCCGGATGACGCCCAGCTTTTAGTGGTGGTGGAGCGTGAGACGAGCGGGGCGCGCTGGCATGAGCGTACTCGGGTACAAGGCGGACAATTTCAGGCAGGGCCAATGGGCTATGGAAGCGGGGTGCCCGATGGTGATTATCGTGTGCGTGTGCAGCTGTCAGAAGCGAGTATTCAACCGTCTGTAGTGCGTGAGCGCATTGGCGCGAAAGGCGAGGGGCTTGAAGGTGAGCTGGTGCGCAAGGCGCCGCATGGCCTTGGGTACATCGCGGTATATACGCGCGAGTTCTCGGTGGGTAGCAGGCTCAGACGCATGCAGGAAGAAGGTGACAAGGTACATTATCCGCAAGGTTAGCGGGGGTCGTGTTTTCTTGCGCTATTGC
>NZ_JAKDUR010000075.1 GCF_030457605.1 Halomonas sp.
TGCATTATCTGGCCGAAAGCGCGCGTCACTCGCGGCTGGATACCACCTCGCGCTATCTGCACACCGAAGATCAACGCTGGCACGCCGAGCAGCAGCGCCATCGTCTTGGCCCGGCATCGTCTGACGAAGACTCACCCGACGTTTCACCTGCGCATTAACGCGTTATAATGCAGGCTTGAATCCACCCGACGAAAAAGGACTCGCCATGAGCGCCGAACAGGCTCAGCAAGAGCTCATCGAAGAGTTTGAGATGTTTGATAACTGGATGGATCGTTATCAATACATTATTGATATGGGCAAACAACTGCCCGCGTTTCCCGATGCGTGGAAAATTGATGACTACAAGATCAGGGGATGTCAGTCCAATGTCTGGATGAACCATGACATGCAGGGCGATACGCTGACGTTTCACGCCACGTCGGATGCCGCGATTGTCTCCGGGCTGATTGCCGTACTGCTGCGCATCTACAGCGAGCGTACAGCCGAGGAAATCAATGCCACCCAGCCGCACTTCATGGCCGATCTAGGCCTGGATAAGCATTTGTCGCCCACGCGCAGCAACGGCCTTGATGCCATGCTGAAGACAATATATCGAGTGGCCGGACAGGAAGCCGAGAACCAGGGCTAAGAGCGTTCAGCGAGTCCGCATACCATGTCAGCATCTGATAACAAACGGCTGAAAAGCCCGTCAGCGGCGCGCAACCGGGCACCTGTTTTAGCGGTACTGCGTGAGCACCTGCCAACCAGCGGTAGCGGTGAACACGGTATACACGCCGCCCGGTCCATGCCTGGCTGGCAATGGCAGCCAAGCGATGTAAATCCCGATGCACTGGCCTCCATTACCGCCTGGCGTGAGCATATGGCACAACAACACGGGGCGTGCGAGAACCTGTTGGCTCCGGTGGCGCTGGATGTTAACAGCGCCTGGCCAGCCGGATGGCAGGGCGCTGCGTTCGACGCTATCGTTGCCATCAATCTGATCCACATCTCACCCTGGCACGTTACCCAAACGCTGATGCAGCGAGCGAGTGAATACCTGAGCGCTACTGGCGTGCTGTTTCTTTACGGCCCTTACCGCCGTCATGACCAGCACACTGCGTCCAGTAATGAAGCCTTTGATGCCGATCTGAAAGCCCGCGATTCGTCCTGGGGTCTGCGCGACCTGGAATGCGTTGAAGCCGAGGCCGCTGCTAGTGGGCTAGTGCTTGAGCGCGTCGTTGAGATGCCCGCCAATAACCTGAGCGTTATTTTTCGCCGCCGCGCCGATTAGCCGCTTGACGAAAATCGTCGTCAAGCTCGGGATCTTCCCGGCACAGCGCTTCACTGGGACCGTCGGGTACCGGGTCCAGCCCGCCGTCGCTACCAGGATGGCAACGACCAATGCGCCTGGCCGCCATCCATCCGCCTTTTAGCGGCCCATGAACCTGCAGGGCTTCTACTGCATAAGCGCTACAGCTGGGCCAGAACCGGCAGCGTGGCCCCAGCAGGGGGCTTATGACCCACTGATACATCCGCACCAGAGCTATCATACATCCGGCCAGTAAGCGGCTCGGCAAACGTTTCACGACTTGCTGCCGTAAAGACTGGCTGGGTCAATCAGCGGGGCACTGTTGATGCGCGGTCGGGCGGTCACATCTACATAAAAGCAGCTACGACGGCCGGTGTGGCAGGCAGCACCTGTTTGCTCTACCTGGAGCAACAGGGCATCACCGTCACAGTCGAACGCGGCAGTTTTCAGGTGCTGCTGCTGGCCGGACGACTCCCCCTTGCGCCAGAGCTTGCCCCGGGATCGCGAGAAATAACACACGCGCCCGGTATTCAGGGTTTCATATAGCGCTTCGCGGTTCATCCACGCCATCATCAGCACTTCACCGCTGTCATGCTGCTGGGCAATCGCGGGAATCAGACCGTCAGCGTTGAATTTTACCGCGTCCAGCAGGTCCGCAGCCGCCGGCAGCGTATCGTCGGGCAGGGCGGTTTCCAACCGCTTGAACAGCATGCCGGACGACGCTTGTATCGCGACTGCGTCAGCTGGTTTGTCAACGTGTGGCATAGCGGCCTCGCTTTATGGTTTGGGCTCGGAAGACGAAAAATGCGCAGCACGGCAGGGCGCGCATAGCCCGATCAGTTCGATGGTCTGGCGTTCAACGCAAAACCCCTGATCACCGGCACGGGCGGCGAGCTGTTCGCTGATCTCGTCGAAGTGGATCTCTTCGACCTGACCACAGGCGCGGCAAATCAGTAGCTGAAAGCCGTGGGCATGCTCGGGACACGCGCAGGCCACGTAGGCATTCTGCGACTCGATGCGGTGAACCAGCCCTTGCTGGATCAGGAATTCAAGCGCTCGGTATATGGTTGGCGGGCGCGTGGCAGCATGCTCGGCGGACAGCTGATCCAGCAAATCATAAGCTTTCAGGCCGCCACCGCTTGCCGCGATCAGCTCCAGCACACGCCGGCGGATCGGAGTGAAACGTACACCGCGCGCCAGGCACTGGGCATCGGCCTGCTCAAGCAAGGTGCGTAATTGACTCATGACTGACCCACCTTATGCATCGGCCGGCTCAGGCTGCTCGACAAGCTCACTCTGGCGGGCAAAATGATGCTGCGAAAATGCCACGCGTTCTTCCGGTGAGGCACCATCAGGCTGGTGTTCCACCATATCAAGACGTCGCCGCAACCCTTCACCATTGGTCATTTGAATGGCAAGCCCGGGACGCGCGTTCAGCTCGAGCAACATCGGGCCGTCTTCACGATCCAGCACCATGTCTGTGCCCAGATAACCAAGCCCGGTCATCTCATAACAGCTGGCCGCCAGGTTGAGCAGGGTGTCCCACTGGGGCACGACGAGACTGGCCAGATCGTGCTGCGTATCCGGGTGGCGGTGGCAGGGGCGGTCGAACTGCACACCGCGTAGCGCATGACCGCTGGCCATGTCGATCCCGACGCCCACAGCGCCTTGGTGCAGGTTGGCCTTGCCATCTGATGCTGCAGTGGACAAGCGCATCATTGCCATAACCGGATATCCCTTGAACACGATAACGCGAATATCGGGCACGCCTTCGTAGGTATAAGCCATCAGGCTGTCTTCAAAGTTGATCAGCGTCTCGACCACGGCGACATCCGGCGATCCGCCGAGGGAATACAGCCCGGATAAAATATTCGATACATGACGCTCGATATCGGTCAAGGTCAGCCGCGCCCCGCTGGGTTTGAAAAAACCGTCAGCACTGACCTTGTCGATCACCAGTATGCCTTTACCGCCGCTGCCTTTGGCTGGCTTAACCACAAACCCCTGACAATCCTCAAGCATGGAACCGATATGCTTGACACCGAACTGGGTTGTTACCGTGCCAATCAGCGCCGGCGTAGTCACGCCGTGAGTCTGTGCCAACAGCTTGGTTTGCAGCTTGTCATCGACCAGCGGGTACAGCCGCCGGTCGTTATACTGCCCGATATAACGAATATTGCGCCGATTCATGCCGATAATGCCTCTGTCGCGCAGGCGTGACGGCCAGGTCCAGTTCTTCAGCCAACTCATACGCCGGACTCATCATCGGTAATGGGTTTGAAGCGGCGCAGTTCAAGCAGGCGATAACCGGTGTAGTTGCCCAGCAGCAGGATCAGCGCCATCAGAATCAGCTGCACCCCCAGGAAATTGAAGGTGATATGACGCACCACGGGGTTGTTCATCGCCAGATACACGATCACTGCCGTCATCAGGCTGCCCCCCCCCTGAATGAGCACCTCCTTGGGACCTTCTTCTTCCCAGAGAATCGACATCCGCTCGATCGTCCAGGACAGAATGATCATGGGGAAGAACGTGATGGTCAGCCCGGCGTTGAGCCCCATTCGGTAGGCAATGACCGAAAATATCGAAATAATCGCAATCACGGTAATAATCACCGCCGAGACTCTAGCTACCAACAACAAATTTAGATACGACAGATAGTTACGAATCACAAGGCCAACCGCAACGACCATCAGAAAGCCCAGCAGCCCCGTAATCAGCGTCGTCTGAATAAATGCCAGCGCTATCAGTACCGGCATGAAGGTGCCCGATGTCTTGACCCCGACAAGCACCCGCAAAAATACGACAACCAGCGCACCAATGGGGATCAGCAGGATCGTCTGGAACAGCGCCTGTTCTTCCAGCGGCAGGCTGTGAATTGAGAAATTCAGCAGGGTATCGTCAGACAAGTGGTTACGTACTGCGGCAGCGGCGGGCTGGGAGTGTGTCAGCATGGAAAAGGTGACCCGAGAATCGCTGCCACCTTCCACTTCCAGCACGGCCTGACCGCCGGCTTCCCACAGCAGCAGATTATCCTGTTTTCCGCGTTCACCCGTGGCCGGATTGAACAGCCACCACTGTTTCTCATCCTGACTAAACACCTGTAGCCAGCTGCTCAGCGTCTGCCGGCGGCGGCCGTCCTTGAGCACCAGCCCACTAACCGCACGCGCCTTGACATCGGCCTGCTGCAACAGCCGCACAATCAGCTCGGTAGAATCAAACTGGGTGAGCAGTAGACGTGCGTTTTCTCCCTGCTGCTCACCATTGATATCAAGAATCAGCTCACGGGCAAAAGTGGCATTATTGGCACTGCGCGACCAGGCCCGTTCGATAACCTGATTCGCCGCGGTATCGTAAGGGCGCTCCCAGGGCGTGGTGGCCGCCAGCTCCGGCGGCGTTTGCTTGCCGGCCTGGGATTCCGGAGCCACCAGCAGCTGCGCGGAGTAATACAGCTGTTGCTCACCCGAGGCATCGCGGATTGTCCAGTTGGCACGACGGCCGTATTCATCCGCCTGATAAGCCAGACCGTAGCCAGACGATGCGGTGTTTTCGGTCAATACGCGAAAACCCTGCTGGTGTGAAGGCAGGGCAAAGTCTACCGCGACCGGGCCGTCATCGGCATTGTAGGTAACCATCGCCTCGACTTCCCACACCTGGCGTTGTTCACCCGGTAGCCAGGGAATTTCGAACTGCAGGTGGCGATGAGCCGTCATCGCAATGCCGATAACCAGCAAAAAGCCGACGATCAAGTAAAACGGTAACCGTGACATGCAAAAATCCTTGTTGAGCGAAGGCGGCGGTTGAATAGCGCCGTACGTTACTTGTCGTCATCCTGGCCGTCCGGCCCGGAATCGGATTTATCGGCATCGTCGGCATTATCATCAAAGGAAGGGCGTTCGTGAACATAGCGCTGCGCCACATCAACCAGCGCAATATCAAGCAAAAAGCGCCGTCCCAGAAGTACCGGATAGTCCAGGTGGGAGCGGTCATTGAGGGTAAATTCGACGTTTTGACGGATAGGGCCAAGCGTCATAAGCAGGGAAATGACCGGGCGAGACTCTTCGCCGGAAGCCTGAATAATCCGCACCCTGCGCTCAATGGGCGCTTCAATCCACTCATCACGCCGGGCTTCCACGACCTCGTCGTCGTCTTTCAGTGCCAGTTTGAAACGCACCCAGTCATCGCCGTCGCGTTCGAACGTGGTGATATCGCCCGCCGAGAGGGAGGACGTTTTGGCACCGGAGTCAATGCGCGCTTGCAGGTAGGTCTCGAGTTTGGGCAGCCCAACCCATTCGCTGCGACCCACCAGCGTTTTGGTTTTCAGCAGATCGTCAGCCTGGCAGGTTTTGCGCACCACAACGGGATCGCTTTCGCGGCTTTGCTTGAGAGTCGCCACATCATCACGCAACCGGCGCAAAAGGCCGCCCACTTCACGCACATCCGCCGTCAGGCTTTGCTGATGATCCAGCTGGTTTTGCAGCGCCTCGGAAGCGTCACATTGCCGGGACAGCCGGCTTTCCAACTCATCAATACGCGCATCGAAAGCCGGTTCGGTCAGCGGGGAAGGAGTTGGTGTTTCGGGCTGCATCAAAGAGCAGCCGGCAAGTGTGAGCGAGAACGCCGCTGCCAGCCCAACAAAACCGTAGCGCATAGTGAACGTATCCTTAAGCCATAGGAAGGGGGATGATAAGGACAATACGGCCGCATTGTCCATTGATGCGGGGTCAGCGCGACGTCATTGACTCAACATGCACAAAACCTGCATCTTATCGGATATAAAACTGTATGTGTTCTTACGCGGCTCTTCGTATCGCTGCCCACACTATATTTAACATAATATATATTATGCGAACAAAGACACAGCCCATGTTATCGCTGTCAACATGAGCCCGGACCTTGCCCACTTGCACAAGAAAGCCCCGCACGGAGCGAGGCTTTTCACGCAGCTCACAACGGCTTTGTCCCATTGCGAGGCTGATTCACGGCATGTTAATCGCCGGCAGGCGCGTAAGAGCCGTCTTCACGGTGCACTTCATTGCCGGTAAGCC
>NZ_JAKDUR010000025.1 GCF_030457605.1 Halomonas sp.
TCAGGCACCTACAACGCAATCAACCCGGCCTAGTGCCGGGTTTTTTGTGTGCGTGAAGGAAAGATAATATGAGCGTGATGAGGGAGTCCTGGCTCTTTCGGTTGGGTGGTAGCCAGGAAATGCCTGAGCTTGGCTATTTTTTGTACAAGGCCTTGTCTCGTGTTCGTTATTCTCTCTCTTCTTTATCCGGCGTTTCTCTCGGGGTGCGGTAGCGTACAGGTGCGTTGAGAGGTTCTTCGTAGCGCGCATTTTCTTCCTCGGCGGGTACTCCCAGCACCGTTTCGCGAGAGCCGTCAGGCCAGGTATAGGTCGTACAACCGGATATGGCAGCACTGATGGCGATGGCACAGCAGATGCCTGAAAAGTATTTATGCCTCACTGGTGTTTCTCCCTGTTAAAATGATGCTACTGGCCGGTCTTAACGTGCAACATGCTGAAATATAGTCATGAGAGCCTGATGTTGAGCGTAGGTTTTGGCGCAATATATATCAATATGCCTGCCGGAAAGAGAAGAAAATATCTGCCTTTGTATGCATGATGCAGGGTAGAGTGTACAATTTTTGTAGATTATTTTGTGAATCTGAAGGTCAAGCATATGAGCGCAAGCTTAGCAGCAGTATTTATGACAGCCGGCGTTGCTATCATTGTGGTGCTGGTGATTTATGCCGCCAGGCTACGCCGGGAGGTTAAACGGCGCGACGCTTTTCGGCGCGAGGAGGATGCGCGAGCCATTACCAATAGTCTGGAGAACCTGGACTATGTGACGAAAGCCCTGGTGCAGGGGCAGGTTGAAATTACCGAGGGCGCCTGGCGCTGCAAAGTGCTGCTGGAAATTATAGAGCCGAGCTTGGCCGAGCGTGAAGCATTCAGTGCATTTGCTGAAGTTTACCACCGTACTCAGCACCTGAAGACGCATTCTGCGCGCAGCAGGCTAACGCCGCGGGAAAGGATGCTTGAAGACAAGGAGCGGCTGCAGGTCGAAGAAGAAATGCGGCAGCGCGTGACACAGGCGGCGAAAGCCGTTATTCAGTGGCGTGCAGACGGTGGAAAAACATTGCATTAGAGCATACGGCATTGAAAATACACGCCTTACCTTTATGCTAGACTCTTGCTGAAGACATATTAGACTGTATTGTACAGGCAATGCCTGAGCCAAGCGGTGTATTGCTTCTTGGTGGCATGATGTTTAATGATAGGCGTGTCGTCAGTCACCTCTGCATGTGCTGAGATGATGTACCAGACGCGTCAATAAAAGAAGCACGACAGTGGAAGCTGGTTCGTGATATCGCTTCCCGCATTGGATCAATGAAGGAGACTTGCATGAAAAAATCTACGACTGGCTTGCTAATCGGTTCTGCCCTGGCTGTTGGCCTTTCGGGCTGTGCCAGCTCAGCGTCACAAACGTCTGGCCAAACGGCGAGCAGCGATGCAGATCGCAGCTGGTACCAGCATCCTGCCGTATGTGGCCTTGCCGGCAGTGTGATCGGTGGTGGTCTGGGTTATGCATCAAGCAGCGACTCTGATGAAGATAGCGGTGCCGCGATTGGCGCGACAGCAGGGGCTGCTATCGCGGCTTACCTCTGTGCCGATAAATCCGAAGCAGTGAAGCCGCAGTGCCCAAGCTACGGTGAAGTACCGGCTGGCGTTGCCGTCGATGCAGAAGGTTGCCCGCTCGATTCCGACAACGACGGTGTGCCGGATTATCGTGACCAGTGCCCGGGAACACCGGCAGGTGTGGCCGTTGATGCGAAAGGCTGCCCGCTCGATTCTGACAATGATGGCGTAGCAGACTACCGCGATCAGTGCCCGAATACGCCGGCTGGTGAAAAGGTCAACGCTCTGGGTTGCCCGGAAAGCCTGGTGCTGGAAGGCGTCAACTTCGAGTTTGATTCTGCCAACCTGACTCGTCAGGCTGAGCACGAGCTCAATGACGTAGCTGAAAAACTGGTACACAACTCGGAAGTGCGCGTACGCATTGAAGGGCATACCGACTCTGTAGGTAGTGCTCAGTACAACAAGGACCTGTCCCAGCGTCGTGCTGAGTCCGTTGCCAGCTATCTTCAGTCCAATGGCGTACAGCAAAACCGCATGAAAGCGGTAGGCTTTGGTGAAGAGCGTCCGGTTGCTACAAACGAAACCGATGCTGGTCGTGCTGAAAACCGTCGCGTAGAACTTGACGAGTGGAAGTAAGCGGCCGATATGCATCAAGTCCATAGGCCTGATGTGTTGAGCTGACAGCAGCAATAATATTGTTGTTCAGGAGCGGGAGGCATATCTGCCTCCCGCTTTCTGTTTCTGGAGTGTCGAAAATCTGGTAGGCTGTGCCGCTATTATGCGGCTTGAACCGCCGCTTTATACCGCCGATAACGCCCATTGATAGCGATATGTGATCCTTGGTGTGGATCACCACTGCGCTCAAGGAAAACCGAATGCCCATAGTCACCTTGCCTGACGGCAGCCAGCGCACGCTGAATGAGCCGCTTTCCATTATGCAGCTGGCAGAATCCATTGGCCCAGGTCTGGCCAAGGCTTGTATTGCCGGAAAAATTGACGGCGTGCTGGTGGATGCTGCAGATATGATCGAGCGCGATGCCGACGTGGCAATTATTACTGCGCGTGATGCCGAAGGGCTGGATATTATTCGTCATTCCTGTGCCCATCTTGTCGGGCATGCGGTCAAGCAGCTGTATCCTGACGCGAAAATGGCCATTGGTCCCGTGATTGACGACGGCTTTTACTACGATGTTGATTTCGGTCGTTCCGTAACGCCGGACGACCTTGAAACCATCGAAGCGCGTATGCAGGCGCTGATCAAGCGGGAATACGATGTAGTACGTGAATATGTCGACCGTGATAAGGCCATGCTGACTTTTCTGCATCGTGATGAGCCTTACAAGCAGGAAATTGTGCGGGATATTCCGGAAGGGGCAATGATCCGGTTATATCATCACGAAGAATACGTGGATATGTGCCGCGGGCCACATGTGCCCAATACGCGCCACCTCAAGGCGGTCAAGCTAACCAAGATTGCGGGTGCCTACTGGCGCGGTGATGCTGAAAACCCGATGTTGACGCGTATTTACGGCACAGCGTGGGGCGATAAAAAACAGCTCAAGGCTTACCTCAAGCGACTGGAAGAAGCGGAGAAACGTGATCACCGCAAGCTTGCGCGCAAGATGGACCTGTTCCATTTGCAGGAAGAAGCCCCTGGTATGGTGTTCTGGCATCCCAACGGGTGGAGCATGTATCAGGCGCTGGAAAGCTATATGCGTCAGGTGCAGCGTGACCATGGCTATCAGGAAATTCGCACTCCCCAGGTGGTGGACCTTTCGCTGTGGAAAAAGTCTGGGCACTGGGGCCACTACAGCGAGCTGATGTTCACGACAGAGTCGGAAAAGCGTGAATACGCGGTGAAGCCGATGAACTGCCCGTGTCACGTTCAGGTGTTCAACCAGGGGCTGAAAAGCTACCGTGACCTGCCCCTGCGCCTGGCCGAGTTCGGCAGCTGTCACCGTAATGAGCCGTCGGGATCGCTGCACGGTCTCATGCGGGTGCGCGGCTTTACCCAGGACGACGCGCATATCTTCTGTACCGAGGGCCAGATTCAGTCCGAAGCCGAGGCATTCATCGCGCAGACCCTCGGGGTCTACAAAACGCTGGGCTTTGAGGACGTTGAGCTGAAGCTGTCGACCCGGCCGGATGATTTTCTGGGCGAAGCGGCACTCTGGGATCAGGCCGAGAAAGGGTTGGAAGCCGCGCTTGATGCGACAGGCCTTGAGTGGGAGCTTCAGCCGGGGGAAGGTGCTTTTTACGGCCCTAAAATCGAATTTGCACTGCGTGACTGCCTGAATCGCGTCTGGCAATGTGGTACGCTGCAGCTGGATTTCAATCTGCCGGGGCGGCTCGGTGCGCAGTATGTGGATGAAGACGGCAGCCGCAAGGTGCCGGTTATGCTGCATCGTGCCATACTTGGCTCGTTCGAACGCTTTCTGGGCATCCTGATAGAGCATTATGCCGGCGCCATGCCTTTGTGGCTTGCGCCGCAGCAGGTAGTGGTCATGACCATTACCGATGCGCAGCGCGATTATGCCCTGGCATTGGAGCAACGGCTGAATAAACAGGGCCTGCGGGTCAAAGCCGACTTGAGGAATGAGAAGATCGGCTTTAAAATCCGTGAACACACGCTACAAAAGATTCCCTATCTCCTGGTGGTAGGAGATAAGGAAGTTGAGACTGGCTCGGTCGCCGTACGCACACGAAGCGGCGAAAATCTTGGTACCATGACGGTTGAAGATCTTATCCAGCGTCTTGACACTGAGAGAGCAGTTCTGACGACATCGTCAATTGCCTAAGGAGACGGAGCAATCAAGCGAAGCAATCAGCGCGGGCGTCCACAAGACAAGCGCCCACCAATGAACGAGCGCATTATCGTAGACCAGATTCGCCTGATCGACAGTGATGGCGAGCAGCTTGGGGTTGTCCCCACGCGTGACGCTCTCGAGCGTGCTGGTGAAGCGGGAATGGATCTCGTACAAATTTCGAATGCCGATCCTATCGTCTGCAAGATAATGGACTACGGCAAGTTCGTCTTTGAGCAGAAAAAGCAGAAAGCAGCTCAAAAGAAGAAGCAAAAGCAAATCCAGGTCAAGGAAGTCAAGTTCCGTCCTGGCACTGATGAAGGCGACTATCAGGTCAAACTCAAGAACCTGACGCGCTTTCTGGAAGGTGGTGACAAGGGCAAGGTCACATTGCGCTTCCGGGGTCGTGAAATGGCGCACCAGGACATCGGCCGCAAGCTGATGGAACGGATCGCCGGTGACCTCGAAGATATCGGATCAGTGGAGTCCTTCCCCAAAATGGAAGGGCGACAGATGATCATGATTCTTGCCCCGAAGAAGAAGTGATCCAGTGGCCGGTAAAACGGGCCAGCGTTTTGGCTGGTCGGCCTTGGGTTTTCTAAAAAATATCGAGCGGAGCTATTCTCATGCCGAAAATCAAAAGCAACAGCGGTGCTGCAAAGCGCTTCAAGAAGACCGCTAACGGCTTCAAGCACAAGCAGTCTTTCCGTAGCCACATCCTGACCAAAAAATCGACCAAGCGTAAGCGTCAGCTGCGCGGTATGCAGCAGATTCACGCTGCCGACAAGCCGTTGATTCAGCGTATGCTGCCGAACCTGTAAGCGGTCGAATTTTCTGGGAAGCGCAATATTGCGTCATTCCAGCCCATAATGTCAGGAGTGTGTTATGACTCGTGTTAAGCGTGGCGTAGTTGCCCGTCGTCGCCATAAAAAAGTTTTGAAGCAGGCCAAAGGTTACTACGGTGCCCGGTCGCGTGTTTTCCGCGTTGCCAAGCAAGCCGTGATCAAGGCTGGCCAGTATGCTTATCGTGACCGCCGTAACCGCAAGCGCCAGTTCCGTGCGCTGTGGATCCAGCGGATCAATGCCGGTGCGCGTCAGCAAGGGTTGTCCTACAGCCGTTTTGTTGGTGGCCTGAAGAAAGCCGGTATCGAAATTGATCGTAAGGTACTGGCTGACCTGGCTGTCCACGAGAAAGCGGCATTTGCTGCCATCGTGGAAAAAGCCAAGGCTGCCCACTAACGTATTACCGGCGCCTTGCGCTTATGTAATGCGATAGGTCTCATCATGTGACCCGTACAGGGGAAGAGCAGCCGCTCTTCCCCTGTTTTTTTGTCACCGTCAATTTGACATTCCTGATATCTGTCATGTTTGACGTCAGGGAAACGCCTAACTCGGAGTCAATCGGATGGATCACCTTCCTACTCTGGTCTCTGACGCACGCTCTGCCATTCAGGCAGCACAAAGCGTCGCGGCACTGGAAGAATTACGTGTCCGCTATTTGGGGAAAAGGGGCCAGGTCACGGCCTTGCTGAAGGGGCTGGGTAAGCTTTCAGCTGAAGAGCGCCCGGCAGCCGGGGAGCACATCAACCAGGCCAAACAGGCGCTCGCTGACGATATTGAAGCAAAGCGTCACCAGTTGGAAAAAGCGGCGCTGGAAGCGCGTCTGGCCGCTGAAGAAATTGACGTGACCTTGCCTGGTCGCGGTCAGAGCCAGGGCGGCCTTCACCCGGTAACGCGCACGCTTGAGCGCATTGAAGGGCTATTTACCCGCATTGGATTCGATGTGGCTGTGGGCCCCGAAATTGAAGATGATTATCACAATTTCGAAGCGCTCAATATTCCTGCGCACCATCCGGCACGCGGCATGGCCGATACGTTTTATTTTGATGCCACGCGGCTGCTGCGTACACACACCTCTCCGGTGCAAGTGCGCACCATGAAAGAGAGCGCGCCGCCGATCCGCATCGTGTGCCCGGGGCGTGTGTATCGCAGCGACTCGGATTTAACCCATACGCCGATGTTTCATCAGGTTGAGGGACTGCTGGTTGACGAAGACATCAGCTTTGCCGATCTGAAAGGCACTATTGAAGATTTTCTGCACGGTTTCTTTGAGCGTGAAGACTTGTCGGTACGCTTTCGGCCCTCTTATTTTCCTTTTACCGAACCGTCGGCCGAAGTCGACATTCAGTGCGTGATATGCAGTGGTGAAGGATGTCGCGTGTGTTCCCACAGCGGCTGGCTTGAGGTGATGGGTTGCGGCATGGTGCATCCCGAAGTATTCAGGCACTCGGATATTGACGCAGAGCGCTTTAGTGGTTTCGCATTCGGCATGGGCGCGGAGCGGCTGGCCATGTTGCGTTATGGGGTGAATGACCTGCGTTTGTTTTTCGATAATGATCTGCGCTTTTTGCGCCAGTTTGCCTAAGCCCACCGCTGACAACAGGATAGAACATGAAGTTTTCTGAACAGTGGCTGCGTGAATGGGTCTCTCCGCAGCTGGATACGCAAGCCATGGCTGACCAGGTCACTATGGCGGGCCTGGAAGTGGATGCCATTGAGCCAGTGGCCAAGGCGTTTAGCGGCGTTGTGGTTGCCGAGGTTCTGAGCAAGGAGCAGCACCCCGATGCCGACAAGCTGAATGTCTGTACCGTTAATGATGGCACAGCAGAGCCGGTGCAAGTCGTATGTGGTGCGCCTAACGTGGCAGTGGGGCAAAAAGTCCCCTTTGCACGTGTGGATGGTGTACTGCCGGGTGATTTCAGGATCAGGAAGGCAAAGCTACGCGGGGTTGAATCCCGGGGAATGATCTGTGCCGAGTCCGAGTTGGGGCTGGCCGAAGAGGCCTCCCCGGGGATTTTCGTGCTACCTGCCTCGGCACCCCCGGGTGAGGATTTTCGCGCGTATATGGGGTTGGAAGACACCATCATTGAGGTTGATTTGACCCCAAACCGCGGTGACTGCCTGAGCTTGAAAGGCATTGCACGGGAAGTCGGCGCGCTGAATCGCCAGGCGGTTGCTGCGCCAACCGTCGATGCGGTGAAAGCGACGCTGGATGCAACCTTGCCAGTGAGCGTTGAGGCAGCAGAGCAGTGCCCGCGTTACATGGGGCGTGTGATTCAAGGCGTCGACGTGTCAGCCGTGACGCCGCTGTGGATGGTGGAGCGCCTGCGTCGCAGTGGCGTACGCTCCATCGATCCGGTGGTGGATATTACCAACTACGTGATGCTGGAGCTGGGCCAGCCGCTGCATGCCTTCGATCGAGATAACCTTGATGGCGGAGTAGTGGTGCGTCACGCACGCGAAGGTGAGCGTCTCACTCTGCTGGACGGCCAGGACATACAGCTGCGTCCGGAAACGCTGCTGATCGCCGATCAGCAAAAGCCGCTGGCGATTGCTGGGGTGATGGGGGGAGAGCATTCAGGCGTCAGCCCGAGCACCCGCACAATTTTTCTTGAGGCGGCTTTTTTCACGCCGCTGGCGATTGCCGGGCAGGCACGCTCTTACGGTTTGCATACCGATGCTTCCCACCGCTTTGAGCGTGGCGTGGATCCGCAACTGACTGTTGATGCCATTGAGCGAGCAACAGCGTTGTTACTGGATATCTGCGGGGGTCAATGTGGCAAGCTGGTAGATGTGAAAGATGAAGCCTACCTCCCTCATTCTCGGCACATTAGCCTGCGTGCTCAACGGCTTGAAAAGGTGTTGGGCAAAGCACTTGCTGCCCATGACGTGAGCGATATTCTGAGCCGTTTGGGCTTTGGCGTTAGCTCAACGGCAAATGGCTGGGAGGTTGACGTACCCAGCTGGCGTTTTGATGCGGCCATTGAAGAAGATCTGATTGAAGAAATTGCTCGTATCCATGGCTACAATAATTTGCCGGTGCGTCGTCCGGCGGCGCGTCTTGCTTTGCGGCCGGGCAACGAGGCAGGGGTGACGCAGTCACAATTACGCCGGCAAATGGTGGCGCGGGGCTATCAGGAAGCCATTACCTATAGCTTTGTGGCACCTGAGTTGCAGGCAACGCTGCTGCCGGATGCCGTCGCGCCGACGCTTGCGAACCCTATTTCCAATGATTTGTCGGTGATGCGTGCCAGTCTGTTTCCGGGACTCGTGCGTACGCTGGAGTATAATCTCAACCGCCAGCAAACGCGTGTGCGGCTGTTTGAGACAGGGCTGATATTCAACGGTCAGCTGGATAACCTGAGTCAGACACCGATGCTCGGTGCGCTGGCGTGTGGTGCACGCTATCCTGAAGGTTGGAGTGGCAATCGCGAGTCAGTGGATTTCTATGATGTCAAAGGAGACCTTGAAAGCCTGTTTGCTTTGGGTGGTTGCCCCGAGGATTGGCGCATGGAGCCGGCACCACATCCATCGTTGCACCCGGGACAGTGTGCGCGGATCTTATACCAGGGGCAGGAAGCCGGCTGGCTGGGTACGTTGCATCCTGAAGTGCGTGCCCGGTTGGGACTCAAGGCAGATGCGGTAGTCTTTGAAGTCAGCCTGGTTGCCTTGAGTAGCGGCAAGGTGCCTGCATTTGCGCCGCTCTCGCGTTATCCCGAAGTACGTCGGGACCTGGCTTTTACCGTGGCCCAACCGGTGTCGGTACAGTCGCTTCTGGATACTGCAGCGGCAAATGCCGGTGACTACCTGACCGATATGCGGCTGTTTGACGTTTATTCAGGGCAAGGTGTGGCCGAAGGGCAGAAGAGTATTGCGCTGGGCTTGACCTGGCAGCATCCATCGCGCACGCTAAATGATGATGAAATCAACCAGTTGGTGGATTCAATCGTTGAGCAGATGCAGCGTGGGTTTAGTGCTGAGCTGCGTGGCTAATAGCGTGTTAATTGAGTTCGCCGCCGACGGCCAGTGCCACTTGTCAAAGTGGTGCCCGGTATGAGGAGAAACCTGATGGGTGCGTTGACCAAGGCAGAGCTTGCTGAGCATCTGCACGCTGAACTGGGGTTGTCCAAGCGGGAAGCAAAATCGGTTGTTGAAACCTTTTTTGAGGAAATTCGTGGCTGCTTGCGAGAAAACGAACAGGTCAAGTTGTCGGGCTTTGGCAACTTTGATCTTCGCGACAAGCGCGAGAGGCCTGGGCGAAACCCCAAAACCGGCGAAGAAATTCCGATTTCCGCGCGACGGGTTGTAACATTTCGTCCGGGGCAAAAGCTCAAGCATCAGGTCGAAAGCCGCACGGATAAAAAAACCGGTTGATCACAGCGCGTGAAACCCTGGGCGCCGAAAAAACTAACCGGAAAACACGAAAAGAGCGCCTCAATGGCGCTCTTTTTTTCACTGATTTAGTCGATTCCGCCTTCCAGCACCCAGGTGATAACCACTTTGAGCACATAGCCGAGCATGCCTGCCCCCAGCACGATAAACAGCATGAGTGTGCCAAAGCGTCCGGCGTTGGATTTTTTGGCCAGATCCCAGATGATAAAGCACATGAAAATGATCAGGCCACCGATCATGATGGGCGTGATCCAGGCTTCAAACGTTTGTTGCAGGGTAGGGTGCATCGATAACCTCGGCTAGATTAGCACGCTGATGTTACTGGCGTGCGGCGACAAACAGGAACATGTTAATATTTGACCAAATTTTTCAGGTACTTGTCGACTTTCAGACGGCAGGCGGTGGTAAACGGGCAACGATGAGAGGAGAGCGATTAATGTCTCAGTTAAATATACTGGTAGGCACCATGTACGGCGGTGCGCTGGATGTGGCCGAGCAGGTCAAGCCGCTGTTCGAAGAAGCGGGATACTATGTCGAGATCAGCGAACAGCCGACAATCGAGATGCTGACTGATCATACGTCAGTGCTTACACTATTTTGCGTGTCCACCACCGGTAGCGGCGATTTTCCGGGTAATTTTGTGCCCTTTGCCCGTGAGCTCCAGGAACAAAGCCCCTCCCTTGGGACACTTCGTTACGGCATTATTGCGCTAGGCGACAGTTCCTATGATGAAACCTTCTGTGGCGCAGGACGCACGCTGGACGCACTGCTCGAGGACCTGGGGGCGACGCGATTGGGCGAGCGCCTGGAAGTGGATGCCATGGAAACTTTCATGGCTGACGACGCTGCGATACCCTGGGTAGAAGAGTGGATAGAAACACAACAGCTTAAGGTCGCCTGAATGGGGCAGCGCATGACATCACCGGAACGCATTAGCCTGGGCGCGGGATTATGCGGGATTATGCTAGCGACGCTGCCGCGCTACGTTGAAGGGGGGCATGATACGCGGTTAACCCTGGTGCTCATGGCAACTGCCGCCATTGCGTTGGTCATGATCATCCAATGGCGCTGGCTACCCCGGGAGGGTAAACAGCGCCTGCCCATGTTACTGGCACGCCTGCTTGGACTTCTTGCGCTAGGCGTGGGCTTGAGCCTTGTCTGGTATGGCACCACCGGCTTTGGCAGCGGATGGCCGGTGTCGGTATCTCATGGCGCAACCTTGGGTTTGCTGTTGTATGCCGTGACGTTATGGCGTCGCTGACGCGGTTTCCCTGATGTCGCGCCAGCCATCTTCCCTGATGCTTGTGGCATGGCTCTGCCGCGCGTTCAGGGCGCTTTTGAAAGCATCGGCGGGCATAGGCCGAGCGGTATAAAACCCCTGAATCAGATCAATGGCGTAATCGCCCAGCTGATGCCATTGCTTGTGCGTCTCCACGCCTTCTGCCACCACGGTCAGGCCAAGCTCTCGAGCAAGGCTTGCAATCGCGGCGATAATCGCGCGGCTGCCCCGCGTGTCGTTTTCCAGAGCGGCAATGAAGCTGCGGTCTATCTTGAGGCTATGAGCCGGAATATCCTGCAGGTAGCTAAGCGATGAGTAACCGGTTCCGAAGTCGTCAAGCGCAATGCGAAAGCCGCACTGGCCAAGCGCCTTAAGGATTGTCAGACCCTGATCATGTTTGTTCAGCAGCATGCTTTCGGTCAGTTCGAAAACTATCAGGTCGGGAGGGATGCCGGCAGCGGCAAATCTGTCGGCCACATCATCAGCAAATCCTGCCTTCCAGAACTGTGCCGCCGACAGGTTTATCGCAACGGGAACCAGTGCCTGTCCTTCCTTCTGCCATTGAGTCATGTCGCTGATGACCTGATCCAGAATCCGCTCCCCCAGCGGTAGAATCAGGCCCGAGCATTCCGCCAGGGGCACAAATTCACCCGGCGGGAGCAGCCCACGCACAGGATGTTGCCAGCGTACCAGGGCTTCTGCACTTTTGAGCGTGCCGTCGGCGCGGCTGAAAAGTGGCTGATAGTGCATCACCAACCCCTCGCCCTGTTCCAACATGTCGCGCAGATCGGTTTCCAGCGTCAGGTGGTGGCGGGCCTGCATGTCCATTTCCGAGCGGTACAGGCGATAAGTATTGCGGCCTTCGTGTTTGGCCCGATACATCGCGGCATCGGCACTCTGGATCAGTGCCTCGGGCGTGGTGCCATCATCCGGATACAGGCTGATGCCAAGACTGCTGCCAATACGAAACGTATGGCCTTCGATACAGAAGGGCGCGCTGATGGTATCAATCAGCCGCTGAGCGATGCGTGTGGCTTCGGAAAAGTCACTTATATCGGGCAGCAGGGCAATAAACTCATCACCTCCGAGGCGAGCCAGCGTATCGTCTTCGCGCAGCTTGTGCCCCATGCGTTCCGACACCTGGAGCAACAGTTCATCGCCCAGGGCGTGGCCGAGGGTATCGTTAACCTGCTTGAAATGATCCAGGTCGATAAAAACGACGGCCAACGGACTTTGGGAACGGTGCGCATGACGAATGGCCAGCGTAATACGGTCATCCAGCAGCCGCCTGTTGGGTAGCCGGGTTAGCGCATCATAGTAGGCCAGGTGACGAATCTGCTGCTCGTTTTCACGTATATGAGTGATGTCAGTAAAAAGTCCGGCGTAATGTTGGGTGTTGCCCTGGTCGTCACGAATGGCCGTAATAGTCAGCAACTCCAGATACAGTTCCCCGGTTTTCTTGCGGTTCCATACCTCGCCGCGCCAAAAGCCGGTCTGATCAAGGGTATGCCACATTTTCTGGTAAAAGGCTGCGTCCTGGCGTCCCGAAGACAGGATGCCGGGATTGCGCCCGGCGACGTCATCCAGGGTATAGCCGGTAAGGTGGGTAAATGCCGGATTGACGAATTCGATGCGTATATCAGGGTCGGTGATGATAATACCCTCAAGCGAGGAGTCGATCACTTTTTCAGCCAGCTGCAGGTGCTGGCGCGACCGGGCCAGAGCCGAGTCGCGCTGTTCGAGTGCTTCACGGAGATCCTGCAGGTAAAACTGCTCGGCACCGACCAGCATGTCACGAAAACCCAGCAGCCCGCAGATTTGGCCGTCAGCACCAAGCACGGCCAAATGGCGTATGCGGTGGTTCAACAACAGGTCGCGCGCCTGTAGCAGCGGGGCGTTTTCATCAATGGTCAAAAGTGGCTGGCTGGCAAGCCTGGCAATGGCGGTGTTGCCCGGATGGTGGGCGATAAAGCGCACCAGGTCTCGCTCGGTCAGAATGCCCAGTGAACCACCACACAGTACGATGATGGCTTCATGTCCGCGGTGACGCATGTTGTCTGCGGCTTCGGCAAGTAGCATGTTACCGGGCAGTATCAGTGGCGTGGCGCGCATGGCGGCATGTACTTCGCGCAACCGTAAATAAGGCTCAAGCCCTTGGTTCAGCGCAATGTCGGTTTGCGATAGAATGCCCACCGGCGCGTTATCATCGACGACCAGCAGATGGCGATATCCCAGCGCTTTCAACAGCAATGCCGCCTCACCCAGCGTTTCATGAGCGCTGATGGTGGCAACAGGATGGCTCATGCATTCGGCGATGGGGCGACGCACCTCAGTGGCATTGCTGAAATCCATCGCAAGCGCATCATGCTCGGTCCAGATGCCCACGGGTCGGTCGTTTTCGACCACCAGAATGGAACTGCAGTGCCGCTCGGCCATGCGTCCGGCTGCCTCATTGAGCGGCGTTTGGGGTGAGCATCTGAGCATGCCCGTTTGCATGATGCGTGAAATGGAAAGGTCTTGATTCATAGGCGTAACCACGAACAATGCTCAAGGTTTTGGGGGAGTGAGTCGCAGGAACTCCAGCTTACTTGTATTACAAAGCCGAGGCGATAAAAAAGCCCGACAATCAATTCCCGCGGGCTTGTAATCCAACGCCAAGCCCCCATGTTACGCGCATGGCGCTTGCCAGCGTACACAAGGGTTCTTAAAATCGGCCCCTTAATTTTTATTACTATCATCATATTGCCCAGCCGCTAGAGGACAGTTCATGCAAGTTTCCGTCGAGACGACCTCCCCGATCGAACGCCGCATTACCATTCAAGTGCCGGCTGCCGAAATCGACGAGGCCGTCAGCGCTCGCCTGAAAGACACTGCGAAAAACGTGCGACTGGACGGCTTCCGTCCGGGCCGGGTGCCCATGACCGTAGTCAAGAAGCGCTATGGTCAGAGCGTTCGCAATGACGTGGTGGGCGAAGTCATGCGCGAACGTTATGTTCGTGCAATCACCGATGAATCCTTGAATCCGGCGGGCTATCCGTCCATTGACGCCAGCGTCAACGAGGCCGGCAAGGATCTCGAATTCGTCGCCGTCATGGAGATTTACCCCGAAGTGGAGCTGGCTTCCATTGACGGCACCAGCGTGGAGCGTCCGGTTGTGGACGTGACCGATGCAGACGTTGAAGAAATGATCGAAACCCTGCGCAAGCAGAATGCTGATTGGCAGGAAGTCGAGCGTGCCGCGAACGAAGGGGATCAGGTCAAGATTGATTTCCAGGGCTACATCGATGATGAGCCGTTTGAAGGCGGCAGCGCCGAAGGGCACGAGCTGGTACTGGGTTCAAACAGCTTCATTCCCGGGTTTGAAGGCCAGCTTGAAGGCGCCAAAGCCGGTGAAGACAAGACCATCAGCGTCACCTTCCCCGAAGATTACCAGGCGGAGCAGCTGGCGGGTAAGGAAGCCACTTTCAAGGTCAAGGTCCACCAGGTCAGCGCCCAGGTGCTGCCTGAAATCGACGCCGCCTTTATCGAGCAGTTTGGCGTTGAAGGCGGAGATGAAGCCGAGTTCCGCGCGGAAGTGAAGAAAAACATGAACCGCGAAGCTGCCCAGGCGGTGGACAACCGCGTCAAGCAGCAAGTGCTGGATGCGCTCAAGGCGGCCAACGATATTTCCGTGCCGAGCGCCCTGGTTCAGCAGGAAACCGACGGCATGAAGCGTCAGGCCGCACAACAGTTCGGTCTGGGCGAAGACTTTGATGTCAGTCAGCTGCCCAACGAGTTGTTTGAAGAACAGGCCAAAGGGCGTGTTCAGGTTGGTCTGCTGCTTGCAGAAGTCATCAAGCAAAACGAGCTTGAAGCCAGCGATGATGAAATCAAGGCCAAGGTAGAAGAGCTTGCCGGTCAGTATCAGGATCCGCAGGAAGTCGTTGACTACTACATGGGTAACGATCAGCTGAAAACTCAGGTGAAATCTGCCATTCTGGAAGAGAAAGCGGTCGCCCAGCTGCTTGAGCAAACCCAGGTGGCCGAAGTCGAAATGACCTACCAGCAGGCGCTCGCCGCCGCACAGCAGCAGGCTGAGCAAGGCGAGGAAGAAAACGCGGATGAGCAGGCAAACGCCTGATATCGGTTTTCAATACGCGGCGCGCCGCCAACATGGCGCGCCTTTCCCTGACCGGACGCAAGGAATCACCCGAAATGAGTGAGTTGGATATTCAAAACGCCGGCGGTTTAGTGCCCATGGTGGTTGAACAAAGCGCCAAAGGGGAAAGATCCTACGATATTTATTCACGCCTGTTGAAAGAGCGCGTGATTTTTCTGGTGGGACCGGTAGAAGACTACTCGGCCAACCTGATCGTGGCGCAGCTGCTGTTTCTCGAGTCGGAAAACCCGGATAAAGACATTCATCTTTATATCAACTCGCCGGGCGGCTCGGTAACGGCAGGCATGTCGATTTACGACACCATGCAGTTCATCAAGCCGGACGTCTCGACCGTGTGTATCGGCCAGGCAGCCAGCATGGGCGCACTTTTGCTGGCCGGCGGCGCGGCGGAAAAGCGCTTCTGCCTGCCGAACTCGCGGATGATGATTCACCAGCCGTTGGGCGGTTACCAGGGGCAGGCGTCGGATATCGAAATCCATACCCGCGAAATTCTGGGTATCCGTGAGCGCCTGAACCATATCCTCGCGCATCATACTGGCCAGAATATTGAGACAGTATCGAGCGATACCGATCGGGATAATTTCATGAGTGCCGAGCAGGCCAGCGAATACGGTCTGATCGACGCAGTGCTGGATAAGCGGCCTACATCCTGATAGCGTGATGGGCTTCCGCTTTTTCAACGAGCTTTTTTGGCGGCTGTTGCCGCCGCAGTGACAGAGGTACGCGAATGTCCGAGGGCAAAGGCAAGGACGAAGAAGGCAAGCTGCTTTACTGCTCGTTTTGTGGCAAAAACCAGAACGAAGTGCGTAAGCTGATTGCCGGTCCGTCCGTGTATATCTGCGATGAGTGTGTCGATCTGTGTAACGACATCATTCGCGAGGAAGTGCTCGAAGCCGATGCCGAGAGCGATGAAGAGCGTCTGCCGACACCTCGCGAGATTCGCTACACCCTGGATGATTACGTCATCGGGCAGGATCGCGCCAAGATGGTGCTGTCAGTGGCGGTATATAACCACTACAAGCGGCTCAAGTCCGGCGTGGCCGAAGATGACGTTGAGCTGGGTAAATCAAACATTCTGCTGATTGGCCCGACGGGCAGTGGTAAAACGCTGCTGGCCGAAACCATGGCGCGGTTGCTGAACGTACCCTTTACCATCGCGGATGCCACCACGCTGACGGAAGCCGGCTACGTGGGTGAAGACGTCGAAAATATCATCCAGAAATTGTTGCAAAAATGCGACTATGACGTCGAAAAGGCAGAGCGTGGCATTGTCTATATTGATGAAATCGACAAGATTTCACGCAAGTCCGACAACCCTTCGATTACCCGGGACGTATCCGGCGAAGGGGTTCAGCAGGCGTTGCTCAAGCTGATCGAAGGTACGACTGCTTCGATACCGCCCCAGGGCGGTCGCAAGCATCCGCAGCAGGAGTTTGTGCAGGTTAATACGGCCAACATGCTGTTCATTGTGGGTGGCGCATTTGCCGGTCTGGACAAGGTCATCAGCGATCGTGCCGAAAAGGGCGGTATCGGCTTTAACGCCAGTGTCAAAAGCAAGGACACCGCGCGCGGTGTGGGCGAAGTGCTGGCCGACGTCGAGCCCGATGATCTGGTCAAGTTTGGCCTTATCCCCGAGTTTGTCGGCCGTCTGCCGGTCATTGCCACGCTGACCGAGCTGACCGAAGATGCGCTGGTGCAGATTCTCACCGAGCCCAAAAACTCACTCATCAAGCAGTACGTCAAGCTGTTTGAGATGGAAGAGGTTGAGCTTGAGTTTCGTGAGGACGCCCTGCGCGCCGTCGCTGCCAATGCCATGGCACGCAAGACCGGTGCGCGTGGGCTGCGCTCTATCCTCGAGTCCGTGCTGCTGGACACCATGTATGAGATTCCCTCGCTTGAGGGGGTCAGCAAGGTGGTGATTGATGCCTCGGTTATTGCCAAAGAGAGCGAGCCATTGCTCATCTATGCGCAGCAGGAGAAAGCACGTAGCAACGGTACCGACGGCTAGTCAGCGAGCGTGCCGGCCGGGCTGATACCGCTTGCGCCATCTGAAGGGGGTCGCTTTGGCGGCCCCCTTTGTTTAGGTGTGTCATCTCGAGCCATGAACGTTTGCCCGCTGCGTGTTTTGTTCACGTATTCGCTTAAGCATTTCTTGGGTGCCGTTTGGAGAACTGTCTCCGGAAGGTGTCTCAAGAACTCACCCGATTTGTTGAGGAACGTCTGCGATGCAGCAGAACGCCGAAAAGTCACAGTGTTTTCCTTTGTTGCCGCTGCGGGATGTTGTTGTCTACCCGCAGATGGTCATTCCACTGTTTGTCGGACGTGAAAAGTCCATTCAGGCACTGGAAGCCGCCATGGAAGCGGACAAGCGCGTCCTTTTGGTAGCCCAGCGCGAAGCTTCCCAGGATGAACCCGACAACGCTGACCTTTATGCCATGGGCACCGTGGCCGACATCATGCAGCTGCTCAAGCTGCCGGATGGTACGGTCAAAGTGCTTATTGAAGGCAGTTTCCGTGCCGACGTGACGAGCACCGATGAGCATGGCGACGGCTACACCCAGGCCTATATCACCGCGCGTGAAAGTGAGCCATTGACGGATCGTGAGCGCGAGGCGCTGGTGCGCGTATTGCTCAATCAGTTTGAACAATACGTCAAACTGTCCAAAAAAGTGCCCAACGAAGTACTGAATTCGTTGTCGGGTATCGAAGACCCGAGCCGCCTGGTGGATACCATCTGTGCCCATTTGTCGCTCAAGATCGGCGATAAGCAGGAACTGCTGGAAATGGATCGCGTACGCGACCGTATCGAGCACCTGATGGCGCTGATTGAGTCGGAAATTGACCTGTTGCAGGTCGAAAAGCGCATTCGCTCCCGGGTCAAGGAGCAGATGGAAAAGACCCAGCGCGAGTACTACCTGAATGAGCAGATGAAGGCCATTCAGAAGGAAATGGGCGAGCTTGATGACGTGCCCAACGAAGTCGAGAAGTACGAGCAGGCCATTGAGGCTGCCGGCATGCCCCAGGAAGCGGCGGAAAAGGCCACGCAGGAGCTTAACAAGCTCAAGATGATGTCGGCCAGTTCGGCCGAAGCTACCGTGGTGCGTTCGTATCTCGACTGGCTGGTCTCGGTGCCGTGGAAAAAACGCACCAGGGTCAAGCATGACCTGATCAAGGCACAGGAAGTGCTTGATGAGGATCACTACGGCCTTGAAGAGGTCAAGTCACGCATTCTCGAGTATCTTGCCGTGCAAAAACGCGTGCGCAAGATGAAAGGGCCGGTGTTGTGTCTGGTGGGGCCACCCGGGGTGGGGAAAACCTCGCTGGGTCAATCCATTGCCCGGGCCACCAATCGCAAGTATGTGCGTCTGGCGCTTGGCGGCGTGCGCGATGAGTCGGAAATTCGTGGCCACCGCCGCACCTATATCGGTTCGCTGCCGGGTAAGCTGATGCAGCGCATGAGTCGTGCCGGCGTCAAAAACCCGCTGTTTCTGCTGGATGAAGTGGACAAGCTGGGCATGGACCACCGCGGGGATCCTTCCTCGGCGCTGCTGGAAGTGCTGGATCCCGAGCAGAACAACAGCTTCAGCGACCATTATCTGGAGCTTGATTACGACCTGTCCGAAACGCTGTTCATCTGTACTGCCAATTCAATGAACATTCCCGGGCCATTGCTTGATCGGATGGAAATCATCCGCTTGCCCGGGTACACCGAAGACGAAAAACTGGCCATTGCCAAGCGTTATCTGCTGCCCAAGCAGCTGACGGCCAACGGCCTGAAAGACGCCGAACTGGTGATTGAAGACGACGCGCTGCTGGAGCTGATTCGCTACTACACGCGTGAAGCCGGCGTGCGTGAACTTGAGCGGCAAATTGCCAAGGTAGCACGTAAAGTGCTGCGTGAGCGCCTTGAGCAGGAGCGCAAGGGCGAGGCACAGAAGGCCGGCAGCGTGCTTGAAGCCGAGCACATTGAAGACTACGCCGGTGTCCGCCGCTATAGTTACGGGCTGGCCGACCAGCACGATCAGGTTGGGCGGGTCACCGGGCTTGCCTGGACCTCGGTAGGTGGTGAATTGCTGACCATTGAATCAGTAGTGACGCCGGGTAAAGGGCGTGTCAACAAGACCGGTTCCCTTGGCGATGTCATGAAAGAGTCTGTCAGCGCCGCACATACGGTGGTGCGCGCGCGTGCAGAGGCGTATGGTATCGACGCTGAGCGCTTTGAAAAGGAAGATCTGCATATTCACGTCCCCGAAGGGGCCACGCCCAAGGATGGGCCGAGTGCCGGTGTCGCGATGGTAACGGCGATGGTCTCGGCCTATAGTAAGCGGCTGGTTCGCTGCGATGTAGCGATGACCGGCGAAGTGAATCTGCGCGGTGAGGTTTTACCCATTGGCGGGCTCAAGGAGAAATTGCTGGCGGCCCGACGCGGTGGTATAAAGATCGTCCTCATACCCGAGGAAAATCGCCGTGATCTCAAGGAAGTGCCGGATAACATCAAGGACGCGCTGGATATCCGTCCGCTGCGCTGGGTCGACGACGTGCTCGCGATCGCCTTGAGCGACACCGGACAGGATGGCGCCGTTACGGATAAAGGGGAAAAGGCGCTGGCACGTGAAGCACTTGCCAATACGCATTAAGCGGATACGCGTCTTTTTCATATTGTAGAATAACGTCCAACGCCTTGTATGGCGGGCGTTGTGCGGCACGGTTGCTTGACAGTCATTTCACCGCGTTGCTATAAACAGCGGCTATGCTTTGATTGTCCAGCTACGTGGTGATCGTGCCTTTCAGAGCCATTTTTTGAAACAGTCAAGGGGTGAAGTGTGAATAAGTCCGAGCTGATTGAAGCCATTGCTGCATCTGCCGATATTCCCAAGGCAGCAGCAACCCGTGCATTGGATGCCATGGTGGAGTCTGTCACCGATAGCCTCAAACAGGGCGAGAGTGTTTCACTGGTAGGCTTTGGTACCTTCACGATCAAGGAGCGTGCTGCGCGTACCGGTCGTAATCCGCAAACCGGCCAGCCGATTGAAATCAGCGCGGCCAAGGTGCCGAGCTTCAAGGCGGGTAAAGCGCTGAAAGACGCCGTTAATTGATGCAGGAGTTGGGCGTTACGCTCAATTCAGGCACCACCGCGGGTCATAAATGCTGCTGCGACTCCTGAACGGCGCATCGGGCATGAGTCAAGTGAACTCTGTCAGGGCCGATGATGTTGTCCGGGACGATGTTGTCAGGACATAGTGACATGGGCGCATCGCCAACGCGGTGCGCCCATGTCATTTCTAACGCGGGAAACATCACGGGAAAGGCCGGCGCGCTAACCCAACGCTCTCACTTGAGCCTTCTGGCTGTGTTTATCTGAGGCAAGCATGCTGCAAAGTATTCGAGACGGTTCCAAAAGCTGGGCCGCGAAAATTATCATTGGCGTCATGGTGGCGGCCATGGCGCTGTTCGGTGTGGAATCGCTGTTTGGTGTCTTCGGGGATGATCCTGATGAAGCCGCCAAGGTAAACGGCGAAACCATTACCCGTCAGCAGGTAGAGCTTGAAGTCCAGCGCACAATGCGTTCGGGGCAGGTGCCTCCCGAGCAGGAAAAAGCGCTGCGCCGGGACATGCTGGATCAGCTGATTACCCAGAAGTTATTGACCCAGTATGCCGAAGACGGCCAGTTCAGGGTCTCCGAAGATCAGCTGGATCAGCTCATCGTCAGCCTTGATGAATTCAAGGATCAGGACGGCAATTTCTCCGCAGAGCTGTTTCGTAATCGACTTTCCAGTGCGGGCTACACGCCGCTTGCCTTTCGCAATGAGCTGCGGACCGACATCATGCGCCGTCAGCTCCAGCAAGGGTTGGCACTGAGTGATTTCACTCTGGCTTCAGAGCAAAAACGGTTGGCTGAGCTGCAACGTCAAACGCGCAGCTTCCGCTATGCAGTGCTCACGCCGGAGAATACAGCGCTTGATTCAGATCTCTCGTCTGAAGAGGTCAACGCCTATTATGAAGCGAACACCGAGCGCTTTAAGCGCCCCGAGCAAGTGCGGGTCAACTATATCGTGCTGGATCGCCAGGACATGGCTGATGAGGCCGAGGTCAGTGAAGACAAGCTACGCCAGGCATGGCGCGAGCAAAGTGATAATGCCGATCGCCGCATCTCTCACATCATGATTGGTTTTGGCGACGAACGCAGCCAGGAAGAAGCTAAAGCCATTGCCGACAAGGCGCTGGATGATTTGAATGACGGTGAGAGTTTCGCGGATACGGCCGCCCGCTACTCGGATGATACGGCAAGCGCTGAAAATGGTGGTGATCTGGGCGAAATCAGTCGGGGCTTTTTTGGTGAAGCCTTTGACGAGGCTGCTTTCTCACTGAGTCAGGGAGACGTCTCCGAGCCGGTAGAGATGGATAATGCCCTGCACATCATCAAGGTGACCCGGATCAACCGGCCACCTTTCGAAGAGCAGCGCGAGAAACTGCGCCAGATGATAGCCAATCGCCAGGTGGAGGGTGACTTCAATGAGCGTGCACAACGCCTGATTGATGAGAGTTTTGCGGCCGAGGATTTGCAGGGCGTAGCCAAGGATATCGGGGCGACCGTTGAGCAAAGCGATTGGCTTGCGCGTGATGGTGGTGAAGGCGTGCTGTCCGAGCCTGGCGTCATGGATAAGGCGTTTAGCGACGATGTACTGGAAGAGGGCTATAACAGTGATGTGATCGAGCTGGATGAAGACCGCCGTCTGGTGCTGCGCGTTGCCGAGCATCGTGAAGCCACCACGCTGCCGCTGGATGAAGTGCGCGGTGAAGTCGAGCAGCTGTTACAGGCACGCCAGCAGGAAAAAGCACTGACCGAGCGTGCCCGGGCGCTGATCGAGAAGCTTGAAGCGGGCGAAGGCGTAGACCTGGCGTGGCAGCAGGCCGATGGTGTATCACGCCAGGCCGATGCCTCGGTTTCCCGGGAAATCGTGGATGCGGCGTTCCGCATGCCCAAACCCGAAGAAGGCCAGAGCGTTTATGGCCAGGTGTCCACTGCCGATGGCGTAGCCGTTGTTTCGCTTGAAGGTGTTTCCCAGGGCGAGCCCAACGCGGAAGTTGAAGGATTTGTATCACAAATGACCGAACAGCTCCGCGCTCAGGCTGCTATTCAGGGCTTGATTGATTATCTTCACGAAGAAGGTTCCATCGAAACAGACAGCCAGTGATCGCGCAGGATGAAAAACAAAACGCCGGCCTTCAAGGGCCGGCGTTTTGTTTGCGGGGTGCCATTTGATGACGGCGTCAGCTACTGGCGGCCGGTGGCTCATCCAGTGGAAACTGGCGCAGACGCAGTTGGGCGTGCGGTGTGTCGCCATCTTCCACGACGATATCCCAGCCATGACTGTCGCTCCAATCGCCAAGCACGTAACGCTTGGCGGGTACGTCTTCCACAGTGAAGTCGTGAACCCTGGGGCGGTGGGTATGGCCGTGGATCATGGTGGCTACGCCGCATTGTTCCATCAGGGTGATTACCTCGGACGGCGTGACGTCCATGATGTCTTCTGCCTTGCCTGCATTGGCCTCTCCGGATTTCTGGCGTAGCTGCTGAGCTAGCGCTGCGCGCTCGGTCAGCGGCAGGGCAAGCATTTGCGCCTGCCATTCCGGGTTACGTGCCTGCTGGCGAAAGGCCATATAGGCGTTATCCCGGGTGCACAGGCTGTCACCGTGTAGCAATACCATGGGTACGTCGTGCAGCTCGACTTCCTGTACCTCGGGCAGCAGCGTGGCCTGGCACGCCTCGGCAAAGCGCTCGCCAATCAGGAAGTCGCGATTGCCGTGCATGAAGTACACGTCAGTGCCACTATTGGCCAAATGTCGCAGTGCCTGAATGACCTGACGCGCTACGTTGGCCAGCGGATGCGGCTGATAGAGCAGATCATCGCCCACCCAGGCATCAAACAGGTCGCCGAGAATATACACGGCGCGGGCACCCTTGGCCGTGGTTTCAAGGTAGCGGATAAACCCGCGGGCCATGGCCGGGGTGTGTTCGCTCAGGTGCAGGTCGGCTACCAGTAGAGTGCGCATGGGGCTCTCCGTAATCAGTCAGCGTCCTTGGCCGCGTCCTTGATATAGGCGCGTTCGATGATGACGTCCTCGGCCGGCACATCGGCATGCATGCCGCGGCGTGTGGTTGCGACACCCTTGATGGCGTTGACTACGTCCATGCCGTCTACCACTTCGGCAAATACGGCGTAGCCCCATCCCTGCATGTTTTTGCCGGTATGGTTCAGAAAATCGTTATCGCCGACGTTGATGAAAAACTGTGCAGTGGCAGAGTTCGGGTCTTGCGTGCGCGCCATGGCCAGCGCGCCCTTGACGTTTTTCAGCCCGTTATCGGCTTCGTTTTCAATCGGATCGTGGGTCGGCTTCTGGTTGAAATCCTTGTCAAAGCCGCCGCCCTGAACCATAAAGCCGTCGATCACCCGGTGAAACAGCGTGTCGTCATAAAAGCCTTCCTTGACATAGCGCTCGAAGTTAGCGGCCGTTTTCGGTGCCTTTTCGTGATTCAGCGCGATAGTGATATCACCTTGGCTGGTCTGTAATACGATCATGGGTCAGTTCCTGTTCAGTAAAGGCGTTCGCCTTGTTTAATAAAGACTGTTTAATAAAGACGTTTGCCTTGGCGCTAAGCATGGGCGTCACGTTATAATACCGGTTTTGCCCGGCACCGCGAAGCCCGGCACGCCATCGACCATGAGGTTTTCAACGCTACCATGACCACTGAGACCACCCCGGCGCCAAACTTTATCCGTAACCAGATACGTGAAGAGATTGAGGGCGGCCAGGTCACCAGCATCGTGACGCGCTTTCCCCCGGAGCCGAACGGCTTTCTGCATATTGGTCACGCCAAGTCGATTTGCCTGAACTTCGGCCTTGCCGAGCAAACGGGCGGGCAATGCCACCTGCGTTTTGACGACACCAACCCGGCCAGGGAAGAGCAGGCCTACATTGACGCCATCAAGGAAGACGTGCACTGGCTGGGCTTCGAGTGGTCGGGCGATGTGCGCTTTGCCTCGGACTACTTTGATCAGCTCTACGCCTGGGCACAGCACCTGATCAAGGAAGATAAAGCCTACGTTGACGATTTATCACCGGACGAAATCCGCGAATATCGCGGCACACTCACCGCGCCGGGCAAGCCAAGCCCGTACCGCGAGCGTAGCGCTGAGGAAAACCTCGACCTGCTGGAACGCATGCGCCAGGGTGAATTTGCCGAAGGCGGCAAGGTGCTGCGCGCCAAAATCGACATGGCCTCGCCGAACATCAACCTACGCGACCCGATTCTGTATCGTATCCGCCACGCTACGCACCACCAGACCGGTGACAAATGGCACATTTATCCGTCCTATGACTTTACCCACGGGCAGTCTGACGCCATCGAGGGCATTACCCATTCGGTCTGTACGCTGGAGTTCGAGGACCACCGGCCGCTGTATGAGTGGTTTTTGGATAACCTGCCGGTACCGGCCAAACCGCGCCAGATCGAGTTTGCCCGCCTCAACCTGAATTACACGCTGACCTCCAAGCGCAAGCTCAAGCTGCTGGTAGACGAGGGCATTGTGGCAGGCTGGGACGATCCGCGCATGCCGACCATTTCGGGCATGCGTCGCCGCGGCTATACGCCGGCTTCGTTGCGCAAGTTCTGCGACATGGTCGGCGTATCTCGTTCTGATAGCGGGCTGGTGGATATCGCCATGCTGACCCATGCCATACGTTCGGATCTGGAAGACAGTGCACCGCGTGCCATGTGCGTGCTCAAGCCGTTAAAAGTCGTGCTGACCAACGTCCCCGACGATTTTGAAGAAGTCTACGAGGTGCCGGGCCATCCCGCCCGCGAGGATATGCCGGTGCGCCAGGTGCCGTTGACTCGCGAGCTGTACATCGACCACAACGACTTCATGGAAGAGCCGCCCAAAAAGTTTTTCCGGCTGGCGCCGGGCAAGGAAGTGCGCCTGCGCAACAGCTACGTGGTGCGTTGTGATGAGGTTATCAAGGACGCCGTTGGGGAAGTCACCGAGCTGCGCTGTTCGGTGGATTTCGACACCCTGGGTAAAAATCCGGAAGGTCGCAAGGTCAAGGGCGTGCTGCACTGGGTGAGCGCCGAGCATGGTATTCCCATGGAAGTACGCCTGTATGACAACCTGTTCATGGCCGAACAGCCCGATCGTGACAAGGACGCCGATTTTCTTGAGCACCTGAATCCCGAGTCGCTGATTACCTGCCAGGCCATCGGTGAGCCGAGTCTTGCCGGAGCGGCGCCGGAGTCGCGGTTTCAGTTTGAACGCGTGGGCTATTTCTGCGCCGACCGCCACGAATCCACGCCGGAAAAGCTGGTGTTCAACCGTACCGTAGGGCTCAAGGATACCTGGGCGAAGATCAAGAAAAAGGGTTAAGGAGACGTCAGTGCAGATTTATAACACCCTGACCCGGCGCAAGGAGCCCTTGACGCCGCTGGTGTCGGGCAACGTCAGCATGTACGTGTGCGGCATGACGGTATATGACTACTGCCACCTGGGGCACGCGCGGGTCATGGTGGCGTTTGACGTGATCAGCCGCTACCTGCGCGCGCGCGGCTATAACGTGACCTATGTGCGCAATATTACTGATATCGATGACAAGATCCTGGCGCGTGCCGCCGATAATGGTGAAACCATCGGCGCGCTGACCGAGCGCATGATTGCCGCGATGCACGAAGACGAAGCACGGCTTGGCGTGCTGCCGCCGGATCAGGAGCCCCGTGCGACCGGCCACATCGACGACATTGTGGCCATGATTGAAACGCTGATTGCCAAGGGCTATGCCTATGCGGCGGCCAATGGCGACGTTTATTATCGCGTGCGCGAGTTTGCCGGCTACGGCAAGCTCAATAACCGCAAGCTGGATGACATGCGCTCCGGCGCTCGGGTCGCGGTTGACGACCACAAGGAAGATCCGCTGGATTTCGTGCTGTGGAAAGCCGCCAAAGCCGATGAGGCGCACTGGCCTTCGCCTTGGGGCAAGGGGCGCCCAGGCTGGCATATCGAGTGCTCGGCGATGTCCACTTGCTGCTTGGGCAAGACGTTTGATATTCACGGTGGCGGGCCGGATCTGACCTTTCCGCACCATGAAAACGAAATCGCCCAGTCGGAAGCCGCGACCGGCCAAACCTACGTCAACACCTGGATGCACGCCGGCGCGGTACGCGTCGATCAGGAGAAGATGTCCAAATCGCTGGGCAATTTTTTCACCATCCGCGACGTGTTAAGTGAACATGACCCGGAAGTGGTGCGCTATTTGCTGGTGGCCAGTCATTATCGCAGTGCCATTAATTATTCGGCCGAGTCACTGGTTGAAGCACGAAAATCGCTGACGCGGCTGTATACGGCACTGGAAGACGTCGAGGTGAAAGCTGACGTCGCCAACCACCTCAGCGATGAGTACCACAAGCGCTTTACTGCGGTCATGGACGACGACTTCAATACCCCGGAAGCCCTGTCGGTCATGTTTGAGCTGGCGCGCGAGCTCAATCGCGCCAAGGCTGAGCAATCGCCACGTGCTTCGGCGCTGGCCCGGGCGCTGAAACGCCTGGGCGAGACGCTGGGGCTGTTGGACCAGTCGCCCCGGGATTTTCTGCACGGCGGCAATGCCTCGTCGCAAGCACTGGATGACGCCGCTATTGAAGCGCAGATTGCCAGGCGCGCCGAGGCCAAGGCCAACAAGGACTTTGCGCTGGCCGATGCCATCCGCGATGAACTTGCCGCTCAGGGCATTATCCTGAAAGACTCACGCGAAGGAACGCGCTGGGTGATGCAGTCTCCCGTCGCATAAGGCATCGCCGGTGTGCGATACAGCTATCGTATGCCGGCCCTCTGGTATAGTTTTAGTACACGACGGCCTTGTTATACGGCAGTCTGATAAAGCATTTTTGACGTGAAGCACGTTTGCTGAAAGTGAACGTCTATTCGCAGCGATAAAGGATGATAACAATGCGTTGGCTCACTCCCTGGATGTATGCCGGTTTCACTGCAGCGATTTTCTCGGCTCCGGTTTTTGCGGCAGAAAAGCCGGTAGTTGTCGGCTCCAAGATTGACACGGAAGGTGCGGTGCTTGGCGAGTTGGTTCTACAAACGCTCGAGAAGGAAGGCGTGCCCGTGGAAAACCGCCTGCAGCTCGGCGTGACCAGTGTGGTACGGGGCGCATTGAAGGCCGGTGAAATCGACCTTTATCCTGAGTATACCGGCAATGGGGCGTTCTTCTTCGACATGGCCGAAAGCCCGGTGTGGAACGATGCCGAGAAAGCCTGGCAGACCGTACGCGAAAAGGACGCCGAACAGGGGCTTGTCTGGCTGTCGCCGGCCAGTGCCAATAACACCTGGGCCATGAGCGTTCGCGAAGATCTCGCTTGTCAGCATGATCTGCAATCCCTTGAAGATCTTGCCGATTATCTGAGAGATGGTGGCACGTTCAAATTTGCCGCCAGTGCCGAATTTGTCGAATCCGAGCAGGCGCTGCCGGCTTTTCAGCAGGCCTACGGCTTCACGCTGGATGATGACCAGCTGCTGGTGCTGTCCGGTGGCAATACCGCGGCGACCATGCGTGCCGCGGCCCGCCAGACCAGCGGTGTCAACGGTGCCATGACCTATGGCACCGACGGTGGCCTGCAGGCGCTGGGGCTGGTAGTACTGGAAGACACGCTGGGCGTACAGCCGATCTACCAGCCGGCACCGGTGGCACGGGAATGGGTGCTGGAAGCCTATCCGGAAATTGAAGAAGCGCTGGCAACGGTATTCGATACGCTGGATCTGACCACGCTGCAGCGTCTCAATGCTGAGGTGGCGGTAAACGGCCGAGCCGCTGACAAGGTAGCAAGTGACTATCTCAGCCATATGGACGAGTAGTCCATGCCGTTGATGGACGCGCTGCCGATTCGCGGTGAACGCTGGGCGCGATGGTGCCCCAACCGGGTAATGCTTTGCCTGACCGTCGCAATGCTCGCCGCGCTCTGGGGGCTGGACGTGGTCAGCGTTGCTCCCAACCGTATTGTACAAAGCACTGGCTATCCCGTGTGGCAAGCGCTGGGCCTGCCGGGCGCCGGGCTGGCCACGCTGTTGTTAACGGTGATGTTTGGCCTTGCTGTACATCCCGAGCGTTCCGGCTATCCGGCGCTTTTGGCGGCCAGCTGCCTGCTTTTACTGTTGCTGCCTTTTGGCCTGATGCTGGCGTCGCACTGGCTGATAACGCCTGGCGCAGCTCAGGCCCGGCTGGGCATTGGCCCGGCGTACTGGACGTTGCTCTTCATGCTGTCGCTGTGTCTGGTCGAACTGCGTTTGCGCATGCGGCTGGCGCGTGGCTGGATGTTACTGATAATTCTCGCTATTCTCGGCGTATGGTGGCTGTGTGCCGCGCTCTGGCTACAACCTCTGGCCTTGGTGCAGGAGTTTCAGGCGCGTCAGGAGGCCTTTTATCGTGCGCTCGGCGAGCATGTCGCGCTGGTCAGTATCGCCGTAACGGTCAGCATTGTGCTGGGAATTGGTATCGCCATGTTGATCCGACGCTTCAGCGCCAGCCGTAAAAGTGCCTTTGCCGTACTCAACTTTTTGCAAACCGTACCCAGCCTGGCGTTATTCGGGCTTTTGCTCGCTCCATTGGCCTGGCTGGCTGCCCGTTTTGACTGGCTTGCCGCCATGGGTATCAAGGGCATCGGCTGGACACCGGCGCTGATAGCCCTCATTGCTTATAGTCTGCTCCCCATGGTGCGTAATACCTATATTGCGTTTGAAGCGGTAAGCCCCGCGGCATTGGATGCGGCCAGGGGCATGGGGATGCGCCCGGCGCAGTGCTTTTGGCAGGTACGCCTACCACTGGCGTTACCCATTCTGCTTGAAGGGGTGCGTATTACCACGGTTCAGGCAGTGGGGCTGGCGGCCGTCGCTGCACTGATCGGTGCCGGCGGGCTTGGCACGTTCATTTTTCAGGGCCTGGGGCAGGCCGCCATGGATATGGTGTTATTGGGTGCGCTTCCGATCATTGCCATGGCGCTCATGGCAGATACGGCCCTGGGGGCGTTGGCTGAAAAGCTACGTCAGGGTGATCACCCGGCGCAGGGAGAAAGGGCATGATCGAGCTGCATAACGTGTCTAAAAGCTTCGGCGACACACTGGCCGTTGACGACATCAGCTTTACCGTTCCCAAGGGCCGGTTTTGTGCGCTGGTGGGCACGTCGGGCTGTGGTAAATCGACTACGTTGCGCATGATCAACCGGCTGACTGCACATGGCGGGGGGGAGATCACCCTCGACGGCCAGGTGGTGGCAGCCTATAACCCGGTGCAGCTGCGCCGGCGTATTGGCTACGTGATTCAGGATACCGGCCTGTTCCCCCACTGGAGTGTGGCGCGCAATATCGGCACCGTGCCACGACTGCTGAAATGGCCGGTGGATCAGATACGCGAACGTGTTGAAGAACTGATGCAGTTTCTGGATTTACCCGTTGACGCATTTGCGCACAAGTATCCGCATCAGCTGTCCGGGGGGCAGGCACAGCGGGTCGGCGTGGCCAGAGCGCTGGCCGCCGACCCGGACATTCTGCTGATGGACGAGCCGTTCGGCGCACTGGACCCGATTACCCGGGAAAAACTGCAGTCCATGCTGGCCAGGCTGCAGGCGCGTCTGCATAAAACCGTGGTACTGGTGACCCATGACATGGACGAAGCCCTGCGCCTGGCCGACCATCTGGTGGTCATGCGCGACGGCAAGATTGTGCAGCAGGGCAGCCCGCTGGCGTTGTTGCAAAAGCCTGCCAACGACTTTGTCGACTCACTGCTGGGCGGGCTTGAGCGGGGGTTGAAGCAGGCATCGCTGACGCGGGTGCGTGACCATATGGCGCCACTAGGACCGACGCTTCCCGCCCAGTCGCGGGTTCCCGATACCTATACGTTGCGCCAGGCGCTTTCCGTCATGCTGCGCGATCACTGCGAGCGCGTCACGGTGGTGGATAAAAGCGACGTGCCGGTGGGCGAGCTGTCGCTGCGCAAGCTGGTGAAAGAGGCTCATGCGGAGCAGGGGCATGGGCGTGAATCCTGATACGTCGCGCCTGCAGGGCGCTATTCATCCGGCCGGCTGGCTGATGCCGGGTGTCTGGGTGTTGCTTCTCGGGCTTGGCGTGTGGGCCATGCCGCTGGCTGAACCGGCGCTTGAGTGGCTGGCGCCGGATGCCCGCCAGGTGATCTATCAGCGCGCGGCGTTTTCAACGCTGCTATGGCGCCATGCGCTAACGGTAGGCGTGGCAGCGGCATTGACCGTCTCTCTGGGTATTGCCGCGGGTATTGCCGTGACGCGGCCGTGGGGGCGGGATTTTTTGCCGCTGGCAGGGCAATGTGCCTCGCTGGGGCAAACGTTTCCGCCGGTAGCAGTGCTGGCGCTGGCAGTGCCGGCATTGGGGTTTGGCATTCTGCCGATTATCGTTGCACTGGTGCTGTATGGCCTGTTGCCGATCGTGCGTAATACGCTGGCCGGACTGCAGGGC
>NZ_JAKDUR010000076.1 GCF_030457605.1 Halomonas sp.
GTTGAACCGGAACGTTTTCATGATGCCCCAGACCACTACTTCCCGGGACCATACAACTAGGCTTTGTACGAAAAGTGCCTGCGCTTGCCCATGCTATGTTAAAAACCAGCTCAAAATGCTCATTTACACGCTGTAAACTGCGCTTTTTCGCTGTTTTTTGCCTTGCCTGACCTGCGCTCGACGACTTTTCGGGACCATACATCCAGGCATGCTTCATCATCTCTCTGCCTTGATCGTACGTCATGAATAGGCGCAGAGCTCGCGGCACTTCATTGAGTTTATCGCTGAAGCCGATGGCCGCCGCCGTGGCAGTCGTACCACCCACTTTCACCAGGAACATCAGTCGCGTGTACGTTCTACCAGCGTACCGACGGCAGAGCGATTGTTGGCGCGATACTCGCCGCGGAAAGCCCACGCATTGTAGTGGCAGGCTCGGAGGCCTGAGTTATTTACCAAGCAGGTAGTTAATTACACGGAACCCTACAACTACAAACAACACCGCAAAGCGTCACGTCCTCGTTCTGCCATCTTCCTTAAACGCATCAGGGAGCAGTCACCTTGCAGTGGCTGCCCCCTGAAAATCAAACGATGTACTACCTTGGTTTTTTATTCGTCGCGCCAGTCCGGAATCTTATCGCTCAGCTGCTGGCGACGGTTATCGGGCTCTTCCAGTGACACTTTCTGCTGTCCCCTGCCGAAACGATTATCCAGATAGTCCATCAGGTTGATCAGTTCGTCGTCCGTCAGCCGACGGTCGAATGCCGGCATGAACACGTTGTGCTCGTCGCTTTCACGCTCGACACCATTGAGGATGACCTGCGCCAGGTTATCCGCATGGACGCTGCCGGTCACGCTGTTGTGAAACAGCGACGGATAGTCACCACCCGGCGTTCCGCCGCCGCTGGCACCGTGGCATGCGGCGCAGTGGCCGAGGTACAGACGATCGCCGGGCGTGGCGTCGGTCAGCTGGCCGACAAGGTTGTTGTCATCCGAGCGCGTGTCCAGCGGCTGGCCACGCAGCGCCAGTACATCATCCGCCGGGGCACCCTGATTGAAGCGCGTAGCGAGCGGCTTTTCGACGTCATGGTCGCCATCATTGACGGCGTCCCCCGCTTCACCCTGGCTATTCAGCGCCGGCAGCGACATCAGGTATACCGCCATGGCGTGCAAGTCGTCATCGCTCATATGACGCGTGGAGTAGGAGATAACATCCGCCATCGGCCCGCCTGCCTGCGCCCTACCCGGCAGATTGCCGGTCGAGAGGTAGGTGACAATATTCTCCTCGCTCCAGCTGCCCAGCCCGCTTTTCGCGTCTGGGGTCAGATTAAAGGCGCGCCAGCCCTCGATCATCGCACCGCCCAGATAGCCGTCGTCGTCCTGGGTCTGCGCCTTTTCCTGGAGGGCTAGGCCACGCTCGGTGTGACAGCTGCTACAGTGGCCTGGGCCCTGTACCAGATACGCCCCCCGATTCCATTCGTCGCTCTTTTCCGCGTTGTCTTGCCATGGTTCCAGCGGAGAGAAAAGCTTTTCCCATAGCCACATCGGCCAGCGCATGTCGAGCGGGAACGGAATTTCGCTTGCGCGGTTCGGAGTGCTATCGGGCACCACTGTGTGCATATTCCACGCGTAAAGTGCCTCAATGTCATCGTCGGTCAGCCGGGCAAAGGACGGAAACGGCATGGCCGGATACAGATGGCCATCTGCCGTTTGACCTTCGCGCAAGGCGCGGGTGTAATCGTCGAGAGTGTAGTTGCCAATGCCGTGTTCGGTGTCCGGCGTGATATTGGTCGAGAAGATATCGCCGACCGGCGTCGCGAACGCCAGACCGCCCGCATAGTCTGCGCCGTCTTCGGTGGTATGGCAAGAACTGCAGTCGCTGGCCCGGGCCATATATCGACCTTGCTTGATCAGCGCCGGATCGTTGGTGGCGGCCTTGTCAGCCTTCACCTGCCGGGCGTGCTCGTCCGCATCATCGCCGCAGCCGCTGATCAGCAGCGTACCCATGCTGGCGAGTATGACAAGGCGAATGGCACTTCCCCGACGCTGATACCTGGGACGAATGTCCCGGCGTTGCCGGGCAATATTGGCATTCCTCACGGCGTTACGCTCTGGCTGTTTCATGCTCATATTTCCTGTTCTAACCGATCGGCGATACGCAACGACAAGGCCGCGAGGGTCAGGGTGCAGTTCACCGAGCCAACAGTGGGCATGCAGCCGGAGCTGGCGACAAACAGATTGTCATGGCCATGCACACGACAATCGCGGTCTACCACGGAGGTCTTCGGGTCGTCCCCCATCAGGGTCGTGCCGCAGATATGCTGATTATTGGAGTATTCATCGCGAAACTGGATATCCGTGCCTCCCATCAGCTTGGCGATACGGGCATATTGTTCATGGGTATGCACGGCGCTGCGCTTGACGTAATCGTCTATCGCATAGCGAAATTCGGGCCGCGGTAAGCCCAGTGCATCGCGTTTTTTCGAGGGCGTGATGCGGTTACTCGGCTCCGGCAACAGCTCGTGAAAGCTATCGAACTGCACAAAGCGGCTGGCGCGATGGTCGATCTCCGCCTGTAAGTCGGCGCCCAGCCGCAAGGGCGTTTCGGACAGCACCTCGGTGGTCATTTGCTGAGTACGCGCAGTATTCGACAGGTGCAGCTTTTTGGCCGCCTGTTCACGACGAAAATCACCGTCGCGCCAGGTGATAACCGAGGTCATTTCTTGCGGGCCACGGCCCGCCCATAGCGCTTCATCCGCAAAAAAGCTGACGCCGGTGCCCGGATGATCCATCAGGTGTCGACCGACCATGTCATTCTGGTTACCCACCCCGTTCGGCGTATGGCTGTTCACCGACATCTGCAGCAGCTTGGGCGTTTCAATGCCGTTGGCCGCTAGTACCACACGGCGTGCGCTCAGGCGATGCTCCTCCCCTTCTGGATCAAGGTAGCGCACCTCGCGAATGCTGCCGTCGGCGCTGCTCTCCAGATGATGCACCACGGCATTATCGATCAGCTTCACCCCCGCACGCTCGGCCTTCTCGACATGGATGATGCCGGAGTACATCGCGCCAATCGGGCAAATCGGCATGCAGTTGTTGTTACCGCAGCAGGTCGGTCGGCCATCGTAGGGGCGGCTGTTGCGCGCGACCGGCTCGGTGACCATATTAAAGCCGTGCGGATTGATTCGCTCGCTGATGCGCCGTTCATTCCACGACAGTGGCAACGGCGACATAGGGTAATCCGCACTACGCGGGCTGCCGAGGTCGACATCGTTCGGGCCCCAGACGCCTAGCGCCTCTTCAGCACGGAAGTAATAGCCTTCCAGATCATCGTAGGAAATTGGCCAATCCCGGCCTACGCCATACTCGCTGTGTAGGCGAAAATCGCTGGGCAAAAACCGCCAGGCGGCCGCCGCCCAGTGCCATGTGGTGCCCCCTACCGCACGGATGTACTGGGCGTCATAGACCTGCTCGCCCTTCTGTACCAGATAGCCGGCATTATCGCCATATAGCATCGGGTGCGGCGCAGCTTTGCTGGCGGGATACGGGCCCATGAAGTCCATCTTGTCGGCCTGATTGCGAAAGCGCTCCACAATCTGCCAGCGCTGCATGCGTGGGCCAGCCTCAAGCATAATCACCGATTTCCCCGCCTCGGCAAGCCGATGTGCAATCAGGGCACCAGCAACACCAGAGCCGACAACAATGACATCGGCGTCGTTCGAATGGGATTCCGCAGCCATTCAGATTTCTCCTCAGGGGGCTTCTTGATAGGACCTGGCCCTAAACCGGGCAGCGCACAGTTCAAGCGATCGGTAAAAGCATAGTAGTGATTGTCAGCGTAGAGCTGAGGGTGCATCGTGCAGTGTGACCAGGGTTTGTCCGAAAAGTCGTCGAGCGCAGGTCAGGCAAGGCAAAAAACAGCGAAAAAGTGCAGTTTACAGTGTGTAAATGAGCATTTTGAGCGGTTTTTTAACACAGCATGGGCAAGCGCAGGCACTTTTCGTACGAAGCCTAAGCAGGACGCTCGGCCCAGAACCCGGGTTGATTCGGGCAGTAGGTGCGCACAACCTGCACGTCGCGCGGGCCGGCATACATCGCTGCATGTTCATAGGCGATAACCTCTGCCGCCGGATCATCGATGGCATGCCCCACCGTTCCCAGCATCCAGGCCTGCAGTAGCCGGCGAACCAGCCGCATCTCGGACGCGTCGAGGTCATCTTCCGTCAGGTGGTCGCGCGTCTCACCCAGTGCCACAAGCTTCTGCTTCAAGGCCGGAAGGTGATCCATGCCCGGCACGTTATCTGCCGGGATACGTTCCAGCGCCTCGAAAAGTCGCTGCCCCAGGCGCTCATCCAGCGTCTTGTCGCTCAAGAGCCACGCCGACAGAGTGACAAAGGCAGCAAACGTGGCGTCATCGTGGGAAACATGGCCTGATTCAGCGTTCGCCGCCAATGTCGACAGTGACAGGCTTGAGAGTGCCACCACGCCCAGGCCCGCAACACCCAGCTTGAGTACACGGCGGCGTGACGGACTGTTGATACGCGCGCTTCCCGGTAACTGATCGTTGTATCCAGCAATATCTTCGCGTGTGGACATGCGGCTCTCCCAAGCAATAATTTCGCAAGAATTAACACACGGCATGCGATTAGGCAGCCGCTGAAGTGGTAACAGCGTAGACAAGGTAACCACCGCCCCCGACGGTCGAGGATTTGACTATCCTTTTCCCTGAAGAAAGGGACACTTCATCGGGAACGGTGCATAGGGGCTTGCCTCAAGCCGCTTACATTATTCCAAGGGCTAACGTCGCCAACCCAGCGAAACATTAGTTAGCAACCTTAGTACATGAGTTTATCAAAATTGATTGCTCTTACCCAGCATGGGGTGGGCACCATGTTAAGCCCTTATTTATCAGAGTTATCTAAAGTAGTTCTTGGCGCTATCAGTCACTGTGCTCATCTCATGCGTTATTTTCCTGCCCCATATGCCTGGGCGCGAGTGCTGTCTAATGCTTTATCTGTCCGCCCGACGAGAGGCGAGAAATCTGATAGTCAGCGCCTGAGAGCCGCCGGTATGGTGTATAAACGCTGCCCCCAGCAGAGAAGCCAGCACCAAAAACCGTGCGTTCCACTTTTCGATCATTACCTCAGCGACAGCTAAAGGCTTGCGCGATGCCCTCGACCAGGTTACAGGTGAGAATCCAGCCGCCGATCCGGATACTGACGAATAGCGAAATATTCACCTGACGCGTAGCAAGGGCCAATACGACGGCAGCAAGCAGAGGCAAACGATATCGAAGCATCCATGGATGATCCCCTCGGCAAGCGTAATTTTTATCACTTAGGCCGAGAGTAGCGACGCAGTCAGGGGGCTTCAACTCAGCCCTTGGCTTGTGGCGGCGAACGGGCTTGCGTGCGCTGTGCGAAAGCTTCGATAGTGACCACAAAAACATTCATGCTGCTACGAAATCAAAGGTCAAAAATGCCCGAAACCCGAACATGCCAAAATCACGCCTTGTACTGCACTGCGTCGAGCGATACGGCGATGGCTGGCGTTAAACGGTGTTAAAACTGCTGCCGGAAAAGATAAACCATAATATTTATGGCATAGAATGCTGATATATGGATTTTATTTTTCTAGGATTTATGACCGCCGGCAACGCAGGCGAGAGAAAGCTCAGCCAAACCGGCCTCCGAAGCCAAGGGTTACGCGTTCGAATCGCGCTATTACCGCGAATGGGTGGATAACGCCCTGCAGCGCTACCAGGCTGGCTGTAACCCAGTACTGATCGAGTTGCCCGAGCGCGCCGTATTCCCCCACTTGATCTCCGCACAGCCATCAACCGCACGTAAAAGCCGCGGAAACGGTATGCTGCTTGGCCAGCCGGCTCCGCTTTTTGTTCGCCGTGGCCGCAGCATTCGCTACCGCTTCAGCGACGTTCTGGAGTGGCTGGAAGATGCTGACGTCGTTAACAACACCGCAAAAGCCAGCATGACAAATCGCGGGAACACAGCCCCTCCGTATAATGCGAGAGGTAGGGCGCGCTGGCGAATTCGGCTCGCCCTACCGGCAAGCGTTCTGACAGCACGCTGTCACCTGCTGACGTTTGTCACCTAAAACCACACGCACAAAAAAACGGCCACCCAGCAATTGAGCTAAGTGGCCGTTTTCATTACGTATTTCTGGTCGGAGCGACAGGATTCGAACCTGCGACCTTTGCAACCCCATTGCA
>NZ_JAKDUR010000077.1 GCF_030457605.1 Halomonas sp.
TCCTGTGGGACGCTTGCTCGATCAGGCCAAATCCACATGAAACGTCGAAGAGCCTTTTTTTGTTCCTGAATCACCCTCTTTCCCGGCTTCTCATTCGCTCACGTTGAACACGCTTTTCAGGTAGTGGACGTATTCGGGGTCGTGGGTAGCGGCCTTGCCCGGCGCATCGGTGATCTTGGCTACCGGCTGGCCGTTGCACGACACCATCTTGATGACGATATTCATCGGCTTAACGTCAGGCAGATCGCAGGTCAGGTTGGTGCCAATGCCGAAACTGGTCTGAATGCGCCCGGCAAGCGCCTCCTTGATCGCCATGGCGCTGTCAAAGGTGAGGCCGTCGCTGAAGATCAGCGTTTTGCTCATGGGGTCAATGCCCAGCTTGTGGTAGTGACGAATGCACTTCTCGGCGAAGACCAGCGGGTCGCCGCTGTCGTGGCGCAGGCCGTCGAAAAGCTTGGCAAAATACAGGTCGAAATCTCCCAGAAACGCATCCAGCGTGACCGTATCGGTCAACGCCACGCCCAGATGGCCGCGGTATTCCTGCACCCAGGCCTCCAGCGCAGCGCGTTGGCTGTCCACCAGCCGGCTGCCCAACTGCTGATGCGCCATCACCCATTCGTGGGCCATGGTGCCCATGGGCGCCAGCCCGTAGCGCCGGGCGATATCGACGTTGCTGGTGCCGACAAACTGGCCGGGAAACTCTTTCGCCAACACCTGCACCACGGCCTCGTGCACCGGCTGGGAAAGCCGCCGGCGAGTGCCGAAGTCAGCCAGCCGGAAATTGGCCAGCTGCTCGGGCGTGTAGTCCCGGCGCAGGGCCGCAAACTTGTCGCGCAGCCGGTTGACCGCCTGATCCACGCTGGCGTGGGAGTATAGCACCCGGTTACGCACCTCGCTGATAATCGCCAGAATCACGATCTCGAACAGGATGCTGTGAGTCCAGGGGCCATCAATGACGATGCACAGGTCGCTGCCTTCCATGTGCATGGCGACGTACTCGGGGCAAAAGCGGTACAGCTCAAGAAAGCGGATGAAATCCGGCGACATGTAGGCAAAGCTGCCCAGGTAATCCGACTCTGCCGCGCTCAGGGAAAGCGAGCGCAGGCTATCCACCTGAGCGCGTATTTCATCAAGATAGGGGCTTAAGTCCTCGGCATTACGGCAACGAAACTCCCAGACCACGCTGGCATTGGCGTACTTGTGATGCACGCCCTGCATCATGGTGAGCTTGTACCAGTCGGTATCCAGCAGCGAGGTGATGATCTGTTCCGGCGCGCGATAGGTAGCCGCCATGCAAAAGACTCCCTGACAAGGACAATCGGGTCGATGAGATAACAGGCGCGGCGGCCGGTTCAGCCGGCGCGATGCCGTGACAAGGGCTCGGCGGCACTCCGGGCAGACGCAGCAGGAGGCTCAATACGCTCGCCGGTAAGCCGGTACCATTCGGCTTCATCCAGATAGTGCTCACACCAGCGGGAAAGCGCGATAGCCGCATGTTCGGCGCTGTACCGGTTGCTGCGATAGCAACCGGCGATATCCAGCAGGTCCTGACGGGCAGTGCGCGCGCGGGCAAACCCGCCGTGGACGTTAGCCAGCGGGCGGCGCGGATTATACGCTGCGTTGGTCAGCGCGCTGAGCCAATAGCCCAGTTCGTGCGCCGATATGCCACCATAAACTGCCACCTGCCTGCTCTCCTGTACTATAAAAAACGCTTCCGAGCTATAAAAAACGCTGCCGAGCGCCGCCATTCCGTGGTTTAAACGACCTCTTAGCTTGCCCGAATCAGCCGCCGTTGTCATCTGCCGAAGAGGATACAGCGCGCTCGAAACCGCTGAGAACCCCGGCCACGTTGACGCCGACATCAGCCACGGCGTAGCCACCTTCCATTAACAGGGTAGTGGGAAGCCCGGCAGACGCCAAACGCTGGCCCAGCGTATTGAAGTCGGCGTGAGTCAGGCAAAATGCGCTGATGGGATCGTTTTCAAAGGTATCCACCCCCAGCGAAACGATCAGCAGTTCAGCGCCGGACTGACGGATTTTCGTCAACGCGTCGTCCAGCGCCTCCATCCAGCGCGCCACAGCCACGCCCGGCGGCAGCGGGTAGTTGGCGGTAAAGCCATCTCCCGGCCCGGTGCCGGTTTCATCGGCGTAGCCGGAAAAATACGGGAACGTCACGCTCGGATCGCCGTGGATCGAGGCAAAGAACACGTCGTCGCGGGCATGGAAAATCTGCTGGGTGCCGTTGCCGTGGTGAAAGTCCACGTCGAGAATGGCCACCCGCTGCGTACCGGCACGCAGTGCGTGCTCGGCGGCGATGGCGGCGTTGTTGAAAAAGCAGTAGCCGCCAAACTGGTCGTGCGCTGCGTGGTGGCCGGGCGGGCGGCACAGCCCGAAAGCCGGCTCGCGGGTTTTCAGAGTGTGCGACACCGCGCCAAGCGCGACGTCTTTACTCGCCATGGCGGCGTCAAAGGTGCCGGCGGTGATCGACGTATCCGCCGCCAGCGCGTAGTAACCCAGCTGCCCGCCGATAGCCTCGGGCACGCGATCACCGCGCAGCGTGCGCGCCGGCCAGGTATTGGCAATGGCCTCGCCCGCGTTGCCCGCCGCTTGCCAGCGTGCCCAGCAGGTAGCAAGAAAGTTGACGTAGGCTTCATCGTGTACCGCCAGCACCGGCGCCAGCCCGAAGACTGGCGGGCGGCGAATCTCGCCCAGCGCCAGCGCCTTGAGGTGTTCAAGAATCAGCGTGACCCGCTCGGGGCTTTCAAACGGCTCGACCAGCGCGCCGTCGTGCAACTCGGTGCGGGCACGGCGCAGGCAGGTATCATCGGAATGAAAAATCAGCATGAAAGGCAACCTTCATCACATGGCCAGGGCCAGCGTTTGGCCCAGCGGCGTTTGTGCTCGGCGCGCTGCTGTTTGAGCGCGTATTCCGCCCGGCTGGCCGCAGCGCGGTCGGCAAACGGCTGGGCACCCAGCGGCGCCAGCGGCGGGTTGGCGCGGGTATAGCGTGCGCCCTTGCCCGTGCAGTGGGCGCGGTAGCGCCGGGCCAGATTGTTGGTGATCCCCACGTAGGTGCCCCGCCGGCATTCCAGCAGGTACAGATACCACGTATCGGCGGGCCGTTCCGTCGCATCGCTCACGGTTTGCTCTCACCGGAAACGCTGCCCACCGGTTCGGCCAGCGCCTGCCCCATGCGGGCAAGAAAGGTGGAACAGGCGTCAAGTTGGGCCCGCTCGATAAACTCATCGGGCTGGTGCGCCTGGGCAATGCTGCCCGGCCCCAGAATGAGCGTTTCAAGCCCCGCGCCCTGAAACTGCCCGGCTTCGGTGGCGTAAGCCACGGCACGACGGCAGCACGGCCCGGGCAAATTGGCCTCGGCCAGGCGCAGCACCCGCTGGTTATCACGGTCGGCAAGCCCCGGCACGGTAACGTTAAGCGGCCGGGTGACGATTTCCAGCGCCTTGCCCGCATCGCTCTGCTCACGGATCAGTGCGTCGCAGCGCGCCTCAAAGCGGGCATAAAGCGCCTCAAAGGTATCACTTGGCAAGTGGCGGATTTCCCACTCGAACTCGCACTCCCGGGCGGTAATATTGATCGCGGTGCCGCCGTGGATCCTGCCTACATGCAGGCTTGAGTGCGCCACGTTAAAGGCCGCATCCACGCGGCCTTCTGCCACCAGTTCAGCCATGGTGTCTTCAATAAAAGTCACCAGCCTTGCGCCAATGTGGATCGCCGAGACACCCTGATCAACCTGGCTGCTGTGCGCCTCGCGCCCGGTAATCGTGGTGCGCAGGTTGGTCGCGCCCTTTTGCGCTACCACCGGCTGCATGTCGGTGGGTTCGCCGACAATGACGTGGGCGCTGGCGGCGTGACGATAACGCTGCATAAAATGCTTAATCAGCGCCGGCGCACCCACGCAGCCGATTTCCTCATCGTAGGAAAACGCCAGATAGATCGGGCGCTCAAGCGATGCGCCCACCCACTCGGGCACCTGGGCCAGCACACAGGCAATAAAGCCTTTCATGTCACAGCTTCCACGCCCGTAAAGCCGGCCATCGCCGCCGTCGCGCAGGGTGAATGGCTCACTCGACCACGGCTGGCCGTCAACCGGCACCACGTCGGTATGCCCGGAAAGCACCACACCGCCCGGCGCTTCCGGACCGATGCGGGCCATCAGGTTGGCCTTGTTGCCACACGGGCTCATGATCCGCTCGGTGGTCACGCCGTGGCGCGCCAGATACGCCTCGACATATTCGATCAACGCCAGATTGGAGCGGTGCGACGTGGTATCAAACGCGACAAGATCCTCAAGCAACGCCACTGCCTGCATCATGGCTCACCTCTGCCCTTTAATGGTTGTGTTACGCGGCGGCACTTGCCCGTGCGCCCCAAGCCTTTGGCAAAGCCTATCATTGGCGCGTAAACACGCCTACGGAGAGTGTCGCCGATACCGTGCTCGCTTTCACTAAAACGTCATCTACACTGCTTACTGTTCGCCGTACACAGTCAGTCACACAAGAAAAACCACCAACGCCCCGAACGCCAGAAAACAGGAGCCACCATGTCCCGCTTTTCGCTTCATGCCGTTACCGCCGGCATCGCCATTGCCTGCACCAGCCTGCCGGCGCAGGCCGTCACCGAGATTCAGTGGTGGCACGCCATGGGTGGCCAGCTGGGCACAATTCTTGAAGACATGACCGAGGACTTTAACCAGTCTCAGGATGACTACCGCGTCAATCCCAGCTTTCGCGGCAACTACAGCGAAACCATGACCGGGGCCATCGCCGCGTTCCGCGCCGGCGAGCAGCCCCATATCCTGCAGGTTTTCGAGGTAGGCACCGGCACCATGATGAGCGCTGAAGGCGCCGTGTATCCGGCTTATGAACTCATGGAGGATCACGGCCAGCCCTTTGACAAAGACGCCTTTCTGCCCGCAGTCGTCGGCTATTACACCGATACCCGGGGCAACATGCTGTCGTTTCCGTTCAACTCGTCCACGCCTATCCTTTATTACAACCGTGACGTATTCAAGGAAGCCGGCCTGGATCCGGACAAGCCGCCCGCTACCTGGCAGGAACTGGCCAAAGCCGCGACGCAAATCACCAACTCGGGTGCCGCCGAATGCGGCTTTACCACCTCCTGGCCAAGCTGGGTCATGCTGGAAAACTTCTCTGCCATGCATGACTCGCCGTTGGGCACAAAGCAAAACGGCTTCGGCGGGCTGGATGCCGAGCTGACGTTCAACAATGAACTGGTCGCGCGCCATTGGAACAACCTGAAAACCTGGCAGGGCAGCGACGTGTTCCGTTGGGGCGGCCCCGATGACGGGCCGGATTCCGAGCCCATGTTTTACGCCCAGCAGTGTGCGATGTTCTTCGGCTCCTCGGCCTCCCGGGCTGATGTGCTTGAAAACGCCAGCTTTGATGTCGGCTACGGCATGCAGCCCTATTACGCAGACGTGGAAGGCGCTCCGCAAAACGCGATTATCGGCGGCGCCACGCTTTGGGCACTGCGCGGCCATACGGCCGAAGAATACGAAGCCGTCGCGGCTTTCTTCGACTACCTCTCTCAGCCCGAAGTGCAGGCCGAATGGCACCAGAAAACCGGCTACCTGCCGATTACCCAAAAGGCCTGGGAACTGAGCAAGGAGCAGGGCTTTTACGAAGACAACCCCGGCGCTGCGATTGCGCTTGAGCAGATGACGCTCAACCCGCCAACGGAAAATTCCAAGGGGCTGCGCTTTGGCAACTTCGTGCAGATTCGCGACATCATCTCCGAAGAAATGGAAGCCGTCATGACCGGAGATAAGACCGGCGAAGAAGCCACCGATGCTGCAGTCCGCCGGGGCAATCAGCTGCTGCGCGATTTTGAAGACGCCAACTCCTGATCCCCATGCAAACCAAACGCATGACGTACCCCGGGCGCTGTCTGCCGTATGTGCTGCTGGCGCCCCAGGTACTCGTTACGCTGGTGTTTTTTAT
>NZ_JAKDUR010000078.1 GCF_030457605.1 Halomonas sp.
CGAAAATCGCCCCGGAAAGAATCGCGGCAAACAGCATGGTCGGGTCGCTGCCCACGGCCACGCCGGCGGGGTACATCAGGGTGCAAAAGGCCACCGTGGTGCCGTAGCCGGTACCCACGGCGGTAGAGAAAATCCCCGCCAGCACGAAGGTCATCGCCACAAACAGCCCGCCGGTCACATCGGACACGCCGCCGAGCCACACCAGGCCCTCGACCAGCCCGCCCACCTGCAGCACCTGGGCGAACATGCCGGCAAAAAACCAGGCGACGATGGCCACTACGCCCACGGGCTGGGTCATGCCTTCAAACAGCCCGTTGGCATAGTCCGACCAACGACTGGCGCAGCAGAACAGCCCCAGAATAATGCCGAACAGCGCGCCCATTACCAGGCCGATTTCAGACGACAGCCCCAGAATACTGGTGGTTATCGCCCAGATAACGAAAAATACCAGCGGAACGGCGGCGCCGAACGCACCGAAACGAAACGACAGGGAAGCCACGGGCGGCTGCTCGGCCTGCCCGGGCGTTGGAGTTGTTTCTGCCATGCCATCCATCCTTGTCTATTGTGGTTATAAGGTCAGGTCGGGATTGGCGGAATAGCCAAAGGAAAAAGCAATTTCCACCAGCTAAACGGCCATAAGCATTATTTTTGTATAATCACAGGAGCCAAGCTAGAGGATATGCGCGGCACAGGGAACCCCTGCCGTCTTGCACTATAGGTGTAGAGTCCCGGTCCGCTTTCCTTCAAGGTGCGAGTCAATGTGCTTGACGGGCGAGCGCCGGCAACGTATCAGACGCAAGAATCTGTGGCAGTATCTCCGGCTTTTTTTCACCTGGTGCATACCACAGATAAAGCGGCACACCTGAACGACCGTGTTTTTGCAGAAAGGCCGTAATGGCTGAATTGCCATTGGTCCAGTCGCCCTTCATTGTGATCACGCCCGCCTGCTCAAATGCCTGCTGCGTTTCGGGAATACCAATGGCCCGCTGTTCATTGATCTGACACGTGATGCACCAGTCTGCGGACAAATAGACAAAAACAGGTTTTTCCTGTTGCCGCAATGTAGCCAAGCGCTCCTCATCGAAGACAAGTTCACTTGTTTCAGCTGTGTTTTCGCCCACGTTGACGGTCCTCTCGTGCTGCTCAAAAGAGCCGGGAATCCAGACACTACCCGCCAGCACAAATACACCGGCCACCCCTGCCGGAAGCCAGCTTAACCATTTGCCGCTGCGTTGGCGCAATCCGGTAAACCAAAGCCCCACCGCCAGTAATATGACTAGTGCGAGGCTTGCAATCAGTCCATTATTACTGAGTTGACGGCCTAGCACCCAAACCAGAGCAAGGGCGGTCACAAACATGGGAATGGCCATGATATGCCGGAATCCTTCCATCCACGGCCCCGGACGAGGCAGACGACGACTGAGCGCGGGAATAAAGCCGAGCACCAGAAACGGCAGCGCAATGCCCAGGCCGAGCCCTGCAAAAACGGTCAACGCAGCAAGCGCGGGAAGCACCAGCGCTGCGCCGAGCGCTGTAGCCATGAAAGGTCCGGAACAGGGCGTGGCGACGAAAGCCGCAAGGACTCCGGTCCAGAACGCGCCAACCACGCCGCGCTTTTCCGCCAGCCTGCCTCCCGCATTGATGGAACCCAGCTCAAACAATCCCGCCAGATTTAATCCGATAGCCGTGGTCAGTAAGGTAAGCATCACGATGATGCGCGGATCCTGCAGCTGAAACGCCCAGCCAACCTGCGTGCCAACTGCGCGCAGAATCAGGATGACTGCGCCCAACAGCAGGCAAACACTCACGACGCCGGCCGTGTAGGACATGGCCTCACGCCGGGCGGCGCGCTTGCCGCCGGACAAGCGTGCGAGACCAAGTACCTTAAGACTGAGAATCGGGAAAACACAGGGCATGATATTGAGCAAAACACCACCCAATATGGCACCGAGAAACGCCGTCAATAGCACAGCCGTGCTGCTGTTTTCGGCAGCTGGTGGGCTCTGTAAGCCATTTTCGTTCGTCGCTGATGCGCCACCATGGCGACCATTTAATGCCAGGCCAATGCCGTTTCCCAACGCCAGTAGCGCCTCGATATTTTCCGGTTGGCGTTCTGACGGGAATGTGCTGGACAACCGGGTTTCAATAATCAGTGTATCGTCTTCACGGCTGAAAACCTGTTCAGACGCGGGATCCACGATGTTGTCGGTCGCAACAAATACGTGCGGATGATTCAGTTTCACGCTGTCAGGCAGAGGAATGCTCAAGCGCAGCCGTGAATCATCTTCCACCACAAAGCTGGCTGGTGAGCCTAGCGGCCTCGGCAGATCACGTCGCCATTCATCGAAGCGCGCCTTTCGCTCGGAGGTAATCCTGCCCTTACCGACGGTCAGCGTGGTGGAAAGCGAGGCTTTTTCGGGAACACAGGCATCAGCGCGGCAGGCTAGATACTTGAGATCAACGGTGATTGGCAGCGTCGCTCCCTGAGGCACCGAGGCATCTATCTCAAGGGGCAGCAATAGCGCATAAGGATGTTCGTAAACATGGTTCATCAGGTCGCCGGTCATTAGCGTCTGCGGCACCGGGTAGGCCGGTTTGCCCACGCTGACACCTTCCGGCAATTGCCAGCTGAATTGCGGTGGGAGGCCAATACTGCCCGGCTGTTTCCAATATCCGTGCCAGCCTGACTGCGGCTCCATGACGACGGCTATCGTGCTGGATGCGCCCGCGGCGGGTCGCTCCGTTTCGGCTACCAGGGCGCTCTTGATCAGCACCTCGCCCGAGGCCCCGGGAAGCCCCTGGGCCGCGACGACCTGGGGGAGCAGCATAAAAGACAGACAATAGAGGACAAGGCAGCGGTAGAGAAACGTCGGCATCGGGTCTCAGCCCGCTCGGGGCGGGCTGCTCCAGCAGAAGGTGTGCCGCACCGGCATCGGTGCGGAATGGTATCGTTTATTGGCTGATACGTTCGACGGCTTCGGCCAGGGTATTATTCTGTGGCCCAAGCTTTTCTACTACCTTGCCGTTAGCACTGATCAGCACAACCGCAGGTATTTGTTGAATGCCGAAAGTGCGGTGCAGCTCGCCCTGCGCATCAAGCATCACGGGAATATCCGTTGGTGTATCGGCAAGATAGCGCTCGACATCGGACTCTTTGGTCCAGAGACCGGAAATGATACCAACCCACTGCATATCACCATCCTTGCTAAGCTGGTTGACAGTATTGCGCACGCGCCGGCAGGCAACAGCAGTTTCCGGCTTACTTTCGGCAAGATAGGACTCGCACCAGGTGGCAAAAAACACCATACCCACAGGTTGGTCTGCGCCAGCACGGGACAGATCAATCATTTTTTCATCCCGCGTGGTAACAGACATATTGGTAATCGTATCGCCTACTGTTAAAACGCTGGCATCAACGTCTTCTACCTCAGCACCACGGTCGGCTGTATCATCCTGCTCATCAGACTCGAGAAGCGCTTTTAGCGCCTCATCCAGTGCCTTGTCATCACGATGGCCGATGTAAGCAATGTGGCCTTGGCGATCAATCAGCACATGCTGTGGTGTAACGCGCAGATTCAGCGCTTTGGCCAACGCGCCATCATCTACCGTGATGGGCATGGTCAGCCCCATCTCCTCGCGGTAAGCGCGTGCCGCTTCAGCTGTATCGGCATAACCTGTGTTTACGGCGATAACCTGAATGTCATCGCCGTGCTCTTCCTGAAACTTCTGGAAGCCCGGCATCTGCTGACGACAGGGTACACACCAGGTGGCCCAGAACTTGATATATACCGGCTTTTTACCATATAGCTTGCCAAGCTCAATAGTGTCGCCATCCAGCGTGGTAATGCTCATATCGGGGCCGGGCTGACCAATCAGCGACTCCCCCGCAACCTTGGCTCGTCGTTCACCATCGGCTGCCTGATCGTAGGCTTTTTCGCTCTGATCGGTTTCTTGTGGCTCGTCGTTTTCGACGGCATGCACCGGGCCCATGTAGCCGAGTAACATGACGCACAGCATGACAACTGAAAATCGGGCTTGCTGTATCTGCATTGATCTCATCCTGCTGGAAAAACGTTTTAGCCTGGCACAAAGCGCCAGACCAAGGCGGGTACGATAGGTAGAGATTGTCAAATACGCTATGGTTCAATAAAAAGAACCAAGAGTGACGGTGTTTTATGTACCATCAGCAAATGAATAAGCTTCGTTTCTCACTTGATCTTCAAAAGAAACAGTCGCTGGTTGAGCAGATACGCATGAATATCGCGGATGCCATTCGGCGGGGGCATTTGTACGAGGGTGCACGACTTCCTTCGTGGCGTGATCTGGCAGTCCAGTTGGGTGTTTCGCGGGGCACTGTTAAAGCGGCTTATGACCGGCTGAATGATGACCAGCTGATCATTTCGAAAGGTGCCGCCGGCACCTTTGTTGCCTCCATACTGCCGGCAACACCCAACGTGACCGAGAGGGCCGCACGCCTGCCGCTGCCCAGTCTCTATCAGGATCTGGATAGTGCCCCTAGACCTTTTCAAGTGGGTGTGCCTGCACAGGACGCTTTTCCCTTCAAACTTTGGTCTCGCATCATGCTGCGCTGTTCCCGCCAGGCAGTGGCCGAGCCATTACGTTATCCCGACCCACGCGGAGAGCTGGCATTACGCAAGGAAATTGCGGCCTATCTGGCCGTGGCACGCGGCCTGGTTTGCTCTGCGGATCAAATTGTCATCACTAACGGCTATGCCGGTGCGTTGGGACTGGCACTACACTTGCTGCCGCTGGAAGCGCACCAGGTGTGGATTGAAGACCCGGGATATCCGCTGACGCGATACGCTATATCTTTGGCAGGCTATACCCCTGTGCCCATTTCCGTGGACAGCCAGGGCATGCGTATCGAGCAAGGCATCTCTCGCGCAGCAGAGGCTCGCCTGGCGATAGTCACAGCCAGTCAGCAAGCACCGCTAGGGATGCAGCTGTCACTGGATCGTCGCCGGGCTCTTTTGACCTGGGCACGCGAGAATGCTGGCTGGATTATCGAAGACGATTATCTCAGCGAGCTGCAACTCAGTGGCCGGGCGACACCGGCACTGGCTTCGCTGGATCATGACGGCAGAGTGCTGCATATCGGGACCTTCAGTAAAACCATTAGCCCGAGATTGCGGCTCGGTTTCATGGTGTTGCCGGCAGCATTGGCAGAGCTCGCCGGAGATACCGTTGCGGCATTGTCGCCAGCCTCTGCGTTACCTGGCCAGTTGGCCGTAGCGGAGTTCTTGCGAGATGGCCATTATTTGCGTCACATTCGACGAATGAAGCGTTTGTATGCACAACGCAGAGATGCGTTACTTGAGCTGATGGAAGAATCGGCTGCTGTGCATAACGTGGCCGGCTTGTCCCTGCTGGTCCATCTACCTGACGATGTTGACGATGTTCATATCGCTGATGCAGCACAGCACTTTGGCCTGGCACCAGCACCACTTTCGCCATGGTATGCAACAGACAGCGCAGCTAGCAAAGGGTTACTGTTGGGCGTGACCAATCTCTCGAACCAGGCCCTGACAGAAGGATACCGGCATTTGGCCGGCCTCTTGCCCCATCACTGCCGATAATTAATTGGCGACCGTCAGCAGACCAGCGGCCGCCAAATCGATGTGCGCCTGTTGCCATGCCATTGCAATGGCAGCGTCACCCAATGCCAGCCCTTGTAAATACACGAAATGAAGATCATGAATACCGATGGTGCCGAGAATGAGCTTGAGGTAGGACGTGACAAAATCGGGTTGCGAGCCGCTCTCCTGGAGCATGCCGCCAGAGCTGATCAACACGATTGTCGGGCGATCTGCCAGTAGCCCAACCTTACCCTCAGCC
>NZ_JAKDUR010000079.1 GCF_030457605.1 Halomonas sp.
GGATACGCGCAGCGGGCGCCGCCCTGCCAGCGCTGTGAGGCGCGCGGCAGCCGGCGCCACAGGGGCTGAATGGCCTGGCGATACCAGCGCCCGCGCAGCGAGCGGTCCCCGGCCCATGCCTCAAGCGGCCAGGGCTGCGTTTTCAGCCCCTGCTCTTGCCACCAGTGTTCCACGCTGCGCTGCGTCAGCGTGGCGCCCAGCGCACCCCCGGCCTGTTCGGCCAACGCCGCGCTGGTCCACCCCGGCTCACCTGCCGGCGGCGGCTGATGCAAAAGATGCCAAAGCGCCTGCTGCACCGCCGGCGTCACGCTGGTTGCCTGCCCCTTATGGCGCCCCCGCTCGCGTAGCGGCACCGCGGCCCAGCCGCCCTCGCGAAACGCTTTCCACGCGGCAGAAACCGTCGGCGCAGAAAGCCCCGTGCGCTGGGCAACCTCTACCACGGTCAAACCATCCAGACGCAGTCGGACGGCGTGTAAACGGCGCTCGCTGAGAGATTCAGGCGAAAAATGTTTATTGCTCAATTATCACCTAATCATTTGTTTTTAATTGATAAAAATAAAAACATAAGACTATCTATAGCGAGTATTAGACACCATCATAAAAGCTTGCGTAAAATTCGACAAGTCAGCTGTTTTACCTCAATGGATATGTCTATGCCTGCCTGGGCTGTTTTGATTTCACTGTGCGCGTTTATTGCCCTACTGGTAAGCGGGCGCATCAAGCCTGCCACCGCTTTTACCGGCCTGGCGGGGTGTTACCTGTTAACCGGCCTGGTGGATACGCCGACGCTGTTGCTCCAGTACACCAACCCCGCACTGGCAACGCTGCTGCTGCTGCTTTTGGTTTCTATCGCGCTGGAACGCTCGCCGCTGCTCGACTGGCTATCACAGCGCTTGCTTAACGGCGGCCCACGCCTGGCCACCGCCAAGCTGATGGGCACCAGTGCGCTGCTCTCGGCGTTTCTCAACAATACCGCGGTGGTCTCCGCCTTTTTGGGCGCTATCTCGCGCCAGCGCCGCATTGCCCCGTCGCGCCTGCTGATTCCGCTGTCTTACGCCTCGGTGTTGGGCGGGGTGACTACGCTGGTCGGCACGTCCACCAACCTGGTGGTCAACTCGTTTTACCTGAACGCCAGCGGCCACGAGCTCGGCATGTTCGAGTTCGCCCTGGTGGGCGTGCCCGTCGCGCTGATTACGCTCGCGGTGCTGCTCTGGCGCGCCCATGCGCTACCCCACCACCAAGCCGAAAATACCCGTGACCGGCTGGCGTATTTTCTTGCCGCGGGGCTTGATCCGGACTCCCCGCTGGTCGGCAAAAGCATCGAAGCTAACGGCCTGCGTAGCCTTGACGGGCTGTACCTGCTGGAAGTCGAGCGCGATGGCCGGCTGCTTAGTCCGGTCGCGCCCGATGAGCTACTGGAAGCCGGCGATACGCTGGTCTTTACCGGCGAGGTCAACAAGGTACAGGCGCTGCAACGCTTTCCCGGACTCACGCTCTTTGGCCTCAAGGCCGACAACGTGCTGGCCACTAATCTGGTCGAAGTGGTGATTTCACATCAGTCGGAACTGCCGGGGCAAACGCTGCAAGGGGTGGATTTTCGTAGCATGTTCAGCGCCGGCGTGGTGGGGATTCGCCGCGGAGAAAGACGCCTTGAGGGGCAGCTGGGGCAAATTCCGCTGCGCGTGGGCGACTGCCTGCTGCTTGCCGTGAGCGCTGACTTTCGCCAGCACCGCAACCTGGATCGCAACTTCCACCTGCTCAGCGGCAGTTTTACCCGCCCGCAGCTCAGCCCGCGGCAAAGCCTTTCCACACTTGGCGGTTTCATGGGCGTAATTGCGCTGGCCAGCGTCGGTGTTTTACCGCTGTTTCACGGGCTTATTATCCTCATGGCAGGGCTGCTATTCGGCCATATCGTCACCGTGGCCGAACTGCGTCGGCGCTTTCCGTTTGAGCTTTGGCTGATTATCGGCTCGGCGCTGGCCATTGCCCAGGCGCTGGAAAACTCCGGCGCCGCCGCGCTGCTGGCACAGGGCATGCAGCATCTGTTCAGCGGCTACGGTGTCTATGCGGCATTTGCCGGCTGCTATTTCTTGACGCTGCTGCTAACCGAAACCGTCACGAACAACGCCGCCGCCGCGCTGGCCTTTCCCATCGCCTGGAGTACCGCGCAGGCCTTCGGCGCCGACCCGCTGCCGTTCGTCATGGCCGTTGCCTACGGTGCCAGCGCCTGCTTTTTAATCCCGTTCGGCTACCAAACCCACCTGATGGTGTACTCGCCCGGGCGCTATCGCATCACCGATTTCCTCAAAATCGGCCTGCCCGTCAGCGCCACCTACTCCGCCAGCGTATTAGCGCTCACGCCGCTGGTGTTTCCGTTTTAAGCCTCGCGCGCCCTGGCATCGGCTGATGCCCGGGCCGCCATGCTGCGCGCCCGGGCAGGATGATCCAGCAGCCATTCAATGCAGCGCTGCCAGTCGGCAGGGTCATCCTTGGCCAGCAGGCCGTTGACGCCATGCTCCACCACCTCGGTATAGGGCGCGCAATTTGCGTAGACGCCCACTCCGCCCATGGCGGCGATATCCAGAAATTTGATAAACGACTTGCCGCGGTTAAACGGGGTATCGCACAGCGGCGCCAGGCCAATATGCACCCGCTGCCGAGCCTGATAGCGCCGAAACTTTTGCCAGCCCAGGGGGGGCGGGCAGTTCGTACGCGGCAGGCAAGCCAAGGCAGCCGGAGCGTGTTCGCCCAGCATCAGCTCAAGAGTAGTGTCGTCGCGTTTGCGCTGGATGGCCTCAAGCACCGGGGCAATGCGTTCCAGATCCGCCAGGTGCGCCCGAGTGCCGTAAAAACCAAGGCGCCACGGCTCTTCCGCCGAGGGCTTGCGGGCAAAGTGCTCAAGCCCCGGCCGCGGGGCAATCATCGGTGGCGGCGTGACCGTTACGTTATCGTGCTGCAGACGCCTGGCCAGCTGAGGACTAGCGACCTGCACTTCGTCCGCCAGCGCCAGCAACCGCGGCTGCTGTTCCGCCGCTCGAGCCATGCGCGCCCGGTACGCCGGGGGCAACGTAGTATCCTCGGCAGCGGCGGCCAGGTCATCGTCGATGATGTACACCACCCGGCCAAACGCCTCGCGGTAACGCTCAAGCCAGCTCAAGACGCGCGCCGGCAACGTGCGACACAGCACCAGGTTGGCCCCGGGCTGGCGCACCAGCACCCAGCGCGCAAAGCGCCAGCGCCAGCCGCGCACATCCAGCCGCCCTGCATCGTGCCCCGCAGAACGCAAAAAGGGCACGACCGACTCAAGGAAGTAAATATCCTCAGTCGGCCGTGCCCCGTCGCTTAACAATAGCCAGCGTTCTCTATTCACCGCGTCTCTCGATTGTTCCTGTTTATTTCCCGCGCTGCCACGCTGAAACCGCCACGGCCACCAGCAAGCACCCGGCTAGCGGAGTCGCCACATCCAACAACGAGTCAGCAGTCCAGTGGTTCAGCATACCGTAATACCAGGAGACAACGTTTCCACCACCACCCTTGTATTCATGCTGAGCGATCTCGCGGCCCAAAAACACCGCTACCGCCATGCCTCCCGCCGCCCAGCGGCCAAAGAATGGCCATAGCAGCAGCTGAATGCCGCCACCAATCACCAAGTGCTCCAGATGGGACGCATTGAGCTCAGCAAGCATTCTGTACCCTTTTATCTCTTTTACGCCTCAGCGCAACGAAAAGTCCTCGTGCACCAGCGTAAGATTGGGGTTGTAGGCCGGATCGTTATCCAGCTGCTTGCCCCACGTCTCCCGCATAAAGTGCGCTTCGGCATTGGCTCGCGCGCGCTTAACGGCATTGTCATCGGCGCCGCGCGATACCGACTCGTGGTGGTACAGCTCGGCGTAGGGCGTCCAAAGATTACGGTAACCGACCTCGCGCACCTTCAGGCACAGGTCGACGTCGTTGAAGGCGATAGCCAAGTGCTCTTCATTCAGGCCGCCGACTTCTTCGAATACACTTTTGCGCACCAACAGGCAGGCACCGGTCACGGCAGACAGATTATGCGTCAGGTGCAAACGGGTAAAATATCCGTGTGCGCCACGCGCGAAATACTTATGCGCATGCCCGGCGACGCCGCCGATGCCCAGTATCACCCCGGCATGCTGGATCGTGTCGTTGGGGTAGTAAAGCTTGGCACCCACGCAGCCAATCTCGGGGCGGCACGCCTGACGCACCATCTCATCCAGCCAGTCGCTATTGATTGGCTCGATATCGTTATTCACCAGCCCGAGTATCTCGCCTCTGGCGTACAGCGCACCGTAGTTGTTAATCGCAGAGTAGTTGAACGGTTCGTTCCAGCGCAGCACCCGCACTCGCGCATCACGATTCGAGACGTCGCGCATATAGTCCAGCGTGGCCGTGCAGGTACTCTGGTTATCAAGGATCAGCAGCTCAAGATTAGGGTAGTCCGTGCGCTCAAGAATCGCATCGACGCACGGTTTGAGAACATCCACACCGTCGCGGGTAGGCACCAGCAGGCTAACCAACGGCACTGGGTTCGGCATAGGCCAGCGCACGCGATACGTATTAGGATAAAGCCCGGGCATGACCAGAGCCTGTGGAACACGTTTCGTCACGTGCTCGCGCACGGCGGCAAGACCGGCCCTATCGGTATAGTCTTTTTCCTCGCTGCCCAGCGCCGTAGAGCCTTCTACTGCTCGCCAGTGATACAACACATGGGGAATGTGCACAATCTGTTCGGGCATTAGCCGCTCGCTTATACGCAACGCCAGGTCATGATCCTGGCTGCCTTCAAAGCCTGTGCGAAAGCCGCCCACCTCGCGCACCAGTACCGTGCGGTAAACCCCCAGATGCGAAACATAATTCTGCGAAAGCAGCAGGTCAGGATTCCATTGCGGCTTGAAATGCGGGTCAAAGCGCTCGCCGTGTTCGCTGAGCTTGTCTTCATCGCTGTATAGAAGCCCCGCCTCGGGGTGGCGGTGCGACGCTTCCGCCACGTGGAACAGCGCATAGGGCGAAAGCCTGTCATCGTGATCCAACAGGGCGATGTATTCGCCTTCGGCCATCTCAAGCGCGGTATTGCTGGCGGCACAAATATGGCCGTTGTGTTTACGGTATGCCACCTTAATACGTGCATCACGCGCGGCATATTCGGCCAACACCTTGTGCACTTCGGGGTCGGTGGATGCATCATCGGCAATACACAGCTGCCAGTACGGGTAGTGCTGCTCCAGCACAGAATCCAGGCAATCGCGCAGCCATTCGAGGCGCGAGTTGTAGACCGGCAGCACGATGGAAAAAACTGGCCGCTGGCGCAGTCGGGCAATTACTCGCTGCACGTGCTTTGGTGAGAGCCGCCGACGCTTTTTCAGCCATTCGGGGTAGCTTTGCTGGCAGCTGCGCCGCTCAAACGTCGCATCGTAGTGCGCAAGCGCCAGCGCTCGCCAGCAGCTCTGTTCCTCGGCGGCGCGCTGCTTTAATACCGAGACCACCTCGGCCTTGTTCACGTGGCGGTATTCGTGGTGCATGTTGGCCAGCCGCTGGGCCAGCCGCTCGCGCGCAAACCACGGGGTAAGCCAGGCAATACGCAGCTGATGCAGAGTAAAGCGGCCCTCCTGTTCCATCGGGTCCAGACGCAACGCCTTCAGCCGCCCGGGCACGTAAAACAGCCGCTTGCTTACCCGGCCGGCTTTTAGCGGCAGGTAAACGCTTTGCGCCTCGCTCATGCCCTGCCCGGTATCCAGATACACTTTGACTGCCGCGCTGGGCTGGTCGTGCTGCATGGCCACTTCCAACAT
>NZ_JAKDUR010000026.1 GCF_030457605.1 Halomonas sp.
GCCATATTTTGGCCCAGCTCAGGTGGAGAATTCCACACTCAACGGCGAAGAGCCCAAAAAAAGGGCTTACGCGTTAACGTAAGCCCTTTTTATCATGTTTGGTCGGAATAGCAGGATTCGAACCTACGACCTCTGCCTCCCGAAGGCAGCGCTCTACCAAGCTGAGCTATATTCCGAAGCGTTGTAAGCCATGTTGGCCTTCAACGGTGGAGGATACTACGCCGTTGAAGGCCAACTTTCAAGCCTTCTTTTGCGCTTTCGCGCCTTCAGGTCTGGCGTTCGACCGCGGCATGGGCGAGGTGCTCCATGGTGTCGCGGAATTCGCTGGGCGGCAGCACCTCAAGCTGGGCGAGGGCTTTGGCGGCCATTTCTTCGGCGCGTGCGCGGGTGTAGTCCAGCGCCCCGGTGGTGCGTACGATCTCGAGCACGGCATCAAGCTGGTCGAGTCCGCCCTTGCGAATGGCCTGGCGGATCAGTTTGGCCTGCTCGGGCGTGCCTTTTTCCATGGCGCGCAAAAGCGGCAGGGTGGGCTTGCCTTCGGCCAGGTCATCACCGACGTTTTTGCCCATGGCTGCCGCGTCGCCCTGATAGTCGAGCAGGTCATCCACCAGTTGAAAGGCCAGGCCAAGATAGCGGCCGTAGAGTTTGAGCGCCTGTTCCTGTTCGGGCGTGGCCTCGGCAATCACCGCGCCGCTTTGCGAGGCGGCTTCAAACAGCTGGGCGGTTTTGCCCTGAATGGTAGCGAAGTAGTCGTCTTCGCTGATGGATGGGTTGCCGATGTTGGTCAGCTGCTGCACCTCGCCTTCGGCGATGATGCAGGTGGCCGCCGACAAAATTGCCATGATACGCATCGAGCCCACGTCGACCATCATCTGGAACGAGCGCGAGTAGAGAAAATCGCCTACCAGCACCGAGGGCGCGTTGCCCCAGGCATCGTTGGCGGTTTGTTTGCCCCGGCGCAGGCTGGACTCATCCACCACGTCATCGTGCAAAAGCGTCGAGGTGTGCATGAACTCGATCAGCGTGGCCAGGGTGATGTGCTTGTCGCCCCCGTGCTGTTCACTGCCGTACCCCAGCGCGCGCGCCGCCAGCAATACCAGCAGCGGGCGCAGGCGCTTGCCGCCGCTTTTGACGATATAGCCGCTGATGGCTTCGACCAGCGGCACTTTGGAGCTGAGCTGTTCGGCGATGGTGCGGTTGACCGCAGCAAAGTCGTCGGCCACCGCGGCGTGCAGCGGGGATGAACTGGCAGGCGTGGCAACGGGGGTATCGGTGGTCATGGATTCCATTCATCGCGGCAGGTGAAGGCGGGCGTACGCGCCAAACGCGGACGCCGGGGGCCGAAGCATGTGCCGCTCATGCTATGGGGGCGGTGGTGGAGCGTCAAGGCGGCAATCGGGTGGTGCCGGGCGAAGGCCCGGGGGTGTCCGGTTGATTTTGCGCAATGGTTGTGCTCCCCCGCGGGCATCGCTATAATACGCGACCCGCTTGTCATGCTCCCTGTCAGATGGCTGCCGAAAGGGGCGCCACTCGCCGCAGGTCGATTGAGCGCGTATCGAACAAGAGCCAGGCGCGATGAGCGCGGCGGCCGTGCCCAAGGGCGCGCCGCCATCATGATCCGTTCCGGAGAGACACATGTACGCAGTAATCAAAAGCGGTGGCAAACAGTACCGCGTTCAGGAAGGCCAGACGCTGAAGCTCGAAAAGCTGGAAATCCCCACCGGCGAAACCATCGAGTTTGACGAAGTGCTGCTGGTTGCCGACGGCGACGACGTGCAAGTTGGTGCGCCGCTGGTTGGCGGCGCCAAAGTGGCGGCAGAAATTGTCGATCACGGTCGCGGTGATAAAATCAAGATCATCAAGTTCCGTCGCCGTAAGCACAGCATGACCCGTCAGGGCCATCGCCAGTGGTACACCGAAGTCAAAATCACCGGAATTTCCGCGTAAGCGGTGACATTCCCTTAAGGAGGATTTGATCCATGGCACATAAGAAAGCAGCCGGCTCCACGCGTAACGGTCGCGACAGTGAATCCAAACGCCTTGGCGTGAAACTCTTTGGTGGCCAGGTGGTTACACCGGGCAACATCATCGTGCGCCAGCGCGGCACCAAGTTCCATGCCGGCACCGGCGTGGGTATCGGCAAGGATCACACCCTGTTCGCCCTGGGCGAAGGCGTGGTCAAGTTCGAGACCAAAGGGCCGAAAAGCCGCAAGTTCGTGAGCGTTGTTTCTGCCTGAGGCGAAACGCCTGGCAGCGACACAACGCTTGCGTAAAAAAGCCCCGCCACGGCGGGGCTTTTTTGTCTGCGCTCCTTTCTGTTGACAAGGACACTTGTTGCGACATGGTGCAGACCGCAAAATGCGATAACGATGCCGGCTTCGGCATCCATTGATATAACCGGCGGCGAGAGCGGCCAGGAGCATCTTCCATGCAGTTTCTCGATGAAGCCTCGGTGATTGTCGAGGCGGGAAATGGCGGCAACGGCTGTCTGAGCTTTCGCCGCGAAAAATACGTGCCCAAGGGCGGGCCTGACGGTGGCGACGGTGGCCACGGCGGCAGCGTTTACCTGATAGGCGACGACGCCTTGAATACGCTGATTGATTTCAAGTTTCAGCGTTTCTACAAGGCACAAAACGGCCAGGGCGGCATGGGCCGCCAGATGAGCGGCCGCGCCGGCGATGACCTGCATGTCAAGGTGCCGGTGGGCACCACCGTGGTGGATGAAGACACGTTGGAAGTGATTGCTGATGTGACCGAGATCGGCCAGGTAGTACTGGTGGCCGAAGGGGGCCGCCGGGGGCTGGGTAACATCCACTTCAAGTCATCCACCAACCGTGCGCCGCGGCGTACCACGTCGGGCACTGAAGGCACGCGCCGTAACCTGCGTTTCGAGATGAAGGTCATGGCGGATGTCGGGCTTTTGGGTATGCCCAACGCGGGGAAATCCACGCTGATTCGCGCCGTGTCGGCGGCCAAGCCCAAGGTGGCCAACTATCCGTTTACCACGCTGGTGCCCAACCTCGGCGTGGTCAAACTGGGGTTGCACGAGCACTTCGTGATGGCCGACGTGCCCGGGCTGATTGAAGGCGCCTCGGGCGGCGCGGGGCTGGGGCTGCGCTTTTTGAAACACCTGACTCGCACCCGCCTGCTGCTGCATGTGGTGGACGTCGCGCCCTTTGATGAAAGCGATCCGGTCGAGTCTGCAAAGGCGATCGTCCGCGAACTCCAGCAGTTCTCGCCGGCACTTGCCGAGCGCCCGCGCTGGCTGGTGCTCAACAAGTTTGACCTGCTGCCCGAGGACGAACGCGACGCTCGCGCCAAAGAGATTATTGAAGCGCTTGACTGGGAAGGACCGGTGTTTTGTCTGTCGGCCATCAGCAAGGACGGCACCCAGCCGATGGTGCAAACGGTGTATCGCTGGCTTGCCGAGCAGCAGCGCCTGGAGCATGAAGACGAAGCCGTACACGCCAGTGAACAGGACGTGCGTCGGCGCATGGAAGAAGAATCGGTAGAGCGTACCGAAGCCCGCCTTGGCCGCAAGCGCAAGCCCCGGGATAACGATGATGATGATGACGACTTCGACGATGGCGATTACGACGTTGAGGTAGAATACGCGCCCTAGGCGCTTGAGACAGTCTCTTGAGATGGCTTTTGGACAAAGCCGCTTGGGAGTGGCGCAACGATTCACGCCGGCTGACAGGCAAGGAGCAGCACAGTGAGCAATGAGCAGGAGCCCGGGCGAGAGACCCTTTCTCGGGCGCGGCGGGTGGTGGTGAAAATCGGCAGCTCGCTTTTGACCAATGACGGTCGCGGGCTGGATGAGCCTGCCATCGGCCGCTGGGTCGATCAGATTGCTGCGCTTCACCGGCGCGGCCTGGACGTTGTGCTGGTGTCCTCCGGCGCGGTGGCTGCCGGCATGCTGCGGCTGGGCTGGCAGGTTCGCCCCAGTGAGGTACACGAGCTGCAGGCGGCAGCGGCGGTGGGGCAAAATGGCCTGACCCAGAGCTATGAGCAGCACTTTGCCCGCCACGACATCCTGACGGCGCAAATCCTGCTGACCCACGATGACCTGTCCAACCGCAAACGCTATCTGAACGCGCTGTCGGCGCTGCGCACGTTGGTGGAAATGCGCGTGGTGCCGGTCATCAACGAGAATGACACCGTGGTCACCGATGAAATCCGCTTTGGTGATAACGATACCCTGGGGGCGTTGGTCGCCAACCTGCTGGAAGCCGATGCGCTGCTGCTGCTCACTGACCAGGAGGGGCTTTTTGACGCGGATCCGCGCCACGATCCCAACGCTGCTCTGATAGCCGAAGGCCGGGCTGATGATCCGCGCCTGGCGGCGGTTGCCGGTGGCGGCGGGGCGCTTGGGCGCGGCGGCATGAGTACGAAAGTACGCGCGGCACGGCTGGCCGCGCGTTCCGGCGCGGTGACGGTGATTGCCAGCGGCCGCCAACCGGATGTGCTGACGCGATTGCTGGACGGTGAGGCGCTGGGCACGTTGCTGCGCCCCGTGCATGCGCCGCTGGCCGCGCGCAAGCGTTGGCTGGCCGGCCAGCTGCAGGTGCGCGGCACACTGAGGCTGGATGCCGGCGCCATCAAGGTGCTGCACGAACGTGGCTCAAGCCTGTTGGCGGTAGGCGTGCGTGAGGTGCAGGGGGCGTTTCGTCGCGGCGATATGGTCGCCTGCGTGGATGAGCAGGGCACGCTGGTCGCCAAGGGGCTGGTCAACTACGGCGCCGCCGAGGCGCGCAAGCTGGCAGGCCAGCCCAGCCATCAGATCGAAGCGCTGCTGGGCTATGTGGAGGCGCGCTCGTTGATACATCGGGATAACCTGGTGATCATGCGCCTGCCCGATTAGTCGGGCCAGTCAGGAACGGGCGGCAGCGGAATCTGCCGTGGCCAGTCGTCGGGCACGATAAAGATGCGCTGGCAGCGCCGGGTTTCCGGCGTATAAACCATCAGCTGCTGGGGTGCGGGGTATTCTGCCAGCCTTGCCAGCGCAATGTTGGCCGCGTGCTCAAGCCGGGTGAAGTCAGCCAGTGGCGGCGGCGCCAGCCAGCAGGGTTTGGGCAGCCATGCGGCCTGCGCAGCTTTCCCCCGTTCTGCCTGAAGTGCCGGCCAATCCCGGGCGTGGCACCAGAGGCCGCGATGATGCCCGGAGGTGCTGCCCACAGGTGCCGGCAGAGCCGTATGCCAGGGGTAAAACAGCACGCCGGGCATGGCGAGCTGAGGGCTAAGCGGCGGCAGGGATTCGCCGCTGTCACGTGGGGCCAGCCAGTGGCGCAGAGTTTCACGCGCGGTCGCGTTGGCGGAAAAGGCCAGCTGATGGCGTGCCATGTGCGCACTCTTGCGCGCGAGGCTGTCGATCCCGCCGGGGCCTATCCAGCGGCTTTGGCTGGTGGCTGCGCCGGGACCGTCCGGCAACCCCAGGTAAAATTTTATCGCCACTTCCAGATGCACCGGCGCTGGATCGCGGCGCGTGCGGTAGAGCATGTCCAGCTCGCCCAGGGTGTTGCGCCGCTGGTATATCCGCACGTTGCGCGCCAGCAGCCGCGTACCGGGCGCATGATCCAGCAGATAATGCCACAACCTTTCGTGATAGTGCCCCATGCGGGCACGGCGCCGCCCGTACCAGGGGCGCTCGCGCAAAAATGCCGCATGGTGCCCGAGCCACACGGCCTGCGCTCCCGGTTCAGCAAGGCCCAGCGTCTGTTTGTCGGGGCGGCCGGCATAGCCGGGCAGCGTGATGAGGTCAGGCGCGTAAAGCAGCCAGGCAAGGTCGCGCAGGGCCGGCGCCATCAGGCTGTCAGCGACGCCTTCAAGAGTTACAGGCAGCGCTTTCTTCGATAATGTCACTTTCGATGGTGTCACCTTTGATAGTGTCATGTGGAGCACCCCCGTGCTTGCCTGTGGCGGGCATGACCTCTGAACTGCACACCGTGCCCGAACCGTGGATGCGCCATGCCCTTGTCTATACCCGATGATGCGCTGCCGAATACTGGCGCCGGGCTGCCCGACGTGCTTGTCGGGCCGCTGTTGCGCCGCCTGTCACCTGACCGCTGGGTCATGTGGCTGGTGACGTCGCGCCCGCTCACGCTGATCTTGACGCTCACGCCGCGCGGGGGCAAATCGCAGCGTGTGTCGCTTGCCGGCCAGCCGTGCCTGCCGATTGGCCGGCAAGCCTTCATCATGCCGGTAGATGTCGCGCTGGATGAGCCGCTGCCGGCTGATACCCTGATCGACTACGATGTCCACATCTGCCGTGATGACGGCAGCCAGAGCGGCATTGCCGAGTGGGCGCCCTGGCTTTGCCACGCGGATGCCGCTACGCCCAGCGTTGTGGTGGCTTCACACCACCGCCGGCTGATGCACGGCTCGTGTCGCAAGCCCCATCACCCCACGGCGGATGGCCTGGTGCGTGGCGACGGCTGGCTGGCCGAAAAGCCCGATGATCCTGCCCGACGCCCGGCCTGGCTTGTGATGAGCGGCGATCAGATCTACGCCGACGACGTGGCCGGCCCCATGCTGTGCCGTATTCACTCGCTGATCGAACAGCTGGGGCTATGGGATGAAACCCTGAGCGGTGCCACCCTGCCCGACAGCCCGGCGCTGTACCAGGCCGATAACACCTATTATCACCGTGAAACGCTGCTGCCCGCAGCGCAAAGCAATGCGGCCTTGCGCAAGGGCTTTTTCGGCGGTGCCAAAAAGCCAGTGTTCACCTCGGCCAACGCCCACAACCACCTGATGACGCTGGGCGAGATGCTCGCCATGTACTGTCTGGTATGGTCGCCCACCGCATGGGCGCTTGCCGAGTGCCAGGCGCCTGCGCTGGGTGCCGACGACGCCGAACGCTACCGCCGTGAAGCCGAGGTGCTGGACGAGTTTGGCGCAGGCCTTGGCCAGTGCGCCCGGCTGATGGCGCATCTGCCCACGCTGATGATCTTTGATGACCACGACGTCACCGACGACTGGAACCTGCATGCCAGGTGGGAGCAGACCGCTTACGCCAACCCCTTTTCCCGGCGGATTATCGGCAACGCCCTGATGGCCTATACGCTGTGCCAGGGGTGGGGCAACGACCCCGACGGCATGGCAGCGCTTGGCCGGCCGACACAAACGCTGCTGGACGTCGCCGCCGGGGCATCCGGCTGGCTCGACGCCGAGCGCCAGGATGCCCTGATTGATGAGCTGCTTGACTTCAAGGGCTATGCCTACCGGATCGATACCGCCACGCCGCCGTTGATCGTGCTGGATACCCGCACTCGGCGCTGGCGCAACGAGGATCGGCCCGGCCGCCCCTCGGGGCTGATGGACTGGGAAGCCCTGATGGAGCTGCAGCAGATGCTGCTCGACGCCCCGGGGGCGATTATTGTCTCGCCCACGCCGATGTTCGGCGTCAAGCTGATCGAAACCATACAGCAGGTGTTTACCTGGCTTGGCAAGCCGCTGATGGTCGATGCCGAAAACTGGATGGCGCACCGGGGCGCTGCCGCCACGCTTTTGCATATCTGGCGGCACTCGCGCACGCCGGGCAACTACGTGATTTTATCCGGCGACGTGCACTACTCGTTTGTCTACGACATTGTCGTGCGTTACCGGCAGCGCCCGCCACGGCTGTGGCAAATTACCTCAAGCGGGGTCAAGAACACCTTTCCCGATACGCTGCTCGATGTGTTCGACCGGCTCAACCGCTGGCTATACGCTCCCTGGTCGCCGCTGAACCTTTTGACCAAGCGCCGCCGGCTGCGCGTGTACCCGCGCGACCCCGATCGCGCCAAGGCGGGCGAGCGGCTATGGAATGCCAGCGGTATAGGGCTGGTCATCCTGGACGCCCAGGGGTGCCCGGAGCGGATCAGCCAGCTCGACGCCAACGGCGGCGAGGTGCTGTTTCCTCCGCGATAGCGCGAGACATTCCAGCTTCCGGCGTCACGGCGCTGTCATGAACCGCGTTCAGGCTTGGGTCAGGCACCGGCTGACAGGAGGCGCGCATGACGGCGCAGGAAACCCACTGGCTTGAACGCATTATGGCCGAGGCGGCGCTGGACGTGCTGTTTCAACCGATTGTGGATGCCAGTCGGCCAGGCATCTACGGCTATGAAGCGTTGGTGCGCGGCCCCAAAGCCTCGCCGCTGCATTCGCCGTTGCGGCTGTTTGATGTGGCCACCCAGGCCGGCAGGCTGGTGGAACTGGACCTGCTCTGCCGGCGACTGGCGGTCACCCGCTTTACTGAACTGGGACTGCCCGGGTTTTTATTTCTCAACGTCATGCCGCTGACCATTGTGGAGCGTGACTTTCGTGAAGGCCTGACCCTTGGCTATGTGCGCCAGGCAGGCCTGGCTCCCGAGCGGGTGGTGATCGAGCTGACCGAACACGTGCCGATCGATGACTACGCGCTGATGCGCCAGGCCGTTGATCACTACCGCGACATGGGGTTTCGGGTGGCGCTGGATGATCTGGGTGCCGGGCATTCCAGCCTGCGCCACTGGGCTGAACTGCGCCCGGACTTCGTCAAGCTTGACCGCCACTTCGTGGCCGGGATCGACCAGCAGCCGGCCAAGCGTGAATTTCTCCGCTCTCTGCTTGGCGTGGGGCGCAACCTTGGCTGCCGGCTGATCGTGGAAGGCATTGAAACCGCCGCTGAGCACCTGTGCCTGTGGGAGCTGGATCGCAGCCTTTCCCTGTTGCAGGGATTTCATTTTGCCCGGCCCAGCCGCGAGCCGCCACGCCATCTGACGCTGCCGCTGCCCGGCGCGATGTGTGCCGGGCATACCGGTGCCCCGGGCGCCCGGGTGCTGTGCCGGCACGTGCCGGCGGTATCGCCCAATGCGGCAGTGCCCGAACTTGCCGAGCGCTTCAAGCGTCAGTCGGGCCTGCGCTGCGTGGCCGTGGTCGCGGACGAGCAGCCCATCGGCGTGCTGCGCCGCAGCAGCTTTCTGGCGCTGTTTACCAACCCGTTCAGCCACTCGCTGTATGCCCGCACCCGGGTGCTCGACGTGATGGATACGCACATGCTGGTGGCCCGGGCCGATCTTCCGCTGGTGGCCCGGGCCGATCTTCCGCTGGAGGCGCTGAGCCAAAAGCTGACGGAGCGCCATGATATCGAGCAGGAAGACTTTGTGATCGTGGAAAACGACGGCTCCTACCTGGGCATGGGCAACATCATCGACCTGCTGCGCGAAATCACGGCGGTGCAGGTGCGCCAGGCCCGTCACGCCAACCCGCTGACGGGGCTTCCGGGTAACGTGCTGATACAGGAAACGCTTGGCGAATACCTGGCGCGGGGCGAGGGCTTTGCCGCGGTCTACGTGGATCTGGACCGCTTCAAGGCCCTCAATGACCGCTACGGCTATGCCCGCGGCGATCAGGTTATCGTCTCGCTGGCTCGCCTGCTGCAGGCCCAGGGGGAAAGCGCCGGTGGCTTCATCGGGCATATCGGCGGGGACGATTTCATGCTGCTGTTGCCGCTTTCGCACTGGGAGCCGACGATGCGCCAGGTGTTGCGCAGCTTTGAAACCATCGCGCCGTCCTTTTATGCCGAGGCCGACCGGGAGCGCGGCGGCCTCAATATCGAAACCCGTCAGGGTGAAAAGCGCTTCGTACCTTTTGTCAGCCTTTCCGTTGCGGTCAGACCGGTGGAGCCCGGTACCGACTGCCAGCCGCTGGATATTGCCTCGGAGCTTTCCGAGCTCAAGCATCAGGCCAAGAAAATACCCGGTAACAGCCTGTTTGTGGACAGGCGCAGCGTGGCTGAAATGCAAGCAGGCATTCAGGCAGATAGCCACGTTATTGACCTGTATTAACGCGCGGTTGACTAACAGGGCCCAAAAGACCTGACCCATATGTTTGACGCTTACACTCAACTACGGTTATCTATCATCCCCTTACAACCCTGTTTACACGGTGTTGGCGCAACAGGAGAGCGACGGCGATGATGGAACCATCCCTGCATCAGGCATTCAGCAGCAGCGACGCAGACGTGGGCAAGCGCTTCGCACAATTTTATATTGCCGTGGAGCAAAGCCCCGTGGCGACGGCGATCACCGATGCAAAAGGGCATATCGAATTTGTCAATCAGCGTTTTCTGGATGTCACCGGCTATGCCCGCGATGAGTTGCTGGGCAAGACGCCGGCGCTGATTCAGTCAGGCATGACGCCCGATGCCGTCTACGACACGCTCTGGACGACGCTGGGCGAAGGCAGGGTTTGGCAGGGGGAATTGTTGAACCGGCGTAAAAGCGGTGAGCTTTACTGGGAAGCGCAAACCATTACACCGGTGAAAACGAGAACGGCGAGATTGTGAATTTCGTTACCGTGAAAGAGGACATTACCCGGCGTCGCGAGCAGGAAAACGAGTTGCGCCTGATGGCGACGGCGTTTGATACCGGCCAGGCAACGCTCATCACGGATACCGACATGGTCATTCGCCGGGTGAATCAGGCCTTTACCGATATTACCGGTTACCAGGGCCACGAGGTGGTGGGTAAAACGCCGCGGCTGTTCAAGTCGGGCCGGCATGATGACGCCTTTTATCGCCGGCTGTGGCAAACGCTGTGCGAGACTGGTCACTGGCAGGGAGAAATCTGGAACCGCAACAAGCACGGCGACATTTATCCACTCTGGCAGTCGATCACTGCCGTGATTGATACCGATGGGCAGGTACGCCACTTTGTGTCTGTATTTCACGATATTGCCGAGCGCAAGCGCATGGAGCGCGAGCTGGAAACCCAGGCCATGCGCGATCACCTGACCGGCGTATATAACCGCCGTGCCTTCGATGCCGCGCTTGCCCGGTGTGTGGCCGATAGCGCTCACGACCAGCTTCCCTTTGCCCTGCTGATGTTTGACATCGACCATTTCAAGCGGGTAAACGATACCTTTGGCCATGATCAGGGCGACGTCATTTTGCAGCAGCTGGCGCGGTGCATAAAAGACTGTCTGCGGGCAAGCGATGTGCTGGCGCGCTGGGGAGGAGAAGAGTTTGCCATTTTGCTCCATGGCACCGGCCATGAAGGCGCATGGATACTGGCTGAGCGAATTTTACACTGTGTCCGCGAGCACCGGTTTGATGGCCCTCCCATTACGGTCAGTATCGGTGTCGCCGAATACCTGCCGGGCGAGTCCCGCGAGACGCTGATCAATCGCGTTGATCAGGCGCTTTATACCGCCAAGCATGGCGGACGTGATGCGGCCGTTGCCGCCTTGCCGATCCCTGCCTGAAGTGCTTGCTGGTGGGCAGCCTGCGGTTTGAACACGCCCGTTATGACCCATATCAACCATAATATTTCCCACCCTTGAGGCCCGTGTTCCGGCCGGGTATGCAGGGGCAGGCAAGTGAAGGAGCAAAAGGCATGTGTCAGCCGACATTACGGTGTCAGGTGCCGAAAGACGCCGACGCGGTGACCCGGACGGTGTTTGAACAGGCCAATGAAGCGCTGATCATTACCGATGCGCACAACTGCGTGACACACGTTAATCCGGCGTTTACTCGGCTGACCGGTTTTTTGCCGGCAGACGTGTACGGTAAAACCCCTGATGCGTTCAGTTGTCTGGCGCAGGATAGCGGCGCCAGCGCAGCATTGGTGCAGGAAGAGTTGACCCAGTACGGCCACTACAAAAGCCGGGTGACCTATCGTCATTGTGACGGTGAGTTTTATCCGGGATTGATGTCAGTGCGTGGCGTGCGCAATGCGCATGGGGAGCTTTCGCATCACGTCGCCGTGCTGGCGGATTTATCCATCATTCCCGCACAGGCCCGCCACTTGAGCCGTGAAGTGTACTTTGATGCGCTGACCGGGTTGCCCAACCTGCAACTGCTTACCCAGCTCATCCAGGAATCGATGAACCATGCCGACCGTAGCGGTCAGGCACTGGCAGTATGCACGCTGGATATCGACTTTTTCAGCCGGGTCAACGATGTCTTTGGTCGCGACGTTGGCGACGTGATGTTGTCGGGTTTTGCACAGCGTATCAGCCACCTGCTGTTTGGCGATGACGTGCTGGCGCGGGTAGGGGGCGACGAATTCGTGCTGTTGTTGCATCATGAGGTAGATGACGATTTCTTTCAGCGTCTGCTGGCCGCCATTCGCCGGCCGTTGATGATTGAAGGCCGCAGCCTGCACCTTTCGGCAAGCCTGGGGGTAACGTTTTATCCCCAGGACGGGGCGCAGGGCGATGTGCTGCTGCGCCACGCCAATCAGGCCATGTATCGTGCCAAGCAGCGCGGGCGGGATAACTTTCATATTTTTGACCCCGAGCATGACCGTCAGCTGCAGGTGCGCAACGAACAGCGCCAGCGTTTTATCGAGGCGCGGGAGCAGGATGAGCTGCGCCTGCATTATCAGCCCCAGGTGGATATGCAAAGCGGTGAGGTGATTGGCGTTGAGGCGCTGATTCGTTGGCAGCATCCCGAGCAGGGGCTGTTGTCTCCTGCGGCGTTTCTGCCGGCGATTGAAGCTACGTGGCTGGAAGTGGATCTGGGCGAATGGGTAATTAACGCCGCCCTGCAGCAGCTGGCCTGTTGGCAACAGGTGGGCATACAGCTGCCGGTCAGCGTCAATATCAGCCCGACCCACCTGCTGGCAGAGCATTTTAGCCAGCGGCTGGGTGAGTTTTTGGCACGCTATCCCGGTGTGTCGCCGTCGATGCTCAAGCTGGAGGTGCTGGAAAGCGCGGCGCTGCACGATATTCAAACGGCACTGGACACCATGGGACGCTGCCAGACACTGGGCATCCGCTTTGCGATTGATGATTTTGGTACCGGCTTTTCCTCGCTGACCCATCTGCGTCAGCTGCCGGTCAGCCTGATCAAGATTGATCAAAGTTTTGTGCGCGACATGCTCACCGACCGCGACGACATGGCTATTGTCGAAAGCGTCATTTACATGGCCAACCGCTTTCGCCACCCCATGCTTGCCGAAGGCGTTGAAACCCTGTGCCATGCCAAAGCACTGATGGCGCTTGGCTGCACCCTCGCGCAGGGCTATGGTATTGCCCGCCCCATGCCACCTGAGGCACTGCCCCGGTGGCTGGCTGAATGGCCCGCGCGAAACGACTGGAACGCACTGGCCTCCATCCCTGTGCCGTAACGGCGATTTTGCCTTGCGGTGCGCCTGATAGCGGCGAAAGCCCTGACTTGATGCCCAGCATTGACGTAGTAATTGACCTGACATACGACGAATGCCTTGCCTATTATGCGGGCAGTTTTGCCAACGTGCGCACGCGCAGCCTGGACGGGCGGTGGGTGGTTTTCCCCGCCGATGCGCTGCGGCGTGTGGTAAACCGCGATGGCGTACACGGCGTTTATCGACTGACATTTTCAACCGCAGGGCGCTTTCAGCGTATTCAGCTGCTGACGCGCGGTTAGCCCGGAGTTTATATGATTCGTCTTCATCATCTGGAAAAGTCCCGTTCCCACCGCATTTTGTGGCTATTGGAAACCCTGGCGCTTGATTACGAGCTGGTGGAATATCAGCGTGACCCAAAGACCCAGCTGGCACCGGAGGCGCTCCGGCGCATTCACCCGCTGGGTAAGTCGCCGGTGATTACCGACGGTGAACAGACGGTGGCCGAGTCCGGGGCAATTATCGACTATTTGCTGGGATATTATGGCGACGGGCGTTGTCAGCCCGACGCCGGAGATACGCGGAGCTGGGTCGACTACCGTTACTGGCTGCACTACGCCGAAGGCTCGCTGATGCCGCTGTTGGTCATGCAGCTGGTATTTGGCCAGCTGCCCAAACAGTCACCGTGGCTGATCAGGCCCATTGCCCGGGGGATTCACAAGGCCGTGAACCAGCGTTTTCTGGCGCCGCAGCTGGAGCGCCACATGGCAATGATCGAGGCGTATCTGGCCGAGCATGGCGGGTTTGCGTCTGCCTGGCCAAGCGGTGCGGATATCCAGATGAGCTTTCCGCTGCAGGCGCTTGCCATGACGCGCCGGTCGGATGATTACCCCGCCATTGCTGCGTTTGTCGAGCGTATCGAGGCTGATGCCGCCTGGCAGCGTGCGGTCGAGCGCGCCGGCCCGCTACGCCTGCCAGGCTAACGGCCGGGCGCTAGGCGACGGTAAAGCTTGCGGCATTCAGCCACAGGTGCACCATGATGCTGGCGATATAGCCCAGCAGAATCACCGGCATCCAGCGCAGGTGGCCCATGAAGGTGTAGGCGCCACGCGCCTGCCCCATGACGGCGACCCCCGCCGCTGAACCAATGGACAGCAGGCTGCCGCCCACGCCGGCGGTCAGCGTAATCAGCAGCCAGTGCCCCTGCGACATCTCCGGCTCCATGGTCAGTACCGCAAACATGACCGGAATGTTGTCCACCAGCGCCGAGACCACACCCAGCGCAATATTGGCCCAGGTGGCGTCCCAGCCGCCGTAGAGTGTTTCCGACAGCAGGCCCAGATACCCCATGAAGCCCAGCCCGCCCACGCACATCACCACGCCGTAAAAAAATAACAAGGTATCCCACTCGGCGCGTGCCACGCGGTTGAAAACGTCGAAGGGGACAACGCTGCCCAGCTGGGCAAGTTTCTTTTCATCGCCCCGGCGGCTGTAGCGTTCGCGTTTGCGTTCCAGCGAGCGGGGCAGGCTGCGGCGCAGGTAGTAGCCGAAAAACTGCAGGTAGCCAAGCCCGGTCATCATGCCCAGCACCGGTGGCAGATGCAGCAACGTATGGCACAGCACCGCCGTGACAATAGTCAGCAAAAACAGCAGCACGATGCGCCGTGCGCCGCGCTTGAGCGAGACATCCTCGTGTAAGCTGCCCGGTTTGGTGTTCTTGATGAACAGGCTCATGATGACCGCCGGCACCAGGAAGTTGATCAGTGCGGGGATAAATAGAATGAAAAACTGCTGAAATTCCACCAGCCCGGCCTGCCACACCATCAGCGTGGTAATGTCGCCAAACGGGCTGAAGGCGCCGCCGGCGTTGGCGGCAATCACGATATTGATACAGGCCAGGTTGATAAAGCGCTTGTCGCCTTCGGCTACCTTGGTAATAACCGCACACATCAGCAGCGCAGTAGTCAGGTTGTCGGCAATGGGCGAAAGCACAAAGGCCAGCCCGCCGGTGAGCCAGAACAGTGTCCGGTAGTTGAACCCCTTGAGCAGCATCCACGAGCGCAACTTGTCGAAGACGCGGCGTTCTTCCATGGCGTTGATGTAGGTCATCGCCACCAGCAAAAACAGCATCAGCTCGGTAAATTCCAGCAGCGTCATGCGAAACGCATGTTCTGACGCGGCCGACATGCCGTTCTGTACATACACCCAGCCCACCAGCCCCCATATAATGCCGGCGGCTACCAGCACCGGCTTGGACTTGCGCATGTGGATTTTTTCTTCGGCGATAACCAGCAGGTACGCCAGAATGAAAATCGCGACGGCGAACAGGCCCACACCTGTGCCGGTCAGGTCCAGTTCGCCGGTCATCGCCCAGCCGGGCAGGCTGACCAACAACAGGGGAGCAACCAACAAAAAAGGCCAGCGGCGAAGAGATCGCGGCTGGCACAGGGGTATGGGCGGCTGGTTCATGGCGACGTTTTTCCTTACGGCCGAGCATCAGAAGAAGCACTCAAGTACCTCTATATGCTATCAGCCGGTCAGGCAATAAAATACGTAAGAAAAGCGAACGGTGGCTGGCGAAAATCCCTGTATCATGTGGTTTTTTAAGAAGTTATCCCTTTTGGGTATGGTAATGCTCAAGGCTTTGGCGTAAATCTGGAAGTTCGTTTTGATGATGCCTGTGTGTTGACGACGCCTTGTTTCCTGTTTTTACAAACGCTTTCATAAATATGCTTAAAACAGGTCAAGTTGGTCGGCAAGCGGTCGATATAACTCGGTATAGATAACGTCTTCATGGCGAATTCACACGGCGCGACACGTCACAACGGATAATTCGTGGGGTCGCTGCCCTATGAAAAGGATGACTTTGATATGGGTACGATTTCATCACTGGGTATTGGCTCGGGGCTTGACCTTAACGGCCTGCTGGATCAGCTCAAGGATGCCGAGCGCGAGAAGCTGGCACCCATTGAGCGACAGATCAAAACCGAGAACACCAAAATTTCCGCTTTTGGCAAGCTGGAGAGCGCGCTTTCCAAGCTGCAGGACGCGGCGGAAACGCTTAATAGCGGTGACCTTTACTCCAGCCTTTCGGCCAGTACCAACGGCGACTCCGTAGGCGCCGCGGCGGATAAAAACGCCATGCCTGGCAGCTACCGGATCAACGTGGAAACGCTGGCCACCCGGGGTACCCTGGCCTCGGGCAACAGCACCGGCGATCCGACCGACGTGGTCGCGGTAAGCGCCCAGAGTATGGAGCTTACCTTTGGAGACGGCACTACCAAGAGCGTGGCGATTGAAGCGGACAGTACCCTGGAAGACGTTCGGGATGCGATCAACGCCGATGAAGAATCCGGCGTTAACGCCTCCATCATCAACGATGGCACCGGTTATCGGCTGGCGCTCAGTTCACGGGAAACCGGGGCGGATGCTTCCATCGAGAATTTCACCTTTAACGGCGACGCCACCATTGCAGCTGATAATGCCACGGTAGAGAACGGTGGCACGTTGCAGGCCGGCACCGATGCCTCGCTGACGGTCAACGGTATCGGCATTACCAGTGCCAACAACCAGGTGGAAGACGCTATTCAGGGCGTCACGCTCAATCTCAAGGAAGCGGGCGAGAGCACCGTTACCGTCGAGCAGGATACGCTGGCCGTGCGCGAGGCCATCAACGGCTTTGTGGATGCTTATAACGACCTCAAGGAAACCACCGGCAAGTTGACTTCGTTCAATGCAGAAACCGGCCAGGCCGGCGAGCTCAACGGCGACAGCACCGTGCGCATGATGGAATCCCGCCTGCGCAGCGTGGTGGGCGGTATAGGTGAGTCTGGCGGTGACTTCTCCATGCTCAGCGACATCGGTATTGCGCTGGAGAAAGATGGCACGCTCTCGGTAGACAGCGATAAGTTGGATGAGGTGCTTTCCACCGATCAGCAGGCGCTGTCCGACTTTTTTGCCGGCGTGGATGACAGCGACGGCTTCGCAGCGCGGCTGGAAGGCTCCGTCAGCCAGATGCTGAGCGATAATGGTGCGGTGGCGGGTGCCATCACTGGTGCTGAGAACCGCGTGGAATCTCTGGGTACGCGCTATGAGCGAATGGAGCAGTCGGTTGACCGCACTATTTCCCGCTACCGTTCGCAGTTCAGCCAGCTGGACGGCATGATTGCGCAGATGAACCAGACAAGCTCCTACCTGACCCAGCAGTTCGATGCGCTTAGCCAGATGAGCAGCGGCAAGACATAATGCCTGTCGGCACCTCGGAAGGTGGGTATGTCTGAACAATGGCCCGCCTGAGTGGCGGGCTTTTTCATGCGCTGTCGGCACGTTTGGCCTTGCTGTTTTCACAGCCATGCAGCGCTGGTCAGCCGGAAAAGCGCGTGCTAGACTACGCCATCCTCTCAGACATACCCGAGTAAACAGGCGGCATTGCGCCTTGCCTGTTACAGCTGTTGGCGAGACGAAATGTCTGCCATATAGCGGATTTACGCAGCGCCGCATACGCGGCGAACATCGAGTTAATCAGTTGTCGTGAAACGGCAACCCCATTCTCCAAGGAGATACCCTGTGGCGAACACCAAGCAAGCCCGCAAGCGCGCCCGTCAGGCCGAACAACGTCGCGTCCTGAAATCCAGCCAGCGCAGCATGGTGCGTACCTACATCAAGCGCGTCATCAAGGCCATCGAGACCGGCGACCACGCCAAGTCCATGGAAGAGTTCAAGGCAGCGCAGCCGGTTATCGACCGCATCGCCGACAAGGATGTGCTGTCCAAGAAGAAGGCCGCGCGTCTCAAGAGCCGCTTGAACAAGCGCATCAAGGCACTGGCGGCGTAAGCCGGCAAACGCCTGAAAAAACCGGCTGCGGCCGGTTTTTTTGTGCCCGTCAAACAGGCGGCACGGGGGTCGGGTTTCATGTATCAATGCCGGAGCGCAAGAGTCAGGCCATGAGCACAAACACATCCGCAGGTGATAGCGCGCCGCCGGCACGCCGGGGGCTGATGGGGTCGGGCATGGTGGTCAGCTCCATGACCATGCTCTCACGCGTCATGGGGCTTTTGCGCGACGTGGTGATTGCCGCGCTGCTGGGCGCCGGCGGCGGGGCCGATGCGTTTTTTGTCGCCTTCAAGATCCCCAATTTTCTGCGTCGCCTGTTTGCCGAAGGCGCCTTCAATCAGGCCTTTGTGCCGGTGCTCTCGGAGTATTCCACCCAGCGTACCCGCCGTGAAGTGCGCGACCTGCTGAACGCCACCGCCGGCAGTCTGGGTGCGATGCTGGCGCTGATCACGGCGCTGGCCATGCTCGCCGCGCCCTGGCTTGTGTGGCTGTTTGCGCCGGGCTTTGGCCGCGACCCCGAAAAGCTCGCGCTGACCACGGACATGCTGCGGCTGACGTTTCCGTACCTGCTGCTGATTTCGCTGACGGCGTTTTCCGGCAGCGTGCTCAACACTTGGAACCGTTTTGCGGTGCCTGCCTTTACCCCGGTACTGCTCAATCTTTCGCTGATCGGGGCGGCGCTTTTTTTAATGCCGTTGATGCAGGCGCCGGCCATGGCGCTGGCCTGGGGCGTGTTGATTGCAGGGGGCGCGCAGCTGGCGTTTCAGGTGCCGTTTTTGTGGCGGCTGGGGCTATTGCCCGCGCCGTGGCCCAATTTTTCCCACGCCGGCGTCAAGCGCATTTTACGGCTGATGGCGCCGGCGCTGTTTGGCGTGTCGGTCTCCCAGATCAACCTGCTGCTGGATACGGTGCTGGCCTCGCTTCTGGCCGCTGGCAGCGTGTCGTGGCTTTACTATTCCGATCGTCTGGTTGAGCTGCCGCTGGGCGTGTTCGGCGTCGCCATCGGTACGGTGATTTTACCTGCGCTGTCCAAGCGCCATGCCGAACAGTCAAAAACACACTTTTCGGCCATGCTCGACTGGGCCATACGTATGGTGCTGCTGCTGGGGTTGCCGGCAGCGCTAGCGCTTGCGGTGCTGGCCGAGCCGCTGTTGGTCACGCTGTTCCACTACGGCGCGATGACCGAGCAGGATATCCACATGGCGGCCATGAGCCTGCGCGCTTACGCCTTCGGGCTGCCTGCCTTCATGCTGATCAAGGTGCTGGCGCCGGGCTTTTTTGCTCGTCAGGACACCAAAACGCCGGTCAAGGTGGGAATAGCCGCGATGGTGGCCAATATGGTGTTCAATCTGATATTGATCTGGCCGCTGGCGCATGCGGGGCTGGCACTGGCAACGGCGCTGTCCGCGTTTTTAAACGCCGGCCTGCTGGCATGGCTGTTGCGTAAACAGGACGTACTGGTCTTGCAGCCCGGCTGGGGGCGCTTTGCCGTGCAGCTGCTGGGTGGCTGTTTGCTGATGGCCGCCGTGCTGTTTGCGCTGGCCCCGGGCGTGCAGGCATGGTTTGATTTCGGCCTGGCGCAGCGCGCGGGATGGGTGGCGCTACTGGTAGCAGCCGGGGCCGGCATTTACTTCGCCTGGCTGGCGGCGCTGGGTCTCAGGCCACGGCATCTACTCATGCGTGGCTAAGAGATAATGCAGCATGAGGCCGACACTTGGGCCCACGGTCGGTTATAATCGGTGGTTTTACGCGCCGGAAAGCGTATTCGGTAACAGGCAACGGCTGAGGTGGCATGCGCGTCATACGAGGTTTGCACAATTTACAGACGTCCCACCGGGGTTGCGTGGCAACCATCGGCAATTTTGACGGCGTGCACCGCGGCCATCAGGCGATTTTGCAACAGTGCCGCGAACACGCCACGCGCCTTCAGGTGCCGCTGACCGTGGTGGTGTTCGAGCCGCAGCCCCGGGAGTTTTTCGCCGGCGAGCAGGCGCCGCCACGGCTGACCCGGCTGCGCGAGAAAGTCAGCCTGCTGCGCCGCCACGGCGTTGACCAGGTGCTGTGCCTGCCGTTCAACGAGGCGCTGCGCAGCCTGACCGGGCGCGAGTTCATTGGTCAGGTGCTGCTCGACGGTTTGGGCATCAGGCATTTGGTCGTCGGCGATGATTTCCGCTTTGGCTGTGACCGGCGCGGAGATTTTGCCCTGTTGCAAAGTGCCGGGCGCGAGCGGGGTTTTAGCGTTGAACATACCCGCAGCTTCAATGTGGACGACGAGCGTGTTTCCAGTACGCGGGTACGCACGCTGCTGGCCAGCGGCAATTTCAGCGCTGCGGCGCGGCTTTTAGGGCGGCCGTATTCGCTGGACGGACGCGTGGTGCGCGACCAGCAGCTGGGGCGTACTATCGGTGCGCCCACGGCTAATTTGCCACTGTTGCCGCGTCCGCTGGCGCTGCGCGGCGTCTTTGCGGTAGTCGCCGAACGAGACAACGGCGTGCGCTACCCGGGCGTGGCCAACGTGGGCTTTCGTCCCACCGTGGGCGGCACTACACGGCCCACACTCGAAGTGCACCTGTTTGACTTCAATGGTGATTTATACGGGCAACGGATGACGGTCTATTCTTGTGCGCGGCTGCGTGGCGAGGTCAAGTTTGATGATTTTGCCGCACTGAAAGCCCAGATTGCGCGGGATCAAACGTGCGCGCGGCGCTACCTGAGCGATGCTGCCATTGATCACAACGACGCATTACCGCTGGCCTCGGCCCCGCTTGGGCGTGAGGCGGCCGGTTCTGATTCTTCCTCTTTTGACTCTTTCTCGGCGGGTAGTGCCGCCGATGCTAACGACGGCTGACCGGACTATGGATTACAAGCACACGCTAAACCTGCCTGAAACCGAATTTCCCATGCGCGGCATGCTGCCCAAACGCGAGCCGGGGCGCGTCTCGCAGTGGCAGGACCTGGGTATTTACTCGCGCCTGCGCCAGACCCGTGCAGGCAAGCCGCTGTTTGTGCTTCACGATGGCCCTCCCTATGCCAACGGCAGCATTCATATCGGTCACGCCGTCAACAAGATTCTCAAGGACATCATCGTCAAGTCGAAGAACCTGGCGGGCTTTGATGCACCCTACGTGCCGGGCTGGGACTGCCACGGCCTGCCCATCGAACACAAGGTCGAGACCACCCACGGCAAACATCTGGAGCCTGCCCATGCACGGGGGCTGTGCCGCGAATATGCCGGTGCGCAGATCGAAACCCAGCTGGCCGATTTTGTCCGCCTCGGCGTGATCGGCGACTGGGACAATCCCTACCGCTCCATGGATTACGCCAATGAAGCCGGCGAGATCAGAGCACTTGGCGAGATGGTCGAAGCCGGCTACGTGTTCAAGGGCCTGAAGCCGGTGAACTGGTGCTTTGACTGCCGCTCGGCGCTGGCCGAGGCCGAGGTTGAGTACGCTGATAAAAAGTCCGACGCCATCGACGTCGCCTTTCCCGTGGAAGATGCCGATAAACTTGCCGCCGCGTTCGGCCTGAGCGAGTTGGCTAAACCCGCGGCGGTCGCCATCTGGACCACCACGCCCTGGACGATTCCCGCCAATCAGGCGCTCAACGTTCACCCCGACTTCACCTACGCGCTGGTGGATACCGGCAGCCGTTTACTGCTGCTCGCCGAAGAGCTGGTGGAAAGCTGCCTGGAGCGTTTCGGCCTGCAGGGAGAAGTGATCGCCACGGCGCAGGGCAAGGCGCTGGACCTGATCCGCTTTCGTCACCCGCTCTACGCACGGCTGGCACCGGTTTATCTGGCCGACTACGTTGAATGCGAAGTGGGTAGCACTGGCATCGTACACTCGGCGCCGTCCTACGGTATGGATGACTTTCTGACCTGCCGCGATCACGGCATGAGCTTTGATGACATGCTCAACCCCGTACAGGGCAACGGCGTGTACGCCGATGATTTGGAGTTTTTCGGCGGCCAGATGATCTGGAAGGCCAATCCCAACATTGTCGACAAGCTGCGCGAAGAAGGCGCCTTGCTGGCGCATATTCCCATTACCCACAGCTACATGCACTGCTGGCGCCACAAAACGCCGGTGATCTACCGCGCCACGGCGCAGTGGTTTGTGGGCATGGACGTAGCCGGTAAAGACGGCAAGACGCTGCGCGAGCGCGCCCTTGAAGGCGTGGATGCCACCGCGTTTACTCCGGGCTGGGGGCAGGCGCGCCTGCACGCGATGATCGCCAATCGTCCGGACTGGTGCATTTCCCGCCAGCGCAACTGGGGCGTACCGATCCCGCTGTTTCTGCACAAGCAGACCGGCGAGCTGCACCCGCGCACCGTGGGATTGATCGAAGAAGCCGCCAAACGCGTAGAGCAGGGCGGCATTGATGCCTGGTTTGCCCTTGAGCCGGCCGAGCTTTTGGGCGCTGAGGCCGACGACTACGAAAAGGTCACTGATACGCTCGATGTCTGGTTTGATTCCGGCACCACGCACCGCCATGTGCTGCGCGGCTCGCATCCTCACGGGCATGAGTCCGGCCCGCGGGCGGACCTGTACCTTGAAGGCTCGGACCAGCACCGCGGCTGGTTCCACTCGTCGCTGTTGACCGGCTGTGCCATCGACGGTCACCCGCCGTACCGCGAGCTTTTGACCCACGGTTTCACCGTGGATGCCAAGGGCCACAAGATGTCCAAGTCCACGGGCAATGTGGTCGCTCCGCAGCAGGTGATGGACAAGCTCGGCGCCGATATCCTGCGCCTCTGGGTCGCCTCTACCGACTACTCCGGCGAGATGGCCGTCTCCGACGAGATCCTCAAGCGCACCGCTGACGTCTACCGCCGTATTCGCAACACCTCGCGCTTTTTGCTTTCCAACCTTAACGGGTTTGATCCTGCGAAAGATGCCGTGGCCTTTGACGATATGCTGGCGCTTGACCGCTGGGTCGTCGACCGCGCCGCGCAGCTTCAGGCACGCATCGAAACGGCTTTCGACGAGTACCGTTTCCTCGATGTTTATCAGCAGGTGCACGGTTTTTGCGCCGGTGAGCTGGGCGGTTTTTACCTCGACGTGATCAAGGACCGCCAGTACACCACCCAGGTGGATTCATTGGCCCGGCGCAGCGCACAAACCGCGCTGTACCACGTAGTGGAGGCGCTGTCGCGCTGGATTGCGCCGATTCTGTCGTTCACCGCCGAGGAAATTTACGAACATATCCCCGGCGAGCAGGGCGATAGCGTGCTGCTGGAAGAGTATTACGCCGGGCTTGAGACGCTTTCCGCCGACGCCAACATGGGTCGCGAGTTCTGGGCGCAGCTGCTTGACGTCAAGCATGCGGTCAACAAATGCCTGGAAGACGCGCGTAATGCCAAGGTGATCAAGGGCAGCCTTGCGGCGGAAGTCACGCTTTACGTCGAAGACGCGCTCAAGGCGACGCTTGCCCGGCTGGGCGACGAGCTGCGCTTTGTGATGCTCACCAGCGAAGTAACGCTCAAGCCGCTGGTTGATGCCGGCGATGCTGAAGCCACCGAGCTTGAAGGATTGAACGTCGCGGTCAGCGCAAGCGTCAACGCCAAGTGCGAACGCTGCTGGCACCACCGCCCGGACGTGGGCGAGCACGCTGAGCACCCCGACCTGTGCGGGCGCTGTATCAGCAACCTGCCCGAGGGCGAAGGTGAGACACGCCGCTATGCCTGATCAGAACACATCCTCATCCCGCCCGGCGTCGGCCGAGGCGCTGCCGCCCATGCAGAGCCCCATGCGCTGGCTGTGGCTGTCGTTTGCCGTGGTGGTGCTTGACCTGGCCACCAAATACGCGGCCAGCAGCCAGTTGGGCTATGCCCAGCCGGTGGAAGTGACGGCGTTTTTCAATCTGACGCTGTTGCACAATCCCGGCGCGGCGTTCAGCTTTCTGGCCAGCCACCCCGGCTGGCAGCGCTGGTTGTTTGCCGCCATTGCCGTGGGTGCCTGTGTGGGGTTGAGCATTTGGCTGTGGCGCCTGAAGATCGACGAAAAGCGCCTGGCCGTGGCGCTTGCTCTGATTATCGGCGGGGCGCTGGGCAACCTGTTTGACCGGCTGGTACACGGCTACGTGGTGGACTTTCTCTCGTTTCACGCCGCCGGCTGGTACTATCCGGCGTTTAACGTGGCCGACATCGGCATTACGCTGGGGGCCATCGGCATGATCTGGGAATCCATGGTGGGCGAGCGGCGACGCAAGAAAAAAGCGGCCGCCTGAGCCGTTTCATCCGGCGCATTCACTAAGCGAGGCATAGGCAATGAGTGACGATCTCCACGACTACGTGATTGATGAAGGCATGGAAATCACCCTGCACTTCACGCTCAAACTGGAAGACGCCACGGTGGTGGATTCCACCAAAGACAAGGAACCGGCGACGTTCGTGTTTGGCGACGGCAACCTGCCGCCGGGGTTTGAACATCCGCTGAAAGGGCTTGCCGCTGGCGCCCACGACAGCTTTGCGATCCCGCCCGAGCACGGCTTTGGCCAGCACAACGAGCAAAACATCCAGACGCTGAAGCGCGAGGATTTCGGTGACGACACCCCCGAACCCGGCCTGATGCTGTCATTTGCCGACAAAGCGGGAACCGAACTGCCCGGCGTGGTCAAAGAGGTAGACGGCGAGCGCGTTGAGGTTGACTTCAACCACCCGCTGGCCGGGCGTACCTTGACCTTCGAGGTGGAAGTGCTCAACGTGAAGCCTGCGACTACTCACTAGTCCATCCACCAGCACCGATGAACCATTCATGATGAACTCTCATCAAGGCGACACCATGCAAACTGATTCCGTGCAGATACACTCGGCACAGACCGGCGCTGCAGAGACGCAGCCGGTGGCCATCAAGCTGGCCAATCCGCGCGGCTTTTGTGCCGGCGTGGATCGCGCGATTGATATCGTCAACCGGGCGCTGGACGTGTTTGGTCCGCCCATTTACGTGCGCCACGAAGTGGTACACAACCGATTTGTGGTGGAAACCCTGCGCGAGCGCGGCGCGGTATTTGTCGAAGAGCTTGATGAAGTGCCCGACGATGTCATCGTCATCTTTTCTGCCCACGGCGTATCGCGCGCGGTACAGCAGGATGCCGAGCGCCGTGGGCTGAAGGTGTTTGATGCCACCTGCCCGCTGGTCACCAAGGTGCATATGGAAGTGCTGCGCTACGCCAAGCGCGGCCACGAATGCATTTTGATCGGTCATCACGGCCATCCGGAAGTGGAAGGTACCATGGGGCGTTACGATACCTCCCACGGCGGCCGCATTTATCTGGTGGAAGACGAAGCGGACGTGGCGAAACTCGACGTCAGGCATCCGGAGAAACTGGCCTTTGTCACCCAGACCACGCTTTCGATGGATGATACCGCCAGGGTGATCGACGCGCTGCGCGAGCGCTTCCCCGAGATTCAGGGCCCGCGCAAGAACGACATTTGTTATGCCACGCAAAACCGCCAGGATGCAGTGCGCGAGCTGGCGGCAGAAAGCGGTCTGGTGCTGGTGGTGGGTAGCCCCAACAGCTCCAACTCCAACCGCCTGCGCGAGCTGTCCGAGCGTATGGGCACGCCGGCCTGGCTGATCGACAATGCCGAACAGATCGACGCCAGCTGGCTGGATGGCGTGACGCAAATTGGCGTAACCGCCGGTGCCAGCGCGCCTGAAGTGCTGGTCAAAGGTGTTATCGAACGTTTGCAGCAGCTGGGCGCCAGCCTGCCCCAGGAGCTGGCCGGCCGCGAGGAAGACATTACCTTTTCCATGCCGCGCGAGCTGCGCGAAGACGTGATTGCCAAAGGCTGACTGCCACCGGCGGATGTAATGCGTAACGGTTTGCGACATACTGAAAAAGTATGAGCCGACCGCAAGGAGCATTCGCCGTGCCTTACCCTCCCGCCTTTTTCCGCGCTGGTCATGTCCATGATCGCCAGCGCGGTTTTACGTTGATCGAGCTTTTGGTCGTGCTGGTGATCATCGGCATTCTGGCCAGCATTGCTTATCCCGCCTATACAAAGTACGTAGAGCGCGGCCAGCGCGCCGATGCCCAGGCGGTGATGATGCAGATCGCCGGCCGGCTGGAGCGCTGCTATACCAAATCGTACAGCTATACAGACTGCACACCGGCTATCGAAAAAGCCGATGACGCCACAAGTGAGCTGTACACCGAGTTTGTTCCTGAAGCGTCAGCAAGCGGCGGTGCTTACACAGTGATTGCCAAAGGCGGCACACGCGCCAAGGAGGGCTGTGAAACCCTGACGCTTGAAAGCAATGGCGAGCGTACGCCGGCCGAGTGCTGGTAAATGCGACGGTCACGCGGCTTTACCCTGATCGAGGCGCTGGTGACGCTAACCGTGGCGGCGGTGCTTGCTGTACTGGCGGTACCTGCCTGGTCAACCTTCTGGGCACGCCAGCAGGCCCGCGCTGACGTTAATGCGGCCATCTCGGCGCTTGCGCTGGCGCGCAGCGAAGCCATCAAGCAGCGCCGAGGTGTGCGTGTCGAGTTTTTGCCCCCCGAAGTTAATGCAGCCGGCCGCCACCCGGAGGGTTGCCGCGATGATGAAACCCTGGAGCAACATGACGGCAAAGAGCGTTACACCTATCCGGCATGGTGCTACCGGGTCGAGGATGCTGATGATAGTGAAGAAGCACCGCTGCGTATCGGCCAGCTGACGCATTTGAGCAAACCCGAATCGGCGTTTGCACTGACCTTTGAACCGCTGGGTAACGCCGCGATTCACGATTGCTCCACCGGGGGCACTAAAGCCTGCAAACTGACGTTTATGCCGGACGGCATTGAGCACGATAGCGTCGAACCGGCCACGCTGTTTATCAACATAACGGGCAGCATTCGCAGGGAGGCACCATGACGTATCAGCGCGGTTTCACCCTGATTGAGGCGCTGGTGGCGTTGGCGATTCTTGCGTTCGGGCTGATGGGCATTGCCGCCATGCAGCTTAACGCACTCAATAGCGCTACTCGGGGCTATCAGCATTCAGTCGCCACCCTTGCCGCGGTGGATGCCCAGGAGCGGTTGTGGGAAACGCTTCTGACCTTACCCCCAGCTGATGATTGCAAGGACATCAGCCTGAGTAGCGTCAGGTCCAGTTGGCAAACACACTGGGGGCGCAATAGCCCTTCGAACCCGCTGCGCAGTGCCGATCTGGCCCTTCAGCCAATAAGTGATAGAGATTGTGACTACAAAATCACCGTAAAACTTGACGACGCCGAGGCTGACGACGAGGGCTATGGCAACGTGAACTACACCGTGCGTTTACCCACACGATAGGAGACACATGATGCCCGCATCCCGCCAGGCCGGTTTTACCCTGATAGAGCTGATGGTGGCGCTGTTGGTCGGCAGCATCGTTGTGCTGGGCGCCGGCTACCTGTTTTTGACCACGTTGCAGACGTTTCAAACCGTGAATGAGCTTAGCCGCAAGCAGGAAACGGTGATCTTTGCTGCCCATACGTTAAGTGTCGGTATTCGGCAGAGCAAAGAAGGTGAAGAAGCACCCTATGAGTTGAAGTGCGAAGTGGCATCGAAGCCGAATGCGAGCGACCAGTGTGAATGCACTCTTCGGGATACATCCCCGGAAAATAAGAATCAGCCGCTGGTCACGTTTCCCCGGCCGTTGGAAAGCGCCGAACCATCGGACGCAGACTGTACAGTGGAAGATATTGATTTTGCAGAGGATGTTGTTTCTATTTCGCTACCGCTGGAAAAAAATGGCGAAGCTATCACGTTCCAGGTAGCCAAGCGCCAGCCGATTCTGGACAAGTATCTTGGCACTGAAGATGCGGCATCGGAGGGCAGCCAATAATGAAACAGGGAATGCAGCGGCAGCGGGGCGCGGCGCTGGTTATCGTGCTGGCGCTTCTAACCGGCGCCCTGGTGGTGGGTGTTTCCGGCATGCAGGGAGCGCTGATCGACGAGCGTCTAGCTGGTAATTACAGTGCGGCGACTCAGGCGCAAATGGCGGCTGAAGCAGGAGCTTCGGAAGCCTACTTCAACAATACCATCCCCGATGAAGCCAAATTAGAGTGTGATGAGGCTGTAGACAGAATAAGTAGAGGAAAGCTTGAAGCAAAATTTGTTGTAAATACTTACGAGCTTGGTAAAGAAAAAAACTATAAAGTTGTTTACCATGTTATTGAATGCGATCCCCTTGAGAAAAAGCGATTGATTGTAGGTCAGGTAAAAAGTAATGACATGCAAATTGAAAACCCAAGTATATACATTGCTTCCTATATCTATGAAGTTGATATTTCTGATAGTGGAGGCGCTGAGTTTTCCATAGTGAGCGGCAATAAAGGGGTTGACCTTGAAGGTGGTGCCAAAATTGTTGGAGGAATAAAAACAGAAGGAAGGGTGAAAATGGAAGGCGCCTCAAGTGTTGATGGTGATGTTGAGGCCGGTGCGGAAGGAGTAAAACTGAATGGTAGTGCCAGCGTAAGTGGTGGAATAAAGACACTAGGAGACATTAAGTTTGACGGCGACTCCCGGGTAGGGGGGAAGGTTGAGGCTGGTGGTGAGGTAGATGTGCCAGATTGGTGGAGCGACGATCGAATCAATCGAGTTGAAGGGTATGGGGATATTGGCTTTGATAAATTTTTATCTCAGCTTCCTGATGTTAAGGCTATAT
>NZ_JAKDUR010000080.1 GCF_030457605.1 Halomonas sp.
GTCAGCGGCGGCAGCGCATGAAACGCGCGATACAGGTACGAGGAACCATCAACTAAAACGATCGGTGCGCGGGCCATAACCAATATCCATTGCCAAAAGATGATGGCGGCTATAATACGCGCTGTGCCGCCAGCCCGGCGAGCCGCGAAAGCGCTGTGGGGTTAAATAACGGCGCGATTGCACAGCCCCGCTGCCAAGTCATGCTTCAAGCCGCTACAATATGGGGCTTGGCAACCTGAGCGAGATTCTCATGGCTGTATTCACTCCGCTTGGCGACGCGCAGGTCGCTACCTTTTTGGAATCCTTTGACGTGGGCCGCTTTGTGTCATTACAAGGCGTTGCCGGCGGCACGGAAAACTCGACGTTTTTTGTGACCACTGACCGCTGTGAGCTGGTGCTTACGCTGTTTGAACAGGGCGAGCAGGAAGAGCTGCCGTTTTTTGTCGACCTGCTGGACTACCTCGACGAACACCGCCTGCCCGTACCCGGCCCGGTTCACGACCGCGACGGCGTGGCGCTTCAGCGGCTGGCCGATAAACCGGCGCTTTTGTTCCCGCGCCTGCCCGGCCGCCACCCCGAGGCGCCAAGCCTTGAGCAGTGCCGCGTGCTGGGCGATGCGCTGGGGCGTTTTCATACGGTATCCCGGCGCTTTTCCGGCCATCGCCCCAACCCCCGCGACCTGAGCTGGCTGCAGGCCATGCATCACAAGGTCATGGGCTTTTTGAGCCAGGATGACCAGACGCTGATGAAAAACGCCGTGGATGACTTTGAAGGCGAGTTTGCCACCCACGGCGAACTGCCCCAGGGCGCGCTGCACGGCGATCTGTTCCGCGATAACACCCTGTTCGACGGCGACCGGCTTGGCGGCATCATTGATTTTTACAACGGCTGCACCGGCGATCTGCTGTTTGACGTGGCGATTGTGATCAACGACTGGGCCACCGTTGATGACGGCAGCCTTGACCAGCCCCGCCATGATGCCCTGCTTGAAGCCTATCAGGCGCGCCGCCCGCTGACTGCCAGCGAGCGCGAGCTGTGGCCTACCATGCTGAGCATGACGGCACTACGCTACTGGCTTTCGCGCCTGCTGGTGGTGTACGTCAACCCGCCGGCGCACGATCTGACGCCCCACGACCCCACGCGCTTTCGCACGATTTTCAAGGCGCGCCAGCTGTACGGTGCGCTGCCGCTGCCCGAGGCATCAATGGCGGGTTAAACCGCCAATATCTGCCGTCGTCACTCATGCGGCATTCATGAGTCCTGGCGTTGGTACCGGGCCTCATCGATGGTCTCGGCGGCATCTTCGTGGTCTTCGCCATCGGCCTCGGGGGCGTCGTGCTCGTCCTTGCGCGAGGGCTGCAGACACAGCGTGGCCAAAAACGGGTAGTGATCCGAGCCGATTTCCTCAAGACGCTGCATATGGGTCAGGGTGAAATGCTCGCTGACAAAGATATGGTCCAGCGGCCAGCGCAAAAACGGATATTTGGCATGGAAAGTGCTGAACATGCCGCGGCCACGGCGCGGGTCCATCATGTGGCTGACCCGGCAAAACATCCGCGTGGAGCGCGACCACGCCACGTCGTTGAGATCCCCTGCGGCAAGGGTGGGCTGCGGATTCTGGTCAATCATTTTGCCCACCAGCAGCAGCTCGCCGTCGCGCCATAGCGAGGTTTCGCTTTCGCTGGGGGCCGGCGGGCGCGGGTGCAGCGCATAAAATCGCACGCGTTCGCCGCTGGGCAGCCGCAGCCAGGCATGAATGGAAGGAATATCGTCCTGGATCAGCCACTTGATTTCGGCCTCCTCCAGCGGCAGACGCGAATACAGATGCATGCCATAAAGGTTATCCAGCGGCACCTTGACGCTGTGCGGCCACTCTTCGTCAAGCACCGGATCAAGCTGGTTTTGCCACCAGTTGTCGCTTTCCAGAGTCAGCACCACGTCCGGCTGATGCGCTTTTATCTGCTTGATCAGCTTGGGCGCGTCGCGGTTGGGCGTCAGCACGTTGGCGACCAGTAGCGTCACGCAGCGCTGTGGATCGCCGTCCTTTTCGGTGCGTTGGACCTTGATCGGCATCAGCCGGGTATAGGGCAGAATGCGCCGCAGCTGTACGGCAATCACCAGCGCATTGACCAGCACCAGCCCCAGCCGCCAGTCCGGCGCGGCAAACAGCGAAATCACCAGGCACAGTGCGGCGAGGCTTGCGATTTGTAAGCGGGGAAACTCGCAGATGCGCGCCCACCACTGATGGACGGGAATGCGCCCAAGCGTTGAGGCAGCCAGCAGAACAGCGGTGGCAACGGCGAGAACAAGAGTCAGCATGGACGTATTCCTGAAAATTGAAGGGCAACAATGAACATTGACCCTCCAGCATGACGAACAAACCGCCGTGGCGCAAAACGCCACGGCGGTGCATGCCGACTGTTGCCTGGTTCCAGCTCGGGTCTAATCCCAGTTAAGCACAACCTTGCCCGTGCTGCCTTCTTGCATCAGCGCAAAGGCTTTTTCAAAGTCATCGGCGGCGAAGTGGTGGGTAATAATCGGCTCAAGGTTCAGCCCTGACTGGATGAGGCTTGCCATCTTGTACCAGGTTTCAAACATCTCGCGGCCGTAGATGCCGCGAATGGTCAGCCCCTTGAAGATCACGCGGTTCCAGTCGATGGGCATCTCGCCCGGAGGAATTCCCAGCATGGCGACCTTGCCACCGTGGTTAATCGCTTCGAGCATTTCGTTGATCGCCGACGCCACGCCGGACATCTCAAGCGCCACGTCAAAGCCTTCGGACATATCCAGCTCGGCCATGACATCAACAAGCGATTCGCGCGCCACGTTGACACCACGGGTCACGCCCATCTGCCGGGCAATGTCCAGCCGCTCGTCGTTAACATCGGTAATCACGATGTGGCGGGCGCCTACGTGGCGCGCTACCGCGGCGGCCATGATGCCGATGGGGCCGGCGCCGGTAATCAGTACGTCTTCGCCCACCAGATCAAACGCCAGCGCGGTATGCACGGCGTTGCCGAACGGGTCGAAAATGGCGGCCAGGTCGTAGGAGACTTCGTCGGGCAGCTTGAACAGGTTGTACGCCGGCAGCGTCATGTATTCGGCAAACGCGCCCTGACGGTTAACGCCGACCCCGATGCTGTTGCGGCACAGGTGGCGCAAACCGGCGCGGCAGTTACGGCAATAGCCGCAGGTCACGTGGCCTTCACCGGAGACACGATCACCCACGGCAAAGCCTTCCACGCCCTCGCCCAGCGCGACGATCTCGCCGCTGTATTCATGGCCGGTAATCATCGGTACGGGCACGGTTTTCTGCGCCCACTCGTCCCACTGATGAATGTGCAGGTCGGTGCCGCAGATCGAAGTGCGGTGGATCTTGATCAGCACGTCGTTGTGGCCGGGTTCGGGTACCGGTGCATCAATCATCCAGATGCCGGGTTCTGCCTTGGTCTTGGCAAGCGCTTTCATGCAATTACCTCCAGTTCGCGGCCAATGCGCGTGAATGCTTCAAGCGCGGTGTCGATTTGTGCCGGCGTATGCGCTGCCGACATCTGGGTGCGGATGCGTGCCTGCCCGCGGGGCACCACCGGGAATGAAAAGCCGATGACGTAGATACCTTCGGCAAGCAGGCGTTCGGCAAAGGTCGAGGCCAGCCGGGCGTCGCCCAACATCACGGGGATGATCGGATGATCCGCCCCGGCAAGGGTAAAGCCGGCCTGCTCAAGCCCCTGGCGAAAGCGGGCGACGTTGTCCCACAGCTGGCGGCGCAGCTGGCCGCCCTGCTCGACCTTGTCGAGCACCTCAAGGCTTGCCGCCACAATCGGCGGCGCCAGCGCGTTGGAGAACAGGTACGGGCGCGAACGCTGGCGCAGCCATTCCACAATGGCGCCGCGCGCGGCGGTAACGCCACCGGATGCGCCACCCAGCGCCTTGCCAAGCGTGGTGGTGATGATATCCACGCGCTGCATCACATCATGGTATTCGGGCGTACCGCGACCGCCTTCCCCCATAAAGCCGGTAGCGTGGCAGTCGTCAATCATCACCATGGCGTCGTAACGCTCGGCCAGATCGCAGATGCCCTTGAGGTTGGCGACCACGCCATCCATGGAGAACACGCCGTCGGTGGCGATCAACTTGAAACGCGCGCCGGCGGCGTCGGCTTCTTTCAGGCGTTCTTCCAGCTCAGCCATGTCGTTGTTGGCATAGCGATAGCGTTTGGCCTTGCACAGGCGAATGCCGTCGATGATCGAGGCGTGGTTGAGCGCGTCGGAAATGACCGCATCTTCGGGGCCAAGCAGCGTCTCGAAAAGGCCGCCGTTGGCATCAAAGCAGGACGAATACAGGATTGCGTCGTCCATGCCCAGAAATGCCGCCAGCCTTTCTTCCAGCCGCCGATGTTCTGCGTGAGTACCGCAGATAAAACGCACCGAGGCCATACCCAGGCCCTGCTCGTGCAGGCCGCGTTCGGCGGCCTTGATCAGCGCCGGATCGTCGGCGAGGCCAAGGTAATTGTTGGCACAGAAGTTGATTACCTCGCCCTGGGCGACGCGGACGCGCGCCCGCTGGGGCGACATCAGCTCGCGCTCGTGCTTGTAAAGCCCTTCTTCGTGGAGCGTATCGAGCTGGTGTTTAAGCTGCGCCTGGAATGCCTGGGTCATACCGAGTCTGCCTTGTGCTTGTCGTCCTGATGTGAGGATGAGGTGGAAAGTTCGGGTGGGTGTTTGAGCTCTTCGCCATTGGGACCTTCATAACGACGCCCCCAGCCGGTCAGCACCGCCAGCAGCATGATGGCAACCAGCAGCCACCCCTGAAAGACGAACGGAAACACTTCCGTGGGTGCTACGCTTGGCAGCCAGTCGTAGGTTTCCTGCATTAGCTGGATGGTCGACCAGCCCAGCAGCACCGGCGCGCCCCATGGGAAGATGTAGCCCAGCGCCGAGGTCATGGCATCAAGCATGTTGGCCCGGCGATAACGGTGAATGCGATAGCGCTCGCCCAGCTCGCGCACGAAGGGCGCGGCGGCGATTTCGGCGGCGGTGTTGATGGTAATCGCGGTGTTCAGAAGCGCGACGATGCCCCAGATGGCAAGCTCGGCCCGGCGCACGGAGTTCTTGATCCAGCCGGTAAGCTTGCCGGTCACCACTTCCATGGTGCCGCCCAGCTTGAGCAGGTAAGCCGCCGCGACGATCAGCAGAATCAGAATCGCCATATTGACGTAGCCTTTGACCCCCTGCACCAGCGCGCCGGTCATTACCGTGTCGGCCTCGGCGTCAAAGCCGATGATGTCACCCATGGCACCGGTGCCGGCCAGCAGAATTACCGGCACTGATGCAATGATGCCCCAGGTTAATGATGTCAGCAGGTGCTGGCCGGAAAGTGCCAGCACCAATACCAGCGCAAAGGGCACCAGCATCAAAAGCCCCATCGGTTCGGTGGAGCTCATCATCGCCTCAAGAGCGGCAGGGTCGGCAAAGCTTACATCACCGCCGCCACCAAATACGGCAAACAGAATGGCCGCGGGAATCGCGGCAGCAATGGAATACTTGAAGCGGCTGCGTACCACGCCGGGCACATCTGCCCCCTGGGTGGTGGCCGAGACGATGGTGGTGTCCGACACAGGCGCGAGGTTGTCACCGAAAATCGCCCCGGAAAGAATCGCGGCAAACAGCATGGTCGGGTCGCTGCCCAC
>NZ_JAKDUR010000081.1 GCF_030457605.1 Halomonas sp.
GGTCTGGAACCGTTCGCCGGATAAAGCCGCCGCGCTCAAGGCCGACGGCGCCAGCGTGGCCGCAAGCATTGCTGAACTAACGCAAAGCGTTGACGTGGTCATGCTGTGCCTGGCGAATACCGCCGTGGTGGAAGACGTGGTGTTTGGCGAGGGCGGCGTGGCCGCCTCCGGCAGCGCCGGCCAGCGGCTGGTGGACTTTTCCAGCAGCGACCCCGCCGCCACTCGGGATTTCGCGCTTCGGCTTAAAGAAAGCTGCGGCATGGCCTGGGTAGACAGCCCGGTGTCCGGCGGTGTGGCCGGCGCCGAGGCCGGAGACCTCGCCATCATGTGCGGCGGCGAGGCAGACGACATGGCGGCGATTGAGCCGTTGCTTGCCCCGCTTGCCGCCCGCGTCACTCACATGGGCGCGGTGGGCAGCGGCCAGGTGACCAAGGTGTGTAACCAGATGGTGGTGGGCTGCCAGGCGGCGGTGCTGGCCGAAATGGTAGCGCTGGCCGAATCCAGCGGGGTTGATGCGACGCGGCTGGTGGAAGCGCTATCCGGCGGCTTTGCCGACTCCAGGCCGTTGCAGATCCTCACCCCGCGCATGGCGGCCGGCAACTTTGCCAACCCGCCCTGGCACCTGCGCACCTTGCTCAAGGACCTCGACATGGCCGTGGCCCAAAGCCAGCGCAGTCAAAGTGCCACGCCCATGAGCGGCCTTGCCGCCCAGCTGATGCGTGCCCACGCCAGTCGCGGCCACGCCGGCGACGACCCGGCGATTCTGGTGGAAAGCTATCGCGGCACCACGAACGGCTAGGATTGTTACGCAAAGTCGCCGAGCGTAGGCCAGACAAGGAAAAAGCAGCAAAAAAGCGCAGTTTACTGTTCGTAAATGAGCATTTTGAGCTGATTTTTAACACAGTATGGGCAAGCGCAGGCACTTTGCGGCGCTCAGCCCAGCCATACGTCCAGAAACAGCATGATCACCAACCCCAGCGCAAGGCCCAGCGTGGCCTTGTTCTGGTGCCCGCTGCGGTGGGTTTCGGGGATGATCTCGTGGCTGATGACATACAGCATGGCGCCGGCAGCAAACGCCAGCCCCCAGGGTAGCAGCATCTGCGAAAGCGTCACCACACCGGCCCCGAACAGCCCGCCAACCGGCTCGATCAGCCCGGTTAGCGTGGCAATGCCAAACGCGCGCCAGCGCGAATAGCCTTCTCCCATCAACGCGATGGCCACCGCCAGCCCTTCGGGCATATTCTGCAGGCCGATACCAATGGCCAGCGGCATGCCGCCCTCCAGCCCATTCGCCCCGAAGCCCACGCCCACGGCCAGCCCTTCCGGCAGGTTATGGATGGAAATGGCAAACACGAACAGCCACACCCGACGCAGCGAGGCCGCCTCCGGCCCTTCGCGCCCCTGAGTAAAATGCTCGTGGGGCAAAAGCTCGTTCAACAGCGCAATCGCGCCCATACCCAACAGAATCGCCAGGCATACGATCAGGGCCGGTACGGCACCGTTGGCGTAGTGCTCACCGGCCGCGTCCAGCGCAGGAATAATCAGCGAAAAAAACGACGCCGCCAGCATGACCCCGGCGGCAAAGCCCAGCGCTAGATCACGAAACGCCCGCTCCGGCGTTTTTCCCATCAGCACCGGCAGCGCGCCCACAGCGGTCATCATGCCGGCCACCAGGCTGCCCAGAAATCCCAATAACAGCGTGCTTTGCATTATGTCTCAGCCCGTTTGCCTACTTTTTTTGCCATAACGGTTTGCCGTAACGGCGTGGGCGCCTACCTTAACGCGGCGTGGGCCTCAGGGCGATTTTCTTGATTGATGCAGACGCTGCAGCCAGCGCTGGCGGGCATAGCTGCGCAAATTATCCACACGGTCGGTTTCATCCACGATTTCCTGGCCCAGCAGCGTCTCGATCACGTCTTCCAGGGTGATCAGCCCCACAAAGCTGCCGTGGGCATCGTATACGGCACGCATGTGGTGGCGGTCGTCGAGCATCGCGGAAAATGCCTGCTCAACGTTCTGCGCGACATCCAGCCGGCCAATGGGGTACATCATCGACTTCATGGTGTCATCCGTCGCGGCCTGGTACATATCGGCCTTATGCACGTAGCCAAACGCCTGTTCACCGTTGTCCATGACCGGAAAACGGGTAAAGGGTGTCTGGGCGTATTCCGCCTCGAACTCCCCTGCCGTCATGTGTGGCAACACCGTCTGGCACACGATACGCGGCGTCATCACATGGGCCACGGATATCTCGTGAAGGTTGAGCACGTTGGTAATGGTGCGGGTTTCATCGGCGTCGAGCACTTCTTTCTCCAGCCCGACCCGGGCCAGCACCTTGATCTCGTCACGCAGGTCCACATCGTTTTCGTGGCTGCTGCCAAGGCGCCGGGTGATCTGCTCGGAGAGCCAGATAAACGGCAGTAGCACCGTGATCATCAGCCGCAGCACCGGCGGCAACATAACTGCCAGGCGACGCCAGTGGGTCGCGCCGATGGTTTTGGGGATGATTTCGGAAAACACCAGAATCGCCAGCGTCATCACCGCCGAGACAATGCCGATCGACGATTCGCCGAACACCGCGGCAGCCTGGGCGCCCACAGCCGTAGCACCCACGGTATGGGCGATGGTGTTCAGCGTAAGAATCGCCGCCAGCGGGCGGTCAATATTCGCCTTCATGTGCTCAAGCGAGGCATGCAGCGCCGGCCGCTCATCCCGCAGCCGGGCAATATAGCTTGGCGTGAGCGACAGCAGTACGGCTTCGAGAATCGAGCAGAGAAACGAAAACCCGATGGAAAGAACGGCGATGAGGATCAGTAGCAGCATAGGTATCCGGCACGGTCACAAGACGCGCAGTTATAGGCGCGCAAGGCGTTGACAGTCAAGCGTCGGCTCGGCGCGTCGTCGTGGAGACGGGTCGCCCGGCTTTATATAGGCGACTAAAGCATAAGGACAAAACGTTTCGTATCGAGAGCGGCGTCTCTATGATCCACGGCCATGTGCCAACGCTGCCCTTGCGCGCCCGCCCTGGCCGGCACACACGCCGGCTCACAGCAGAAACCGTTAAAGAAAATAATTTTATCAATGGGCGCTTTTACCGTTAGAATCGCCGCCCTTATTGCGATAACAATAGTCTAATCCTACCAAGGAGACACACCATGTCAGCCAGTTCCACTCCCAATCTTTGGCGACGCATCCCGCTCTGGCAGCGTATTCTTGCCGGCCTGTTTCTGGGTGCAATCGTCGGCGGCCTGATGGGCGAAAACGCTGGCGTGTTCAAGCCGCTGGGCGATATTTTCATCAGCGCCATCAAGATGCTGATCGTTCCGCTGGTGTTCTCCACGCTGGTAGTGGGCATCACGGCCATGCGCGACCCGCAGAAAATGGGCCGCATCGGTGCGCGCACCATCGGGCTTTATTTGATTACCACGGCGTTTGCCATCGCCATCGGGCTTTTGGCCTCGACCATTTTCCAGCCCGGCGCCGGGGTCGAGATGAGCTTTGACCAGCCGATGGAAGCCAACGACGCGCCGTCGCTGGTGGAGATTCTGGTCAATCTCGTACCGCAAAACCCCATTGATGCGCTGGCCGAAGGCAACATCATGCAAATCATCGTGTTTGCCATCGGGCTGGGTATTTCGCTGATGCTGGTCGGGGAAAAAGGCGAGCCGGTGGTACGCGTATTCGAAAGCTTCGCCGAAGCCATGTACAAGCTGACCGAAATCGTCATGTCGTTTGCACCATTCGGCGTCTTCGGCCTGATCGCCTTTGTCGCCGGCAATTACGGGCTTGAAGTGCTGCTGCCGCTGGCCAAGGTGATCGGCGTGGCCTATCTGGCAAGCGTGATTCACGTGCTGGTGGTTTACAGCGGGCTGCTTGCGCTACTGGGCCGGCTGAACCCCAAGCGCTACCTGAGCGGGATTATCGACGCGCTGGTGGTGGCCTACTCCTCGGCGTCTTCGTCAGGCACCCTGCCGGTATCGCTGCGCTGCGCGCAGAAAAACCTCGGCGTCTCGGAAGGTGTGTCAGGCTTTGTGCTGCCAGTGGGCGCGACCATCAACATGGACGGCACCGCGCTGTACCAGGGTATCGTTACGTTGTTCATCGCCCAGATGCTGGGTGTGGATTTGAGCATGACCGACTACGGCATGATCATCCTCACCGGCACGCTGGCCTCCATCGGCACCGCCGGCGTACCCGGCGCGGGGCTGATCATGCTCTCCATCGTCATGGCCCAGGTGGGCCTGCCGCTTGAAGCCATCGCCGTGATTGCCGGCATCGACCGCATCCTCGACATGGCGCGCACCAGCGTCAACGTCGCCGGTGACCTGATGGTGACCACGCTAGTCGGCAAGAGCGAAGGCGAGCTGGACGAAGACGTCTACAACGGCCCGAATAAGGCTTGATGCGTTAACGGCTTCGCAAGAAAAAACGCCCCCTGCGCTGTGCGGAGGGGGCGTTTTCACGTAAAAAGAACGCTTTCTGGGTGGTTCACCGGTGCGGCGGTGCATTGTTTGGGATATAACGTCCGGCTTTGCGGCGAGCCGGAGCGCCAGCGCAGGCGCGTCCGACAACAGCCGATTGTTAACCCCTTAGCGAGAGATCTTCCCGGGAGACCGCAGGATGCCCAGCGTTCTTTGCCTTAACATAAAACCGCAGCCACTTTATTTCCTATAGTCGCCAACGCATAGGGTGGGTCTGTTCAAGAATACCGTTTTGGTCCCAGTCTTCCCACCCAGTAAAAGGAATGGAGGGCTCTTCAAGCAGCCCTGACAACCGGTCCGCCCAAACAGTTTTATTCCGTTCCAATTGGCACCTGAATTCGGACTCGTCCTGATAACGGATACCACCACCCTGAATGCCATAGCTGACTTGTGGCACCAGCACCTCAAAACCCACATAGTAAAGCGAAGAATGCATCGGCCAGAGCCATTCCACCATATTGCCAGCGCGGCCAAATGGCATGAACGCCTGCTCAGGCGACCCGGTGGTCACAGAACATAGGGCTTTTTTACCCTGAAAATGCCCCCGATTGTATCGCCTGCTGCCGGAGTAGAGTCCGCCATAAACTAAGACACGGTCAAACCAGCCTTTCAGGATCGCTGGCTGTGCGTGCCACCACAACGGAAACTGCAAGATCACCAGGTCGGCCCACTCCAGTCGGCCAATTTCCCTCTGAACTTCAGGCGCCAGTGTACTTCGTTCATAATGGGCCCGCTGCTCGGTCAAGGGTGCAAAATAGTGTTCATCGACCCTCTCAGCATAGTGGCTGGCACTCTCAACCGGATCAAACCCCTCCTGATAAAGGTCATCCAGTTCGACGGTGTGCCCTGCAATCTGTAGTGACTGTTTCGCCACATCCGCCAGCCCACCGTTGAACGATGCTCGCTCCGGGTGCGCCAGTACAATCAGCACATTCATAAGCCTTGCCCCCTAATCTTGAATTCATCTGGCAGTAGCCTATGCTGTTCGTCATTTCACATAAATACCAAGTATCTGACAATTGAGCTTGCATGAACGAACAACAAATCCGATGGGATGATCTGCAGATTATCTCGGCCATTGCCGAAACGGGCACGCTTTCAGGCGCTGGCAGGCAGTTGGGAGCGATGTCTGTCAAGCTTGTTGGAACCTGTCATCAGGCGGCTTCTAATCGCTGATCCTGTTG
>NZ_JAKDUR010000082.1 GCF_030457605.1 Halomonas sp.
TAATAGGTCTATTGAGGTTGACCGTGAATTTCACTGCGCGGTTTTTTACCGCTTTCTCATACAGTAAACAGGGTTTCCATAGAGAATCGACATGGCATTCAGCGAATTCGAAGAAAAGAAAATCCAACAGGCCGCCGCGGAGTTTCTGGGAGCGGTACGGCCACCCGCTCATATGCGCTCCCAGGTGGATGTGGACGTTCGCATTGCTGGCCAAAGCGTCCATATTGTCGAGCTTCGCCCGGATATCCGCGAGCCGTCCAGAATCATCGAGTTACCGGTGGCAAAAGCCACCTACGTGAAGAAACACCAGCGCTGGAAAATCTACTGGATGCGCAGCGATTTAAAGTGGCATCTGTACACGCCCAGGCCGGAGGCACGCTCCGTTGAGGAGATGTTTGCCGTGGTGAATAGCGACGAAAACGATTGTTTTTTCGGCTAAAAAGGCTAGTTTAGAGTCCCCATGCTTGCCTTCAAGGGGGCATCGAGCTGGGGGATTCTTGAACTCAGCATACATCTCGGCAAGGAGCACCGTATGTACTACGTAGATGGCCCTGATGCGCTGCTGTGGGATGAGTACAAATACCGCCATGATCACATCTGGCAGAAGCTGTTTCAGATCACCATCGCCGTGGTACTGCTGGGCGCAGTGCCGTACCTTAAGCCCGAGATTACCCAGGTGCTGGAAGGCTGGATTTTGATTGCGCCGCTTTTGGGCAGCATGCTGGCGCTGATAACGCTGATAACGCTGATACTGATGCACGTTGAGCTGACGCTGTTTGCCAAGATTGCGGCGGCGCACCGCGCCCATCAGGAAGAGGCGGGGCTGGTCAAACACAGCCGGCACAACTACTTTCGCTACCTGGTGCTCACCTACGTCAGTTTTTTGCTGCTGGTGAGCTTTGCCAATATTGCCGTGGTGCGCCTGCTGTGGCTGTAGTCGAGTTGATGTTGGCGCTTACTCGCCGCGTTCCTTTTCGTAGGCGTCGAAGGCGGTCGTGAGAATTTCCCGGGCGTCGCTTGCGTTGCCAAAGCCGTCGAGCTGGATGTTGCCGCCGTCAGGCAGGTTCTTGTAGACGCTGAAGAAGGCGTTCAGGCGCTCGGCGTCCATCTTCGGCAGGTCGTCCATTTCCTCGATGTCGGCGTAGGTGGGGTCCACGTCGCTTGCCGGTACCGCAATGATCTTGTGGTCGTCTTCACCGTCGTCAATCATGCGCAGCACGCCAATCGCCCGGGCCTTGATCACGGCACCGGGGTAGATGGCGTCGCGGGTGATGACCAGCGCGTCCAGCGGGTCGTTGTCGCCGCCGCTGGAGCTTGTGATCGAGCCGTAGTTGGCCGGGTAGCGTACCGGCATCGAGACGTAGCGATCGACGATCAGCTGGCCGTTGTCGGCGCTGATTTCGTACTTGGTGAAGCTGCCGGCGGGGATTTCGTTGACCACGTGAAAGGTGGCCGGGGCGTCGTCGGTCTGGGGGTAGTCAAACACGTTCTGGGCGTGGGCGGCAGAGGCGGCGAACAGGCTGGCGGCCAGCAGCGGCAGGGCAGCGCGTGGGGTCATGGTGCATCCTTTTGGCGTTGATCGTCGGATAACGCCCCCGGTGAACGGGGGCGGCGTACGGCAATCAACGTAACCGCAAGCCATGACGCCTGAATGACAGTCGGGTAAACCATGCTGGGAGATGAGTCGATGTTTATCGGGGATGCGTTACTCGTCATCCAGGCCCACGCCGCGGGGGTGGCCGAGCGTGGCGCGGTCGTTTATCTCGCTTTTCAGCGCGTGAATAAACATGGTGCTAAAGCCTGACGCATGGCAAAACGCTTCCAGCTTATGCTGCACCAGCTTGCGATAGAAGATGGCGATGCCGCCGGTGAGAAACAGCCCGCTGGCAAACAGAAACTGGCTTGCGGCGAGGTTTTCCACCCGGGTTTGCGCCGCCTCTTGCAGGTGCCACATATAAGGGATGGTCGCCACCAGAAACAGCGCCGAGCCGACGATAAACTGTGCCACCGTCAGGTTGAAGAGCTGCATATAGAGAAGTGAAGGCGCTTCTACCACCTGCAGCATGTTGATAAAGCCGCCTAACATGAAAAGGGCGGAGCCGATAATAAAGCACCAGCAACCGATGATGGCGGCATTCAACGACGGTAAAAAGCACAGGCTACCGAGCGTAAATAGCAGCGAGCCTGTGACATAACATAGCGCTGTTATATGCTCGATACGGTCGGCGAACGTATTGGTATGGCGCGTGCGCCAGTAGTGTATGACTTCCAGCAGGTCGTGCCCCGTGACCATGAGATAAAGCAACGAGCCGGCAAAATACAGCCAGCTACCGAGCGCCAGGTAGTCGGATAGCGCCGGAAAGTAGCAAATGCTGCCCAGGACAAAACATAGTCCGCCGGTTTCATAGCTGATGGCGTTGGCGGTTTCCCAGCGTTTGTGCGAGACATGTTGGGTATCGTGTCGGGTGAGGTTGGTGGCGCGCGGCCGATGGGTCACAAGGTGCGGCATGGAAAGAGAGACCATAATGTGGGAAAAGGGGCAGCTTGCCATGGAGGGCTGCCATTGTCGGGGCCAGCCAACAGGGCGGTTGGCTTGAGGCCCACACGTAGTTCACCGACTCCACCTGCCAGGGCAAAAGCCCCGTCTTGCGCGCCACGCATACCCGGGCGGGGTAGTCGTCGCCGGCTTTTTGGGTTTCATCAAGGCCCGGGTAAATGCCCGATACTCGCCAGCATCAGTGCAGATAGGGCGTTTTGCCAAGGTCTATCTCGCGCTCCAGGTATTTGGCCGAGGCCTGTTTTTGGGCGCTGGCGTTGAGTGCCGTCTCGCTCAATCACCCGGTACTCGGTTTCACCCTCAAAGGAGCGCGTGGGCCAGGCCTGAATATCGTTCGGTGAGAATGTCAGACTGTCAGCGGTGAAAGCCGAGCCGGTCAGCAGGGAACAACAGCAGAAAAGCGCGAATTTGTTCATGGTCGACTCGCTTGGGTGATGGCTCGGGAGTGTAGTCAGGTGTTGCCCCTGATGGCTGCGGGCAAGAAATATGGTGCTAGCGATCTCTCGTCAGGCTTTGTACTGTCAGTTTCAGTGCTTCGTACATATCCAGGCGAGCAGAAAGTCCGATATCCGGATGATTCAGCTCATTAGCCCGTTCTGAGGGTAGTATCGGCGCAGTTAGATCATCTGCGTCGGCCGGCTCGAAATCGTATTCTTCACCGATGGTCATTGCGCTACGACGCAATAGCATGCGTAACTGCGCTGGTGACAGCTCGGGATTTATCGACATCATGGCGGCCAGTAGGCTGGCAACCAGCGGGGTTGCGTAAGAGGTGCCACAGTGAGCTGGGCCTTGCGCGCCTTTTAGCAGGGCAGAGCCGCGGACACAGGCTGCTGCCGTTATATCCACGCGCATATCGATATTTGACGCGTCACGTTTGACCACGTAACCAGGGTCGTCAACCTGCAAATCATGATTTCCCTGTTCATGCCCACCCACTACAAACAATTGATCGGTCACAAAAGAGGAGGGGAGGCGATAATCATCCCGTCCAGAAAATGACGATGCGTTGCCTGCGGAGTTTACAACGACTACATCAGGATGTTCACGGCGCAGCCATAAGAAGAACTCTTCGAGTAGCTCCTCGTAACCGCTCATGGCGATGCCGGAACGTACCACTGAATCGATTTCTTTCCCGTTAATGTCGATGGCGCCCACTCGGTGGATGCCCCAGCTCCAGTTGAGTACGCGTACACCGTCCTCCACCAGATTCACTGAGGCAGCAATGTTGGCCGTAATGCCCGCATCCGAATTACGATCTACAATCACGTCGAAGCCCGGACCTACCGGATTCAGACCACGCAGAAAACCACTATTGCCACCTTCATGCCAGGCAGCGGCAAAAACGCCGGTGACTGTTGTGCCATGCCCGTCTGGCTGGGCAGCATCGCGGGCGTAGATACAGAGCCTGGATGAATCCGATCGGCAGTCACCCAGGTAATCGGCAAAATCCGGAGTGTCGAAGTCTACCTCTCGCTCAATGACGCCAATGCGTATTGGCTGTGTTTTGATGTCCCCGTCCTGGCGAGGCAAGCGTCGCTGATAATAATTGACTGCATCCAGAAAGCGATTCGACGCCCAATCCTGATCATTAGCGGGCGGTGTCTCCGGCCCGCTCTCAATGTTTTCTTCTGCTGCTGTCTCTTCGATCACCACCGCATCTACGCTGACTTCGCTGCCCAGCCTGAGCACCAGCGCGTCACGCTCATCCAAATTGCTGACTGGCAAGCGCAGTTGGTAGGTGTTGAGCGGCGGAATCATGCCTACCACTTCGGCCCCGTACTTGTCTGCCAGACGTTGGGCTTCCACGGCACCATTGTGGCTCTCTTCAAGAATCAGGCTGACCAGGTCCACGTAGGTATCTAGGCCATCCATGTTTTTCGCCAGCTCCTGATCCGTTGCCGCCACCACGTTGCTGCCCTGGAGACTGATCCAAACCGGGTTACTGGACTGCTCATGTTGTTCAAACCACAGCGGTCCGCTTTTCGCACCCGTGCTACTAATGTGTACACGCACCTGGTCATTGTCCTGGCTGATGTCTTCTGCCTGGAGCGGGGTACCGTTCAACTTGACCTGAAAGTCGGTGGCATCAAGACCGCTGACGCTCAAGCAAAACTCTTGAATATCCCGTGCCAGAAGATTGCCACAGCGCTGAAGTTGTTCAATGCGTAAAGGTGGCTCAGCCGCTGCACTGGTTGTGCTCAACATCAATACCAGCAGGAAAATCAGTCGCCCAATGCCCAAATATTTTACTGTCAAGTCATTACTCCAGGCGGTATTCGGTTGATAGCACATAGCATAAACGCTTTAGGTGTTTAGGCTCGAGGTGCCTTGGCTCACTCTTTTCGGGGCTTGCTCAGCTGCAGCAGGCGTGATATTGCCGTTGACAGCACGGGCGCGTTCCTGGTTGTAATCGCTTACCAGGTATTTGGCCGAGGCCTGTTTTTGGGCGTTGGTCTGGAGGCGTTGAGCTCCATCCCGCGCTACCACCCGGTACTCGGTTTCATCCTCAAAGGAGAGCGTCGGCCAGGGCGGTATCTCTTCCGGCGAGAACGTCATGCCGTTTGCGGCCATGGCGGGGCCGGCCAGCAGCACGGCGAAGAAAAAGTTGCACTATCGCCCCTTGTTCCGCTCGGTTGTCGGTGATTCATGAATAGTAGCATGCCCGGGTTTGGGGGCCTTGAAGTAGGGCTCAGGAGTGCCTGCGATTGGCGGCTCAGGTATTGAGCACCACGCCACCGTTGAGATGGAGCGTCTGCCCGGTCATGTACGAGGATTCCTCGCTTGCCAGGTACACATAGGCCGGGCCCATTTCGCTGGGCTGGCCGGGGCGGTCCATGGGGACCTGGCCACCGAAGTCTGCCACCTTGTCGGCCTTGAAGCTTGCGGGGATCAGAGGTGTCCACACCGGCCCCGGGGCCACGGCGTTGGCGCGAATGCCGCGATCAACCAGCGACACGGCCAGCGAGCGTATCAGCCCCTGAATGGCTCCCTTGGTGGCGGAATAGTCGATCAGGGTATTGTTGCCCTT
>NZ_JAKDUR010000027.1 GCF_030457605.1 Halomonas sp.
TGGCTGACGGAAGTGGTGCGCTGGACCTGGCGGGTCAAGCTGTATACCGCGCTTGAAACCGAGCTGTTGGGGCGGCTGCGCGAGCAGGCCGAACTCACCGCGATCGAGGTGTTTGCCGCCAACCTCAAGGATTTGCTGTTGGCTGCACCGGCGGGCCCGAAGGTGACGCTGGCGCTGGACCCTGGCCTGCGCACCGGCTGCAAGGTGGCGGTGGTAGACGCCACCGGGCAGTTTCTGGCCAATACCACGATTTACCCCCATGCACCGCAAAACCGCTGGCGTGAGGCGCTTACCGAGCTTTCCCACCTTGCGCAGCAGCACGGCGTCGAGTTGATTGCCGTGGGCAACGGCACTGCCAGCCGTGAAACAGACAAACTCGCCGGCGAGCTGGTCAAGGCGCTGACTCCCGGGCAACGGGTCAGCAAGGTAATGGTGTCCGAAGCCGGCGCGTCGGTGTATTCGGCTTCCGAGTACGCCTCCCGGGAGATGCCAGATCTCGACGTCACCGTGCGTGGCGCGGTATCCATTGCGCGCCGCCTGCAGGACCCGCTGGCCGAACTGGTCAAGATCGAGCCCAAGTCCATCGGCGTGGGCCAATACCAGCACGATGTCTCCCAGCTGCAGCTGTCCAAAAGTCTGGAGGCGGTCATCGAGGACTGCGTTAACGCCGTGGGTGTCGATCTCAACACTGCTTCCAGCGCGCTGCTCTCAAGGGTAGCGGGGCTGTCGTCGACGCTGGCTGATAACATCGTTGCCGAGCGCAATCAGCGCGGCGCGTTTAAAAGCCGCAAGGCGCTGTTGGATGTGAGCCGTTTGGGGCCCAAAACGTTCGAGCAGTGCGCCGGCTTTTTGCGTGTTACCAACGGTGCCAACCCGCTGGACGCAAGTGCCGTACACCCCGAGGCCTACCCGCTGGTGGAGCGTATTGCCACCCAGAGTAAACGCGACGTCAAAGGCCTGATTGGCGATAGCGCTACGCTCAAGGCGCTTGCCCCGGCCGATTTTGCCGACGCGCGTTTTGGTGTGCCCACGGTCACGGATATTCTTGCCGAGCTGGACAAACCCGGCCGCGATCCGCGCCCCGAATTCAAGGCGGCCGAGTTCCGCGAGGGTGTGGAAACGCTGAAGGATCTGGAGCTGGGCATGGTGCTTGAAGGCACCGTGACCAACGTCACCCACTTTGGCGCCTTTGTTGACGTGGGCGTGCACCAGGATGGTCTGGTGCATATCTCGGCGCTGGCCGATCGTTTTGTGGAAGATCCGCGCAGCGTGGTCAAAGCCGGTGATATCGTCCGTGTGAAGGTCATGAGCGTGGATATTCCACGCAAGCGCATCGGGCTTTCCATGCGCATGGATGACCAGCCGGAGACCGGCAAGAACGCCGAGGCTTCCACCCATGGTCAGGCGGCCAAACCGCGCCGGCGCCAACGTGAAGATAAGCCGGCTGCGGCCGGGTCGAACATGGGGGCGCTGGGTGCAGCGCTATTGAAGGCGCGCGGTGGTAACAAATAAACACGCTTGAATGTCGCTTTGCCGGCACCATATCGTACGCTTGAATTGTGCGTTGTCAGCGTACGTTATGGTCGTATTTTGGCGAATGTCTTTTAAGACCGTGTTTTAGCTGCGGTACAGCTTGCCGCTTTAATTCAGGCTCGCGACGGCGAGCCGCGTAACAAGGAGTGCATCCCTTGTCTGAACCACTCACCGTGCCGTCCACGCTTGCGCACCGTATCCAACAGCTGTTGCCCGCGGCGCGTGCCGGGCGTCTTGGCCGCCTGCGGCGGGGCATCGAGAAAGAAGGGCTGCGCGTGGAGGCGAGTGGCCACATTGTGCAGACCCCGCATCCCGAGGCGCTGGGCTCGAAACTGACGCATCCGGGCATTACCACCGACTATTCCGAGTCGTTGCTGGAATACATCACGCCGGTATTCTGCCAGCCTCGGGCGGCGCTGGCGTTTCTCGCTGACCTGCATGCCTACAGCTATCGGCATCTGGATAATGAATGGATCTGGCCGGCGAGCATGCCCTCAAGGCTTTCCGGTAACGACAGCGTGCCCATTGCCGACTTTGGCAGTTCCAACTCGGGGCTGATGAAGCACGTGTATCGCAAGGGGCTGGACGTGCGCTACGGGCGCATCATGCAGGCTATTGCCGGGGTGCACTACAATGTCTCGCTGCCCGACGAAATGTGGCAGGTACTGCGCGACGTGGAAGGCCAGACCGAAACACCGTTCAACGATTACCGCTCGACGCGTTATTTCGGCCTGATCCGTAATTTCCGCCGTCACAGCTGGCTGCTGTTGTATCTGTTTGGCGCATCGCCGGCTATCGACAAAAGCTTTCTCGACGGCCGCCGCGCGCCGGATAAGCTGGAGCAGCTGGGCGACGACACCTACGTGGCGCCTTTCGCCACCACGCTGCGGATGTCGGATCTGGGCTATCAGAACAAGGTGCAGGAACAGCTCAAAATCTGCTTCAACTCGTTGTCCAACTACGTCAATACGCTGCGTAATGCGATCTCGACACCCTGGCCGGACTACCAGATGCTCGGGGTCAACGAGGGTAGCGACTGGTGCCAGCTCAACGCCAATATCCTGCAGATCGAAAACGAATATTACAGCGATATCCGCCCCAAGCGCGTGGCCAGCCAGGGCGAAACGCCCAGCCAGGCGCTGGAAGCCCGGGGCGTGGAGTATATCGAGGTGCGCTGCCTTGATCTGAATCCGTTTGACCCGCTGGGTGTGACCGAAACCCAGATGCGCTTTCTGGATACCTTTCTGATGTGGTGTTTGTTAAGTGAAAGCCCGTGGATTTCCGACGAGGAGTGCGATCATCTGGACGATAATCGCCGGCTGGTGGTAGAGCGTGGCCGCGACCCGGCGTTGCGCCTGACCCGCAATGGCGAAGCCATCGGCGTACGCGAGTGGGGCGAAGGTATCGTCGAGGAAATGCAGCCAGTGGCCGAGCTGCTGGACGCCGGAGAAGAGGGTACGCCGCACCTTGAAGCGCTGGCGGCGTTGGCGCCACGCCTGCAGGATGCAGCGCTCACGCCGTCGGCCCAGCTGCTTGAGCGGATGCGTGATGAGGGGGCGTCGTTCAATGACGTGGTGCTGTCACTGGCCAGAGAGCAGGCCGACAGGCTGCGTCGCCAGCCGCCGACCACGCTTGATGACGCGCTGCTTGCGCAGCAGGCGGTGACCTCGCTTGAACAACAGCGCGACATGGAAGCCGCGGACGAGCCCTGCTTTGACGATTTTCTGGAAGATTACTTTGCCCGCGCCCGCCAGTCCCGTGCGGTGACACCACTGAGTGCCGGAGAACTCTCATGACACTGTCTTTCCGCCGCCTGGCCCTTGGCGGCCTGGCGCTGTGTGTGCTGATGATGGCCGTGGCGCTGGGCCTTGAGCATATTGGCGGGCTAAAGCCCTGCCCGTTGTGCATTTTTCAGCGGGTAGGCGTCATGGCGACGGGGCTGGTGCTGGCCGTGGCTGCTTTGCACAATCCGGCCGGCCGTGTGGGGCGTGCGATTTACGCCGTGCTGGCGCTGGTAGCGGCGGCTGGCGGTGCTTTCGTGGCCGGGCGGCACGTGTGGCTCCAGTCGCTGCCGGCCGACCAGGTGCCCAGCTGTGGCCCGGGGCTTGATTACATGATGGATGTGCTGCCCATGCAGGAGGTAGTGGCCACCGTGCTGTCGGCGTCCGGTGAATGTGCCAGCATTGATGCATCGCTGCTGGGGTTCTCGTTGCCGGCGTGGACGCTTGCCGGATTTGTCGTACTGGCTGCGTTTCCGCTGGCGATGCTGTGGCGTCGCTAAACGTTTTTGGCAAGCGTTGAAATACCCGGTGTGGGCAATTGACAGCCGCATGGGGAAAAGCGAGTCTCTGTGATAGATAAGGTGGCAGGCAGGATGGCCGCTGCCGGACGAGGAGGTGCGCGATGCTTGAAAACTGTAAAAATGCACAAGAGCGCTGGGGCGGTGTGCATACCGTCATCGATCATTTGCTGGACCAGCGTAAAGCGCTGCTGGTGACGTTCATCGAGCTGAAAAATGCCTGCGATGATGATTTGACCGAGGTCAGCAAGGCACGCATTGACCGTTTCAGTGAACATCTGCTGGATTACATCAGTGCCGGCCATTTCAAGGTGTATCCACAGCTGGCGGAAGAGGCCCAGGCGTTTGGCGATGAAGCGGCACTGACGCTTGCCGGAAAATTGCTGGAACGGCTGGAAATGTCCACCGAGCTGACGCTGGCCTTTGACGATGACTATGCCACGCCCGTGCGCTGTGAGCAGAACATGGCGCGGCTGCCGGCCTGGCTCGATCGCCTGGCCAAAGGGCTGACCGAGCGCTTTGCCCTGGAAGACCAGCTGGTGGCGCGGCTGCACGCGGTTAACAGCCCGCAGCAAGCCGCGCCGGGTGCCGTTTAGCGCTGGCGTCGTTCACCCAGCACCAGCATGCAGGGAGTAAGCAACAGCGTAAGGCCGGTGGCGAAGGTTAGCCCGCCGGCAATTGCGCTGGACATCTGCCCCCACCACTGGGTGGAAGGCGCATTGAAGCCCAGTGCCGGTGCCAGCAGATTGACGTTGACACCGAGCACCATCGGCATCAGCCCCAGCACCGTGGTAATCGCCGTCAGCAGTACCGGACGCAGGCGTAAACAGCCTGCCTCAAGCGCGGCGGTGGTTGGCGCCATGTGCTCGCGGCGCAGCTCGTTGTAGGTGTCGATCAACACGATATTGTTGTTCACCACAATGCCGGCCAGCGCAATAATCCCCATGCCTACCATGACCACGCCAAACGCCTGCCCGGTAATCCACAGCCCGATCAGTACGCCGGCGGTAGAGAACACGATGGCCGATAACACCAGCGCCGCCTGATAAAAGCTGTTGAACTGGGTAACCAGAATCAGCGCCATCAGTGCGATCGCCACGCCAAAAGCGCTAAACAGAAACTGCGATGCTTCCTGCTGGTCCTGTTGTTCACCGGCCACGTTGACCCGGGCGCCTTCAGGTAGCTGGCCCCGGGTGGCGTCAAGTAGTGCCTCCAGCCGTTCGGTCGCCTGGGCATCGGGTGCCAGGTCGGCCTTGAGGGTAATTGCCCGGCGCCCGTCAATGCGGTTGAGCGTACTTACCTTGGGCGCCGGTGCAATCTCGACAAAATGCGTGATGGGCACCTGCCCGCGCGGCGTGTTGATGGTCAAGCGTTCCAGCTGGTTGAGCGAGCGCCAGCCCTCGGGCAGCCGCACGCGAATATCCACTTCGTCATTGGCGGTGGGTGGGCGATATTCGGCCACTTTCAGGCCGTTGGTCAAAAGCTGCACGGCGCTGCCCACGGTGGTGACGTCCGCGCCCAGCCGCGCCGCGGCCTCACGGTCTACCTTGATGCGCCATTCAACACCCGGCAGGCTACGGTTGTCTTCCACATCGACAAAGCCGCCAAGCTCGCGCATGGCCGCCTTGATTTGATTGACCGCAGCGTCGGCCTGTGAGGGCTCGGTGGCGCTGACTTCCAGCACGATGGGCTTGCCACTGGTTGGCCCCATTTCCTGCTCCTGAAACTCTACGACGATGCCCGGTAAAGAGGTAGTGCGGTCTGCCATGTCGTCAAGTATCGCCTGCGCCGGGCGGCGCTTGTACCAGTCGGTGAACTGGAACTGCAATATGCCCACCACATCGTTACCCATTTGCTCGTTGGGCGTGGCAAAGGAGCGAGCGTAAAGCGCTTCCACTTCGCTCATGCCGCTTAGCCGTTGCTCTACTCGGCGCACGATGGCATCGGTTTCCTGCGCGGAAAAATCGCCCCGGGCACGTACCAGCACCTGGGCGCTGTCGGGCTCAACGCTGGGGAAAAAGTCCACGCCGTGGTTAAGGCGTGCATAGCCACTGTAAGTCACTGCCATCAGCAGAACAGCAATCAGCACGACCCAGCCGGGGTGGTGAAGTAACCGGGTCAGCATGCGGCGGTAGTGGCGGCCAAAGGCGGTATTGCCGGCCGCTTCATGGCCGTCGGGCGAGCGGTGGGATGCATTCTGGCGGGTAAAGACGCTGCCCAGCGTGGGCAAAAACACCAGTGCCATGGCAAGAGAGGCCAGCAGGCACAGGATCACCGTGGCCGGCAGATATTTCATGAACTGCCCGACCACACCCGGCCAGAACAGCAGCGGCATGAAGACCACCAGCGTGGTGGCCGTTGAGGCAATGACCGGCCAGCTCATGCGTGTGGCGGCAGCAAGCCAGGCCTCTCTCGGGGCCATCCCTTCGCGCAGATGGCGGTCGGCCAGTTCGCTGACCACAATCGCGCCGTCAACCAGCATGCCTGCCACCAGAATCAGCGCAAACAGCACCACAATGTTAAGCGTAAAACCCAGCGCCCAGATCAGCATGATGCCGGTGAGAAATGCGCCGGGGATGGTTAGCCCCACCAGCAGTGAGGTGCGCCAGCCCATGGCGGCAACCACGACGATCAGCACCAGTACCACCGCAGCCATCACGTTGTTCAACAGCTCGCCGAGCATATCTTTTACCGTGGTGGACTGATCCAGAATGGTGGTGAGGCTGAGCGCTTCGGGAAAGGCATCGCTGGCCTGGTCCACCAGTTCGTCCACGGCGCTGATAGTGGCGATGATGTTGGCGCCGGCACGTTTGGAAATTTCCAGCACCACGGCGGGCTTGCCGGCAATGCGGGCAAAACCTTCGGGGTCCTTGAACGTGGGGTGAATCCAGGCAACGTCGCCAAAGGTAACCACGCGGTCGTCTTCCACCTTGATCGGTATGCTCATTACGTCATCAAGGTCTTCAATAATGCCGGGCACCTTGAGCGCGGTGCGTCCGGCGCCGGTATCCAGGCTGCCCGCAGCGACCAGCCGGTTGTTATTGCTCACGTTGTTGAACAGAGTATCAAAATCAAGCTGGTAGCTGGACAGCACCAGCGGGTCAACGATGATTTCCAGCAGATCGTCGCGTTCGCCGGCAATCTCGACTTCGAGGACGTCCGCGATGCCTTCAATTTCGTCTTTCAAGCGGCGTGCGACGGCAACCCGCTCGCGCAGGTCAAGCTGGCCGGAAAGCCCAAGGCTCAAAACCGGGAACTCGGAGACATTGACCTCGTTGACCCGGGGCTCTTCAGCCTCTGAGGGTAGGCTGCTGCGGGCGATATCGACTTTTTCGCGCACGTCGGAAAGCGCGGTGTCGGCGTCAAAGCCGGCATCAAATTCAAGCGTAATCGAGGCGTGGCCTTCGCTGGCCTGAGCGGTGAACTTGTGCAGCCCTTCGATGCCGCGCAGCTCCTGTTCCATGGGGCGGACCAAAAGGCGTTCGCCGTCCTCGGGGCTGACGCCTTCCAGCGTCATCGACACATAGATAATGGGAATCGTGACGTCGGGATTGGCTTCCTTGGGAATGACCTGCCATGCCGCGATGCCGGCCAGCAGCAGCCCTGTCAGCAGCAGCAGCGTGGTGCGCGCATAGGTCATCGCCGCATCAATCAGCTGGCGCATGGGCGGCATCCTCGGCATGGGCAGTATCATCAGCGGCAGCATGAGTCGCCGCTGAGTCGTGGGCTGCGTCAGCGGGTACGGTTTCCACGCGTTCGCCGGGCTCGACCAGACCCGCCCCCAGCGTAATCAGGCGCACTTCGTCGGGTAAGCCGGCCACGTAGGCCTGGCGGGTATCGGCGCTGATCAGCTCGACGGTGGTTTGCTGGACACGGCCATCATCGCCGACGTGCTTAACGCTAAGCTCGCCGTGGGCATCCAGCTGTAAAAGTGCCGGTGAAAGCGTATGCACCCGGCGCTCGGGAAGGGCAATGGTCAGCTCGGCGCTACCGCCGGCGAGGCGCCGGTGTTCGGGGTTTTCAAGGGTGACTTCAATGTAGAAGCTGCGGGTATCTTCGGCGGCGCGGCTGGCCACGTGGGTCAGCGTGCCTGTCAGGGTCTCGCCGCTTAACAGGCGCGCGGTGACGGGCTGACCGGTTTTGAGCGGTGCGATATCCTGCTGGGACACCCAGCCGATGCCCTTCAGCGTTCCGTCGTCGATCAACCGGCCCCATTCCTCGCCGGGCTGTAGCAGCTCGCCGAGTTCTACGCTTACACGGTCAAGCGTGCCGTCGAAGGGGGCTTGTGGCCGGGTGTCAGCTTGCTGTTTTTCCAGCCGTGCGGCTTCGGCCACGCGCTGGCTGAGGGCGGCGCGCAGGCGCAACAGCTCGGGTTTCGAGATCAGCTCGCGCCGGCGCAGCTTTTCTGCCCCGGCCAGCTCGGCGCGCGCCAGCTCGACGTTATCCCGGGCTTCCGCCAGCCGTTCGGGCAGGGCGTCGTTGTCAAGCACCAGCAGCGTCTCGCCGGCGCTCACGCGCTCGCCCTGGGCGACGGGTTTGTCTTTTACAAAGCCTTCGACGTTGGCGCGTAGCGCGACGTCCCGGTTGGCTTCAAGGGCGCCTTGTACAACCTGTGTCGGCGTGTAGGCAACATTGTCGAGCCGTTGGGTTTCAACGCGCGTGGGCGCCGGCGGCGTGGTAGTGTCTTCGGGCGCCTCATCCTTGAAGGCGTTGAAATCACCCAGTGCCAGCCAGAGCACCAGCGCGAGTAAAAGCAGGCTTGCCAGTACGTAGGAAAAAGGCAGCCGGGAAAATCGCTGTTGCCGCATGAACGTATCCGTCAGTTGATTGAGTCAGCGTCCGGCCGTGACTCGTCGGGCCAGAAAGCGCTTTAGCCTGCCCGATAGCAGGGCGCCGGGGCAACTGTTCTGACCTGATCCGCCCGCATGTGCCAGGTCGCAGGTCTAATTGAGTTTTTACCCTTCGGCGCATAACATCAAGACGTCGCAGTGTTCGGCGTGGCCGAACCCCAAGGCGAAATAACCAAGGAGCAATGATGAAAGATCCAGTCCGTATTGCGATTACCGGCGGTGCCGGCCAGATTAGCTATTCCCTTATTTTCCGCATTGCCGCAGGCGACATGCTGGGGCCGGATCAGCCCGTCATTCTCCAGCTGCTGGAAATCCCCCAGGCCATGGAAGCCATGAACGGCGTGGTCATGGAAGTCAACGACTGTGCCTACCCGCTGGTGCGCGATATCGTGGCTACCGACGATGCCAACGTTGCGTTCAAGGATGCCGACTATGCGCTGCTGGTGGGCTCGCGTCCGCGTGGCCCGGGCATGGAACGTAAAGACCTGTTGGAAGCCAACGCGGCGATTTTCTCCGTGCAGGGCAAGGCCCTGAATGCCAGCGCCAGCCGCGACGTGCGCGTGCTGGTGGTGGGTAACCCGGCCAACACCAACGCGCTGATCACCTCGTGCAACGCGCCGGACCTCGACGCCGGCCAGTTTACCGCGATGACCCGCCTGGACCACAACCGCGCGCTGACCCAGCTGGCACAAAAGACCGGCAAGCACGTGACCGACGTTGACAACATGATCGTCTGGGGCAACCACAGCGCTACTCAGTATCCGGATATTTCCCAGTGCAAGGTGGACGGCAAGCCTGCTCTGGATCTGGTTGAGCGTGACTGGTACGAAAACGACTTCATTCCCACGGTTCAGCAGCGCGGTGCGGCCATCATCAAGGCGCGCGGTGCCTCCTCGGCAGCATCAGCGGCATCGGCAGCCATTGATCATATGCGCGACTGGGCGCTGGGCTGTGACGGCATCGTCAGCATGTCGATTCCCGCAGACGGCAGCTACGGCATCGAGGAAGGCATCATTTATTCCTATCCGGTGCGCTGCAAGGGCGGCAGCTATGAAATCGTTCAGGGGTTTGAGCTGGATGCGTTCAGCAAGGAAAGAATGCAGGCCACCGAGCAAGAGCTGCGTGAAGAGCGCGCGGCGGTAGAGCACCTGCTGGGCTGATAAGCACAAGCCAGCGCGTCTGAAGGGCGTGCCGAGCGTGTGATCCTGCTCACCTGAAAGCCCCGCAAGGCTGACTGTAAAAGCCTTGCGGGGCTTTTGGTATCTGCAGGAACGGCCGGAGCCGTGCGGAATAAAAAAGGACGCAATATGAAGACGTGAAAGATGCCTTGTACAGATCGCGATTTGTTGACTAGCGTGAGAAGGGCACAACGGCAGGATGTTCTGCCGCACTGTCAAGGCGCCTTCGAGGCGCGATCAAAGGAGGTAACGTATGAAACTTCGCAACGTATCCCTCTCGCTCATGCTGGCGCTGGGTCTTGCCGGCACTGCAGGCACTGCAATGGCCATGGACGATAAAGGTCCGAGCATCAAGGCCGACTCACAGTCGCCGGGTGAAGAAGTCACCGTGAACGTCATGGCTGACCAGAAAGGCTTCGTGGTCATTCACGACAGCAACGACCAGGGCGAGCCCGTAGCCCCGGCTTCCATCGGTCATGCGGCTATTGACGGCCAGGACGAAGTGACGGTTGAAGTTGATCGCAAGCTGGAGTCCGGTGACAAGGTATTCGCCATGTTGCACAAGGATACCGGCGAGGAAGGCAAGTACGAGTTTGCTGAAGGTTCCACCGATGTTGATCCGCCCATGATGGCCGACGGCAAGCCTGTCATGGTACCGGTTGACGTGAAATAACCTGCCTTATGCAATAGGCAGCTGCAGCAACGCCCTGTAGCTGAAATTCTGACACACCCAGTATGGCTCCGGTTTTCCGGAGCCATTTTTTTGCCTGTCATATTTTTCCGGCAAGTTTTTTTGCCTTTGGTATCTGTCGTGCTCGTATAATCAGTTGATGAAAGCTGCGCGAGTGCCGTGCACACAGGCCGCGTGGACAGTATTTTTTCTTCAAGGACGTAATTGGATGGCTTATTTTTCACTTCGACGGTTGCTACGCGTATCCCACGCCGTGGCATTTTTTGTGTTGCTGCCCTGGGGGATGTTCTGCGCCAGTGCCGGTGCCCAGACATTGGCGCCGGAAAAGACGCTGACGGTGGGTGTGGCGACGGTTCCGCCCTTTGTCATGGAAGCTGCTGAGGGTGAGCTGGAAGGCATTAGCGTTGATCTGTGGCAGAACATTGCCGAGCGTAGGGCTTGGGACTTTAGCTGGCAGCTGCTGCCATTTTCCGATCTGCTGGACGCGGTGGAAGCCGGCGACGTCGATGTGGCCGTGGGCGCACTGACCATGACCGCCGATCGCGAGCAGCGTTTTGATTTCAGCCACCCGTTTTATCAGACCGGGCTTTCCATCGGCGTGCCGCCCCAGGCAGACCAGAGCCTTTTTCGTGTGTTTCGGGCACTGGTCAGCTGGCAGTTTTTAAGCGTGGTACTGGGGCTCTCCGTGCTGCTGCTGGCTGTCGGCTTGCTGGTATGGCTGGCCGAACACAAGCGCAACCCCGAGCAGTTTGGCGGGTCGGTATTCCGCGGCATGGGGGCGGGCCTTTGGTGGGCTGCCGTCACCATGACCACGGTGGGCTACGGTGACAAGGCGCCCACAACACTGGCCGGCCGGCTGATCGGGCTGGTGTGGATGTTTGCCGGCTTGATCGTGGTCGCCAGTTTCACTGCCGCGATCACCACGTCGTTGACGGTGGGCAACCTGACCGCGCGTATCCAGAGTGAAAACGACCTGTACGGCACCGTGGTCGCAACGATCGATGACACGGCAAGCCAGCGCTACCTTGAAGAGCAGCACATTCACTACCGTACCTATCCTGACCTGACCAGCGCCATGCGCTCGGTTGCCAGCGGGGAAACCGGCGCGGTGGTGTATGACCGTGCGTTGATGCAGTATCGCAACCAGCAGCTGGGGGCCGATCGCCTGACGATATTGCCGGGCGTCTTCGCCAAGCAGCTGTACGCCTTCGCCATTCCCGAGGGTAGCGCCCTGCGTGCGCCGTTGTCCCTTGAGGTACTCGACGTGACCGAATCTGACAGGTGGGGCGATATCGTGTCGCGCTATCTGGTGCGCTAGTGGCTGGCACGACGCCGGCAGCCACGCGTCTGCCATTTCACCTGTTTGTCATCTGAGGCCATTACCTTGCGGGGGCTACACCCACGATCAGGTGCCCCGATATGAGCAAGGAAATTGAAGATCATCGCGTACTGAACAGCAGCCATAATTTGCCGTTTGCCGACGTGCTGGCCCGGCGCGTCTCCCGGCGTGGCGTCATGCGCGGTAGTGCCGGACTCGCAGCAGCTTCGATGCTGGGCATGAGCGCGCCGATGTCGGCACTGGCCGCAACAACATCGAAAAAACCGCTGGCATTGGCCTTCGAGGCCGTACGTGGTTCCCATACGGATGCAGTGGTGGTACCGGAAGGCTACCGTGCCCAGGTGCTGGTGCCCTGGGGGGCGCCACTGTTTGATGGTCAGCACTGGAATGCCTCCCGGCCGATGGATGCCGAGCGCCAGGCAGCAAGCGTCGGTATGCACCATGACGGAATGGCCGGCTTTGCGCTGGATGACAGCAACGCGTCGCGGCGTTTTGTGCTGGCGCTGAATAACGAATATATCGACCAGGACGCGTTGTGGGCGCCCCAGGGCGGGCCGACCAATGCCGAGGATGGCCGGCGTCCGGCGGAGGAATCGCGAACCGAGATCAACGCGCACGGCGTTACGCTGGTCGAAGTGCAAAAAGATACGGGCGGCGGTTGGTCCCACGTTGTTGGCTCACCTTACAACCGCCGCTTGACCAGTGCCACGGTGATGGAGCTTTCGGGCCCCGTGGCCGAAAGCCCATACGCCAGAACGCGTTTTTCCCCTGAGGGTCGCCTCACACGGGGCACCAATAATAATTGTGCCAACGGTGTCACGCCCTGGGGCACCTATCTGGCCTGTGAAGAGAACTGGCCCAACGTGTTTACCCACGCCGGCGAGCGTTTCAGTGACGATGCCCGGCTGGGCATTATGACCGAACGCACCCGCTATGGTTGGGAAACTTCGGCCGGAGACGCCAGTGAAACCGATGACGAATTTGCCCGCTTTGACATTACCCCGCGAGGCGACGGCGCCGCTCAGGACTATCGCAACGAAGCGCGCACCTTTGGATATCACGTTGAAGTTGACCCTTACAGCGGCGCGCGGGCGGTAAAGCGCACGGCCATGGGGCGTTTTCGCCACGAAGGCTGCTGGCTGGGCAAACTGGAGGCCGGCAAGCCGGTGATTTTCTACTCGGGACACGATGCCCGCAACGAGTACGTGTACAAATTCGTGTCCCGGGCCATGTGGAATCCTGGCGATGCCAACCGTCCCGGAAAATCCTATGACCGTATGGCGATTGGCGCCAAATACCTGGATCAGGGCACGCTTTACGTTGCACGTTTCAATGCAGATGGCACCGGTGACTGGCTGGCACTAACTCCGCAGGCATTGACGCCTGGAGGCAACTCGCTCGCCAGTGCCCTGGGGATAAGCGACGACGACATGGCCGGCCTACTGATCAGTACCTGCGATGCTGCGGACTTGATGGGGGCTACGCCGATGGACCGCCCCGAGTGGGCAACGGTTGATCCGGCTTCCGGCGAGGTATATCTGACGCTGACCAATAATAGCCAGCGCACGGAGGAACACACCGACCCCACCTACACCAACGATGGTAGCGGTGTGGCAGAGTCAGGGGTTGGTTATGCCACTGCGCCTACCAATACGGCCAATCCGCGCCCGGATAACGCTGCCGGGCATATTATTCGCTGGCGTGAAGCGTCTGATCAGGCCCGGTTTGCCTGGGAGGTGTTTGTCTTTGGAGCGGGCGCGGGCGATGAAGATAACCTGTCCGGCCTGACGGAAATGTCCCAGTTTGCCAGCCCCGACGGGCTATGGTTTGACGAGCGCGAAGGCGGGCAGGGCATCCTGTGGATTCAGACCGATAACGGCTATGAAAGCGTCGCCGACTATACCAACGACCAGCTGCTGGCGGTGATTCCCGCGTCCCTTGATTCAGACAATCCCGACGCCATAATCAACGCTGCTAACCAGCATCAGCTGAAACGCTTTGCCGTGGGGCCCAACGGCTGTGAGGTGACGGGGATTTTCGCTACGCCGGACAAAACGGCGCTGTTTATCAATATTCAGCACCCCGGTAACTGGCCGGCCAATGGTGATGCGCTCACCCAGGACGCTACAAAAGCAGCGCAGGGCCGGGTGCGACCGCGGGCGGCAACGGTAGTGATCGAGAAGCAGGATGGCGGGCCGGTGGCGGTGTAGGCGCTTGCCACAGGCGATTACTGGCGCGGCGGCGGGTCCGGACGTGGAGTAGCCGGCGCCGCCGTTGGGTTGGGACGGGTAGCAATGAACGTCGCAATGGCGCTGAAAAATAGTGCCATCGCGGCCAATAGCCAGGGGCTGACCTGACTGAACCACAGCGTAGTAAAGCTGATGCCCAGCAGCACGTAAGCGGTCAGCTTGGCGCGTGGCGGAATGGCGCGCTGTTCGCGCCAAGCATGCAGATAAGGGCCAAAGTGTGGATGACAAAGCAGCCAGCGGGCAAGTCTTGGCGAGCCTTTGGCTGCTGCCCAGAGCGCCAGCAGTAAAAACGGCGTGGTGGGTAGCAGCGGCAGCACAATACCTGCGGCGCCAAGACCGACACAAAGGTAAGCCAGTGCGCACCAGGCAATGGATGAGAAGCGCATGGTTATCTCCCTTCGTCATACCGCTACTGCGTTACATGGCGGCAAGCCACGAAAGCGCGCTATGCTGCTTGGCAGCGCCTAGCATGTAGGCAAACACGATGATGGCCGCCGCGGCGAAAAAAGCGCGAATGGCCGGCGTGGCCCCACGTTTGATGGCAACCGTACCCAGCACGATGTAAATCACCAGAGCCACGATCTTGGCGCTCAGCCAGCCCGGTAACGGCCAGAAGTTGAGCATGACCGCCAGCGCCACCCCAAACGCCAGCAGTGCGGTATCAATAACATGCGGTGCAATTTTGACCCAGCGGGCGTTTAACATGCTGTTTTCACTGACCGACCAGAATGCCCTCAGCACGAAAAAGATAATGCTCAGATAGGCGGCGGTAATGTGCAGGTGCTTGACGGCAATGTAGCTTTCCATGGTTATGCGTGTCCTGACTCAGGCGGTGTAAATGGAAGTGGCGCCCGGGGCAAATGGCGAGGCTAGCCTGCTTTGCCGTCCGGCCTCGCGCTCGACAAGGGGGCGATATAATACAGGATAAAGATAGCGTAGCTGATACACCATGCGATAATCGCCACGCTATACACCCAATGACTGCTTTGGGGGTATAGCCACAGCCATACCGAGCGCAGCAGCGCTGCGCAGATCATCAGTGCCAGGGCCGCGCCGATTCCCGGTAACGCACGGATCGCACGGCCGGTATGGCCCAGCGATACTCGCGACATCATGGCAAGCATCATGGTGCCCATGCCGCCAATGGCCAGCGCGTGCAGGGCAGTTTCCACCCGCTGACCGCCGGCATGTTCGATGGCCCAGAGCAAAAGCCCCAGCGGAATGAACGCGTAGCTTGCGTGAAGTCCCCAGAGCAGTGGGTCGTGGCGCAAGCGCGGGTCAAACCAGCGTGCTACTCGCCAGGCATTGGCGATGCTTGCCAGCAGCAAAAACGGCACCAGCAGGGCGTGCGCAAAACCGCTGCCCGCTGCCGATAGAATCTGCAGCACCAGTACGGCTGCCAGCCCACCCAGGCTTGCCGCTTCCAGCCAGCGCAAGCGCTCAATCTGCTTGATCCCGAGCTTGCGCGAGGTGAAAAATGGAATGACCCGGCCGCCCAGCAGGGCCATCAATAACGCAATTAACAGCATAGCCGAGTGGCTGGCTTCACGCATCAGCCAGCCGTTGGCCTGTTGCGCGCCCAGATGCATCACGCCGTTGGCACAGGCCAGTGCCAGCAAAAGCGGCACAAAAGCCAGATTGCGCCACATGCGCACGGCCACCACGCGCGTGGCCATGGCCAGCGCCGCCAGCGGCAGAAATGCCATGTCCACCGTCAGCGCCAGCCATGCCGGCAGCTCGCTGCCGTAGGCGAGCAGTATGCGTGCGGCCAACCACAGGATGGTGAGCCCCAGAAGCGGCCAGCCGGCAAGCCCCGGTCGACCGGTCCAGTTCTGTACGGCGGTAAGCAAAAATCCCACGATAATCGCGCTACCGAAGCCGAACAGCATTTCATGAGGATGCCACCACAGCATGCCGCCATACGGGGAAAGCCACAGGTTGCCGTGCCAGAACGCCAGCCACACCAGCATGGCCACCACGCTGAACAGGGCGCCGAGCAGAAAGAACGGACGAAAGGCCAGACGCATGAGCGGAAGGCGGTGCTGCAGTGAGGTATCCTTCATGGCACTATTCCTGACGGTTTTACTGGGATTTGTTCCAGCATACGAGAAACCGCCGATGAACACATGACCTGCGTCAACGTGTTGCAGCGAGCCGGGCGGGCCAGAATATCCTCTGATTGAGAAAAGCTGAAAAAAAATGAAGATATCGAAGTAAACCTGGCATTTGCTATTGCCTTGTTTATGCTGAGTCAGGCCTTTGGAAAGCGCCAGGGACCCCGACAGGTCTTGATGACAGGGAGACAAGGCCATAAATAAGCGAGGCGCAATGCTTGGCAGGAGGCAATATGCAGCAAGTGTCATGTGTTTTGATCGAAAACAGCGTAACGGAGGCTGATGCCGTTCAGCGTTTGCTGCAGCAGGGAAAGGAAGCTTATGCATGTAAACATGTGAAGAGCCTTGCGGCCTTTTCCACGATGCTTCAGGCAAGTGCGCCGGCAGATGTGATTCTGCTGGATTTGAGCCTGCCCGAGGCCGACGGCGTGGAGGCCGTTATACAGTGCCGGGCGCTTGGCCCCAATGTGCCCATTGTCGCACTGGCTGAACACGATGATATGGACCTGGCGACCCGTGTGCTGGCGGCCGGGTCGCAGGATTGTCTGGCTAAAACGGCCCTGGATGCCCGTACGCTGGGTCGCACGGTACGTCATGCCATCGTCCGTTTCCGGCTGGAGCAAAAACGGACAATAGCCGAAGCGCGCATGTCTTCGGCTATTGAAGGCGGCAAGCTCGGTGTCTGGGACTGGCTATTGTCGGACGATACCTTTACCGGCAGCACGCGTTATCTGGCGCACCTGGGGTTCACCCTGACGATATTTACCTGCCGCAGACAGCCGAGCAATGGCTGATGCGCACGCACCCGGAAGATATGGGGCGGTTGCAGCAGGCGGTCAGGTTTCATCTGGCAGGCAAAAGCGCTCGCTATCAGTGCGAATTTCGTGCCCGTCATCGCGATGGCCACTGGGTGTGGCTGTTTGAATCCGGCCATGTCATCAGTCGCGATGCCGGCAACCAACCTTTGCGCATGGTCGATATGCAGCAGGATATCACCGAGCGTAAAGCCATGGAGGCACGGCTGGCGCAGCTGGCGTTTCACGATGAGTTGACCGGGTTGCCCAACCGGCGCAATTTCATGAGCGCCATCGACCGGGAATACGGCCGAATCCGGCGCCAGGAAGGCTATCAGGCCTGCGTGCTGATGCTGGATATTGACCATTTCAAGCGGATCAATGACCGCTACGGTCACGCCGCCGGCGACATGGTGCTGGCCGGGTTGGGCAAAACGATGCTGGGGCAGTTGCGGGAAACCGATATGCTCGGTCGTCTGGGCGGAGAAGAGTTTGCCATCGTACTGGCGGATACCTGCCCGGAGGATGCGCTCTGCGTCGGAGAAAAAATACGCAAGGCGATAGAAGATACCTGTGTAGACTGGCAGGACAAGGGCAGGCTTTACGTGACATTCAGCGTGGGGATTACGCCATTGTGTAGCACGGATAAGCGTCCTGATGGCGCTCTTTCCCGGGCCGACGTGGCGCTTTATACCGCCAAGAGAAACGGGCGTAACCGTGTCTGTCACCTTGATGCGCCCCACACCGTTGATGTAGAGCAGGGCGCATGCCATAAGGCATCCTGTTTATAGTGCGGTTTGGCGCATGCGGCGGCGCAATAAGGGGCCAACGATGTAAGGTAATACAAGGCCGATACCGGCCAGTGCCCAGAGGCTGATGGCAAGGCCGCTGTTCCACAGCACCGTCCAGTCGCCGTCGGCAATATCCAGCGCGTGGCGCAGGTTCTTTTCCATTTCCGGCCCGAGCAGCAGGCCGAGGATGACTGGCACCAGAGGAATCTCCAGCTTGCGTAATACATAGCCGGCGGCGCCAAAGGCCACCATGAAATACAGGTCGAAGGTGGTGTTGCTGATGGAGTAGATACCCACAAAGGCCACCATTGTAACGACGGGCAGCAGGTACATTGGCGGTACTGAAAGCAGCTTGACGAAAATCCCCACCAGTGGAATATTCAGCAGCAAAAGCAGAAAGTTGCCGATTAGTAGTGCAGCGATAACGCCCCAGACAATATCGGCGTTTTGCGTAAACATCAGCGGGCCGGGAGTAATATTCAACGAAATCAGCAGCGCCAGCAGCACGGCGGTGGTGCCGCTTCCGGGAACGCCAAGGGTGAGCATGGGCACCAGCGCACCGCTGGAGGCACCGTTGTTGCCAGCCTCCGGGCCGGCCACGCCGCGAGGATCACCTTCGCCAAAATAGCCCTTTTTGCCGACTATTTTTTTCTCCAGGGTATAGCCAATAAAGCTGCCAAGCGAAGCGCCGGCACCGGGAAGCACCCCGGCAATAAAGCCCAGCACGCCGCCCCGCAGGCTTGAGGGAAGAATGGCCTTGATATCGGCAAAGGAAAGCGAGAGCTTGTTGACCGCCATTTTGGGCGTGCCGCCATTGGCGCGTGCTTCAATAAAGAACAGCAGCTCCGAAATCGCAAACAGGCCCACTATGGCAATAATGAAGTCCACGCCTTCGTAAAGTTCCAAAACGCCAAAGGTAAAACGCTGTACGCCGGTGTTATCGATGCCGATCGTTGCAATCATCAAGCCAATACACGCGGCCACAATTGTTTTGACCGGGTTCTTGCCGGTAATGCCGCCCAGCGTGGCAAAGGCCAGCAGGAAAAGCGCGAAATATTCGGCGGGGCCAAAGGTCAGGGCAAATTTGGCGAGCAGAGGCGCCAGCAGGATCAGGCCAATAGTGGCGACCAGGCTGCCGATAAACGAGGCCACTGCCGAGATCGCCAGTGCTTCGGCGGCTTTTCCCTTTTGGGCCATGGGATAACCGTCGAGGCAGGTCATCATTGCCGGCTCGTCACCGGGAATGTTCAGCAGGATGGAAGAAATCCGGCCACCGTACATGGCGCCGGCATACACCGATGTCAGCATGATCAGGGCTGTTTCAGGCGGTAGTCCCAGCGAAAAAGCCAGTGGAATCAAAATGGCCACACCGTTGGCCGGCCCCAGCCCGGGCAGGGCGCCGATCAGCGTGCCCAGAAAGGCACCCAGCAGGGCAAACATCAGGTTGTGTGGCGCGAGCGCCACGCCAAACCCGTCGATCAGAAAGCCGAGGGTCTCCATTAGCCCATCTCCCAAAAGCCCAGCAGGCCCAGCGGTAACGCCAGATCCAGCGCAAAGTTGAATAGCAGAAATACCACGACGCCGGAAACCAGCCCGGTCAGGTAGGCACGCAGGGGCCTTGACCCCATACGCCAGCACAGCGTACCCACGGCAAGTGCTGTGCTGATGATGAAGCCGAGCGGTGCCAGCAGCATGGCATAAAGCACTAAAACGACGACGGCAATAAGCAGCTCGATCCCGGTACGGTTCCATGGCCAGGCGTTATCCGGATCCGGACGCACCACCAGATAAAGACTGGACAAGCCCAGAAGCCCCGCCAGCAGCAGCGGGAATGTGTCCGGGCCAACCGCGCCCGAGCCACCAAAGGGTACCGGGAGCTGCGTGGCGCCCCAGCCGTAAGCCACGGCCAGGACGATCAGAAAAATGCCGAAGATACGGTCATTCAGACGCATTATTGGATCAGCCCGATATCTTTGGAAAGCTGCTCGATATCGTCGATTTGCTTGTGGACGAAGGTTTCAAATTCGCTGGCACTCATGTGAAATGGCATCAGGCCGTTACGGGTCATGACTTTTTGCCATTCGTCGCTTGCATAGATGGTATCCATGGCATCGACCCAGTAAGCCTTTGCTTCATCAGAGATGTCGGCCGGCATGTAAAAGCCGCGCCAGTTGGGGCCGAGCGCATCAATACCCTGCTCGCGTGCGGTGGGAATATCGCTGAATTCTCCCGGCAGGCGCTCCTCCGAGAGCACGGCAAGGACGCGTAGATCGCCGGATTCCATAAAGCCCTGTGCTTCGGAAATGTCCCCGGTAAAGGCATCAACGTGGCCGCCGACAACCTGCGTCATGGCTTCGCCGCCGTTGTTATAGGAAAGGTAGGGAATACGCGGCAGGTTTTCTACGTCAGCCGCTTGGGCGGTAATCAGCACCTTGAGGTGATCCCAGCCGCCCTTGGCACTACCGCCGGCAAACTTCACGCTGCGCGGGTTTTCTTTCAGGGCTGACATCAGCTCGGGCAGATCGTCGTATTCGGAATCCGAGGCGACGGCAATCACGCCGTAATCGGCCCCCAGCGCCCCAATCCAGTTAACCATATCGGCATTCATGCCGGGGAATTGCCCCTGGGCGAGTCGCGTCGTGGTGGCGGTTGAGGCGGCGACCAGTACCTGATCGTCACCTTCACGCTTGCTGACGGTGTGCGCGTAGGCAACCCCGCCGCCGGCGCCGGCCATATTGATGGTTTGTACGCTGCGGGGTACCAGCTCAAGCGTCTCCATGACGTTGCCGACGCTACGGCAGGTAAAGTCCCAGCCGCCGCCCGGGTCGGCGGGGGCAATGCATTCCACCTTGCCTTCCGGCTCAAAGGCAAACAGGCTGCTGCTGCCCAGTGCCAGCACGGCGGTTGCGACAAGGGTTAGCGGTGTTTTGTGGAGCCCGGGTGTACGGAACATGGTTTTGTTGAACATGGGAAGTCCTCACGATGATTTATTGTGCTGTTGGTTTTTCAGCGTGCCGTTGATGTTTCAGCGAGGTTGTGAAGATGAACGATCTACCTTACAGTTCTGTAAGGTAGAATCTTCGTTCTTCAGGGTAGAAAGCTAGGTGGGTTGTCGTATCCGGTCAATACCGTTTGCCGCGTCCGCGACCAAAGTTGGAAGGCACTCGCTGTCGGTTGAGAGGAGGCTGGCCCATGGCCAATGACAGGGTGGAGGCCGTTGAGCGAGCCTTGACGGTGCTGGAAGTATTTGACGACGTTGAAGAAAGGTTCAGCCTGGCTACGCTTGCGCGGCGTACCGGCTTTTATAAAAGCACGCTGTTGCGCCTGTTGGGATCACTGTCCCGCTTTGGCTACGTGCGCCGCACGGAAGATGGCCTGTGGGAGCTGGGAAGCACGCCCGGCCGCCTGGCACGTCACCATTCCGGCGATCAGGCGCTGCTGGCAAGAATAGCGCCGTGTTTGCAGCGAATGGCCGCACAGCTGGAAGAAACCGCGACGCTGCTTGAACAAACGCCGGAAGGCGTGGAGTGCCGTCTGGTAGCGCTACCCACCCAAACACTGCGGCATGACCTGCAGCCGGGGATGCGCTGGGAATGCGCTGGAGCTGATGACCCGCGCCCGACTATTGTTGGCGGTGAAATGCTGACGGTCGCGTTAGCGGGCAGCCAGACCATGCGCTGGCTGGCGGTATCCGGCCCGGCAGGGCGTGTGCCGACAACGCAGGCGTTGGCGCTGCTGGAAGACATGGCCACTATGCTGGAGGCGGATGAAGCAACAGCCGATTTGCCTGCGTCAGGTTGATCCTTTCAAGGATGCTCTGCGATGAATGTTGTACTGATTGAAGATGACGCGCTGTTGGCGCAGACCCTTGGTGAGCTGTTGGAGACTGCAGGGTATTGCGTCACGCCTGTGAGTCACGGAGACGAGGCCATGAGCCTGCTGGCGGCTCACGGTCACGGTGCGGATATTGTGCTGCTGGATTTGAATCTGCCCGGGTATAGCGGGCTGGAGGTTCTGGCAGCACTGCGTGAACATGATACAAAAACCCCCGTACTGATACTGACGGCACGGGGCGGGGTGGAAGATCGCGTACGTGGGCTTGACCTGGGGGCAGATGACTATCTGGCCAAGCCCTTTGCGCTCAGCGAACTTGAAGCGCGGGTGCGTGCACTGTTGCGCCGGCGCGGTCGCAGCGGCGTCATTGCTTTCGGGCCGCTGGAGCTGGACAGCGCCACGCTGTCGTTCTGGTGTCACCACCAGCCGCTGGCGCTGGCACCGCGTGAGCAGCGCATGCTGGCGTGCCTGTTGCACCATGCGGGTCAACCCGTCGACAAGGCGCGTTTGAGGCAAGAGGCCTTTGGCGTCGAAAACGTCGGTGATAATGCGGTGGAGGTGTACATTCATCGCTTGCGTAAACGGTTACCTGAACCGCTTGTGTTACGCACGGTGCGCGGGCTGGGCTATGTCCTGGAAACCAATGTATTGGAAAGCGATGTACTGGAAACCGCCCCATGACGCCCGCCAGGAGTCTGTACGGCCGGCTGCTGATCTGGCTGTCTCTGCCGCTGCTCGCGCTGGGCAGTCTGCTGCTGTTTCAGGCGTGGCGGGACGCTCAGACCGCGGCGGATCGCGCCTTTGATCGCCTCCTTCAGGCGGCAACGTTAAGCATTGCCGAACAGGTACAGTGGCAGGACGGTCAGCTGTGGCTGGATTTGCCGCCGACGGCCCTGAAAATGCTGTCGGGTAAAGCACAAGAGCGCGTTTTTTATACGCTGATAGACGACAAGGGCCGCTACATTACCGGTAATGCACGTTTGCCTGCCCATCCCGATGGCCGCAACAGGCAAGACACAGACACACTGCTTTACCGAAATGAGCAGTGGCGAGGGATGGCTGTACGTGAAGGAATACGCCGCACACGCCTGGAAGGATGGCAGAATCATAAACGTTTTGAAGTGCGTGTGGCGCATACGCGTGAAGGACGCAAGCGGCTTGCCACCCGGCTGTGGTGGAGCAGTTTTGCTGCCATTCTGGGAATGGGAGTGTTGTCGATTGCCTTGCTCCTGTTGGCGGTGTGTGCCGCGCTTGCCCCCTTGACGCGTTTGCGCCATGCCATCCGCGCGCGCAATCCGCGCTCGCTGGCACCGGTGGCGCTTACGCTACCGCGAGAACTGGCGGAACTGCGCGAAGTGATCAACCAGTTGCTGGCGAGAATGCGTCGCGTGCGGGCCAACCAGGAACGCTTTATTGGTGATGCATCGCATCAGCTGCGCACGCCGCTTGCCGGAATCTCTGCCCGCGCCGAACTGGCTCTGCGTCAAACATCGCCGGAGCAGTGGTATAACGCACTGGCCACGATTCATGTCACCAGCGAACGTACGAGCCGGCTGGCGACACAGCTGCTATCCCTGACGCGGCTGGATAACCCCGAATATAGCCCGGCGCCTGTCCGTGTTGATCTGAATACGCATATACATCAGGCCCTGCTGGAGCAATGGCCGGCGTTTCGTCAGGCAGAAATTGATCTGGGCGTAGACTGTGCCGATGCCCCGGTGATGGTAGACGCCACGCCGTGGCAACTGGATGAAGCCTTGAATAACCTGCTGGATAACGCCCGGCGTTACGGTGCCAGCCGCGTTACCCTGGGGTCATGTCGTGAACCGCCGGCTTTATGGATAGAAGACAACGGGGCAGGTATTGCGCCCGAGCAGCGGCTGATGGTTCTCAGGCCTTTTCATCGGGCGCGCGACGATGGTCACGGTTCAGGGCTGGGGCTCGCCATTGTTGACAGTATTGCCCGCAACCATGGCGCTCGGCTTGAGTTGAGTAACGGAGAAAACGGATGTGGCCTGTGCATTACGCTGACGTTTATCAACGAGGTGGCATGAAGCAACACGGAACCTGTTGGCTACTTGGCATGTGGCTGTTCGCATGGGCCAGCTGTCTTTCTGCGGATACGCCCGGCGACGAAGCGCAAACGTTGCATTTGCCGGCACAAGCGCCGGCAATGAAGGCCCTGTCACTGGATATTTATGCGGCGCTGGATATGCCCCAGGCACGACCGCTGCTCAAGGCATTTCATCAACGCTATCCGCAGATTGAAGTACGCTACCGCAATATGACGACGCTTTCGCTTTACGAAAGCTTTTTGCGTAAGCCCCAGCGTGCTGACGTTGTCATTTCTTCTGCCATGCCCTGGCAGTTCTCGCTGGCCAACGACGGCTATGCGCGGGCCTTGAGCAAGGACGTGCTGGCGCATTGGCCGGCGCGTGCGCATTGGCGGCGCGAACTGGTGGCTTTCACTTTTGAACCGATTGCCATGGTGTACAACAAAAAATTGCTGACGCTTGCCGAGCCGCCGCGCAATCATGCGGAGCTGCTTGCCCTGCTTGACGATCAGGAAAAAGCGCTGACAGGACGTATAGCCACCTATGACCCGGCCAGAAGCGGAGCAGGCTATAGCTATGCGATGGCAGAATCCAGGCTTTCGCCGCGTTATTGGGACCTGATTGCAGCGCTTGGCAGAGTCGAGGCCGAGCTGAATACCACCACCGCACAAACCTTGCAGGGGCTGGCTGACGGGCGTTACTGGCTGGGCTATAACCTGCTGGGCAGCTATGCCAGAGCCTTCGTTGAGAAGCATGCTGAGCTTGAGATGGTGATTCCCGATGACTATGCCCTGGTGGTGCAGCGGCTGGCATTTATGTCAGCCCAGGCACCGCATCCCGAGACAGCCAGGCTGTTTATGGATTTTCTGGTCAGTGAGGAAGGCCAGCGGGTGATTGCCGAGCAAACTACGCTGGGCGCCATACACCCCGACGTGACGGGGGCAGGTAGTGCCGCTGCGTTTCGCGTCGGGGCAGGTGGCGCCATGCGTCCGGCAGAGTTTGATCCGCAGCTGCTTGCGGCACTCGACCGACTAAAGCGTCGCGCGCTCCTGTCCCGCTGGAAGCGTGAGTTTCATCAGGCGACACACACCGTGCCGGCCGAAAAATAATGCGTCAGCGTGTGTTGATGCTATCCGGGAAAACGGCGATCCGGCCTGAGATGGGCTGATGCCTTTTCCCCTGCTGACCTCCTTGCTTTACACTCATCCTGTATCTGTCTGATGGGCGTAAGGCCGCATGCTGGAATTTCTTCAAGGTTTCTCTTACGGGCTGTTTCTCTCCTGCCTGCCCTGGTTTGTGGTCGGCCTGGTCAGCCCGCGCCGTGCGTTGGGCACGCTGCAGCCGTCGCGTTTGCAGGTCGTTATCCGTTACTGGTTCGCCGTGCCTTTTCTGGCCGGGCTTTTGTGGCTGACCTCGCTATGGGGCGGCTTTGCGCCGTCGTTGGGCGGCTGGCTTGCAGGACTTGTGGCTATTGCCGTGGAGCTTCCCGTGGAGCGCCGCCTGCGGCACTGGTGGGCCAAGCGTAAACAGTGGCGCATGGCAGCGCAGCGTGAGCGTGACGCCATTCTGCGTCAGGCAGAGCAGGCGCGTAAGGCGCAGAACGCCGGAGAAGACAGCCTTGATCCGGATCATCCTCCCGCCAATGCGGATGATGTGATTCTGGCGCTATGTGACGCCAAAAAGCGCCTGTTGGCAGTCAGGCAGCCGGCGCTCGCCCGGCAGGCGGACCGCTTGTATGCCCGCTACCGCAAGGTCATCGAGGTATTGCTGGAACGTTTTGAGGTGGGTGAACTGGCCTTTGAGCGAGCTCGTTCACTGATCGCTGAGGTATGTTTCGCGGCGGTGGATAATCTGACCGTCATGGCGTCCCAGGCGAGCGGCGTGGCGGGAGTTGACGCTGAGCATGTACGTCAGCGGCTGGCCCGTGAAGGCGAGCGGCTGACCCACGCGGAGCGTTTGGCGCTGGAAAGCCGGCTGAGGCTGGTGGAAGAGACCCGGCGCCATTTGGATGAGCTCAGCGGCCGCAATGAAACCGCGTTGACTGCGCTGGATAACGCAGCGGTCGCCATGGCTCGGGTGGATACGCGTCGCCCGCAGGCCTCCGTCAGTGCGGATCAGGCCCTGGCCGATCTGCAGCGCTTCGTTGCCGGAGCGCAGCGCTACGGCCGCCGCTATTGAGCTTGATGTGTGACCCAAGCCCTTGAGTGTTTCCCTCATTTCACAAGGACGCCACCACGTATGCAAACCCCACAGGACTCACGCCACTCAGCCCTTCAGCTGCCGTCGACGAAAGATATTGCCGCCGAGCTGGAACGCAGGTCTTCCGCCGCACAGGGAACGGCAAGCCTGCTGGATCAGGCGGAGCATTTTGTGGCGGCGTTGCTGACACAGGACACGGAGCGCCAGACCCAACGCCGCCACGTGGATGAGTTGGGCGCAGAGATTCAGCGCCATGCCGCCTATCAGAGCGAGTTGCTCAAGACGCCCATGCGCACCCTGGCCGAGCAGGGAGAGAACGGCGGGCCGGTGGCCGAGGCGTTGACCGGACTGAAACACCGCATGAGCGAGCTTGACCCCCAGCGTCATCGCTTGAGCAAGCGCGGCGTTGACCGGGTGCTGGCGTTCATCCCCGGTATGAAAACCGCGCCGGAGCGCTATTTTCACAAGTATGAAAGCGCTCAGCAGGCGCTGGATGCCATTATCCATGAGCTGGAATCGGGCAGGGACCGGCTGGGTCGCGATAACCTGACGCTGGCAGATGACCAGCAGGCGCTGGAAGGGGTCGCGCAGCAACTCCTGGAGCAGATCGAACTCGGCCAGCTGATTGACCAGCGGCTGGTGCTTGCGGCCGAAGCGCTGCCGCAGGAAGATACCGAGCGCCGTTTTATCGAGGAAGAGCTTTTGTTTCCGCTGCGCCAGCGCGTGGTGGATCTACAACAGCAGCTGGCCGTCAGCCAACAGGGCGTGCTGGCGCTTGAAGTGCTTGTTCGCAACAACCGCGAACTGATGCGCGGGGTAGATAGAGCCATTAACGTGACCGTTTCCGCGTTGAGCGTGGCGGTCACCGTAGCGCTGGGACTGGCCAACCAGCGTCTGGTGCTGGACAAGGTCGAAGCCCTTAATGCGACGACCTCAAACATGATTGCCGGCACGGCTCAGGCGCTGCGTCAGCAAGGGTCAGATATTCAGGCCCGGGCCGGCTCGGCAATGCTCGACATGCAGAAACTCGAACAGGCCTTTGGCGACGTGATGGCGGCCATTGATGAGGTATCCCGCTATCGCCGTGAGGCACTGCCGCAACTGGCGGAACAGACAGGCCGCCTGGATGTGCTTTCCAGGCAGGGCGGTGACGCCATTGCAAGGATGCAGCGTGGTCGCGATGAGACTCCGCCGCGATGAAACGTACGCTCTTTTTGTTGGCGCTGATCGCCGCTGGCGTCGCTTTCGACAAGGGTCTGTGGACGGTGCCGCGTGAATGGAATCCGTTTGCACCGCTTTATATCAAAGACGCGATAACGCCAGTGACCGGCTGGAAGCTCAAACGTCTTGAGCATGACCGCCAGAGCTGCCTGACGGCGCTTGCCACGTGGCCGGACGGCAATCTTGAATATCAAGCGCTTGCCGACTATACGCCGATACAGAGCTGCCCGTTGACCAACGTGGTGCGCCTGAATGCCACCGGCGTGCGGTTCAACCGCAGCTTTGTGGCTACCTGCCCTTTGGCGCTTGACTGGCTGATGTTTGAATACCACCGGTTACAGCCGGCGGCCAGAAAAATGCTGGGCAGCCCGGTCAGCCGAGTTGAGCACTACGGCAGCTTCGCCTGCCGCAACATCTACGGGCGCGAGAATGCCCGACGCAGTGCTCATGCCAGCGCAGAAGCGTTGGACGTCGCTGCTTTCACTCTGCAGGACGGTAGACGCATCAGCGTACTTGACGACTGGCCGAGTGACGGCAGGAAAGGCCAGTGGTTAAGAAACATTCAGCGGGGAGCGTGCCGT
>NZ_JAKDUR010000028.1 GCF_030457605.1 Halomonas sp.
GATGGGAGATGGGAGATGGGAGATGGGAGATGGGAGATGGGAGATGGGAGATGGGTCAGGATATTGAATTCAAATCGCCCGGCGACGAGGCTTCCCGCCGCGCGCTGTACCCGAGCAATTACCCGGATTAGTCCTCATGCCTTAACCCTCACGCCACGGAGTTCACGCGAAGTGCCTCCAGAGACAGCGCCATGTCCTCGGCCAGCGCATGTACTGCGGCACTGTCTACATCGCGCTGGGCAAAGGAGCGCAGCCCCATCACCTCGGCCTGTAACCGCCGGCCGAGCCGGGTGGGGTCCAGCTGGCTATCCAGCTCTCCCGCCCGCTGGGCTGTCGCAAAACGCTCAATAAAGCGGGCTTCCATGCCTGCCAGTAATGCTTCAGCCTTGTCCCGAGCGGCTTGCTCCCGCTCGCCCAGCTCCAACAGGCTCTTGACCAGCATGCAGGCACGGCTGGGAAGCTCTTGATCGCGAAGCCCGCCAAGACGGCGCAAATAGGCGGCCAACCCCGCCAACGGCGATTCGTGGATATCCAAGGTACGCTCAAGCTCAACCAGCGCCAGCCGGGCATAGCACTCCAGCGCCTCTTGAAACAGCTGGCCCTTGCTACCAAACGTGGCATAGATGCTGCCCGGACGCATATCCAGCGCGCGCTCCAGGTCCTTCAGCGAGGTGGCGTGAAAGCCCTTGCACCAGAAAAGCTGCAAGGCGCGTTCCAGAGAGTCCTGCCGGTTGTGAAGCGTGGCGCGAGACATGGCCCCTTCCCGTGACATCAGAGCCGCGAAACAATGTGACTACAACACAGTGCGACTACAAAAGAGCTGAGTGATCACTCAATGCTATCTTGAGCGTTCACCCACGTCCAGATACCGCAGCCGGCCGCAAAGGAGACATCATGCTTGAGACACCAGGGCTTCATCCAGCATCGCCGTCGATTATCGTGTTCGACGTGAATGAAACGCTGCTTGATATCACCCACCTCGAACCGCTGTTTGAACGCGCCTTCAGCGACCGGACGATTCTGCGAGAGTGGTTCGCACAGCTGGTGCTGTATTCGCAGACAATGACCCTTGCCGGCCTCTATACGCCGTTTGGTGAGCTGGGCGTGGGCGCGTTACGGATGACCGCCGACATTCATCAGGTGAGCGTCACCGAGGCAGATATAGCCGAGCTGAAAGAGCGGCTAAGCACGATGCCGGCCCATGCCGGCGCCGCCCCGGCCCTTGCCCGGCTGCGCGTTGCCGGATTTCGCCTGGTCACGCTGACCAATTCGGCCGGCAGTGCCTCGCCTACCCCGCTGCAACACGCAGGGCTCGACCATTTTTTCGAGCGCACTTTCAGCGTCGAGACGGCAGGCAAGTTCAAGCCGGCACCGGAAACCTACCGTCTGGTCGCTGAGGAGCTATCCGTCGAAACGTCAGACCTGTGCCTCGTCGCCTGCCATTTATGGGATACCCTCGGCGCGCAGGCAGCAGGCTGTCACAGCGTCTTTGTCACACGCCCCCACAATGCCCTGCTGCCAGCGGAGGGCGTGCCGCATCCGGAGATTGTCACCCCGGCATTGACCACCGTCGCCGACGAAATCATTGCAGCGAGGCAGTCATGATGGAACTTTTTTTAAACGCAACTTCACCCTATGCCCGGCTGGTACGCGTTGTCGTGCTGGAGAAAGACCTGGCCGAAGCCGTCACGCTGCGCTGGTGCGACCCCTGGGCCGACGAGGCGGCGCTACTCGACGCCAACCCCGCCGGGCGCATTCCTGCGTTGACCACCGAAGACGGCAGCACACTGAGCGAATCCATCCTCATCGCCGTGTATCTGGACGGCCTCGGCGACCGCGCGCCGCTCATTCCCGATGCCTGCCGGGCTTTTGTATTGCACCTGGCCGGCCTGGGTCAGGCATTAATGGATACTGCCTTCACCACGGTGATTAATCGAAAGCACCACGGCCACCAGGCCGACGACAGCCTGTTGGGCCAAAGGCGTTGGCGCGCCATACAGCGCCTTTTGTCTCGTCTGGATAATGAGCTTGCCGACAAAGCAGGAGCGAGCGTCACGCTTGGCGACATTGCCGTGGCAGTAGCACTGGAGTATCTGACCTTCCGCCTGCCCGAAACAGCATGGCAAGAGCACTGGCCCGGTCTTGCCGCATGGCATCACAACATGGCCAAAAGGCACAGCATTGCCCGGACGGCGTTTCAATAACCGGCCGAATGTCTGCAAAGTGCGGTTTTAAACCCAGGTCTTGAACCCCGGCCTTACACCCTGGCCTTGCCGCTGATCACGGCCTGAAAACCGTCTTCATTCAGCGGCTGCTTTTCGGCATCTACGGCCTTGCCACCCAGCCGGGTCATCTCCCGGGTGAGCGAGACCAGCCGCGCCAGCTGCAGTTTGTTGGGCGTGGAGGAGCCGCGTTTTTTGAGCATTTTCAAGGCAAGGCCCTTGATGGGCGCCGCACCGTCATCCTGATTGAATGAAGGCAGCGTGCCCGGCGGGTAAGCATTGGCGATGTGAATAGGGTTGCGCGGCGAATCTCCGGCCAGGGTAAAGGCTTTGCTGCGCACTTCATAAACGGCACCGGTTGAAGCCAACAGCACCCCCAGCCGCTGGTTAAGCGCCATATCGGGTTCATCAAACATGACGAACAGCCCCCCAGACACCGGCCTTTTCATCCACCAGTACCGGGGCTCCGTCGGTCACTTCCCTTGCCGAGCCCGGCGCCGTTTTCCCCGCCGCCTTGCGTTTGCCGGCGTTGCCGCCCGCACCACCCAGCCTGCCCGTGGCATATAAGTACACAAGGCAAAGCATGGCGTTCAAACTGACCCAGCCCGAGATAATCGCCACCACCAACGTTAACCGCATATCCTGCTCCCTGCCGAATAGTACACTGCCATAACACGCTGACTTGACGGAATATCATGCGCGAACAGGGCGGGTTTGGCAAAGCGCCGCCGGAAAGCCCGAGGCCACTTCGGCAGGCTCGCGATGGCACGCCACGGTACAGGGCAACAGCAGGTTTCATGCAAGAGGCCGGCTTTCGCCGGGCGATGCAGACCGCAGGTTTGTCAGGGTTCACGGGCTGTGCCTGCCTCAGTGGGGATGCCGTCGCGCAGCGGACTGCCCGGGTCTACAAGCGAGGGTCACCTCACCCCGGAGGATGGGGCCTCATAGGAGGAGCTGGGGTTCTCCTGTCGGCCCGACGCTCCCTGAGCCATAAACACGGGAACCGCATGGTTATGCCGTGGCCCGACTGCCGTGGGGCTTGCCCATGGCTTAGCAGGCAATGGCCCACAAGAAGCCCGTCAACTCGCGAGCGACCGCCGTGGTCACCTGCTGTTGGACCTTGCCTGTTGCCGCTAATCGGCGATAACGACCGCACAGACGTTTCTGTGCCTCCCAGGCGATAGCTTGTACCACCGGCGACGTTCGCTCGGCACGCTGCTGGATAATACGAGTTTTGCGCGCCGGGTAGCGATAGTTCCAGACCGACTCCACCAGCACACGCCTGACGTGACCGTTGCCCGTCCTGGTGATCCCGCCTTGTCGACGGCTGCCGCCGCTGGAGTGTTCGCTGGGCACCAGGCCCAGGTAGGCCATGAGCTGGCGTGGAGAATCGAAGCGGCTGATATCGCCCAACTCGGACAGCACGGTCATCGCGGTGATCAAGCTGACGCCGCGCAGCGCTATCAGAGCTTCTACTACCGGTAACAACGACCACTCGGTCAACGCGGCTCGCATCTGCTTTTCCAGACCGGCCACACGGCGCTCGGCTTCCCTGACGTTTTCGATGTATTCCTGCAAAACAAGCTGTTGAATGGGCGAGTCGAAGCGGACGGTTTCCAGCCAGCGGTAGTGCGCTGCTTTCCAACGGCTCTTGCCGGAATAGGGTTTGCTGTGGCGTAACAGGAATGCATTGAGGTGCTGCCGTGCCCGCCTTTCAGCGGCTTTCATGTCTTCGCGCGCTCTCGTCAGGTCGCGTATGGCCTCCTGCTCGGCTGTTGGCACCCACACGGACGTCAGTTCGCCGGAGCGTGACAGGCGCGCCAATAATTTGTTGCGTTAGACTGGTTCATAACCTGCCTCCTTCAATATTGGCACTGTATTGTGGTTCCTGCCTCAACATAACCCACGACGCTGAAGAGGGGCAGATCCATCATGTCTACAAGACCGGTTGGATGCGAGAATCGCCCGGGGCTGGTGCCCCAGGTGTGGGCAAACTGGCCTCTTGCCCAAATATGAGTGCAGGCGCACCCGCAGCGGGCAGCCTGCGGTTAGAAGCGGTTGAGCGGTACTTTCAGGTACGTTTGGCCGTTATCTTCTGCCGGGGGCAGCTCGCCGGCGCGCATATTGACCTGCACCGAGGGCAGTAGCAGCCGGGGCATGCCCAGGGTGGCGTCGCGCTCGGTGCGCATTTTGACAAACTCGGCCTCGCTTACGCCTTCATGTACGTGCACGTTGTGGGCGCGCTGTTCGGCCACGCTGGTTTGGTGTTCATAGGTGTCGCGGCCGGGGGCCTTGTAGTCGTGGCAGAGAAACAGCCGCGTCTCGCCGGGCAGCGCCAGCACTTTTTGAATGGAGCGGTACAGGGTTTGCGCATCGCCGCCGGGGAAGTCGCAGCGGGCGGTGCCGTAGTCGGGCATGAACAGGGTATCGCCGACAAAGGCGGCATCGCCGATCACGTAGGTCAAACACGCTGGCGTATGGCCGGGGGTGTGCAGCACACGGCCGGAAAGCCCACCAATGCGGAAGGTATCACCTTCTGCAAACAGGCAGTCGAACTGGCTGCCATCCCGGGCAAAATCAATGCCGGCGTTGAACGCCTTGCCGAACACTTCCTGAACCACGGTGATGTTGGCCCCAATGCCGGTCTGGCCGCCAAGGGTGGCGTGGAGATAAGGCGCGGCGGAGAGATGGTCGGCGTGGACGTGGGTTTCCAGCACCCAGTCAACGCTTAGCCCTTCCTCGCGGATAAAGTCGATGATGGCATCGGCTGAGCGCACGTCGGTGCGCCCGGCGGCGTAGTCGAAGTCGAGCACCGAGTCGATGATGGCGCAGGCCGTGCTTGCGGGGTCACGCACCACGTAGCTGAAGGTGCTGGTGGCGTCGTCAAAAAATGGCGTCACCACGGGATTGGGGGCGTTGTTATCGGGCCTGGAAGCGGTCATGAGCGAAAACCTCCGTGAAGCGTTGGGTGATGCCGCCAGCCAGGCGCCATGGAAGTGGGCAGATGGTGATCAAGCCTGGCGTAGCTCGGCAAAGTACTGGGCCGGCGGCTTGCCCAGCGCCTTTTTGAACATGGTAATAAAAGCCGTGACCGAACCATAGCCAAGGTTGCCGGCTACTCGCTGCACCGTGGTGCCTGCGGCCAGCTGGCGCAGGGCGACGACCAAATGCAGCTGCTGGCGCCAGCGCCCGAACGTCAGCCCGGTTTCGCGCTGCACCAGCCGGGCCAGCGAGCGTTCGCTCATGGCCAGCCGGCTGGCCCACTGGGCGGCGGTGGTGCGATCGGCAGGGTCCTGTTCAAGCGCTTCGGTCAGCCGGCGGATTTTGGGGTGCTCGGGTACCGGAAAATGCAGCTGCTGAACGGGGGCCAGGGGCAGCTGCTCAAGCAAGACTGCGGCCAGGCGAGCCGTTGGGCCGTCTTTCGGGTAGTCGGGGGTTTGCGCCAGATGCTGGATAAGCTCGCGCACCAGCGCATTGATGGCAAGCGTGCAGCACTGTTCGGGCATGCGGGCCGCGCCGGGCTCGATGAAAAGAAAGTGGATGTGTGCGTTTTCCGTGGCGCGGTTGCTATGGGGTACGCCACCGGGAATCCACACCGCGTGGTGAGGCGGCACCATCCAGCGGGCATGGGGTACCTCGCAGGTGACGCCGCCACGCAGCGCCAGCACCAGCTGCCCCTTGCGGTGGCGGTGTATCGGCTGCTCGGCGTCGTGGTGGTCCACTTCGACCTTGAGGGCCACCACCGGGCGCTCGTCGGGATCCGGCTCGAACCGGGTCAGCAAATCGGTCAGCAGGCTGTGTGTTGTCATAATTCAGCGATCAAGTGTCATTGTTGTGATATTAAAGCATGGAAAGACTGGCTAGAGTACACGGCCTTCATTTTGATAGAGCATGTTATGGGCACCTCGATACACCGAACCGCTGGCGGAAAAGCGCTTTTGCTGGCGGGTATTCTCCTCATCGCCGCCAACCTGCGGGCCCCCTTTACCGGCCTGCCGCCGCTGCTCGACTTCCTCGAAGGCGACTTTCAACTTGGCACCACGGCTGCCAGCGCCCTGACCACCCTGCCATTGCTGGCTTTTGCCGTTGTCTCGCCGCTGAGCGCCGGCATGGCACGCGTGCTGGGGCTTGAGCGCACGCTGTTTGTGGCCCTGGCGGTAATCACCGGAGGTATTACGCTGCGCTCGGCTGGCTCGCTGTGGGGGCTGTACGCCGGTACCGGTTTGATCGGCATGGGCATTGCCGTGGGCAACGTGTTGTTACCCGGCCTGATCAAGCGTGACTTCCCCCGGCATATTGCGGCGCTGACCGGGGCGTACGCGCTTTCCATGGGCGTGGCGGCAGCGCTTTTATCCGGCCTGGCGGTGCCCATGGCAGAGCGATGGGGGTGGAGCGGCTCGCTCTTGGCCTTCATTGTGTTACCTCTGGCCGCGCTTGCCGTCTGGGTTTGGCAACTGAAAGCGCCTGCCCCGCAGGCATCGGGGCAAGCAGCATCAGCGCCCGGGGGCAGCAGCCTGTGGCGTACCGGCCTTGCGTGGCAGGTCACGCTGTTTTTCGGGCTGAACTCCACGATCTATTACGTCGGCATTGGCTGGCTGCCGGCCATACTGGCTGATGCGGGCATGTCTGCCGAACGTGCTGGTTCGGTACACGGCGTGCTGCAGTTTGCCACCGCCGTACCCGGGCTGGTGCTGGGCTTTCTGCTGCGCCATATACACGACCAGCGGCTGCCTGCCGCCGGCTCGGCGCTCATGTCGGCCGTGGCGTTGCTGGGCCTGGCCATGGTACCGCAGCTGGCGCTTGTGTGGTCGGTACTGTTTGGGCTGGGCACGGGGTCCGGCATCATCATGGGGCTTACGTTCATCGGCCTGCGCACCACCAGCGCCCCGCAGGCTGCCGCCCTTTCCGGCATGGCGCAGTGCATCGGGTATCTGCTGGCCGCGGCGGGCCCGCCGGTCATGGGTGCGCTGCACGACGCTCAGGGCAGCTGGCAAATGCCGCTTGGCATCTGCGTCATGCTGGCACTGGTGATTGCGGCCATGGGCATGCTCGCCGGGCGGGAACGGCGTATTGGTCAGCCGTGAAGCTGCTGGGCACCTGCGGTTAACGCTGAAGCAGGGCCGTGAGAGAATCGGCGTAACTGCGTGGCTGCTTTAACGCTGCCTTTACCGTTGAAGTGTGCCCGCAACGTCTATGCTCATGGTGCAGAACGCGACCGGGAGAACGCTTGATGAAAGAAAATCCAACACCAACCAAACGCTCCAGACTCGACCCTTACGTTTTCTGGCCGGCCATGGCCGTCCTTCTGGTGATCACCGCGGTGCTGGCGGGCTTTCAGCAAACGCTGGCGCCGCTGATGACCGAGGCGCTGAACCTGATCAACCATCGGCTGGACTGGGTATTCGAGTTTCTGACGTTCGGCATTTTCGTGATGCTGCTGTGGTTTGCCTTCGGCCGTTACGGCTCCATCCGCTTTGGCAGCGAGGGGGAAAAACCGGTCTTCGGTAACTTCAGCTATGGGGCCATGCTGTTTTGCGCCGGCATGGGCACCAGCATCATGTTCTGGTCGATTATCGAACCGATGTATTACTACCAGGGCCCGCCGTTCCAGGTGGCCGGAGAAACCGCCGCAGCGGCCGAATGGGCGCTGACGTACGGGTTGTTTCACTGGGGTGTCTCGGCCTGGTGTATCTATACGTTGCCCACCGTGGTTATTGCTTACTCGTTGTACAACAAGGGCAACAAGTCGCTGAAGATTTCCCAGGCGTGCAAGGGCGTGCTCGGCGCGCGGGCCGACGGCTGGCTGGGTCGTGTGATTGATATCTTCGTGATCTGGTCGCTGGTGGGTGGCCTGGGCACATCGCTGGGGCTGGGCGTGCCCATGATCTCGGCCGGTATCGGCGATATATTCGGCATTGAGCAGTCCACACAGCTGAGTATTGCCATCATTCTGATCTGGTCGGCGATTTATCTGACCAGCGCCACCCTGGGGCTGGAAAAGGGCATCAGCAACCTGAGTAACCTTAACGTTTATCTGGCCGTGACGCTGGCGCTGTTTGTGCTGCTGGTGGGGCCGACGAGCTTCCTGTTTTCCTATTTCACCGACAGCTTCGGGCGCATGGCGCAGAACTTTATGCGCATGAGCTTTTATACCGACCCGATTCACGGGAGCGGCTTTCCGCAGAGCTGGACCGTCTTCTACTGGGTGTGGTTTGCCTGCACGGCGCCGTTTCTGGGGCTGTTCGTGGCGCGTATTTCCAAGGGCCGCACGATCAAGTCCACGGTGATCAACATGCTGGCCTGGGGGACGCTGGGCGGCTGGCTGTACTTCGCCGTGATGGGCGGCTATGCCATGCACCTGGAGCTGAATGGCCTGTTCGACGTGGTGGGCAGCATGGCCGAAAACGGCAACGCCCAGACCATCATCAACGTGCTCAATACGCTGCCGCTGGGCAAGGTCGTGGTGGTGTTCTTCGTGCTTCTGGGCTTTATCTTTCTCGCCACGTCGCTGGACTCGGCGTCTTTCGTGCTCGCCTCCACCGCCTCGGTGGGTGAGGAAGACGGCGAAGAGCCGGCGACCTGGCACACCATCATCTGGGGCGTAGTCATGGCCGTGCTGGCGATCTCGCTGCTGTTGATAGGCGGCCTGAAGGTGGTGCAGTCGTCCACGGTGATTGTCGCCGTGCCCGTGCTGCTGATCTACCTGCTGCTGATCGTTTCCATTCTCTGCTGGCTACGCCAGGACTACGGACACAAGGGAGCCAAGTAATGGGTGTTTTTGATGTGGACTACAACAAGATCCGTGAGCGTACGGATCTGCCCTACGCGGTCAATACCGTGGAACACGAGCGCATCCCGCTCGCTGACGGCACCGTGCTGGCGGCCAAGCTGTGGCTGCCCGAAGGGCTGAGCCAGGCACGCGGGGTGGTGCTGGAGTATCTGCCTTACCGCAAGGATGAGTTTACCGCCCTGCGCGATGCCATTCGCCACGGCTATTTTGCCGGGTGCGGCTACGCCGGCATACGGGTGGACATTCGCGGCACCGGGGACTCCGACGGCATTATCGAGGATGAGTATCCGCGCCAGGAGCAGCAGGACTGCCTGGAAATATTCGACTGGATTGCCGCCCAGCCGTGGTCGGCCGGCAACATCGCCATGATCGGCAAATCCTGGGGCGGCTTCAACGGGCTGCAGATGGCGGCCCACCAGCATCCGGCGTTGAAAACGATCGTGTCGTTATGCTCCACCGACGACCGTTACGCCGACGACGTCCACTACCGCGGCGGCACGCTGATGGCCTCGGACATGCTCTGGTGGTCATCGACCATGTTCGCCTATAACGCCCGGCCGCCGTTTCCGCGCTTTGTGGGCGACCAATGGCGCGAAATGTGGCGAGAACGCCTGGAAAAAACGCCGCCATTCGTCGAGACCTGGCTTGCGCACCAGACCCGCGACGATTACTGGCGGCAGGGCTCGGTCTGCGAAGATTTCAGCGATATCCACATTCCGGTGTTGACCATGAGCGGCTGGGCCGACGGCTATACCGATGCCGTCTTCCGGCTGATGGATAACCTTGACGTACCCAAACGCGCCATCATCGGCCCCTGGGCGCATGAGTTTCCCGATATGGCGATTCCCGGACCGCAGATCGGTTACCTGCAGGAGTGCGTCAGCTGGTTTGACCGCTGGCTGGCCACCGACGCAGAAAACGCGCCCCACGAGGATAGCTTCGTCGTCTACCTGCAGGACAGCGTAGCCCCGGCGACCAGCTACGAGCACCGTCCGGGCCAGTGGGTGGACCTGATGGCGACGTCGGTCTCGCCGGTCGACGTGCTGGAAAACGTGCCCGGCCAGCATGTGCTGGCCAACCATCAGCAGCACGGGCTGTATTCCGGCGTGTTCTGCCCATTTGGCCAGGACGGCGACCTGCCGGACGACCAGACACTCGATAACGCTCTGGCAACGAGCTTTACCCTGGCGCCGGCGCAACAGCCGCTCAATATGCTGGGCAACCCCCGGGTGCATCTGCGGGTAAAAAGCGACCAGCCCACCGGCAACGTGCATGTCCGGCTGACCGATGTGGCGCCTTCCGGTAGCAAAACCTGCATCACTGCCGGGCAGTTTAACCTGACCCACCGCCATTCCCACGCCGAGCCCGAAGCGCTGCCGAACGGTGAATGGGTTGAGGTGGCCTTCACCCTGGATGCGGTGGGCTACCGGCTGCCCGCCGGCCACCGGCTGGAAATCAGCCTGAGCCCCAACTACTGGCCGCAGATCTGGCCAGCCAAGGCACTCGCCCGCCTGGAGGTTGACCTCGACCAAAGCCAGCTGAACGTGCCGCAATCGGCGAACCCTGTCGCCACCTCGTTGCCGTTTCCCGATGCGGAAACCGCCAGCCCTCTGGCCAAGACGGTGCTGCGCGAAGGCGGCCGCACGCGTCAGGTGATCAAGTCATTGACCCGGGACGAATGGGTGCTGGACGACTTTTCCGATGAGGGGCTGCGCCGGCTGGATCACAACGGCATCGTTTACGGCACCAAAAACCACAACGTCTGGCGGATTCGGGAAAACGATCCGCTGAGCGCCGAGACAGAGTCCAACTGGGAAGTTGACCTGAGCGATGCTGATATCAAGATCCACGTCAAAACCCAGAGCCACATGCGCTGCGACGCGGAGAATTTTTATCTGGTGAACAGCCTGCAGGCCTACGAAAACGACGAGGAGTTCTACCGTAACCGTTGGGAAAAAACGATTCCCCGGCATTTTTGCTGATGGCTGCCGAGTGTCGCCACGCCGGCGGCACTTGCACTTGCCACTGCATGACGGTGTTTTGCTCAATGGTCGGCCCAGCGCCGGCCATTTTTCTTTCATGCGGCGTGTTTCGATAACTTAACGTCGCTTTTTGTACACTCATGGCTGCGCATTCAGAGGACACTCCCTGCAACGTTTCGCAAGGAGTTCCCCATGAACCGTCATGTCATCCTGACCTGCGCCGTGACCGGCGCGGGCGATACCACCGGCAAGAACCCCAACGTTCCGGTGACGCCCCGACAGATCGCCGACAGCTGCATCGAGGCCGCCAGGGCCGGTGCCAGCATCGCGCACATCCACGTTCGCGACCCGGAAACCGGCGGCATCAGCCATTCCGTGGATCACTTTCGCGAAGTCATGGAACGGGTCCGCGAGGCGGATACCGATATCGTCATGAACATTACCGCCGGCGGCGGCGGCGACTGGATTCCGGACGCCAACGACCCCACCCGCGGCGGCCCCGGCACCGATATCCAGACGCCGGCACAGCGCCATGAACCGGTGGGTGAGCTGCTTCCCGAGCTCTGCACCCTGGACTGCGGCAGCCTCAACTTCGGCGACATGGTCTACGTCAACACCGCCAACTGGCTGCGCGAACACGCCCGGCTGGTGCAGGCCGCCGGCGTCAAGCCGGAGCTTGAGTGCTTCGATCTGGGCCACGTCTGGTTTGCCCGCCAACTACAGCAGGAAGGCCTGATCGACGGCGACCCGCTTTATCAGCTGTGCCTGGGTATTCCCTGGGGCGCCGAAGCCGATCCCGAGACCATGCTGGCCATGCGCAACAAACTGCCGCAAGACGCCAACTGGGCCGCCTTCGGCATCGGCCGCCATCAAATGCCCATGGTCGCCCAGGCCATGCTGCTGGGTGGTCACGCCCGGGTCGGCCTGGAAGATAACCTCATGCTCAGGAAAGGTGAGCTTGCCACCAACGGCCAGCTGGTCGAGAAGGCCGGCGGTATTATCGAGTCTCTCGGCGGGCGCGTCATGACCCCGGCCGAAACCCGTGCGCACCTCAAACTTCGCGACCCGAACACCGGCCGCGTCGTTGAAAAGGTTGAATCCGCAGGAGGTGGCGCATGAGTCCCCGGAACGGGAACAAACAGTTAAGCGTTATCGGCACCGGCGTCATCGGCAACGGCTGGATTGCCCGAGCGCTGGCCCAGGGCTGGGACGTGGTCGCCTTCGACCCGGCGGAAGGCGCCGAAGCGCGTACCCGGGAATTCGTCGCCAGCGCCTGGCACTCGCTGACCCGCGCCGGACTGGCCGAGGGTGCCGACCCCGCACGATTGACCTTTGTGGACCAGCTGGAAAAAGCCGTTGAAGGCGCCGACCTGATCCAGGAAAACGTCCCCGAGCGCCTTGACCTCAAACGCGAGATCCTGGCCAGGCTGGACGCCGTCGCTGCGCCGGAAACCATCATCGGCTCGTCCACTTCGGGCTTTAAACCCAGCGACCTGCAGCGGGACTGCCTGCAAGCACCGGGGCGCGTCATCGTCGCTCACCCTTTCAATCCGGTTTACCTGCTGCCGCTGGTGGAGCTGGTGGGTGGCGAAGCCACTTGCGCCGAACATACCGGCACCGCCCAGGCGCTCTACCAGTCTTTGGCCATGCGCCCGCTGATCGTGCGCCGCGAGATCGAAGGGCATATTGCCGACCGGCTGATGGAGGCGCTGTGGCGCGAGGCGCTGCATCTGGTCAACGACGGCGTAGCCACCACCGAGGAAATTGATGCTGCCGTGGTCTACGGCTGTGGACTGCGCTGGTCGCTGATGGGCACGTTTTTGACCTTCCATCTGGCGGGCGGCGAGCCGGGCATGCGCCACATGCTTGAGCAGTTCGGCCCGGCGCTGAAGCTGCCCTGGACTAAACTCGAAGCCCCCGAACTCACTGACGGGCTGATCGACAAGGTCGTCGAAGGCTGCGAATTTCAGGCCGCCGGCCGCCCGGTTGCCGAGCTTGACCGGCGCCGCGATGATTTCCTGGTCGAACTGCTCGACCTGGTGCAGAAGTACTGGCCAGAGGCTGAAGGCCTCGAGGGGCGCATCTGATGGCCTTGCTCGAAACCCGCGTCGCCCCGGAATGGGTCGACTACAACGGCCACATGAACGACGCCGAATACGCCCGGGTATTTTCCCTGAGTGCTGAAGCGCTGCTGGATGCCATCGGGCTGGACGATGCCGGGCGCCAGCACCACGGCTATACCGTCTACACGCTGGAAACCCATCTTTGCTATCGCCGCGAAGTGCATGAGGGCCAAGCGCTCAACATCGAGGCGACGGTGCTCGATCGCGACGCGAAACGCTTGCAGGTATTTTTCGAAATGCGTGACGCCGAGCACAACGTGCTGGCCACCAGCGAGCAGATGCTGATGGGTATCGACAGCGACGCCGGCCGGCCAGCCCCCTTCCCGGCGCCCGTTGAGGCCGCCATTGGTAAGCTTCCGAGCCTCGCCGCCGACGCCTGGCCGCCGCTTGCCGGGCGCCGTATTGGGCTGCCGCCGCAGCATTGAGGTATGGCCGGGTTAGCGGACCTGCCTGGGCGAACAGCCGTAGCGCTGGCGGAACGCCCTGGCAAAGCTGGCGCTCGACGTGAAACCGCACGCCAGGCCGATCACCAGCACATCAAGGTCGGTTTCGGTTAACAGGTAGTGCGCGCGCTGCAAGCGCAGCCCCAGGTACCAGTCACGCGGCGAACGGCCCAGCTCGTCTGCAAAAATACGTTGCAACTGGCGCAGTGAAACCCCGCTGCGCCGTGCAATATCGGGCAGTGCCAGCGGCGTTTCCAGATGGCGCTCCATCAGGTCAACCGCCTCGACCAGCCGGGCATTGTGGGTCTCCAGGCGTCGCGCCAGGGTCATGCGCTGCTGATCATGGCGCGTGCGCATTCGCTCATGGACCAGCTGTTCGGAGACATCAACGGCCAGGCGCTGCCCGTGGCGACGGGCAATCACATCCAGCGCCATGTCCATGGCGGCGGTGCCCCCGGCACATGAGAAACGCCGTGCGCCGAGCTCAAAAAGCTCGTTTGAGGTGGCAATCCCGGGAAAGCGCTCCCTGAAGGACGGCAGGCTCTCCCAGTGAAGCGTGACGCGCTCGCCGCTCAAGAGTCCCGCTTCTGCCAGCAGGAAACAGCCGGTATCAATGCCGCCCAGCACGCAGCCGGCCGCGGCAAGCCGGTGAAGCCAGCGCTTCAGGGCGCGGCTCAGATACCGCTCTGGGTCGAAACCGCTACATAAAGCCAGCGACGGCAGGTGATGTATCGAGTCGATGGCTTGATCAGCGAGCAGCGTCATACCGTTGGACGCCGTCACGGGGCTGCCATCCTCGCTGATCAGCCGCCAATCAAAGAGTGGCCGGCCACTGATGCGGTTGGCGATTCGCAGCGGTTCGACAGCCGAAAAAAAGGCCATCATCGAGAAGCGCGGCAATAGCAAAAAACCGATTAGCTCGGGAGTCGGTCCGGAATAATCGAGGCGCATGGGATCAGGTGTCAGGAAGGATGCAAGCCGCCCAGCATGGCCGTCTCGCAGCACCTACGCAAGGAAAGGGTTCACACCATGGCGTGTCACCCCTTGCGTTGGCATTCAATGCATCACCCGGCTCCTGCCACTGGCATGTGTGAACGACTGCATGCAGGGTAGAAGCTGGATCTATCGACAAGAGGAACCATTATGATCACAACATTCACGAAACCACATTGGTTAATCGCAGGTGCGCTGTCTACCGGCCTGTTTGCCTTATCCACCCTCTCCACCGCACAGGCGGCACCAGACGCGCAACCTACCCTCGACGAAGTCCGTTTCGGCGTACCGCCCTGGCCGGGTATTACGGTCAAGAGCGAAGTCGCCAGCCAGCTACTCGAAGCGCTCGGCTATCGCACACAACAGCGCCAGCTGGCGGTCAGCGTCATCCTCAACTCCATCTCCGAGGGTGATTTGGAAGCCTATCTTGCCGGCTGGTACCCGCAGGAAGCAGACATGCTGGCACCGCTCCTTGAAGATGGCACGATTATTGAAATCGTTGACAACGTGCCCTCGGCGCTCACCGGCATCGCCGTCACCGACGATGCCTGGCAGGCAGGCGTGCGCAGCATCACCGACCTGGACAAGCACGCCGATCGCTTTGATAGCCGTATCTACGGTATCGAGGCCGGCTCGGGGATCAACGATGCCGTCCTCAGCGTCATCGACGATGATCTGTTCGGGCTTGGCGACTGGCAGCTGCAGGAATCCAGCAGCCCGGCGATGCTCGCCCAGGTGGGCCAGCAGATTGAAGCGGGGAACTGGGCCGCCTTCATCGGCTGGCGGCCACACTGGATGAACGTCACCTACGATATGCACTACCTGAAGGACGTGGACGACTCTGGCGCCGCCGAGCTCGAAGGCCGTGTCGCCACGGTCGTGCGTTCCGACCTTGCCGAGCTTGACCCCAACGTGGCGCATTTCTTCAAGCAGTTCGTGGTGGGTAGCGAGATCCAGAGCGCGTGGGTCAACGCCTACTCTCGCGATGAACGCCCGGCCGAGGAAGTCGCCAGCGAGTGGATTGCCGAGCACCAGGATACCGTCGCCGAGTGGCTCGACGGCGTCACAACCCAGGAGGGGGCTCCCGCCATGGAGGCGGTACGCAACCAGTTGTAGTGATCCGCAGGCCTGGCACCTCCACGGTGCCAGGCCGACAACTTCCCGGCGCCTACACCTAGAGGAAGGTGAGCCCCAGGCTGATAATCCCCCCCGTGATAAACAACAGCACCAGACAATACCCCATGATGTCCTTTGCCTTCAGGCCAGCGATGGCTAAAACGGGTAGCGCCCAGAAGGGCTGCAGCAAGTTGGTCCAGGCATCACCCCAGGCCACAGCCATGGCGATGTGGGGAATGTCAGCACCCAGCGCCTGAGCGGCGGGAATCATGACAGGAGCTTGAACCGCCCACTGCCCCCCGCCAGAAGGTACAAAGATATTCACCACCCCCGCGCTGATAAAGCTCCAGAACGGCAGTGATCCTTCGGTAGCGATAGAGGCAAAGCCACTGGAAATCGTGGCCGCCAGACCGGATTGAATCATGACTGCCATGATACCTGCGTAAAACGGGAACTGGATGGCAATCCCGGCGCCGCCCTTGATCGCCTCATTAAGGCTGTTGAGCAGCCGGCGAGGTGTCTGGTGCAACACGATAGCCAGGAAAAGAAACATGAAATTGACGATATTCAGGTTCAGCCCACCGCCCTTGATAAAGTACTGGAAAAGGAAAGCAAGCCCGGCAAACCCCACCAACCAGGCTAAGACGCGACTATTTTCAAGGTGCTCGGCCGGCCGTGTGATCTCGGGATCACCTTCATACGCTTCCTCAAGATGTTTCGGATCAACGAAGATGCTTTCTTCCTTCGGCGGCAACATCAGCCGGTTCACCAGAGGGACAACGAGAAACAGCGCGATAACGATGGCCAGGTTAAAAAAGGCAAAGATGGTTTGATCGGTCCCGATAACCCCGATCATGTCCTGGGAAAAGTGCCCTTCCGTGGCGATGGTCAGAGGAATGGAGCCCGCCAAGCCGGCGTGCCAGACAACAAAGCCCGAGTAGGCGCTGGCCACCAGCAATGGATAGTGAACCTGGATGCGACGCGCCAGCGCTTTTGCGAAAAGGGCACCAACGACCAGCCCAAAGCCCCAGTTAATCCAACTTGCTGCCAAGGCCACGAAGGTGACCAAAAGAATGGCCTGTCCGGGAGAGCAGGCAAGAGTGGCAAGCCTGTCCAGCATGCCTTTAACCAGTGGCGTGTTGGCGAGCATAAACCCGGTGACGAGAACCAGCAGCATCTGCATGGAGAAAGTGAGCAGGTTCCAGAATCCCTCACCCCACATGGTTACTACGGCGGCTGGCGATTGCCCTTCGATCACCATGGCAGCAATAAAGGCCGCCAAAGTGAGGAGCAGCACAAAAATATAGGGATCCGGCAGATAGCGTTCGACGAGCCGGACGAAGGGTTTAGACACGCGATTCAACATGAGTAACTCCGGTTATTATGGTTGTGGAGTAAAGGAGTGTCTGGGTCGTAGCCCAAATCAACAAAGCTCTCCGTTATGAGACATTTCGCTATGACTGGCCCAGCATATGGCCCGGTTAGTGCATAAAACAGGCAAAACGCTGATACGATCATCGTCAATCAGCAATATGCATTTCCGGGACATGGTCGGGAATTACGATATTGCCCGCTGTTTTTTTGGCAATTTCTTCAACGCTGACGCCCGGCGCGCGCTCCTTGAGGACAAAAGCGCCATTGGTGACTTCCAGGTAGGCCAGATCCGTCAGCACTCGTTTGATACAGCCAGCACCAGTGAGCGGCAGGGTACATTCCGGGAGCAACTTCGATTCCCCCGATTTGGACGCATGCGTCATGGTGACGATGATATTGTCAGCCCCGGCCACAAGATCCATTGCACCGCCCATACCCTTGACCAGCTTCCCCGGTATCATCCACGAGGCGATATTGCCGTTCACGTCAATCTCAAACGCGCCGAGGACGGTCAGATCGACATGGCCACCCCGGATCATCGCGAATGACTCGGCTGAATCGATAATGGACCCACCTGTCCGCACTGTGACCGTCTCTTTGCCAGCGTTAATCATGTCGGGGTCCAGTTCGTCTTCGGTGGGATACCGGCCCATCCCCAGCACGCCATTTTCCGACTGAAGCATCACCTCGATGTCGTCGGGCACATAGTTGGCGACCAAAGTAGGGATGCCAATACCCAGATTGACGTAGAAACCGTCTTCCAGTTCGCGGGCGACGCGCTGTGCCATTTGTTCGCGAGTAAGCGCCATTGTCCGATCCTCTTGTTGTGCGTGGTATTCAGCCACCGGTTTTCTGTTATGCACTGACCGTTCGTTTTTCGATCCGCTTTTCGAAAGATCCCTGGATCAGGCGATCAACATAGATACCCGGCGTCTGTATCTGATCGGGGTCAAGCATGCCCGGCTCAACAATTTCCTCAACTTCGACGACGGTAACTTTTCCGGCCATCGCCACCAGCGGGTTAAAGTTCCGAGCCGTCTTGCGGTAAATCACGTTACCGTAGGTATCAGCCTTCCAGCCTTTGACGATGGCGAAGTCGCCGATGATGGCTTCTTCCAGGACATAGTGACGATCGCCAAACACACGGACTTCCTTGCCGTCGGCAACGGGGGTGCCATAACCGGTTGCGGTATAAAACGCGGGGATACCGGCGCCGCCGGCACGCATACGCTCCGCCAGATTACCCTGCGGGGTGAGCTCTACCTCCAGGTCACCGTCCAACAGCTGCTTTTCAAACAGTGCGTTTTCCCCGACATAGGAAGCCATCACCTTCCGGATCTGACGATCTTCCAATAGCAACCCCAGGCCGAAACCGTCGACACCGCAATTATTGGACACCACGGTCATATCCCGGGTACCGCGACGTTTGATCTCCGCAATCAAATTTTCCGGAATGCCACAGAGGCCGAAGCCACCGGCCAACAGGGTCATGCCATTCTCAAGCCCCGCCAGCGCGCCCTGGTAACTGCTTACGCGTTTATCGAATCCGGCCATGGAGCCGCCTCCTCATGTTTCTATCTTCTTATGGGGTTAGTCACCGAAGTCTCATGCCGCCCAACTTATTTGTTAAGTTTGTTTTTGAAATTGATTCATTTGTTATATTAAAGAATGCAGCCAGCAGGGTGGGATGATAGATGACCGTGAAGCAGATTCGAGCATTTCTGGCGGTGGCTCAGACGTTGAGCTTTATACAGGCCTGTGAGCGTCTACACCTGTCACAACCGGCATTAAGCCTGGCGATTAAATCACTGGAAGAAAGCCTGGGAGGGCAGCTATTCAACCGAACCACCCGTAGTGTCCGCTTGACCCCCGAAGGTGAGGCGCTATTACCCCTGGCGCGCCGCTTGATCACTGACTGGGACAACGCACAGGAGGAGCTGCAACAACGATTTTGCCTGGACCTCGGGCGGGTGACGGTGGCAGCAATACCGTCATTTTCTGGAAACCTGCTGCCATCCATCCTCAAAACATTCCGCACTAACCATCCGGGTATCAGCATCAAGATTCAGGATGTCATCAATGAACAGGTCATCGACATGGTCCAGGTTGGCGATGTAGAACTGGGGCTGGCATTCGAACCTCATGCAGCCTCAGGTCTACATTTTACCCCCTTGTATACTGATCGATTTGTAGCGGTTGTTCCTGGCAAATCTCCTTTGGCACAGGCTCAGCATATGCGCTGGGAGCAGTTGCTGGAGGAGCCATTCATCGCCCTGCAACGTCCATCCGCCGTGCGCTATATGCTCGAGGATGCCCTGGTGGCGCTAAACCGAACGCTGCCTGTTGAACTGGAAAGCCACCAGCTGACGACCGTGGCGCGCATGGTAGCCAGCGGGTTGGGCGTTAGCGTGGTTCCCTCGCTTTGTGTGAATCAGATGGAAGCACTCGGAGCCCGCTGCTTACCACTGCATGATCCTGCGGTTGAGTGCCCTTTCGGTGTTCTTCAGCAGCCCGGCCATGAACTATCGGTGGCCGCACGAGCTCTTTTTGACACGCTGCTCGCAACGCGGTGGCAGTCTCAAATTCCCGATGCGACGCATTTGTAGAGCGGGCGAAGCCACAGCCGCGCTCCTGAGTTCAAAAAAACGGCCACATCACAAGGGAGGCCGGAGACTCATCCCCGCGTTTGACCGCTACGCAAGCCTCTACCATATTGAAAATGGAACCTGCACTCCCGTCGCTCAGTAGAGGCTAACAATGAAAACAACAAAATCCACACACTTGTCTGCGGTTATTCTTGCTTCGCTCGCCATGGGTACCGGGCTTGCGTCGTTCGCTGCCTCAGCCCAGGAAACCTATACGGTAGGAATCGAGTCCTCCTTCCCGCCATGGGCCTATGTGGAAGGCGGTGAATACAAAGGGATTGCTATTGATGCCATGGAGAAGATCGCGGATGAGGCCGACATTGATATCGAGTTTAAGGACATGCCGTTTCCGTCCCTGATACCGGCGCTGGCCGCGGAAAAAATCGACATGCTGGCCACCGGCTTGACGGTAACTGAAGAGCGGAGCAAGGCGATTGACTTCACCATTCCCTGGTGGGAAACCAACGATGTGGTGGTGGTCCCCAAAGACTCCGACCTCAACGTATTCACCGCCGTATGCTGCGGCTCGAAAATCGGCGTACAGGGCGGCTCGTCCCAGCAGGCCTGGCTGGAAGAGAACATCGTCAACCCCGGTAACATCGACATCGAGCTGGCCAGGTACGACAGCTATGTCACCGCCGTTGATGACATGGCTATCGGCCGGATAGGCGCCGTCATCGTTGATGACACCTCGGCTCAGGAATATATCGAAGCGGGTAAACCGGTGAAGATCGCGGGTAAGATCTATATTCGCGCGCCACTGGCGCTGGCCGTCAGCAAGGGCGATCCGCAGGAGGTTCTGGGCAAGCTGAATCAGGGTATCCTCGCTATTTATGAGTCTGGTGAATGGCAGGATATCGTTCACAACTACATTCCCAACATCACTATCCCCACCATTCCCGGCAACATGCCCGATTACGTCGATACCTATCAAAAGCCGATTGTCGGCCTGCCCGACCTCGGGAACGAATAAATAACCTACCTGAGCGCCTTTTGTTGTTAGTCAAAGGGCGCCCCTTTCGTGACGGAAGCGCTGATGGATATTTATGACGTTCTGCTGCGAGACTTTCCTTTTTTATTGAAAGGGCTGGGCGTAGCCCTCGTGCTGCTCGCCCTGCTACTGGTGATGGGTTTCATTCTTGGCTTGGCGATCTGTATGATTCAGCTCTATGGCCCTCGAAGCCGGTTCATCCAGTGGCCGCTGATTGCCTACGAACGGGTTTTTCGTGGCATTCCGATCATCATCATGCTGTTCATCTTCTATTATGGAATGTCGGGACTTCTGGACATCACCTCCTTTGGCGCGGCAGTACTGGCGCTTGGCTTTCGCTCTAGCGCTTATCAGTCGCAGATATTTCATAGCGCCTTTCAGTCCGTGCCCGCCGGGCAAATGATGGCGGCGCGGGCCGTGGGAATGTCCAGGGTCAAAGCAATCCGCCATATCCTGTTTCCTCAGGCCGCAAGGCATGCCATCGGCCCCTGGACGAATGAGTTCTCCTCCGAAATTAAGGAGACGTCTCTGGCCTATGTTATCGGCGTCGTCGAGCTGACCCGACAGGCGCACTACATCATCACCAGCACGCAGGGTAACGTCCTGACCGTTTTCGCCGTTGTTGCCCTGCTTTACTTCATCGTTAACCGCGCCGGCAATAGCGCGCTATATGCGTTCGAGAAAAAGCTCGCTGTGCCCGGCTTTGAAAAATAGCTCTGAACATAGCGTTGAAAAATAACCATGAGGGACAGTGAATGTCGGAAAGCCTGGTTCTGGACGTTCGAAACGTGACGAAGCGCTACGACAGCCTGGAGGTTCTCAAGGGCATTAGCCTGGGGCTCAACAAAGGCGAAACCAAGGTGGTGATAGGCCCCTCGGGCTCAGGCAAGAGCACGCTGTTACGCTGCGTTAATCATTTGACAAAACCGGACGCGGGCGAGATCTATCTGGAGGGTGAAGCCATACGGGACGCCAATATCAATGCCATGCGAGCGCGAATGGGCTTTGTGTTTCAGGATTTCAACCTGTTCTCGCACCTGAACGTGCTCGATAACGTGCGCATCTGCCAGATGAAAGTCAAAGGAGCCGACAAGAAGACCGCCACCCATCGCGCCCAGCAGGAGCTCGCCAGAGTCGGGTTAGAAGAAAAGGCCAGTGCCTATCCGGCCGAGCTATCGGGCGGCCAGCAGCAACGCGTTTCCATCGCGCGCGCCTTGGCCATGGACCCGGTCGTACTGCTGTTCGATGAGCCAACCTCGGCGCTGGACCCCGAGCTGACCGGGGAGGTGGTACGGGTCATGCAGCAGCTAGCCGCCGAAGGCATGACCATGGTGGTGGTCACCCATGAGATGAGCTTTGCCCGCCAGGCGGCGGATGAAATCATCTTCATGGAAAATGGCCATATTGTTGAGCAGGGCAGCCCCGATGCCATGTTCAGCCACTCTGATCATGAACGAACCCGCGCTTTTCTCAACGTCATCGCCGATCATGGGTGAGCCATATGCCGGAATTTATCACCTTTGGTATCAAGTGGTTGCCCGAATTACTCAAGGGCGTTCCCATCACGCTTTCCCTCTGGGCCATCGCCATCACGCTGGGGTTCTTCCTGGGTCTGGTACTGACGTGGGCCAGAGTCTATGGCAACCGCTTTTTTTACTGGTTAAGCACAGTCTACATCGAGCTTTTTCGCGGAACGCCGATGCTGGTGCAGATGTTCTTCATCTACCTCGGGCTTCCCCGCTTCGGCATTGTGTTCGATGCCTTTACCGCGGCAGTGATTGCCATCACGCTCAATAGCGCTGCGTATCAAGCCGAATATTTTCGTGGGTCGGTGCTTTCCGTGCCTAAAGGTCAACTGACCGCGGCGCGTGCCTGCGGCATGACGCAGTGGCAGGCCATCTGCTGCATCATGCTGCCGCAAGCGCTGCGGCGTGTGCTGCCTCAGTGGTCCAACGAGGCCATCGTCGAGCTCAAATTCACCTCCATCGCTTACACTATTGGCGTCGTGGAAATCACCGCCCTGGCCTCGGATATCGGCTCGCGCACGCTGGATTTCTTTCAGATTTTTCTGTGGGCGGGCCTGGTGTATCTCGTCCTGACGTCCAGCGTTGCCAGCTTCCTTGGCTGGTTGGAACGCAAAACCTATGTGCCGGGAGTCACCAACGTCTAGCGCGCCGGGGCGTTGCAGTTGCTTATGCCAGGAACCCGACCTAATCTCAAACAGGCCTACCCCAACCAATAACGATAACTACCTCGGGAGTCACCCCATGATTGCTTCTCACCTCAAGCCTCTGGTCGCGGCGATGCTGCTGAGCCCGCTGCTGCTGAGTGCGGCGCAGGCCGCCACTACCGTCAACCTGAGCTACAACGGCGCGCCCGATCCGGACAAAAACGCGGTGCACGCGTTCGCCACGAATCTCGAGACGCTGGTGGAAGAGAAGACCGACGGCGAGATCAAGCTCAAGCTTTACCCTAACAGCATGCTGGGCGAGGAGCAGGAGCGCATGGAGCAGGTGATGAGCAGCCCCTCGCTCAACGTTGCCTCCTTCGCCGGCATGTCGCCGGTGGTGCCCGAGATCTATGTCAGCGCCATTCCGTTTCTGTTTGATGACTTCGACGATGCGCGCAGCTTCTTCGACAACGGCGAGTACTGGCAACAGGTGCAGAAAGATCTGAATGAGCGCGCCGGGTTAAAACTGCTGGCCGTGGTCGAGGAAGGCGGTTTTCTGGCTTTCACCAACAACAAGCGGCCCATCGCCTCCCCCGACGACTTCGACGGCCTGCGCTTTCGCGCCATGGACCCAAGCCAGGTCGCGCTGTATGAAGCCTTCGGCGCCTCCGGCACGCCCATCCCCTGGACCGAGACCTACATGGGGCTGAAAACCGGCGTTGCCGACGGCCAGATGAACCCGCCGATGTACATCATCCTCGGCAGCCTGGATGAGGTGCAGAAATACCTGACGCTGGCCAACATCCAGTATTCCGATCAGTTTCTGGTGGGCAATGCGGCGATGATCGACGGCTGGGACGACGACCTGCGCAAAGCCTTCCTTGAGGCGGTGCAAGAAGCCAACGACAAGGCGCGGAAGTACAACGAGAGCAAGGTCGATGAGCGCATCGCCTACCTCGAAGAACAGGGCATGGAAGTGATCCGCCCCGACGAGGAGCAGCTCGCCGCCTTCCGCGAGCTGGGCCAACCCGCGTACCTGGACTGGCTGAGCGAGCAGAACATCGATCAGGCCTACATCGACATGGCGCTGGAAGATGCAGGCTTTGAGGATAAAAGCGCCAGCGACGCCGAATGACCCGGCTTCTGCACTGGCCGGCCACGTGGGTTCAGCGGCTCGCTCTGTGGCTGGCCAGCGCCATGCTGGCCATCGACCTGTTCGCCATTCTGTACGGTGTGTTCACCCGCTACGTGACCGGCGGCGCACCGATATGGACCGATGAACTGGCCCGCTATCTGATCATCGGCGCGGTAATGCTGGCGATGGGCACCGTGTGGATAGAGGGCGGCCACATGCGCGTGGCACTCATCGAACGACTGCTGCCCCGGGCGCTGGGCCGGCTGCTGTCGTGGTACCAATGGCTGCTGACGCTGGCACTGGCCCTTGTGGGTGCCTGGATCAGCTACCGCTACGCCCAGTCGGTGTCCATGTTCACCAGCCAGGGGCTCGGCATCAGCCGCACGGTGCCGGTCATGGCAATGCCTGTTGGCTTTGCTCTGCTGGCGCTGCTGGCGCTCTGTCACGGCCCCAGGCCGCTGCCAACGCTTCATGATGAGGCAGAGTCAACGCCGGAGACAGCACCATGACGCTGACCATGCTGGCAGTTTTTCTGATCCACGTGCTGCTGGGGCTACCGCTGTTCATTGCCTTGCTGGCCACCGCCGTGGTCGGCTTTTTCTTTGTCGACCCAAGCATGATCCCGCGGATGATGCCGCAGCAGTTCTTCGGCGGCATCAACGCTTTCTCGCTGATGGCGATTCCGCTGTTCATCCTCGCCGGCAACCTGATGAACGCCAGCAAGCTGACCGACCGGCTGATGGCACTGGCACGGCTGTTGGTCGGCCATCTGCGCGGCGGCATGGGCCACGTGAACGTGGTGTCCAGCGTATTCTTCGCCGGCGTCAACGGCTCGGCGGTGGCCGACACCTCGGCACTGGGCTCGCTGCTGGTGCCGGCGATGCGCAAGGAAGGCTACTCCACCGCCTTCGCCGCCGGGCTGACCGCCGGCAGCTCGCTGATCGGGCCGATCATCCCGCCCAGCATCTTCATGATCCTGTATGCCTCGCTGACCAACACCTCGGTAGGCGATCTGTTTCTGGCGGGCGTTATTCCCGGCCTTTTGCTGGGCGTTGCGTTCATGACCATGAACGCCGTGCATGCCTGGCGCATCCGGCTGCCCAACCGCGGCGGCTGGCCCGGCAGGCGTGAGCTGGCCGTAACCGCTCTCGGTGCGCTACCCGCGCTCATCGCCCCTTTCATCATTGTGGCGGGCATCGTCATGGGGCTGGTCACGCCGACGGAATCCGGCGCCCTAACTGCACTCTACGTAGCACTCTACGGCGTGGTCGCCGGCAACCTGACCTTGTCAGGGCTGTGGCAAGCGATTGTCGATACCACCCGGCTGACCGCCGCGATCTTTGTCATCATGGCCGCCTCCAGCATCGTCAGCTGGCTGCTGTCCTACGCCCAGGTTCCCAGCCAGTTTGTCGAGCTGCTCACCCCCTACATCAACAGCCCGGTAGTCATCCTGCTGCTGCTAAGCCTGATTACCTTCGTCACCGGCATGTTCATGGAAGAAGTCTCCGCGCTGATGCTGCTCACGCCGATCTTCTCGCCCATCGCCATGCTGGCCGGTATCGACATGGTACATTTGGGCATTATCATCACCCTGAACATCACCATCGCACTGATCACCCCGCCCATGGGCGCCTGTGTCTACGTGGCCGCGGCGGTCAGCCGGCTGGAAATCACCGCGCTATTTCGTACCATCTGGCCTTTCGTCATCACCGCGCTGATCGTGCTGATGGCGCTGATCCTGTTCCCTTCACTGGCCCTGTGGCTGCCCGCCACGCTTGGATAACCTCATGACCGACCCCGCACAGTGGGTATCAACGCCGATTCCCTCAATGCCCGAACCCGACTGGCCCGCGCTCTCGCGCCTGCCCATTACCGGTTCCTCCGAGCGGCTGATACCGATGAGCCTGGCACCACCACCCGTCCGGGTGTTTCCGGCCTACGCTCGTCTGGGCGTTCCCGACGCGGTCAACGAATGCTACCTGCGCGAAGACGTTTATCGCCGCCTGCTGGCCGTCGCCCGTTCGCTGCCTCAGGGCCTGACCCTACTGGTGCTTGACGGCTGGCGCCCCTGGCGCGTGCAGCAATACCTGTTCGAGACGCTCTCTGACAGCATTCGCGACGCCAGCCCCGGCATCGATGAACCCACATTGCGTGAGCGCACCCGCGAGTTCGTCTCGCTGCCCAGCCGTTCTCCCGACGCCCCCAGTCCGCACCTGACCGGCGGCGCGGTCGATGTCACCCTGTGTGATGCAGACGGCCTGCCGCTGGACATGGGCACGCTGTTCGACGAAGCCGTCCCGGCCTCCCATGCCGCCGCGCTGGAAACTCAGGACGCTGCTCAGCCGCAAGCCCTATCTCAAGACCTATCTCAAGTCCGGCCTCGCGACAATCGTCGCCTGCTGTATCACGCCATGCTGGCGCAGGGCTTCACCAACCTGCCCAGTGAATGGTGGCATTTCGACTACGGCGACCAGCTGTGGGCGCATTATCACGGTCACGCTCAAGCGCTATACGGCCCGGCAGAACTCGACACCATTGAAAACCGCTGGCGACGGCAGCTGTAACAGCTATCCTGCCGACACGTCAGTTCTCCGCCATACAACCCCGTCATACAGTCAGGTGTTTTTATCATGTCCAAACATATTCAGTTTTCGCACACCGGCGGCCCCGAGGTTCTCGAGTTCGTTGATGCCCCTCCCGTTACGCCCGGCCCCGGTGAGGCACGGGTGAAAAACGCAGCCATTGGCCTGAACTTCATCGATATCTATGTGCGTACCGGCCTGTATGCCGCGCCGTCTCTGCCCTCCGGGCTGGGCAGCGAGGGCGCCGGCGTGGTCGATGCCGTGGGCGCGGGCGTAACGCACCTGCGCGAAGGCGACCGGGTGGCCTACGCCCAGGGGCCGCTCGGCGCTTACGCGCAGTACCATACGCTGCCGGCCGACAAGCTTGTGTCACTGCCCGACGCGGTGAGCTTTGAGACAGCGGCGGCCTGCATGCTCAAGGGATTAACCACTCAGTACCTGCTGCGCCAGACGTACCCGCTCAAGGGCGGCGAAACCATTCTCTGGCACGCCGCGGCCGGCGGAGTTGGCTCCATTGCCTGCCAGTGGGCGCGAGCGCTGGGCGTGCGCCTGATCGGCACCGCCAGCTCGCCGGAGAAAGCCGCACTGGCGCGCCGCAACGGCGCCTGGGAAGTAATCGACTACAGCCGTGAGAACGTGGTTGAGCGAGTGCGCGAGCTAACTGACGGCGCCATGTGCGATGTGGTTTACGACTCGGTGGGCAAGGATACCTGGGAGACATCGCTTGATTGCCTCAAACCGCGCAGCCTGATGGTCAGCTTTGGCAACGCCTCGGGCTCGGTGGACGGCGTTAACCTGGGCATTCTCAACCAGAAAGGTTCGCAGTTTGTCACGCGCCCCAGCCTCAACGGCTACGCCGACACCCGCGAGCGTCTTGAAGACATGGCCAGCGAGCTATTTGCCATGCTTGAAAGCGGTCAGGTAAAAATCGACATCGCCCAGCGCTACCCTTTGGCCGAGGCAGGCGAAGCGCAGCGCGCGCTGGCCGAACGCCGCACCACCGGCTCAACCATTCTGCTGCCATAAAAAAAGGCCCTACGTGTTAAGTAAGGCCTTGATCGCTTTCTATAAATATCTTGCTAAAACTGGTGCGCCCGGCGCGATTCGAACGCGCGACCCTCGGCTTCGGAGGCCG
>NZ_JAKDUR010000083.1 GCF_030457605.1 Halomonas sp.
TTTGCTTGCTGCCTTGGCGCCGTCGGTTTCCTGATGGTAGGCGGCGATGGCGTCGTTAACGTCGTCATACCAGATCGCCTGGCCGTCTTTAAGGTAGATTCCGGCGTCGCACAGCTCTTTCAAAATGCCTTCGCTGTGCGAGACCATCACCAGGCTGGCCTCACCTACCTTGTCTTTAAAGGCTTTGGTGGCTTTGGCCTTGAAGGCGCGGTCGCCCACCGAGGTCGCTTCATCCGACAGGTAAACGTCAAAATCAAACGCCAGCGAAAGCCCGAAGTTAAGCCGCGCGCGCATGCCGCTGGAGTAGGTGCGTATGGGTTCGTCAAAGGCGTCGCCCAGCTCGGCAAACGCCCTTACCTTGTCGATAATCGGCTGCACGTTGTGGCGCCCGCCGTGAACCCGCGCCACAAACTTGACGTTCTGCCGCCCGGTCATGCTGCCCTGAAAGCCGCCGGCCAGGCCTATTGGCCAGGAAACGCGGCAAAGGCGGCGGATGTTACCGCGCTCGGGGCTGTCCATGCCGGCAATCAGGCGTAGCAACGTGGACTTCCCCGCGCCGTTGCGCCCCACCAGCCCCACGCTAACACCGGTGGGAATGCGCAGGTTGATGTCGCGCAATACCCAGTCGCTGCCGTGATGATTGTGGTAGCGCTTGTAAAGGCCGTTAATTTCGATCATGGCTCGTTGGCACCGGGGATAAAGAAAGGAGCTTAACGCTGTTACTGTGCTTTCAGCGCTGCTTTAAAGCGCACGTGCAGCAGTAGCCCGAGGGCGATAACGCCCAGAGTGCATAGCCAGAAGTAAGTAGCGCTGGTGCCGTGTACCGTTTGGTAGCCAGCAAAAAATGCAGCGCGCAGGAGCTCCAGGCCGTGCACAATGGGGTTATACATCAGGTACTTGAGCAGCCAGTGCGGTAGCTGGTTCAGCGGAAAAATAACCCCCGAAAGAATCAACAGCGGCATATTGATCATGCGCACCACTTTTCCAACTTCAGGCACCAGGCTGCCCAGTACCGAGAAGCTCAGCCCCAGCCCCAGCCCCAGACTCCACAGCGACAGCCACCAGCCAAACGCTTGAACGCCGCTATCGGGAAACAGCTTCATGCCCAGCAGCTCGGCGCCGACAATAAACAGCATGAAGATAAAGGTGCGCAGCATGCCTTCCAGAAAGTTGCGCACGATGACCGGATCTACCGGCTGCACCTGGCGGTAGGCAAATAGCGCGCTGTTGGCATCTACCGCGCCCAGGCCACGCATCATGCCTTCGCGGATCAGGAAAAACCCCATGAGGCCGGTGATCATCCACGGGATAAATTCAGCATTGACGATTAACTTGTCGCCACTGATAAACCCGCGAATTGCTACCATAATCAGCGTGAAGGCAAGCGGTTCGACAAGCATCCAGAACCAGCCCATGCGGTCGGTCATGGTGCGCGACACCGCTTCACGCATGAACATGGCGTACCACACGCTGCGCGTTACCTGCCACGGCGTGCGGCGGGCGCCACTGTTGGAAGAGTTGGGCATGAGTGTATAAGTCCGCTTACAAATCAACAGCGACTTTGGTAGCCACCGCAATTTGGTAGAGGATTTGTGTCAGGCTGGTTGCCAGCTGCAGGTTATGGGTCGGTGCCTTGGGCATTACCAGAATCTCATCCCCCGCGCGCAGGGTGGCGTCGTCGGCGTTTACCACCGCGCCGTTCTGACGCACCAGCAGGACGTGGTCGTCATCGGCGCGCTGGGTAAAGCCGCCGGCGCCTTCGATGTAGTCTGTAACGCTCATTCCCGGACGATAGACCACGGCCTGGGGCACCACGATTTCACCGCTGATAAGCAGCGAATCGCTGGTTTCCGGAATGGTGATGACATCGCCATCGCGCAGACGAATATCGGCAATCGACCCGTTATGCGCCACCACCAGCCGGCCGCTGGGCTCCAGCTCGCGGGCGCGCTGGATAAAGTTCTGGATCAGCTCGGCTTCTTTAGCGCGCACCTGGGCTTCTTCGTTAGTGCTCGAGGGCGCTCCCAGGTAAGTCGTCTCCAGGCGGCGCAGGCTTTCTTTCATCGATTTTGCCTGCTGCTTTTTGACGCTTTCACGCTGCAGCGAGATATTGCTGACCGAGGTCATGCCTTTGGGCACGGCCACCGCATCCAGCAGCTCGCCCAAACGTGCATCGCGTGGTAACGCGTAGCGCGATGGACCCAGATAGCTGCCTTCAAGCTCGACTACGATAGTCTCGCTGCGCTGATCAGCGCTGAACATCACTTCGTCGCCGCTTTGTACCGTTTGGCGGCCAAAGCGCTCAAGCGGGTAATACTCGGCGATTGGGCCATCGTCCCGGCTGCCGCGTAGCAGTACGTGAGAAACGCCGCTTTCCAGTCGTGCCAGCTGGGCAATTTCCTCACCGCTCAGCCGGGTGCCGATCAGCTCATAGCGATACGCCTGACGGACGTCGCCGGTGACGGCAATGGCCGGCCCGCGCTCTTCCACCACGATAGTGTCGCCGTCTTTAAACTGGATATGCGGGATGTCGCCGCTGATAAGAAAGTCGTACAGGTCGACCGTTGCAACAACGCTGCCACTGCGTTTGACGTGGATCTTGCGGTAGCTGCCAAGCGCCTGATCAATGCCGTTGGCCTGATCCAGGAAGTAGAGTAGCGAGTCGTCCGGCGTGCCGGCATAGCGCCCGGGGTTTTCTACGTAGCCGGTGACGTAGATGGCCACCGGCTGAACACCTTGCAGGTTGGTATAGACTTCTACTTGCTGCGGATAAATCGAGGTGATCGCCTGGCGTACGCTGGCGTCTACCTGCTGGCTGGTCTGCCCTTCAATGTCGAGCGGCCCATAGCCGGGAATAAAGATATTGCCCTGTACGTCGACCGGCAGTGCCTTGTCCAGGCTAATGGCGCCCCAGGCTCTGACGTTGACCTGATCACCGGGTTTTACGCGATAGCCCGGATTGAGGCCGTCGCCCATGGCGCCGCGAAAGCCGCCGGTAAACAGGTTGGCGCCAAACGGCTTCAGGCTGTCGATCAGCTCGTCCTGCTTCTTTTGCGAGACGGGGCCGTATGTGCCGCTGCGCCAGTCGGCGCGGGGGCCCGCTTGATCCGTTTCAGACGCTTGCGCGGCCTCACCGCCGTCGCGGTTTTGCTCTTGCGGCACAATGCTGTCGGGCAGGCTTAGCGCCTGTGCGCTGGCCACAGCGGGCAGCAGCGCGCAGCCCAGGGTAAGGCCGGTCAGCCATGCGGCCTTCATGCACGCGGCTTTGAACGACAGTGCCACGCGTCCGGGCGGCGTGACGGTGGGGATAGTTGCGGTCATTTAGTTCACGCCCTCTGCTGTTTGGGTCACCAGGCGCTGCTCACTCCAGCCGTCAGCCCCGCGGCATACCAGCGCCTGACGGGTTTGCTGCGACGGTGTAACAATGCGTAGCTTGCGGCATTCACGGCCGCTAGCGGCAAAGTAGCGAGCCTCGGCCACCACTTCTACATTATTGCCCCAGGGGCTTTGGGCGGCAGTCACGGCGCTATTACCCGGCGTTTGATCGAGAAAACCGTTGAGCGTGTCGTTTTGGATCGGCCTGGCGCTGTCGCCGCTTAACACATAGCCCTGCTCGTTGGTCGATGAGTTAAGCGACGTTTGAGCACAGCCGGCAAGCAACGCGGCAGCAACCAGTGCGCCCACGGGCGCCTTCAACTTGGCCAGCGAGCTCGGCACTGCATAAGTCGCAGGCAGTAATAAATGCTGAAGTATGAACATGCGGGTTACCCTTAAAAAAGACACGCTACCGCCCGGGGATTGTACCGGGCGCATTCCCTTGCCCAACCGATATCGCGATGTTTAGCGTAGACAACACGCTTTCTCGTCCTAAAAATGCAGCCGCTAGTGTAAAGAACTAAGCCATCAAGTGCCACGCCTGCGCCAGCCTTGCCTGGTGTTTGCAATATATTCACGCACAGCAAAACGCCGACCTGTCATTGAGGGCGCAATACTGCAGAAAGCCGGCTACGCACTGTGGCGTAGCCGGAGAACAAGAGAGGCGTGGGTCAGTCGGTATAAACGGGGAACAGTGCGCAGAGTTTGGCAACTTCTGCTTTTACGCTTTCTTCAATCGCGGTGGTGTCGTCGCCGCTGGTTAGCACGTCGAGGACGTCGCAGATCCAGCCGGCCAGGCGGCGGCATTCGCCTTCGCCGAAGCCGCGCGTGGTGACGGCGGGCGTGCCGATGCGCAGGCCGGAGGTGACGAACGGGCTTTGCGGGTCGTTGGGCACGGCATTTTTGTTGACGGTGATGTTGGCACGGCCCAGGGCGGCGTCGGCATCTTTACCGGTCACGCCCTGCTTGATCAGCGAGAGCAAAAAGAGGTGGTCTTCGGTGCCGCCGGAAACGATGTCAAAGCCGCGCTCAACGAACACTGCGGCCATGGTCTGGGCGTTTTTGACCACCTGCTGCTGGTAGGCCTTGAACTCCGGCGCCATGGCTTCTTTAAAACACACGGCCTTGGCCGCGATGACGTGCATCAAGGGCCCGCCCTGCCCGCCGGGGAAAACCGCCGACTGGAGCTTTTTCTCCATGGCTTCGTCGTTTTCAGCGGAGAGGATCACGCCGCCACGAGGGCCACGCAGGGTCTTGTGCGTGGTCGAGGTGACCACGTGAGCGTGGGGCATCGGGTTGTCGTAAATGCCCGCGGCCACCAGGCCGGCCACGTGAGCCATGTCAACCAGCAGGTAAGCGCCCACTTCATCGGCAATCTGGCGGAAGCGTGCCCAATCAACGATATGCGAATACGCCGAGAAACCGGCGATAATCAGCTTGGGCTTATGCTCACGGGCGAGCTCGGCTACCTGATCGTAATCGATCAGCCCTTTGTCATCGAGGCCGTACTGAATGGCGTTGTAGTGCTTGCCGGAGAAGCTCGGACGGGCACCGTGGGTCAGGTGGCCGCCGGCGTCGAGGCTCATGCCGAGAATGGTATCGCCGGGCTTGATCAGCGCCTGAAATACCGCGCCGTTCGCCTGGGAGCCGGAGTGCGGCTGGACGTTGGCGTAGGTGGCACCAAACAGCTCTTTGGCGTAGTCGATGGCCAGGGTTTCGGCGATGTCGACAAACTCGCAGCCGCCGTAGTAACGCTTGCCGGGGTAGCCTTCAGCGTACTTGTTGGTCAGCTGGGTGCCCTGGGCTTCAAGCACGCGGGGGCTTGCGTAGTTCTCGGAAGCGATCAGCTCGATGTGATCTTCCTGACGCTGCACTTCTTTTTGCATGGCATCAAAAAGTACGTCATCGAATCCGGCAATGGTCATGCTGCGGCTAAACATCGGCGATAAACCTCACAGTAAAAGGTCAAGGGTGAAGGGCGAACGAAGACAAATCCAGCCGCCATCATAACGCAGCCCCTGGCGGGTTTCATCGCATGTTTCTCCGCCTGCGGATGAACGGTTTTCATGGTGA
>NZ_JAKDUR010000084.1 GCF_030457605.1 Halomonas sp.
AGGGCTTCGGCGGCTTTCAGCGGTGGCACCAACTCACACACCGGCAGCTTTTTGCGCGGAATCACTACCGCGCCCAGCAGCGCGTAGTAATCCGCCACCTGCTCATGGGGCACTCGGCCAACCTGGATCAGCCAGGGCTTATCGGCAAGCGCCTTGTGCGCGCCGGCGGCCTGAGTCACCGGTTGGTCATCGCCTACCAGCAACAGCTTGATTTTCTCGCCCTGCTCTATCAACCGCTGGCAGGCTTCCATCAGCGTATCCAGCCCTTCGTAGGCATTGAAGCTGCCCACGTAGCCGATAACTTTATCGCTTTCCTCAATGCCCAGTTTGGCTTTGAGGGCTGGGTCAGCAGGTTTTATATCGGGCAGTTGGCTTACGCCGTTGGGTACGATGCCGATGCGTTCGGCCTCAATGCCGCGCTTTTCAAGCTCGCCCTTCATCGGCGCGTTCAGGGTGAATACCTTGAGCGCCTGCCTGGCAACGAAGGTGTCGCGCTCGGCCTCGGCCGTGAACGCGGGAGTGTTAGCGTAGCCCGGTTCGCGGGCCTTGCGAGAGAGCTCCCAGAAGCCGCGCACTTCATTGTAGAACGGCAGGCCCAGGCGCTTGGCAGCGATCCAGGCCGGTAGGCCGACGATCCAGTTGCTGCCTGCCAGCACCGCCGCTGGGCGATATACCCGGAACAGCTCGATAAAACGCGCCACGCTGGCTTTCAGGTGCTCTTGGTCGCTGGCCGGCGACGTGTCCTCAGGCCAACGGCTATGGATGTAGCGCACGCCCTTAATGACTGCTTCAGGGCCTACGGTATCTTTTGCTGCACCCAGCTCCCAGGGCCGGCCGGGGCGCACAAAGCACAGCGTTTCCAGGCCGTGCTGATTTAGCGCCTGGGCAATGCCTTGAGTGCGCACGGCGTAGCCGTTGCTGGCGTAACTTTGGCCGTGGCTGACCACATACGCCACACGCCCCTGAACGGGGGCGATCAGGGGCGTGCCGGGTTGGTCGGCCAACTGGTTGGCAAGGTGAAGCAGTGCATCCATGGTAGCGGGGCTCGTGATTCAAAAGATGGGACGAGAAAGCAGGTGTTTTCATGCCACGCTATATGCTGAGGCGCCTAATGGCGCCGGTCGCGCAGCGCAGCTGCCCTCCTACGAAGGGCGAAATACAATACGGTTAACCGAGGAGACCAACGGCGTCGATGATGCTTGGCTTGGCGCTGACGGCGTCTTGACTGACGATGAACGGACGGTGTTTAACCAGCACGCAGACCACATCGGCCTGGGCCAGGGCTTCATCAAGGCTGACGAGTTCGACGTTGGGCTGTTCGAGTGACGTGGGCAGCGCATCGATGTTGGGCTCTACCACCATGGTGCGGCAGCCAAGCGTAGCGATTTTTTCAGTAATGCCCAACGCGGGGCTTTCACGCAGGTCGTCAATGTCGGGCTTGAAGGCCAGGCCCAGGCAGGCCACGGTCATCTCGCTGCGCGTCGCGCCGGGTTGATCACGATGCAGCGCTTCCAACGCGGTGCTAACGCGCGCGAGTACCCACTCGGGTTTGGCATCGTTAACTTCGCGTGCGGTGCGGATGAGCTGCGACTGTTCGGGGCAGGCATCCACGATAAACCAAGGGTCTACGGCGATGCAGTGCCCGCCCACACCGGCGCCGGGCGTCAGAATATTGACCCGCGGATGGCGGTTGGCTAGCGCGATCAGCTCCCAGACATTAATCTCGAGTTCATGAGCAATGGTCGAAAGCTCGTTGGCAAAGGCGATGTTGACGTCACGAAAGCTGTTTTCGGTCAGTTTGGACATCTCGGCGGTGCGCGCGGTGGTCGCCACGCATTCGCCTTCTACCACAATGTTGTACAGCGCGCAGGCGGCCTCGGCGCACCTGGGCGTCATGCCGCCGATCACGCGGTCATTCTCGACCAGCTCGCGCACCACGTGGCCGGGCAGCACGCGCTCGGGGCAGTGCGCAACGCGAATGTCTGACGCCTCGCCATGCGTCTGTGGGAAGGTTAAATCCGGGCGCGCGTCAGCCAGCCAGCCGGCCATTTGTTCGGTGGCGCCCACCGGGCTGGTGGATTCAAGCACCACGAGGTTGCCCGGCTCCAGCACCTTGGCGATGGCTTCACTGGCGGCTTTGATGTAGCGCAGGTCGGCTTTGTGGTGCTGGCCGTTCTCGTCGGTGTGAAACGGCGTGGGCACGGCCACCATGAAGGCATCGGCCGGCTCGGGCGCGGTGGTTGCTCGCAGGTAACCTTCGTTGACCGCAGCGCGCACGACGATGTCCAGCTCGGGCTCCACGATGTGGATTTCGCCGCGGTTGATGGTATCAACAGCGTGCTGGTCGATATCCACACCGATGACTTGCTTGCGCCGTGAGGCAAATACGGCGGCGGTAGGCAGGCCAATGTAGCCCAGACCAATCATTGAGAGTGTGTTAAATTCCACGCGAGTGTCCTTACTGAAGTATCGTATTCTATGAACACACACGAACAGCGCCCGATGCTTCCTGGCGCTCTTCGTGTGTACTGCTTATGGCTTTGATTCGGGGCTTGACGCCGGGGAACCGGCTTAGGCGTTAACCGACTGCCGTGCGACCAGGGCATCCATGATGCGTTCGCCGGCAGTGCCATCCCCATAGGGGTTATGGGCCCGGCTCATAACGCTGTAGGCTTCGCTGTCACTCAGCAGGCGTGAAAGCTCTGACGTGATCACATCCACGCTTGTGCCTACCAGTTTGACGGTGCCGGCATCCACGGCTTCGGGGCGCTCGGTGGTATTGCGCATGACCAACACCGGCTTGCCCAGCGACGGCGCTTCTTCCTGAATGCCGCCGGAGTCGGTCAGGATGATGTGCGCGCGGTTCATCAGGTAGACAAACGGCAGGTATTCCTGGGGCTCGATCAGCAAGACGTTGTCGATACCCGCCAGCAGGCGATTGACCGGCTCGCGCACGTTGGGGTTGAGGTGCATGGGGTAGACAATTTGTACATCCGGATGGGCCTTGGCGGTGTCGACCAGCGCCTGGCAGATGCGCTCGAAGCCGCCTCCGAAACTCTCGCGGCGATGGCCGGTGACCAGCACCAGGCGCTTGTCGGCATCGAGAAAGTCAAACCTGCTGGCGTAGGTGTCTGCGAGCGGGCCGTTATCCAGCTTACGTGCTACTTCTTGCAGGGCGTCCACCACGGTGTTACCGGTGACGTGTACCGTGGACGGGTCAACCCCTTCGCGCAGCAGGTTCTGCCGGGAATTTTCGGTCGGGGCAAAATGCCGCGCCGCCAACGCTCCCGTCAGCTTGCGGTTGCCTTCTTCCGGCCAGGGCGAGTAGAGATTACCGGTGCGCAACCCGGCTTCTACGTGGCCCACCGGGATCTGCTGGTAGTAAGCCGCCAGGCTTGCGGCAAAGGTGGTGGCGGTATCGCCGTGCACCAGCACCATATCCGGCCGAAACTCTTCAAACACGTCTTTGAGCCCCTGCAGAATACCGCAGGTGATGTCGTTCAGGTCTTGGCCCGGCTTCATCAAATCAAGGTCAAAGTCAGGCGTCAGCTCAAAGAGCGACAGCACCTGATCAAGCATTTCCCGGTGCTGGGCAGTGACGCAAACGCGCGCATCAAAGCGCTTGTCATCGGCAAGCTGAAGCGCAAGCGGCGCCATCTTGATAGCTTCGGGACGGGTACCAAAAACGGTGAGTACTTTCATAGGGCGACTATTCTCTATCCTGTAGCTGGTAAGTGGCTTCTTGATAGCGGGTGTAATAATGCTCCAGCAGCTGTTGGGTTTCTGCCAGCTGGCGGGCGGTTGCCCCGTTTTCCGGCGGCGTTGGCGCGACGCGCTCGGGCTGCTGGGGGCGTACTGGCGCTGCCATTCGCCGCTCGCACAGGCGGATGCTGCTGGCAAACAAATGGCTGCCGTATTCGCTGGCGGCTTGTTCGTAGTAACGTTTGGCTTGGGGGTAATCGCCTTGCTTGAAAAGCTCTATCGCCCTTTTCACCACCGGTTCGCTGTTATCGCTCATATTTCCTCATCAACATCGTTTCCCTCATGACATTCAGTCCCTGTGATCGCGAATAATCATTGCCATCATGTTGGCGATAAACGCCAGAAAGATGGTGATAATGGCAAACAGGGTGGTGTTGTAGAGCCGGTCTGGCTTGGTGGGGTACTCGGGCTTTAGCGGGCTTTGCAGCACGCTGACCTGCTTGAGCTTGCGCGCGGCTTCCAGACGGGTACTTTCCAGCGCGCTCAGCGCACTTGAGTAGGTTTCCTGAGCAAACTGGGCCTTCAGATCCAGCGTTTCATACTGCGAAGAAATACGGTTGAGCGACTCTCCGGTGGCCTGAGCCAGGCGGTCGCTCTGCAGCTGAATCTGTTCGTGCAGTGCGTCAATCTCTGCCTGAACCCGCTGCATCTCGGAAGACTGCACGCTTTGGTAGGTGGCAAGCGCCTGACGCTGAGCGCGCAGGCGGGCCAGCTCGCCCTCTAGCGTGGCCACAACCTGGTTAAGGCTTTCTACCGTGCTGGTGGGCGATACCAGCCCTTCTTTGTTCTGGAACGCCAGCAGCTTGGCGCGGGCGCTATCCAGCCGCTCTTCCAGGCGCTTTAACTGCTCTTCAAGAAACGCTACCTGCTCTTGTGCCAGCCGCTGGCCCATCTCGTTCATGTGCGCCTCGCCGGCCTTGAGCAGCTCTTTTACCATGGCGTGGGCAAACTCCGGCGAATAGGCCTGCACCTCGATGTTGAGCACCCCGGCGTATTCGTCCATTTCGACGCTCACCCGGCGCTGATAATACTTGTGCAGCTTTTCGATCGGCGCGTCGGCGTTCCACAGGCGCGCAAAGACGTCGCCGTTTTCGCTGTAGTGCTGGCGAAAATCCAGTTGGCTTTGCACCTGTTTGAGCATATCCACCGAGAGCAGATGCTCACGCAGCAGCAGCAGGTCTTTATCGCCTGAACTGCCGGTTAAAATGGACGAAAAGCTGATGTCCGGCTGGGCAATTTGCGGACTTTCCAGCACCACGCTAGCGCGCGATACGTAGCGGTCCTCGGCCCATACAAGCCAATAAACGCCAACAAGCAAAATAGCGGCAAACGCCACGGCCCAGTGGGGCTGATTTTTGATGAATCCTTTCATTGAAAAGGCTCGGTCTCAGGAGAATGAAGAAAGGCGGAACTGGCAGAGATCAATCGTCAGCCTGCGGCGGCTGCAACGCTTGCACCCGCCGGCGCGCGGCGTGAAGGCGATCGCGGGAAGCACGAAACTTGTCGCCGTAAACTTTACGCTCGCGGGGGATAAGCTCGTCTTCTTTGGCTTTTTCAAACGCGGCCTTGTCCTTGTTGAACTGGGCTTTGCAACGGCGCAGCTGCTCCTGCGCCTGTGCCAGCGTTTGCGGTGCTTGTGCCAGCTTTTCCGGT
>NZ_JAKDUR010000005.1 GCF_030457605.1 Halomonas sp.
GTCTGCCGTATGTGCTGCTGGCGCCCCAGGTACTCGTTACGCTGGTGTTTTTTATCTGGCCGGCGGGGCAGGCGCTTTACCAATCGCTGCTGCGTGAAGACGCCTTCGGCCTGAAAACAACGTTTGTCGGGCTGGAAAACTTTGCCCGGCTGTTCAGTGACCCCGGCTATTTGAATGCGCTTTCGGTCACGGCAGTCTTTGCCGCCGGCACCACCTTTCTTGCCATGAGCGCCGCCCTGCTGCTGGCGTGTACCGTTAACCGCATGCTGCGTTCGCGCAATATCTATACCACGCTGCTGGTATGGCCCTACGCAGTGGCACCGGCGGTGGCCGGCGTGCTGTGGTGGTTCATCTTCAACCCCTCCATCGGCGTGGTGCCGTATGTGCTGGATGCGTTGGGCTATCGCTGGAACCACCGCACCTCGAGCACGGATGCCATGCTGCTGGTCATTCTGGCCGCCGCCTGGAAACAGCTGTCCTACAACTTTCTGTTTTTCCTGGCCGGCCTGCAGTCGGTACCGCAGTCGCTGATCGAGGCGGCCGCCATTGACGGCGCGGGGCCGGTAAAACGCTTCTGGAATATCGTTTTTCCACTGCTGGCGCCCACCACGTTTTTCCTGCTCGTGGTCAACGTGGTCTACGCCATGTTCGACACCTTCGGCATTATTCACGCCACCACCCGGGGCGGCCCGGCTCAGGCCACCAATATTCTGGTGTACAAGGTCTATGCCGACGGCTTTGTGGGCCTGAACCTGGGGTCTTCTGCCGCGCAGTCGGTAGTGCTGATGGTCATTGTCGTCAGCCTGACCGTGCTTCAGTTCCGCTTTATCGAACGCCGCATCAACTATTGATTCATCCATCAACAGCTGATGCATACATGACGACTTCACCCACAGCAGCCAACCCGACAGGAGACGCATCGTGGTAGAACATCGCCCCTGGGCCAACCTGCTCTCGCACGGCGTTTTGCTGATCGGCGTAGCGCTGATCATGTTGCCGGTATACATCGCCCTGATGGCAGCGACCCAGGCACCGGGCGAGCTGCTGCGCGGTAACATGCCGCTATTGCCAGGCGGCCACGGGCTCGAAAACATGCGGCAAATGTGGCAGTCGGGCATTGCCAGCGCCAGCGCACCGCCGGCAGGCCGCATGCTGTGGAACAGCTTTGTCATGGCAATGACGATTACCCTCGGCAAGCTGGGCATTTCGCTACTTTCGGCGTTTGCCATTGTGTATTTCCGCTTTCGTCTGCGGCTGTTCTTCTTCTGGCTGATCTTTATCACCCTGATGCTACCGGTCGAGGTGCGCATCATTCCCACCTTTGAAGTCGTGGCCAGCCTGAACATGCTCAACAGCTTCGCCGGGCTTTCCATTCCGCTGATCGCCTCGGCCACCGCCACTTTTCTGTTCCGCCAGTTTTTCATGACCATACCCGAAGAAATGCTCGAAGCCGCGCGGGTTGACGGCGCCGGACCGCTGCGCTTTTTCAAGGATATTCTGCTGCCGCTATCGATCACCAATATCGCCGCGCTGTTCGTTATCCTGTTCATTTACGGCTGGAACCAGTATTTGTGGCCGCTGCTGATCACCACCGATCCCGACTACTACACCATCGTCATGGGCATTCAGCGCATGACATCCGATGAAAACCCGCAATGGCAGCTGATCATGGCCGCCGTAACCATGGCCGCGCTGCCGCCGGTGTTGGTAGTGGTTTTCATGCAGCGCCTGTTTATCAAAGGGCTGACCGAAACGGAGAAATAAATGGCCGCGATTACCCTGTCAGGGCTTGCCAAAACCTACGCCGGCGGCGTTGCTGCGGTAAAGGGGATTGACCTTCACGTGGATGACGGCGAGCTGGTGGTGCTGGTCGGGCCTTCGGGCTGCGGCAAGTCCACGCTACTGCGCATGGTGGCCGGGCTGGAAAGTATTACCGAGGGGGCGCTGAGTATCGGCGGGCGCGTGGTCAACAAGCTGGAACCCGCTGAGCGCAATATCGCCATGGTGTTTCAAAACTATGCGCTTTACCCGCACATGACGGTGTACCAGAACCTCGCCTACGGGCTGAAAAACCGCGGCGTGAAAAAAAGCGATATTGATCGTCAGGTGCGTGACGCCGCGCGGATGCTGGAAATCGGGCCGTTACTCACCCGTAAACCGCGCAAGCTCTCCGGCGGCCAGCGCCAGCGGGTCGCCATGGGGCGTGCGCTGGTACGCGATCCGGCGGTGTTTTTATTCGACGAGCCGCTGTCCAACCTGGATGCCAAGCTGCGGGTACAAATGCGCGTGGAAATCAAAAAGCTCCAGCGCCGCCTGCAAACCACCAGCCTGTATGTCACCCATGACCAGCTGGAAGCCATGACGCTGGGCGACCGCCTGGTGGTGCTGAACGAAGGCCGCATCGAACAGGTAGGCACACCCATGGATATCTACCGCTATCCCGCCACCCTGTTCGTGGCGGGCTTTATCGGCTCGCCGGCCATGAACCTGCTGCCTGTGGATTTTTTGCAGGCGCGTAACGCCGGTGACGCGCTTGATGCGTTGCCCCCCGGCACCGACATCATCGGCATTCGCCCTGACACCATTTTCCTTGCGCCACCCGCCGTGCCGCACCTGGCGTGTGATGCCACGCTGGAGCTGTTTGAGGCCGCCGGGGCAGAAAACCATTTATACGTGCGCCTCGCCGGCGGCGAGCAAGCCACGGTGATTCGCACCGGCCAGCAGGCTCCCGTGGCCGAAGGCGAGATACTGCGCTGTTACGCCCCCCTTGAAGCGCTGCACTGCTTCAACCAGGCAAGCGGCCAGCGCACCGGCTAAGCGTACGCCCCGCCGACCGGGTCATCGCTTGTTCACGCGCTTGTCCCCGGAGTGTCATCGCCACCCGCCATAGTGCCACCAGGCTGATGACAAAAGTGGTGAGGCGATGCGGCTTTGCATGGTAAGTGAAACCTGGGCACCGGAGATCAACGGCGTTGCCCACACCCTGCGCCGGCTGAGCCACGAGCTGATCCGCCACGGGGTAACGCTTGATGTGATTCGCCCGCGTCCGGCAGTGTCCATGCGTGCCGAGACAGGCGCCGCCGTGCCGGTACGCGCCGAACTTCACGTTCCCCGCCTGGGCCTGCCCGGCTACCGTGACGTACAGATCGGCCTTGCCACTCCCGGCCGCTTGCGGCGGTTTTTTCAGACACAACGCCCCGACGTGATCTACCTGGCCACACAGGGCCCATTGGGCTTAGCCGCCCGTCAGGCCGCTCTGAATGCGGGGATTCCCGTGGTGGCCGGCTGGCACACCAACTTTGATCATTACTGCCACGATTACGGCCTGGCCTGGCTTGCCTCTACCACGCGCCGTTATCTGCGCCATTTCCATAACGGCTGTACGCTCACCCTGGCCCCTACGCAGCAGCAGGTAAGTGACCTGGCAGCCTGCGGCATTCGTCGCGTCTGCCACCTGTCCCGCGGCATCGACGGCGAATGCTTCTCACCGGCCAAACGCGACCCGGCATTACGCCGCAGCTGGCAAGCGGGGGAGCATCAGCCCGTCGCGCTGTATGCCGGACGTTTGGCGGCAGAAAAGAACCTGACGCTGGTACAGGAAGCCTTTCACGCCATGGAGGCAGTCCGGCCGGACATGGCACAGGTGATTGTCGGCGATGGCCCGGCGCGCCAGCAGCTGCAAGACGCCCTGCCCAACGCGTACTTTACCGGCTTTTTGCCCCAGGCAGAGCTGGCACGCCATTACGCCAGTGCCGATATTTTCGTTTTTCCGTCCCTCTCGGAAACCTGGGGCAACGTGGTGGCCGAAGCCATGGCCAGCGGCCTGTGCGTGGTGGCCTACCACCACGCCGCCAGCGCCGAGCTGATCAACAACGGCGACAACGGCATCACCGTGGCTGTGGAAGATCAACCAGCCTTCATCAACGCCAGCGTCTCACTCTGCCAGCAACCGGCCCGCTACACGCGGCTGGGCCGTACTGCCCGGCTGCGGGCGCTGGAGCAACGCTGGTCAGACATTGCCCGACAAATGCTGACTTATCTGCAACACGCTCAGGAGAGCTATCATGCGTCCTCGTCCTCTTGCCGTATTCGACCGTCTTGACCTGCTTGAGTGGCAGCTCTGCCAGCGCATCACGCGTCTGTCGATGTATCGCCCCTGGCGGATCCTGCTGCAGGCCGCCAGCCGCCTGGGCGACTGGCCGATCTGGGTAGCGCTGATGGCCGCACAGCCCTGGCTGCAGCCCAACGGCGCGTTACGCCTGGTGCAATACGCCATCACCGCGCTCATCGCCCTGAGCGTCTATCGGCTGGTGAAAAACCGCCTGTGCCGCGAGCGGCCGTTTATCACCTATCACGGCGGCATCCAGTGCAGTGAACCGGCGCGCGACCGCTACAGCTTTCCCAGCGGGCACACCATGCATGCCGTCATGTTCACGCTGCTGGTTGCGGCGCACACGCCGTGGCTGTTGCCGGCCGTGATTCCACTGGCGCTACTCATCGCCATTTCCCGGGTCGGGCTGGGCCTGCATTACCTCAGCGATGTGGCCGCCGGTGCGGCCATGGGCATGGGATTTGCCCTGCTTAGCCTGGCCGCGCTGGCTTAGGCAACCTTCTCAACTTGGCAGCCGGCGGCGAACCCGCTAGGGTTTAGGCAAGCGCCGGCGGCCTGCACCGCCCCGGCGGCCTGCTCACCGGCACTCTCCAGCGGGGCGGATGATGATTACCGTTTATCTCTCTCACGGCCTGGAAAGCGGGCCCGGCGCACTCAAGGTACAGGCGCTCAAGAGCATCGCCGGGCAGCTGGACGATGTCGAGCCCGTGATTCTGGATTACCGCCAGCTGCCCGATCCACTCGACCGGCTTGCCCACCTGCGCCACACGCTGCATGAACGCGGTGATGACCCGGCCTGCTGCGTAATGGCCGGCGCCAGCCTTGGCGGCTGGCTAAGCGCCATGCTGAGCGCCGAGCACGCCATGCTGGGCTGCTTTTTGCTGGCCCCGGCGCTGGGGCTTGCCGACTATCCGGAAACTTTCCCCGTGCTCAAGGCGCGCGCCACGCATATTATTCACGGCTGGCAAGACGACGTCGTACCGCCTGCGCCAGTCATCGAGTACGCGCGCGACCAGCACCTGTCGCTGCGGCTGGTAGACGACGATCATCGCCTGCACGCCAGCCTGACGGTGATACTCGACGACTTCGAGCGCTTTTTGCGCCACTGCCAGACGCTCACCCGCTATTCGTGACACACACGCTTTACCGCAAAGGAGTGGCCATGCGCCGACTGCGCCCCCTGATTTTTTTGCTGCTGCTCGCGATGCTGACGACCGACAGTGCTATCGGCAATACCCACTCCGATAGCTGCCTGGCCCCGGGCGACTGGTGGCAACGCGGCGAAATCACGCCTGCTTCCAGCGTCATTGCCCAGGCAGCCGCCCAGGACGTAGTGCTGATTGGCGAGCGCCACGACCAGATGGCGTATCACCGCTTTGAGCTGCAAACGCTTGCCGGGCTTGCCGCCCACCGCGACGACATGGTGATCGGGCTGGAAATGCTACCCAGAAGCGCCCAGCCGATACTGGATGCCTGGGTAGCGGGGGAACTCAGCGAAGGCGAGCTGCTGCGCCAAAGCCGGTGGAACGAGGTCTGGGGTTATGACCCGGCGATGTACCTGCCGATTTTGCACTTCGCCCGCATGAAACGCATTCCACTGGTGGCCTTGAACATTGCGCCCGAACTGCGCCGCCGGCTGGCTGATGACGGCTTTGACGCCGTGCCCGCCGCCGAGCGCCACGGCATTGCCCCACCAGCCGCTCCGCGCAAGGCCTACCGCAAGCGCTTACGCGCCATTTACGATGCTCACCCGCTGGAGCAATCGTTTACTACCTTTCTTCAGGCGCAGCTGGCCTGGGACGTCGCCATGGCCGATGCGCTTGAAAAGGCCAGCGCCGGTGGCCAGCTGGCGGTCGGGCTGATGGGTATGGGGCATATGCTGTATGGCGACGGCGTCGCCTATCAGCTCGCCGAGCGCGGTATTTATGCGCAAATGACGTTGCTGCCGGTACCCGTTAGCGGCTGCCGACCCGATATTCCCGGGCTCGCTGACGCGCTATATAGGCTTGAGCCCTCACCGGCGCCCGCCGCCGGCTTCATGGAACAGCTCGTCACGGTCAGCCGTCGGGCCGGCTCGCCTTGAGCTTGCGCGTTAGCGTATTGCGCCCCCAGCCCAGCAGTGCCGCCGCCTCCCCTTTACGCCCGTCGGTGTGTTCCAGTGCGGCCGTGATCAAAATCTCTTCCACCTCGGGCAGCGCCTGCTCCAGGGTCTGGCCCTCGCCTGCGGCCAGCGTCTGCGCGGCCCAGTCGCGAAGCGCCGTGCGCCAGTCTCCGCCTGCCGGTTCCGCCGTGTCATCCGCTGTATGCAGCTCATCGGGCAGATCTTCCAGCAACACCTCTCGCCCCGAGGCCATGACCGTCAGCCAGCGGCAGAGGTTTTCCAGCTGGCGCACGTTGCCCGGCCAGGCGAGCCGCCCAAGCAATGCCTCAACCTCAGCCGTGAGCACCTTGGTTTCCGTCTCCAACTCGCTGGCGGCGGCATGCAAAAAGTGGTGCGCCAGCCTGGGAATATCTTCCCGGCGCTGCGCCAGGCTCGGCAGCGCAATGGCGATCACGTTCAGCCGGTGGAACAGGTCTTCCCGAAAGCGGCCATCTTCGACCAGCGTTTCCAGATGCTGATGCGTAGCGGCAATAATGCGCACATCCACCTTCACCGGCGTATGCCCGCCCACGCGGAAAAACTCGCCGTCGGCCAGCACCCGCAGCAGGCGCGTTTGGGTATCGGCGGGCATATCGCCGATCTCATCGAGCAGTAACGTGCCGCCGTCGGCCTGCTCAAAGCGACCGGCGCGCCGCGCGGTAGCGCCGGTAAACGCGCCTTTTTCATGGCCGAACAGTTCCGACTCCACCAGATCACGCGGAATCGCGGCCATGTTCAGCGCAATAAACGGGCGGTCAGCGCGGGGGCTGTGCTGGTGCAACGCCCGCGCAATACGCTCTTTGCCGGTGCCCGACGCCCCGCGAATCAACACGCTGATGTGCGACTGTGACAGCCGCCCGATGGCGCGAAACACATCCTGCATGGCCGGCGATTCGCCGATGATATCGTCGTTCAGACTTTGCGGCGCCACAGCCGGGCGCGCCTGCTCACGCACGTGAGCCACCGCACGGCGCACCAGCGCCAGCGCGTCATCCACGTCAAAGGGTTTGGGCAGGTATTCAAACGCACCGCCCTGATACGAGGCCACGGCGCTGTCCAGATCAGAGTGTGCGGTCATGACAATCACCGGCAGCGCCGGATGCGCCTGGTGCAGACGCGCCATCAGCGCCAGCCCGTCGATACCCGGCATGCGTATATCGGTCACGACCACTTCCGGCGAGCATGCCAGCAGCGCGTCCAGCGCTTCTTCGGCTTCGCCAAAACACTCAACGGCCAGATCAGGCTGGGCCAGCGCGCGGCTCAGGACAAAGCGAATCGCGCGATCATCGTCGATCACCGCCACGCGGGCGGGGGCATCAGCGGCCTGAGGCATGCGGGCTCTCCAGCGGTAGTAATAAACGGAACTCGGTATGGCCGGGGCGCGAGCAAAATTCAATCAGCCCCTGATGGCGATGCACAATCGCCTGGGCGATGGACAGCCCCAGCCCGCTGCCCTGGGCGCGTCCGGAGACCATCGGATAAAACAGCGTATCCTGCAGCGCAGCCGGAATCCCCGGGCCGTTATCCACCAGGCTCACCTCGCACACCAGCCGGTGACGCCGGGCGCCCATGGTGAACTGGCGACGTGCCCGGGTACGCAGCACCAGCTCCGGCGCCGGCGTATGCGCCTCACGCAGCGCGTCAACGGCATTGCGCGCCACGTTGAGCAGCGCCTGAATCAGCTGTGCTTGATCGCCGTACAGCACCGGCAAACTTGGGTCGTAATCCCGGCGAATGGCCACGGGCGGATGTTCAGCGCGTAACAGCGCATAGACACGTTCCAGCGCCCGGTGAATATTCAGCTCAACGTGGCCGGCTTCGCGGTGGGGGCCAAGCATGGCATCGACCAGTGCTTTCAGCCGGTCGACTTCTTCAATAATCACCCGGGTAAACTCGTGCTGGGCGGGGTCGTCAAGCTCACGCTCCAGCAGCTGTGCCGCGCCGCGAATCCCGCCCAGCGGATTCTTGATCTCGTGCGCCAGCCCCCGCGCCAGCACCTTGGCCGCTTCCTGCCGAGCCGTCAGCGCTTCTTCGCGTGAAATCTGCATGAGCCGGTCCCGCGGCTCCACTTCCAGCAACAGCTCGTGTACCGAAAGCGGCGTGACCGTATAGTCCACGGTCAGCGTTTCGCCGCCGGGCTGCAACAGCCGCGCTTCGCGCTGGGTGTAGGGGTGCTGGTCGTCGCGCGCCTTGGCCAGCACCGACGTAATACCGGCGCCCTCGCTCATTAGCGCAGCAAGGCCAATATCGTTTATCCGCCGCTGACTAACCGCAAACAGCGCTTCGGCGGCCGGGTTCATCCAGCACACCGCAAGGCGCTCATCCAGCAGCAATACGGCCGAGGTCAGGTGCTCCAGCAAACGCTGATACATACGTTATCCCTCCGGCACAATACGAACGCGATGCGGCGGCGTGCGGTGGCGCACCCGCCCCTGACGGTCAAGCAGCTCGGCCTGCAGCTGGTGCTCACCGGTAGCCAGCGCCGGCACCCAGAACGCCTGGCCATGTAGCGCCGACTGGCTGACGCGGCCATCCACCAGCAGCCGTATCTGATGATCTTCCCGCAGTTGCGGGCGGAGGTTGATCTCCACCGCAAACGGCTCGGAAAACAACCGCATCACGCTTTCCGGACGCGCGATGGTGAAGCGGTCATAGGGCATGAACGGCGCCCCCGGTGATGCCTTTAGCGGCGGCTTTTGCGGGGCGGCGGAAGCAATGCGCTGCAGCGGTTCCAGTGTCACCTCACGGCCACCGCTTTGCGCATTATCGGTAAACGTCACGCGGCCGGTATCGTCAACGAGGCGATACACCGTTTGCGCCTGCAGCGGCGCCCAGACCAACGCGATTAACAGCACGCCGCCGAGCCAGAGTATCGGCTGTGGCTTCATGGTTTCCTTTCCCAAACAAAAGCGCCTGCCCGATGGGCAGGCGCAGTTCAAGCCGGCTAGCAGCCCATTAGCAGCTGTAGTACATCTCGAACTCGACGGGATGCGTAGTCATGCGGATACGCTCCACGTCTTCCATCTTGACCGCGATATAGGCATCAATCATTTCATCGCTGAATACGCCGCCTTCGGTCAAAAAGGCGCGGTCTTCATCCAGCGCGTCCAGCGCCTGATCCAGGCTGTTCGCCACGGTGGGCACCTGTTTGCCCTCTTCCGGCGGCAGGTCGTAGAGATTTTTATCCATGGCATCGCCGGGGTGAATCTGGTTCTTGATGCCGTCGATACCGGCCATCAGCATGGCCGCAAAGCACAGGTACGGGTTGGCCGTAGGATCAGGGAAGCGCAGTTCCACCCGCTTGCCCTTGGGGCTTGCGGTGTAGGGAATGCGGATCGACGCCGAGCGGTTACGCGCGCTATAAGCCAGCATCACCGGCGCCTCGAACCCCGGCACCAGGCGCTTGTAGGAGTTGGTCGAGGCGTTGGTAAAGGCGTTCAACGCACGGGCGTGCTTGATGATGCCGCCGATGTAATACAGCGCCATTTCCGACAGCCCGGCGTATTCGTCGCCGGCAAACTGGTTTTCGCCGTCTTTCCAGAACGACTGGTGAACGTGCATGCCGGTGCCGTTATCACCCACCAGCGGCTTGGGCATGAACGTCGCCGTCTTGCCGTAGGCATGCGCCACGTTGTGAATGACGTACTTCATTTCCTGAACTTCGTCGGCCTTTTTGACCAGCGTATTGAACTTCACGCCGATCTCGTTCTGCCCGGCGTTGGACACTTCGTGGTGATGCACCTCAACGCTCTGGCCAATCGCTTCCAGGGTGTTGCACATGGCACCGCGAATATCATGGAAGCTGTCGACCGGCGGCACGGGGAAGTAGCCGCCCTTCACCCGCGGACGGTGGCCCAGATTGCCGCCTTCAATCACGTGGTCGGTCGCCCAGGCACCCTCTTCCGAGGTAATTTTGTACATGGAGCCCTGAATGTCGGTCTTCCAGTGCACTTCATCAAAGATGAAAAACTCGGGCTCCGGGCCGAAAAAGGCGGTATCGCCCAGGCCTGTAGACTGCAAAAACGCCTCGGCACGCTTGGCGATCGAGCGCGGATCACGATCATAGCCCTGCATGGTGGCCGGCTCGATCACATCACAGCGCAGCACCAGCGTTGAATCTTCGGTAAACGGGTCCAGGTAAGCCGTGCCGTCTTCCGGGCGCAGCACCATGTCGGACTCGTTGATGCCCTTCCAACCCAGCATGGACGAACCGTCAAACATCTGGCCGTCTTCAAAGAAATCTTCATCCACTTCCCGCGCGGGAATGGTGACGTGCTGCTCCTTGCCGATGGTGTCGGTAAAGCGCAGGTCGATCCATTTCACATCATGTTCTTCAATCAAGGCGAGCGTCTTGGCTGACATTCTGTCCTCCGGGGTAAGCGTGGCTTATCGTCAAGGGTGCCCGTGGGCGTTAGCCGGCACCGGCAAAAATCATGGCTAGTGTTGTAGCACGTCGTGGTCATGCTGCCTACGGGGCATCCGCCGTTGCCCATCAACGATGCAGGCAACGTGCCAATTTGGCGCACTCAGCTGAAATAATTTATTAACCATATGATTTAAAATCATTTATTTTTTACACAAAGCATATAAATGTCCATTTGCCAGCATGCCGCAACGTAACACTGAAACCCCGCTATTGTTTCAGCTGCCCCAAAAAAATGCACGCCCGCGCCAGAATGCACCAAAAGGGAGCACCGAGCGGCGAGATAATTGAAAGCCATCTGCTGCTGGTTTTCTAAGCTGCCTGGGCGGCAGCGAGCGCTTGATAGTTCTCGGGGCTGGTTTCCAGCACTTTCTGAGCTGCCTGTGCGGCAGCGAAGTTGTCCCGGAAAACTCATTTCGGCAATTCCCCTGACCCTTTTTGTTATGTTATAACCTACTCCTTATTTTCAAGCGCCATGTTCGGGAAACACCATGCACGCACAACATCGCAGCGCGGGAGCGCACGATACTTATCCTCACCGGCACAACCGCGAGGGGCCGTGCCATTTTTCTCTGATGTCGTTGTCGGTGGCGAAACGGCTGGCACTGTGCGCCCTGCCACTGCTGGCACTTTGGGGGCTGGTGGCGTGGGCAACGGGGTGGTTTTGATGTCACACGAGGCAAAACTCCGGCTGTATAACCTGCATTTGGCTCAGGCGCGGCGCAGCGTGCTGGAGGGGCTTGAGGGCACTTTTGCCAGCGGCGCGGTGACCGCACTGATCGGTGCTAATGGAGCCGGCAAAAGCACGCTGGTACAGGCGCTGATGGGCGAGCTACGCCCGCTTTCCGGCAAAGTGGAATGCCACGTTCCCAAGGCTCGGCGCGCGTGGTTGCCCCAGCAGCTGGCGCTGGATTTATCGTTCCCCATGAGCGTGGAAGAGCTGGTGATGACCGGCAGCTGGCCAAGCCACGGGGCGCTTAAAGGCTACTGTGCGGCGCATTACCGCCGCGGCCGGGAGATCATGACGCGACTGGGCATTTCCACCGTGGCGCATCGGCCACTGGGCGAGTTGTCCGGCGGCCAGCGCCAGCGTGCCCTGATCGGCCGCACGCTGATGCAGGAGGCCGAACTTCTGCTGCTGGACGAGCCGTTTGCCAACGTCGATAGCGAGACGGTGGACATCCTGATTCCGATTATTCGCCAGATGGCCGACGACGGCGCCACGATCATCGTCGTGCTCCACGATATGGATCATCTCAAGCGTCTGGCCGATGCCGTCCTGCTGCTGCGCGATGGCTGCAGCCACTGGCTGGCGCCAGATGGGGTGGTCGCGCCGTCGCATTTATCCACAGGAGGTCGCCATGCTGGACTTGCTTAACGCCTGGCTGGTCGCGCCGTTTGACTACGGCTTTATGCGCCGCGCCGTGGTTGGCGGGCTGGCGCTGTCGCTGGCCGCGCCGCCGTTGGGGGTGTTTCTGGTGCTGCGCGGCATGAGCCTGATTGGCGATGCCATGGCGCACGCGATTTTACCCGGTGTGGCGCTGGGCTTTTTGGTGGCGGGGTTTTCACTGCCGATGATGAGCCTGGGCGGCGTGCTGTTTGGCTTGGCCGTGGCGCTGCTGGCCGGCGCCGTATCCAAAATGGGCGGGCAGCGCGAAGACGCGGCCATGGCGAGCTTTTTTATTATTTCGCTGGCCGCCGGGGTGATGCTGATTTCGCTGGGTGGCAGCAGCGTGGATCTCACCCATGTGCTGTTCGGCTCGGTACTGGCGATCAATTCCACCGCGCTGGTGCTGATAACGACGATCAGCAGCGCGATCGTGATCACACTGGCGGTGATCTTCCGCGCGCTGGTAGTGGAGTGTTTGGACCCGCTGTTTTTACGCGGCCAAAGCCGGCGCAGCGGCTGGGTACACAGCGTATTTCTGGGGCTGTTGGTACTTAACCTGACCGCCGGCTTTCAAACCCTGGGCACGCTGATGGCGGTAGGCCTGATGATGTTGCCGGCTACCACAGCACGCTTCTGGAGCAAGCGCCTGGAAGGGCTGATGGGCATAGCCGTAGTGCTGGCGATGCTCTCAAGCACCGGGGGGCTTTTGCTCTCATTCCACCTGGACTTGCCATCCGGCCCGAGCATTATCCTGCTCGCCGGTGCGGGCTACTTCTTTTCGGCCGTGTGCGGCCGCTACCACAGCCTGGCCGCCCGCTGGCGGCGCAAGGTCACACCGCTGGTGCATGATTAACCCAAGGAGCTTTTTATGCGTTTATCGTCCGTTTTCAGCTGGGCAACCGGTGCTGCCTTTTTACTCGCGTTGCCCACGACCATGGCCGCCGAGCGCGTACCGGTGGTAACCAGTTTTTCCATCCTCGCCGACATGGTCGAAAACGTTGGTGGTGAACACGTCGAAGTGACGCCGCTGATCGGCGCGGATAGCGATGCCCATAGCTATTCGCCAAGTCCCGGCGATGTGCGCACGCTGTCTCACGCCAGGCTGGTGGTGTTCAACGGCCTGCATTTTGAGGGCTGGATGGCGCGGCTGCTGGAAACCAGCGGCTATAACGGGACGCTGGTGACCGCGACCGATGGCATTACTCCACTGATGAACCATGGCCACGATCACGCTGCCCAGCATGAGCACGGGGAGCACCACGGCCATGGACACGACGGACACGACGGACACGACGGACACGATCATGGCACGGCAGACCCCCATGCGTGGCAGGATATGGCCCGCGCACGTACTTACGTCACCAACATCCGTGACGGGCTGATCACCGCCGACAGCGACCACGCCACCGACTACCGCGCCAATGCCAAACGTTATCTGGATAAGCTGGCCAGCGCCGATGCCGACATCCGCCAGTTGCTGAGCAACGTCCCGACAGAGACCGCAGTGATTACCGGCCACGACTCGTTCGGCTACTTTGCCGAGGCTTACGGCCTGCGCTTTCTGGCGCCCGAGGGGCTTGCCACCACGGCCGATCCCAGCGCCGCACGCATGGCCGAGCTTGTGGATGTCATCAAACAGCAGCGCATACAGGCCCTGTTTCACGAGAACATGACCAGCCCCGTGGCCATTACCCAGCTGGCCGAAGAAACCGGGCTTTCCGTTGCCGGCACGCTATACGCTGATGCGCTGGCACGTGAAGGCGAGGCCGCCAGCTACATCGGCATGATGCGCCATAACGCCAAGGTCCTTCACAAGGCCCTGCACGAGACGCTGGCGGACGACTAAGCGACGGCGCACGCCGATTCAGCCAGGATTGATCCCGCTGATAAACGGCGCCAGGGTAATCAGCGCGATCAAAATCACCGCCACGATCACCAGCGTGACCTGCAGCGGATGCGCCAGAAACCGGCGCCATTGCGTCGGTTTCTCGCCGCGTTGAACCACGTCGGCATATTCCTGCCTGGCCCGTACCAGGCGTTCGTCCTGATAGTCGGCCAGCGCGGCTTTGGCCGCCTCCCGCTGGTGCTCGTTGCGCAGCCAGATGGCATCCACGCCCATGCGAAACATGCCCGCCTGGGTCTCGTAGGTGTCAAAGCCGCGCTCGTCCAGCAGCTGGCGCACTTCGCGGGCTTCCTCGTCGGTGACATGGTGCAGGCGAAACAGCAGCAACGCCATGGTTAATCGCCCTTGCCGGCCATGCGGTCGGCCTGGATGACTTCGATCCAGTAGCCGTCAGGGTCCTTTATGAAGATGACGTCTTTCATCTTGCCCTGATCGGCACGTTTGACGAAGGTGACGTCGTGGGCGTCAAACCACGCCTGCGCCGCCTCCAGATTGGGCACGCTGATGCAGATGTGACCAAAACCCTGGGGCTCGGCATTGCCGTCGTGGTAGGCAAAGTCCTCGTCGTCTTCGGTGCCCCAGTTGTGGGTCAGCTCGAGAATGCCGGTTCGGCCAAAGGTCCAGGCGGTGCGCGAGGCGGTGTCTTCCGGCACGCTGCGCGGGTCTTCCACGTGGGCGAGGAAATACAGCGAGAAGTTCATTTCCTCGAAGTCCAGCCGGCGCATCACCTGCATGCCCAGCACCCGGGAATAAAACGCCAACGTACGCGCCGGTTCCTTGATGCGCAGCATCGTGTGGTTGAAGCAAAAACCTTGAGTTTCCGGCGGCGTGGGAACAACGCCCGGGTGCGATTCACCGTGAAACGACATGCCTTTCTCCTGTTGATGAAATCCTTGATGATCAAGCTCACTGGCTTGTGGCGCTGCACATCTTACTGCCCTTTCACCCTACCAGTCGCGTCGGCGGGCACAAGCACCCCTCTACAGGCTTTTCAGGGCTTTACAGCGCAAGCTCCAGCGCGGATAGTAGCCTCCACGGCAGGGGCGCTCAACGTCAAACGTTGTGCTGAGACGCACCCTTAACCACCTGAACCGGACAATACCGGCGTAGGGAGTCGTGGTGCTCGCGTACCCGCCTCCCCGCCGGGAGGAATGGCATGACCCTACCCACGCCCGGGCGCTACCTTCACGCCCTGCAGCAGCGCACGCCGCTGGTCCACTGCATCACCAACTTTGTCGCCATGAACTCCAGCGCCAACATACTGCTGGCCGTGGGCGCCTCGCCGGCCATGCTTCATGCCCGCGAAGAAGTCAGCGAGTTTGTGCCGCTGGCCGGCGCACTGTCGATCAATATCGGCACCGTTAGCCCCGACTTCGCCGAGGCAATGCTTGACGCCACGCGTACCGCACATCGCTTTGCCACGCCCTGGGTGCTCGATCCCGTGGCCGTGGGCGCAACCCGCTACCGCCAGCGCCTGTGTGTCGAGCTGCTCGAACACGCGCCCAGCCTGATTCGCGGCAATGCATCAGAGATTTTATGCCTGAATGGCATCGCCAACCCGGGCCGTGGGGTAGACAGCACCGCCAGCCCCGAGCAAGCGCGCGACGCCGCCGTTGAGCTGGCTCGCCGCCAAAACTGCCTGGTAGGTGTCAGCGGTGAAGGTGACCTGATTACCGATGGCAAGCGCATCGTACACGTCAGCGGTGGGCACGCGCTGATGCCGCGCATTACCACACTGGGCTGCGGGTTAAGCGCCACCGCCGCCGCGTTTCTGGCCGTGGCCGACGAAGCGCCATCAAGCCAACTGACAGCAACGGCGGCAGCCTTTGGCTGTTTTGCCCTGGCCGGCGAGCGCGCCGGTGCTCAGGCATCAGGCCCTGGCAGTTTTACCGCGCCGTTCCTTGATGCGCTTTATCAGCTTACCCCTCACGACCTTGATACCCACCTCGCTTTGGAGACCCGCGATGCACTTTGATTTATCCGTTTATTTGGTCACCGACGCCGGCCTATGCGGCAGCGACGGCGTGGAGCGTACCGTGGAAGAAGCGGTGAAAGGCGGCGTTACCATTGTCCAGCTGCGCGACAAGCACGCCGCGGATGACGCCATGATCGAACAGGCTCGCCGGCTCAAACAGGCGTTGGACACCCACGCCGAGCTGACCGGCCGGCGCGTGCCATTAATTATCAACGACCGGCTGCACGTGGCGCTGGAAAGCGGTGCCGATGGCCTTCATGTGGGCCAGAGTGACACCGCCGCGCAGGAAGCGCGCAAGGCCATGGGCGAAGACGCCATCATCGGGCTTTCCATCAACAACGCCGAACAGCTCGCCGCTGCCCCCGTGGCATTGCTGGATTACGTCGGACTGGGGCCGGTATTTGCCACCCAAAGCAAGCAGGATCACGCAGCGCCCATCGGCTTTGACGGGCTGGCCGCACTGACCGACGCCTGTCCGCTACCCGGCGTCGCCATTGGCGGGATAAAAGTCGAACACGTTGAGGCCGTGAAGCAAAGCGGCGCCCACGGCATGGCGGTGGTCTCGGCCATTTGCGGCCAGCCCTCGCCGTATGACGCCGCGAAAGAACTGTCGCAGCAATGGCAGGCAGCGACGGAACAGGCGTGAGGGCTATCGGAAGAACTCGCGCAAGAGCGACCTGAAAATCAGGTGCTGGGACGACGGTTGAGGGTGGTCCGGCGGTCATAGTAGGCGATGGCCAGCCCACTGGAGATAATCAGCACGCTGCCGGCCAGCACCCACACATCCGGCAGTTCATCCCAGAACCACCAGCCAAGCAGCACCGCCCAGAGCAGCGCGGTGTAGTCAAACGGGGCGGCAATCGCCGCCGGCGCGTAGCGAAAGGCCAGGGTAATAAAGCCGGTAGCCCCCACGCCGAATACACCTGCGGCCAGAAAGCCCAGCCAGTGCGCCGGTTCGGGTGTTTGCCAGACCCATGGCAGTGTGAGCGCCGTCAGCAGCATGGGGATCAGTGAGATATAAAATACCAACGCCCAGAAATTTTCCCGCCCGCCGTAACGCCGCGCGGTAATCATCGTCAGGGCATAACAAACCGCCGCCGCTACCATGGAGAGCGCCCCGGCATTGAAGGCATCACCGCCCGGGCGTACCACGATCACCACACCGATAAAGCCCAATAGCGAAGCGGCCATGACCGGTTTGGCAATGCGTTCGCCCAGCAGCGGCACCGAAAGCAGCGTGACAAACAGCGGCGCGACAAAGGCAATGGCCGTGGCTTCAGCCAACGGCAAAAGCGTAAGCCCGAGCACAAAAAAGCCCATGGTGCCGGTATAGATCAGCCCGCGCAGCAAGTGCACACCCGGGCGACGGGTGCCGAGCGTGCGCAGCCCGCCACCAAAATGGGCCAGCAGCGCAATCATCGGTAGCGCCATAAGCGTGCGGAAAAACACGATTTCCAGTGGCGAATGTACCTCGCCCAGCCATTTGGATACGGCATCGCCCAGCGCCAGAAACAGCACGCCGATGCACATATAGCTAATGCCCTTGAGCGAGGCTGTCATGGCTATTACTCCTGGCTTTCAACGAGGCGCTACAGGCTGGCGTTGACCACCATGCAATCCATACCGCTGGCCTTGAGCCGCTGGCAGGCCTGGCGCGCCTGGGATTCACCCAGCGCTACCAGCCGCGCACGAAACACCCGCTGTGGGCCATCCAGTGCATCCACCGATATCTCACCCCCGACGCTCCGAGGTAGCTGGCTGGCGGCCTGATGAGCCAACCGGCGGGCATTGGCCTGCTCGCTAAAAGCACCCACCTGAATGCCCCAGCCGCCGGTCGCATCGCCCATGGCCGGCGTCGCGTCGGCCACCAGCGGCTTGAGTGGATCAGCCGCCGGCGTGGACGCCGGTACATTCCGGGGCGCAGCGCGGCGTACAGGCTCGGTGACCGGCACGGCCGGTGCTGTCGTGTCTACCGCGGCGAGCATCGGCGCTGACGAACGCGGATCCGGCTGCGCCGGTTCCTGCACAGGCGTCAGGCCGTCAAACTCCATGAAATCGCGTGAAAACCGAGTATCGGCAAGCCAGGTCGCCCGGTCACGCAGCGAGGCACGGGCAAAGCTGCGGTCGAGCAGATCGGCCATGTGGGTATCCCGGGAGCTGGAAGAAAAGCCGCCCATCACCACGCCTACCATGCGCCGACCGTCGTGCACGGCCGTCGTTGCCACGTTGAAACCCGAAGCGCGGATAAATCCGGTCTTGAGCCCGTCAGCACCGGGATAGTTTTTCACCAGACGATTATGGCTGGTATAGGTTTTCCCCCGATAGGCAAAGGTCTGCAGGCCGAAATAGTGATAGTACTGAGGGAAATCCTGCATGACGTGTACTGCCAGGGTCAGCAAGTCTCGCGCCGTGGTGGCCTGCTGATCGTCGGGCAGCCCCGACGCATTGCGAAAGGTCGTGTCGCTCATGCCAAGCTCCCGGGCCTTTTGCGTCATCCGCCGGGCAAACTGGGTCTCGCTTTCGCCCAGCGCCTCGGCCAGCACCACTGCGACATCGTTGGCGGATTTCACCGTTAGCGCGCGGATGGCCTTGTCCACGCTGATGCTGCTGCCTTTGGCCAGCCACAGCTTGGAGGCCGGCATGGCCGCTGCCGCGCCGGAAACCCTCAGCGGCTGGTCCAGCGTCAGCCGGTTGTCCACCAGCGCTTCAAACGTCAGATACAGCGTCATCATCTTGGTCAGCGAGGCCGGATAGCGCCGGGCATCGGCATTCTCCGCGTAAAGCACCTCGCCGTTGTCCATATCCACTACAATGCCTGCGTAGCGCGGATTGGCAGCCTTGGCGCCGGCGCCAAACGTCATGGCCAGTACCGCCACGAGCATGACAGTGACGCTCAGCGACCACCGCCCAAGGGGCTTGAACCAGTGAGCGGTTATTGTAGGAATTGGCGCGGTTGGCATGATGGATCCCCCAGTGTAGGCGCAGGCGGCAAAATAACGACCCGAACAGATACGTATCTAAACGCAAAAAAACCGGCCGAACAATCCATCATGGCTAATCCATCACGGAAGGTTCGAACCGGTTTTCGCTTGCGGCGAGGCAAACGCAGCGCTTTATTCTTCTGCGGCTGCTTCTACCGCGGGGCGGTCAACAAGCTCAACGTACGCCATGGGCGCGTTGTCGCCGGTGCGGAAACCGCACTTGAGAATACGGACGTAGCCGCCCGGACGCTCGGCGTAACGCGGTCCCAGATCGTTGAACAGTTTGCCCACGGTGTCTTTCGAACGTGTACGGGCAAACGCCAGACGACGGTTGGCGACGCTGTCCTGCTTGGCCAGAGTGATCAGCGGCTCGATGACGCGACGCAGCTCCTTGGCCTTGGGCAGGGTTGTCTTGATGATTTCATGCTCGACCAGCGAGGCAGACATGTTTTTGAACATGGCCTTGCGGTGCGAGCTGGTGCGGTTTAAATGACGACCACTCTTACGATGACGCATGGTTGTAATTCCTTACCAAACTGGGACTTGAGGCGACGCTCACGCGGAGGTCTTGTCGTCCTTCAGGCTAGCGGGCGGCCAGTTTTCCAGCCGCATGCCCAGCGACAAGCCGCGCGCTGCTAGAACATCCTTGATTTCATTCAAGGACTTTTTGCCGAGATTAGGTGTTTTCAACAGCTCCACTTCGGTGCGCTGAATCAGATCACCGATGTAGTAGATGTTTTCGGCTTTCAAGCAGTTCGCGCTGCGGACGGTCAGCTCAAGATCGTCTACGGGGCGCAGAAGTGTCGGATCAACATGATCCTCTTCTTCTTCGACTTCCTGCTCTTTGTCGGCTTTCAGATCGACGAAGGCGGCCAGCTGCTCTTGCAGAATGGTCGCACTGCGGCGGATAGCCTCTTCCGGATCCAGCGTGCCGTCGGTTTCTAGATCGATAATCAGCTTATCGAGGTCGGTACGCTGCTCGACACGAGCGGCTTCGACGGCATAGGAAACGCGACGCACCGGGCTGAAGGTGGCATCCAGCTGCAGGCGGCCAATGGCGCGTGTCTCTTCATCAGAGTCGCGCACGTCGGCCGGCTCATAGCCACGCCCCAGCGCCACCTTGAGCTGAATATTCAGCTCGGCACCTTCGTTAACGTGCGCGATGACGTGATCCGGGTTGACGATGTCGACGCTATGATCAAGCGCAATGTCGCCAGCGGTGACGACGGCCGGGCCCTGCTTGTTCAGCGAGAGCACCGCCTCGTCCCGGCTGTGCATCTTGATCGCAACATCTTTCAAGTTCAGGAGGATTTCAATGACATCTTCCTGCACCCCTTCAAGCGCACTGTATTCGTGCTCGACGCCTTTGATCTCGGCTTCCACCACGGCAGCACCGGGCATGGACGAGAGCAGAATGCGACGCAGTGCATTCCCCAGGGTGTGGCCAAAGCCGCGCTCAAACGGTTCGAGCACGATCTTGGCGTGATGTGCGCTGATTTCTTCGACCTTGATATCGCGGGGACGAAGAAACTCTGTCACTGAACGCTGCATAAGAACACCTTTCAGGCTGCCAAACGGATACTTGGTACTCGATCGCCCGGGTGGTGCGCATATGACGGCGCCAACCCAGGCGAAAGAAGCGGACTGTTAATGATTAACAGCGCTTATTTCGAGTACAGCTCGACGATCAGGTTTTCGTTGATGTCAGCAGACAGGTCACCGCGTTCAGGCAGAGCCTTGAAAGTGCCTTCCATCTTCTTGGCGTCGGTTTCGATCCACGCCACATCACCACGGTTGGCCGCGAGGGCCAGCGAGTGCTGAATGCGAGCCTGGTTCTTCGCCTTTTCGCGAATGGAAACCACGTCACCCGGCTTCACCTGGTAGGAAGCCACGTTAACGGTTTTACCGTTCACGGAAATCGCCTTGTGGCTGACCAGCTGACGCGCTTCAGAACGAGTCGAGCCGAAGCCCATGCGGTAGACGACGTTGTCCAGTCGGGTTTCGAGCAGCTGCAACAGTACTTCGCCGGTCGCGCCTTTGTTGCGCGCCGCGCTTTTGTAGTAGTTGCGGAACTGCTTTTCGAGTACGCCATACATACGGCGTACTTTCTGCTTCTCGCGAAGCTGCAAGCCGTAGTCGGAAAGACGCTGACGGCGCTGGCCGTGTACACCCGGAATCTGCTCGGATTTACACTTCTTCTCGAAGGGAGTCACGCCACTCTTTAAAAAGAGGTCCGTGCCTTCACGACGAGATAATTTGCACTTCGGTCCAATATAACGAGCCATGAATCTGTCTCCTTAAACGCGGCGTTTCTTCGGCGGACGGCAGCCATTGTGGGGGATGGGCGTCGCGTCGATGATGCTTTGCACGCGGAAGCCGGCGGCATTCAGTGCGCGCACGGCGGATTCACGGCCGGGACCGGGGCCTTTGACCAGCACGTCGACGTTTTTCACACCATACTCGGCTGCAGCAGTTGCTGCACGTTCACTTGCTACTTGGGCAGCGAACGGGGTGCTCTTGCGAGAACCACGAAAACCCGAACCACCGGCGGTTGCCCAGGAAAGGGCGTTGCCCTGGCGGTCTGTGATCGTCACGATCGTGTTGTTAAAAGAGGCATGGATATGCGCAACCGCATCCACTACCTGCTTTTTAACCTTTTTGCGGTTATTACGCGGGTTAGCCATGTTGATGTCTATTCCTGTCTTTACGCCAGAACGTGCGTGTTATTTGCGGATCGGCTTACGCGGGCCCTTACGGGTGCGCGCGTTAGTCTTGGTCCGCTGACCACGCAGCGGAAGACTACGACGATGACGCAGACCACGGTAGCAACCCAGGTCCATGAGACGCTTGATGTTAAGCGTGACATCACGGCGAAGGTCGCCTTCTACGGTGTACTTGCCAACTTCAGACCGCAGGGTGTCGACTTCTTCAGAAGACAGCTCCTGGATTTTGGCAGTCGGCGCGATACCCGCAGCAGCACAGATGTCCTGCGCGCGAGTACGGCCGATCCCGAAGATATAGGTCAGCGAGATCGCCGCATGCTTGTTGTCCGGGATATTGACGCCTGCAATACGGGCCATCAGCTTACTCCGAAATATGAGCGGCTTGCTCGTTGTTCATCTTTAAAAGGCGCAACAGCATACCCCGTTAACCGCTTCTGTGCAACTGCACGAGGCGTGGGGGTATGCCGGCACCCGACTAAAATCAGCCCGGGGAATTAACCCTGGCGCTGTTTGTGCCGTGGTTCGCTGCAAATGACGCGTACCGCGCCGTTGCGACGAATAATCTTGCAGTTACGGCACATCTTCTTTACGGAAGCACGAACTTTCATCGTTCTTTCTCCAATACGGCTGCGTCCAAAACGGCTGCAACGCGCCTTTAACGCATTATGCCGCCGCTACCGTAGCCTTTCAGGTTGGACTTCTTCATCACCGAGTCATATTGATGCGACATGAGATGCGACTGCACCTGGGCCATGAAGTCCATGATCACCACTACCACGATCAGAAGCGATGTACCGCCAAAGAAGAACGGCACGTTCCACGCCACGATGAGGAACTGGGGCATCAGGGAAACTGCAGTGATATATAAAGCACCGAACAGGGTCAGACGTGTCATGACCTTGTCGATATAGCGAGCGGTCTGCTCGCCGGGGCGAATGCCCGGCAGGAACGCGCCTGACTTTTTCAGATTGTCAGCCACATCCTTCGGGTTGAAGACCAGCGCTGTGTAAAAGAAGCAGAAGAATACCACCGCGAGACCAAAAAGCAAGATGTAGAGCGGCTGACCCGGACCTAACGCCTGGGAAGCCCGCTGTAACCACTCCATACCTTCACCGGCACCGACCCACTGGCCGATGGACGCAGGGAACAGCAGAATGCTTGAAGCGAAGATCGCCGGGATAACCCCGGCCATGTTCACTTTCAGCGGCAGATAGCTGCTCTGTCCCGCATACATCTTGTTACCTACCTGACGGCGCGGGTAGTTCACCTTGAGACGACGCTGGCCGCGTTCAATGAACACGACAAACGCCACGGTCGCAATACCCAACGCCGACAGCGCCAACAGCGGCAGCACATTCCAGGCCCCTTCGTTGCGGGCAAGTTCGAATGCCTGCCCCACGGCACTGGGCAGCCCGGCAACGATACCCGCGAAAATCAGCAGCGAAATACCGTTGCCGATCCCCTTTTCGGTAATCTGCTCGCCAAGCCACATCATGAACACCGCACCGGCCACGAAGGTAATAACCGCGGTGAAATAGAAGCTTAGGTCAGCGCTGTAGGCGATGCCTTGGCTCGCCAGGCCCACGGACATGCCGGTGGCCTGAACAAGTGCCAGTATCACCGTGCCGTAGCGGGTGTACTGACTGATCTTGCGGCGGCCGGCTTCGCCTTCCTTCTTGAGCTGTTCAAGATGGGGCGAAACCGCCGTCATCAGCTGCATGATGATCGACGCCGATATATAGGGCATGATGCCCAGGGCGAGAACACTCATGCGCTCCAGCGCACCACCCGAGAACATGTTGAACATGCCAAGGATGGTGCCCTGCTGCTCCCTGAACAAGGCAGCAAGCTGGTCAGGATTGATACCGGGAACGGGGATATGGGCACCGATACGGTACACCACGATGGCGAGAAGCACGAAGCGCAAACGCGCCCACAGTTCACTCAGTCCGCTACCCATCGCCGGCATGTTTCCTGACTTGGCCATTTAGTCCTCTACCTTGCCGCCGGCAGTTTCGATCGCGGCACGGGCACCCTGGGTGACCTTGAGACCGCGAACCGTAACCGCCTTTTTCAGTTCGCCGGAAAGGATGATTTTCGCATGACGCGTCGCATCCTTCAGCACGTTAGCCTGCTTCAGGGTTTCCAGTGTGACTTCGTCACCGGCAACCTGTGCAAGCTCGGCCAGGCGTACTTCTTCAGACACGAGCGATTTGGCCGAGGTAAAGCCAAATTTCGGCAGACGACGCTGCAACGGCATTTGACCGCCTTCGAAACCGGGCTTGACGCTGCCACCGCTGCGTGACTTAAGGCCTTTGTGACCACGGCCACCGGTCTTGCCCAGACCGGAACCGATGCCACGACCGACACGCTTTTCGGCGTGCTTGGAACCCGCTGCGGGGCTCAGGCTGTTAAGTTTCATGGATTACTCTCCCTCAACACGCACAAGGTAGTTGACCTTGTGGATCATGCCGCGAACGGCGGGGGTGTCTTCCAGCTCAACCGTGTGACCGATACGGCGCAGGCCCAGGCCGTTAACCGTGGCCTTGTGCTTGCCCAGCACGCCGATGGTGCTACGGACCTGGGTAACTTTAATCAAAGCTGCCATGTTGAATTACCCCGTGATCGCTTCGACTGACAGGCCGCGCTTGGCAGCCACGTCTTCCGGCGAATGCATTGCGGCGAGGCCATTGACCGTCGCGCGCACTACGTTAACCGGGTTGGTGGAGCCGTAGCACTTGGCCAGTACGTCCTGGACGCCGGCAAGTTCAAGCACGGAGCGCATCGCACCACCGGCGATGATGCCGGTACCTTCAGTGGCCGGCTGCATGTACACCTTGGAAGCGCCGTGACGGGCTTTTACCGGGTACTGCAGCGTGTGGCCAGCGAGGCTGACCTTGACCATGTTGCGACGCGCCTGATCCATCGCCTTCTGGATTGCGACCGGCACTTCACGCGCCTTGCCGCGACCAAAACCGATACGGCCTTTGCCATCGCCCACGACGGTCAGAGCGGTGAAGCCGAATACACGACCCCCCTTGACCACCTTGGCGACACGGTTGACCTGCACAAGCTTCTCTTGCAGATCACCGTTTTGCTGTTCGTTCTTCGCCATCGTAAAACCCTTTAGAATTCCAGGCCGCCTTCACGAGCGGCGTCGGCCAGAGCCTTGACGCGACCGTGAAACTTAAAGCCAGCACGATCGAAGGCTACCTGGGTAATGCCTGCTTCCTTTGCGCGCTCGGCAATCAGGGCGCCCACTTTCGTGGCCGCTTCCGAGTTGCCGGTTGCACCCTCGCGCAGCGCCTTGTCCAGCGTAGATGCACTGGCCAGCACTTTGCCACCATCCGGCGAAATAACCTGCGCATAGATGTGACGCGGAGTACGGTTGACGCACAGGCGGAACGCGCCTAGCTCGCGGATCTTGGCGCGAGCGCGGCGGGCACGACGGAGACGAGATTCTTTCTTCGCGTTCATAACCCTGCCTTACTTCTTCTTGGCTTCTTTGCGACGCACCTGCTCGTCGGCGTACCGGACACCCTTGCCTTTATACGGCTCGGGCGGACGGAAGGCGCGGATTTCCGCAGCGGCGTGACCCAGTTTCTGCTTGTCCGCGCTTTTCAGCACGATGACAGTGTTCTTGGGCGCTTCCGCCGTAACACCGTCAGGCAGTTCATAGTCAACCGGGTGCGAGAAGCCCAGTGAAAGATTCAGCGTCTGGCCCTTGACCTGGGCACGATAACCGACGCCAACAATTTCGAGGGTCTTGGTAAAGCCCTCGGATACGCCCGTGACCAGGTTTTGTACCAGAGCACGAGTCGTACCGGCCATTGCCCAGTTCCTGGCTGATTCGCTCGGCGCGAAAGTCAGCTTGCCGTCTTCCTGGTTGACCACCACGTCCGGGTGAACAGCCATGGAAAGCGTGCCCTGACCGCCCTTGGCGGTCAGCTGGTCGGCGTCAATGCTTACTTCAACGCCGGCGGGCAGTGTAACCGGATATTTCGCTATGCGGGACATTCCAGCCTCCTAGAATACGGTGCAGATGACTTCACCACCGACACCCGCCTGGCGCGCGGCGCGATCCGTCATCACCCCGTTGGAGGTGGTAACGATCGCGATACCCAGGCCGTCGGCAACCCTGGGCAGATTGCTCTTGCCCTTGTACTGACGCAGAGACGGCTTGGAAACCCGCTGGATGTGGTCGATAACCGGCTTGCCCTCAAAGTACTTGAGAGACACGGTCAGTTCGGGCTTTTGGCTTTCAGCCACCGCGTAATCGGTGATGTAGCCCTCTTCTTTCAGCACGCGGGCCACTTCCACTTTCAGCTTGGAAGACGGCATGGTTGCCGTCTCCTTGGTGGCCATCTGCGCATTGCGGATACGGGTAAACATATCCGCCAGAGTGTCTTGCATGCTCATTTAATGTGCGCTCCTGATGTATCTACGTGGCCCTTACCAGCTGGACTTCTTGAGTCCAGGGACGTCGCCACGCATGGCGGCTTCACGCAGCTTGTTACGGCCGAGGCCGAACTTGTTATAAAAACCGTGCGGACGGCCGGTCACGCGGCAGCGGTTACGCTGGCGTACCGGGCTTGAGTCGCGCGGCAGTTGCTGCAGCTTGAGCTGCGCGTCGAAGCGCTCTTCGTCAGAAGCGTTCACGTTTTGAGCGATTGCCTTTAGCTCGGCACGCTTGGCCGCGTACTTCTCGACCAGCTTGGCGCGCTTTTGCTCACGCTCTACCATGCTTTTCTTTGCCATGATCCAACCCTTATTTCTTGAACGGGAAGTTCAGCGCACGCAACAGTGCACGACCTTCCTCGTCGGTGTTGGCAGTAGTGGTGACAGTCACATCCAGGCCCCGAACACGATCGACTTTATCATATTCGATCTCCGGGAAGATGAGCTGTTCACGCACCCCCATAGAATAGTTGCCGCGACCGTCGAAAGACTTCGGGTTGAGACCACGGAAGTCACGCACGCGAGGAATCGCGATGTTTACCAGACGGTCAAGGAAGTCCCACATACGCTCAGCGCGCAGCGTGACCTTGATACCGATCGGCCAACCTTCACGCACCTTGAAGCCCGCGATGGACTTGCGTGCCTTGGTCACCAACGGCTTTTGACCGGAGATCTTCTCCAGGTCGCCGATGGCATTGTCGATCAGCTTTTTATCGCTGACCGCGTCGCCGATGCCCATGTTCAGGGTCACTTTCGTGATCCGGGGCACCTGCATTACGTTGGCGTAGCTGAACTCACTTGTGAGCTGCGACACCACTTCGTTTTGATAACGTTCTTTCAAGTTCGCCATTTTGCTACCCGACTCACGTTAGGCGTCGATCTGCGACTGCGTCGACTTGTAGATACGTACCTTGGTACCGTCTTCCTTTACCTGGAAGCCGACGCGATCCGCCTTACCGGTCTCCGAATTGAAGATGGCTACGTTGGACGCGTGAATCGGAGCCTCGCGCTCGACGATACCGCCCTGATTTCCCGCCATGGGATTTGGCTTGGTGTGACGCTTGATCATGTTCACACCGGACACCACGAAACGGTTTTCAAGTACCCGCTTCACCGTGCCACGCTTGCCCTTGTCCTTCCCGGCGAGGACGATGACTTCATCGTCACGTTTGATCTTTTGCATATCCGCCTCGCTCCTTACAGCACTTCAGGCGCTAAGGAAATGATCTTCATGAACTTTTCGTTGCGCAGTTCACGAGTGACCGGCCCGAAAATACGCGTGCCGACCGGCTGTTCGTTGGTGTTTTGCAACAGAACCGCCGCATTTCCATCGAAACGGATCAGCGAACCGTCGGGACGACGGACGCCGCTTTTCGTACGAACGACTACCGCTTTCATGACCTGGCCTTTTTTGACCTTGCCGCGCGGAATCGCTTCTTTCACTGACACCTTGATGACGTCACCAACACGAGCGTAGCGGCGATGCGAACCGCCCAGCACCTTGATGCATTGCACCCGGCGCGCTCCGCTGTTGTCAGCGACATCCAGTATTGTCTGAGTCTGAATCATCGGTTTTCTCCAAACCTAATCTGACTGCACTTGCTGAACAGACGCAGGAAGTTACCCTTTGGCCTGTTCAACCACTTCGACCAGCGCCCAGGATTTTTTCCTGGATAGCGGACGGCATTCCTGAATGGAAACCGTATCGCCAGCCTTCGCCTGGTTCGCCTCGTCATGGGCGTGCAGCTTAGTGGAGCGCTTGAGGTATTTTCCGTAGATCGGGTGACGCTCACGGCGCTCGATCATCACAACGATGGACTTGTCCATCTTGTCACTCACCACCTTGCCGGTGAGCGTACGTGTTTTCTTTTCTTCGGCCATCTCAGTCACCTGCCTTCTCGTTGAGCACAGTCTTCACGCGGGCAATGTCCCGACGGACCTGCTTAAGCAGATGAGTCTGGCTCAGTTGGCCGGTGGCCTTCTGCATGCGCAGGTTAAACTGCTCGCGAAGGAGCTCAAGGATCTGTTCCTGAAGCTCTCCGGCGGATTTTTCACGAATTTCCTGGGCTTTCATCACATCACCGTCCGTTTAGCAAAGGTGGTGGATACGGGCATTTTCTGTGAAGCAAGCTCAAACGCTTCGCGCGCAAGCTCTTCAGAAACACCTTCAATCTCATAAAGAACCCGACCCGGCTGGATCTGGGCAACCCAGTACTCAACAGAGCCTTTACCCTTACCCATACGAACTTCGAGCGGCTTTTTGGAGATCGGCTTGTCAGGGAATACGCGGATCCAGATCTTGCCGCCACGTTTTACGTGACGCGTGATCGCACGACGGCCGGCTTCGATCTGGCGCGCCGTAACGCGACCACGACCTGTTGCCTTAAGGCCATATTCCCCGAAGCTAATCCTGCTTCCGCGATGCGCGAGGCCACGATTACGGCCTTTTTGCACCTTGCGGAATTTTAAACGCTTGGGTTGTAACATCGACTCACTCTCCCCTTACCTGGAACCTTTCTTCTTGGGCGCGTTACCGGCAGGCTGCTTGGCCTTGGCACGAACTTCCTCGATACCGCCGAGGATTTCACCCTTGAAGATCCACACTTTGACGCCGATGACGCCGTAGGTGGTGTGAGCTTCGTAAGTGGCGTAGTCGATGTCCGCACGCAGTGTATGCAGCGGGACGCGACCTTCGCGGTACCATTCGGTACGTGCGATTTCAGCACCACCCAAACGACCTGACAGCTGAATCTTGATGCCGCCAGCACCCAGGCGCATGGAGTTCTGTACCGCGCGCTTCATGGCACGACGGAACATCACCCGGCGCTCGAGCTGACCGGCAACGTTGGCAGCTACCAGTTTGGCATCCAGCTCCGGCTTGCGAACTTCTTCAATGTTCACGTGCACCGGAACGCCCATCAGCTGGGCAAGATCGCGGCGCAGACGGTCAACGTCTTCACCTTTCTTGCCGATCACAATACCCGGACGGGCAGTGTGGATCGTGATGCGGGCGTTGTTTGCCGGACGCTCGATGTGAATGCGGCTTACGGAGGCGTTTTTCAAACGCTCTGCCAGGAAGCTACGCACTTCGAGATCGTTGTTGAGCTTATCGGCATAAGCGCCGCGCTCGGCATACCAGACAGAAGCATGGTCTTTGACAATGCCCAGTCGAATGCCTATTGGATTGACTTTCTGACCCATCTGGTCGACTCCTACTTCTCGGCTACCTTGACGGTGATGTGGCAGGTGCGCTTCAAGATACGATCCGCGCGGCCTTTGGCACGCGGCTTGATACGCTTGAGCGTCATGCCCTCATCGACGCAGATGGTCGAGACACGCAGCTCGTCGATATCCATGCCGTTATTTTCTTCCGCGTTTGCAATGGCGGACTGAAGCACTTTCTTGACCAATGTGGCAGCCTTCTTCGGTGAGAAGGTCAGCAGGTCGAGTGCTTCGGCGACCGGTTTGTCGCGCACCTGGTCAGCCACCAAACGGGCCTTTTGGGCGGATAACCGAGCGCCACGCAGCTTAGCTGTGACTTCCATCTCTAATCCTCTCTGGCTTACCGTTTGGCTTTCTTGTCCGCCACGTGCCCGCGATAAAGGCGGGTGGCAGCGAATTCGCCCAGCTTGTGGCCAACCATTTCCTCGGAGACGTGCACCGGGACGTGTTGGCGACCGTTATGAACTGCAATGGTCAGGCCTACCATGTTGGGTAGTACCATCGAACGACGCGACCAGGTCTTGATCGGTTTGCGATCGTTCTTTTCCGCTGCAGTCTCGACCTTCTTCAAAAGATGAAGGTCAATGAAGGGACCTTTCTTTAGTGAACGTGGCACAGCCGTTACCCCTTAATGTCTGTTACTTGGCCTTGCGGCGACGAACGATAAGTGCGTCGGTGCGCTTGTTCTTGCGGGTCTTGTAACCCTTGGTGGGAACGCCCCACGGGGTGACCGGGTGACGACCGCCGCTGGAGCGACCTTCACCACCGCCGTGCGGGTGGTCTACCGGGTTCATCGCCACACCGCGAACGGTCGGACGCACACCTCTCCAACGCTTCGCACCGGCCTTGCCAAGTTGACGCAGGCTGTGCTCGGAGTTGCTCACTTGACCCAGGGTCGCACGGCACTCGGCCAGGACCTTGCGCGTTTCGCCGGAGCGGAGACGCAGGGTAACGTAGTTGCCTTCACGAGCGACCAGCTGGGCGCTAGTGCCGGCACTGCGAGCAATTTGCGCGCCTTTACCCGGCTTGAGTTCGATACCGTGAACGGTGGAACCCAGCGGAATGTTGCGCAGCGGCAAGGCATTGCCTTTCCTGATGGGTGCGTTGACACCTGATTCCAGCACGTCGCCGGCGCTGACGCCACGCGGTGCAATGATGTAACGACGTTCGCCATCAGCATACTTCAGCAGCGCGATATGAGCGCTACGGTTCGGGTCGTATTCCAGACGCTCAACGGTGGCGGGAACGCCATCCTTGGTGCGTTTGAAATCGATCAACCGATAGTGGTGACGGTGACCACCGCCGACGTGGCGGCTGGTGATGCGACCGTTGTTGTTACGACCACCGGTCTTGGACTGCTTTTCCAGAAGCGGTGCATAAGCACGGCCCTTGTGCAGCTTGTCGCCCACGATCTTGACGACGTGACGACGACCGGCGGATGTTGGTTTGGTCTTGACGATTGCCATTATCCGTACTCCTGCCCTATTCGGCGCCAGCGAAGTCTTCGAGCGTTTCGCCCGCAGCCAAGGTCACGTACGCCTTGCGATAACCTTTACGCAGGCCAACGCCGTGTGCTGTACGCTTGGTTTTACCCTTGACGTTCAGTGTCTGAACACCATCAACCTTCTTGCCAAAAAGGGCTTCGACAGCCTTTTTGATTTCAGGTTTGGTAGCGTCGCTCGCCACTCTGAAAACGTACTGATTGCGCTCTGCTGCCATCGCGGCCTTTTCGGTCACGTGCGGCCCAAGCAGAACCTTGAATACGCGTTCCTGGTTCATGCCAGCTTCTCCTCGAATTTACGCAGGGCGGAGACGGTGATCAGCACCTTGTCAAAGGCAACCAGGCTCACCGGGTCAGCTGCTGCAACGTCCACCACGTCAACGTGGGGAAGATTGCGCGCGGCCAGATAGAGCTTCTCATCAACGTCTTCGGTGACGATCAGCGCTTTTTCCAGCTCAAGCTCTTTAAGCTTGGCAGCAACCTGCTTGGTCTTGGGTGCATCAACGGCGAATTCTTCCACCACCACCAGACGTTCCTGGCGCACGAGCTCAGACAGGATGGAACGCATCGCGGCGCGATACATTTTGCGGTTAACCTTCTGGGAGTGATCCTGCGGACGCGCCGCGAAGGTTACGCCGCCGCTGCGCCAGATCGGCGAGCGGATGGTGCCGGCGCGGGCGCGACCGGTACCCTTCTGACGCCACGGCTTCTTGCCACCGCCACGTACGTCAGAACGATTCTTTTGTGCACGAGTGCCCTGGCGGCCACCGGCGAGATACGCCGTGACGACCTGGTGAACCAGCGCCTCGTTGAATTCTTTGCCAAAGGTGGCGTCGGCTACTTCGACGGTACCCGCGCCTGCAGCAAGATTCAGATTCATTGGTATTATCCCCTTCAGCCAGCTTTCACGGCGCTGCGTACGATAACGTCGCTGCCGGTTGCTCCCGGTACGGCGCCCTTGATAAGCAGCAGGTTGCGCTCGGCATCGATACGGACGACTTCAAGGCTCTGCACGGTGCAGCGGGCGTTACCCATCTGACCGGCCATCTTTTTGCCCTTGAATACGCGACCCGGTGTTTGACACATGCCGATAGAGCCCGGCGCGCGGTGCGCGAGCGAGTTACCGTGGGTCATGTCCTGGGTGCTGAAGTTCCAGCGCTTTACGCCGCCCTGGAAACCTTTACCCTTGGAGGTACCGGTCACGTCGATCAACTGACCAGCTTCGAAGAGGGATACGGTGAGTTCGCCGCCAACCTCAGGAGCCTGCTCGCCTTCTTCAAGACGAAACTCCATCAGTGAACGGCCAGCTTCAACACCTGCCTTGGCAAACTGTCCAGCTTGCGCCTTGGTAAGGTGTTTTGCTTTGCGGGAGCCGGTTGTTACCTGAACCGCCGCGTAGCCGTCAGACTCGACAGACTTCACACGCGTGACGCGGTTAGGATCAACCTCAATAACGGTTACGGGCACTGATGCACCGTCTTCGGTAAAGACACGGGTCATCCCGGCCTTTGTACCGACCAAACCGATAGTCATTCTCAGTTCTCCTATAGTGTACGGGGCTATCACCCGCTATGGCTGCCCTTTCCAGAGCATTCCACTAGCACGTTGTGTGGCGCCTCACGGCGCGGCGGCTGCTGCTCACTGCTAACACGAAAAGGTGGAAGTGAGCGCTGGGCCGCGAGTGTCTAGTGTTATTAGTCGAGCTTGATTTGCACGTCAACGCCTGCGGCGAGGTCGAGCTTCATCAACGCATCCACTGTTTTCTCGGTCGGCTCGACAATGTCAAGCACACGCTTGTGAGTGCGAATCTCGTACTGATCACGCGCATCCTTGTTGACGTGCGGTGAAATCAATACGGTATAGCGCTCGCGATTGGTCGGCAGCGGGATCGGACCGCGAACCTGAGCACCAGTGCGCTTGGCGGTATCAACGATTTCCGCGGTAGACTGGTCGATCAGGCGATGGTCGAACGCTTTCAACCGAATGCGAATCTTCTGGTTCTGCATTTGCCCTAAACTCCAATGGATGTCGACGGCGCGAGCCGTCTACCCACGCATTCAAAGGATGCGCATTATAGGCACACTGACGAGAGGTGTCAAACACTTCCCGTCAGTGCGCAGAAAGGGGGCTCTGCCGAGCCCCCTCCGGAACCCCTGGAGGTTCTGCTTACTTGATGATCTTGGCAACAACGCCAGCACCAACGGTACGGCCACCTTCACGAATCGCGAAGCGCAGACCGTCATCCATGGCAACCGGAGCGATCAGGCTGACAACCATTTTCACGTTGTCGCCCGGCATAACCATCTCAACACCTTCCGGCAGTTCACAGGTACCGGTGATGTCGGTGGTACGGAAGTAGAACTGCGGACGGTAGCCCTTGAAGAACGGCGTGTGACGACCGCCTTCTTCTTTTGACAGCACATAGACTTCGGCTTCGAACTCGGTGTGCGGCGTGATGGTGCCGGTCTTGGCCAGAACCTGGCCACGCTCGACGTCGTCACGCTTGGTGCCGCGCAGCAGCGCGCCAACGTTCTCGCCGGCACGACCTTCGTCGAGCAGCTTGCGGAACATTTCCACGCCGGTAACGGTAGTCTTGGTGGTTTCGCGGATACCCACGATTTCCACTTCTTCACCCGCCTTGACCACGCCGCGCTCTACACGACCGGTGACCACGGTGCCACGGCCGGAGATAGAGAACACGTCCTCGATCGGCATCAGGAAGGGCTGGTCGATGGCACGCTCCGGCTCCGGAATGTACTCATCAAGCGCCTTGATCAGGTTGGCAACGGCGGTAGTACCCATGCCGTTGTCGTCCTTGCCTTCCAGTGCCATCAGCGCGGAACCGGTGATGATCGGCGTGTCGTCGCCCGGGAAGTCGTATTCGCTGAGCAGCTCACGAACTTCCATCTCTACCAGCTCGAGCAGTTCTTCGTCATCGACCATGTCGGCCTTGTTCAGGAACACGACGATGTACGGAACGCCTACCTGGCGAGACAGCAGGATGTGCTCGCGGGTCTGCGGCATGGGGCCGTCAGCGGCAGAACATACCAGGATCGCGCCGTCCATCTGCGCAGCACCGGTGATCATGTTCTTGACGTAGTCGGCGTGCCCCGGGCAGTCAACGTGCGCGTAGTGGCGCTCTTCAGACTGGTATTCCACGTGAGACGTGGCGATGGTGATGCCGCGCTCGCGCTCTTCGGGAGCGTTATCGATTGCCGAGAACTCGCTCCAGTCGCCGCCGAATACTTCGGCAGAAACGCGAGTCAGAGCCGCTGTCAGCGTGGTTTTGCCGTGGTCAACGTGACCGATGGTACCGACGTTGATATGCGGTTTGGAACGTTCGAATTTTTCCTTAGCCACTGCTATAACCTCTTTACGTTAGCTAACGGTTAACCGTTTTGGTTGATGACGGCTTCTACGATGCTGGAGGGCGCCTCTTCGTACTGCGCAAACTCCATGGAGTAGCTAGCACGGCCCTGGGTCTGGGAGCGCAGATCGGTTGCGTACCCGAACATCTCGCCCAGCGGCACCGTGGCGCGGATGACTTTACCAGCGGATGTGTCATCCATGCCCTGCACCAGACCGCGACGACGGTTCAGGTCGCCCATGACGTCACCCATGAAATCCTCGGGGGTCACGACCTCGACCTTCATCACCGGTTCCAGCAGCACGGCCTTGGCCTTTTTGGCACCTTCTTTGATTGCCATGGAAGAGGCAATCTTGAACGCGGTCTCGTTGGAGTCCACGTCATGGTAGGAACCATCAAGCAGCGTGACCTTGACGTCAATCATCGGATAGCCCGCGATAACGCCGTTTTTCAGCTGCTCAGCGGCCCCTTTTTCGACGGCAGGTATGTATTCCTTGGGAACGACACCGCCAACGATTTCGGAGTTGAACTTGAAGAAGATCTCGTCGTCGCCCTCACCTTTTTCCTCGTAGGTCAAAGGCTCGATGCGCATGACAACGTGACCGTACTGACCGCGACCACCGGACTGGCGAACAAACTTGCCTTCCTGCTCGACACTGCCACGGATGGTTTCGCGGTAGGCGACCTGCGGCTTGCCGATGTTGGCTTCGACCTTGAACTCGCGACGCATGCGGTCAACGAGGATATCCAGGTGAAGCTCACCCATGCCCGAGATGATGGTCTGGCCGGTCTCTTCGTCGGTCTTGACCTGGAAGGACGGGTCTTCCTGGGCCAGCTTGCCCAGAGCAACGCCCATCTTTTCCTGATCAGGCTTGGACTTGGGCTCGACGGCTACCGAGATAACCGGATCCGGGAACTCCATGCGCTCAAGCACGATCTTGTCGGTAATGTCGCACAGCGTATCACCGGTGGTCACGTCTTTCAGGCCGATACATGCGGCGATATCGCCGGCACGCACTTCCTTGATCTCTTCGCGCGAGTTGGCGTGCATCTGCACGATACGACCAACGCGCTCTTTCTTTTCCTTGACCGAGTTGAACACGCTGTCACCGGAATTCAACACGCCCGAGTAAACGCGGATGAAGGTCAGCGTACCCACGAACGGGTCGGTGGCGATCTTGAACGCCAACGCCGAGAACGGTGCCTTGTCGTCGGCTTCACGAGTCGCAACGGTAGCATCCTTGTCGTCCAGCTCACCTTCAATGGCCTTGACTTCGGTCGGCGACGGCAGATAGTCGATAACCGCATCAAGCACGGCCTGAACGCCCTTGTTCTTGAACGCCGAGCCGCAAGTGACCAGCACGATCTCGTTGTCGAGGGTACGACGACGCAGGCCGGCCTTGATTTCGGCGATGGTCAGCTCCCCTTCTTCGAGGTACTTTTCCATCAGCTCTTCAGAAGACTCGGCAGCGGCTTCCACCATCTCTTCACGGTACTTGTCAGCGGTTTCCTGCAGCTCGGCAGGAATGTCCACCAGGTCGTAGGTCGCGCCGAAATCAGCCTCGTTCCAAAGAACAGCCTTCATTTCGAGCAGATCGATCACGCCCTTGAAGTCCTCTTCCGTGCCCCAGTTGATCTGGATTGGCACGGCGTTGGCGTTCAGGCGATCACCGAGCTGGTCAATGACATTGAAGAAATCGGCGCCGGTACGGTCCATCTTGTTGACAAAAACCATGCGCGGCACTTCGTACTTGTCGGCCTGGCGCCATACGGTTTCGGTCTGCGGCTGTACGCCGGAGCTGCCGCACAGCACAACAACGGCGCAGTCAAGCACGCGCAGGGAACGCTCAACTTCGATAGTGAAGTCAACGTGCCCCGGAGTGTCGATGATGTTGATACGGTGCTCGTCGAACTGGTGGTTCATACCTTTCCAGAACGTGGTAACAGCAGCCGAGGTAATGGTGATACCACGCTCCTGCTCCTGAGCCATCCAGTCGGTGGTCGACGCACCTTCGTGGGTCTCACCCAGCTTGTGGTTGATGCCCGTATAAAACAACACACGCTCGGTGGTGGTTGTTTTACCGGCATCGACGTGGGCGACGATACCGAGGTTGCGGTAGCGATTTAGTGGAGTCTTGCGTGCCACGGTGGAAACTCCCGTTTGTTGGCAATGCTCGTTAATCCAGCTAGCGACGCGTCAAGGCCTGAATCGCCGCCGCTGCCCGGTGGCAGCGGCGGGGTTGTTGCCACAGGGCGATCGGCAAAAAACCTGGCCGACGCCATGTTCAACAACATGCCTTCAAAACGCGAAACCGGTACGTTTCGCTCAGCGCCGCTATTAGAAGCGGAAGTGAGAGAAGGCCTTGTTGGCTTCTGCCATGCGGTGTACGTCTTCACGCTTCTTGACAGCAGAACCCTTGCCATCGGCGGCGTCCAGCATTTCACCAGCCAGACGCTGCACCATGGTCTTTTCACCGCGGCGACGCGCCGCATCGGCCAGCCAGCGCATGGCAAGCGCCTGGCGACGAGACGGACGAACTTCAACCGGCACCTGATAGGTCGCACCGCCAACGCGGCGCGACTTGACTTCGACCATGGGCTGGATGGCTTCCAGCGCCTTGTCGAAAATCTCCAGCGGCTCTTCTTTACTGCGATCGGCAACCTTGTCCAACGCACCATAGACGATGCGCTCAGCTACGGACTTCTTGCCACTGATCATCAGGTGGTTCATGAACTTGGCCAAGCGCTCACTTTTGAACTTGGGATCCGGCAGGATCTCGCGCTTCGCTACAACCTTTCTTCTAGGCATGATAAGCCCTCTATCAAGGATCCTTCAGGTAAACCCGGAACTCGCACCGAGCGCCTTGTGCTCAAGGTGCCGCCCGACCTTACTCTTATCAGACCGTTACATGAATATTGCCCATAAGGCAGCATGCCATCGCTGCTGCCGGCGTCATTTCAGTCCGCGGATCAGGACTTCGGACGCTTGGTGCCGTATTTGGAACGACCCTGACGACGGTTCTGTACGCCAGAGGTATCAAGCGCGCCGCGAACGGTGTGATAACGCACACCCGGCAAATCCTTGACACGACCGCCGCGGATCAGAACCACGGAGTGTTCTTGCAGGTTATGACCTTCACCGCCGATGTAGGAGGCGACCTCAAACCCGTTGGTCAGGCGCACACGGCAAACCTTACGCAGGGCCGAGTTCGGCTTTTTCGGGGTGGTGGTGTAAACGCGGGTGCAAACGCCGCGTTTTTGCGGGCAGGCCTGAAGCGCCGGCACGTCATTCTTGCTGACGGGGCGCTTGCGCGGCTTGCGCACTAGCTGATTAATCGTTGCCATAGTAAGTAGCTGACTCCAATGGTTGCCTGGCTTTAGCAGCAGATTCGGGCGCACCCGCCCCACTGTTAAAGGTGGCGCATTCTAATGGCTGAGCCGGCGTGGCGTCAAGGGCTGCGAGCATTTTTGCCCGCCTTGTCGCCACGCCCGGCGCAGTGCCTCGGGTTAAAGCTCGTCGTCGTCCGAATCAAGAGCGGTCAACTGAGCCCCCAGCTCCTGCTCGACTTCCGTCGCTGACGGATTGAACAGAGGCTCGACGTCGTCGCGCTTGCGGCGGCGTTCGGCGTGGTGAGTCAGCCCGGTACCAGCCGGAATCAAGCGGCCAACCACCACGTTTTCTTTCAGGCCGCGCAGGTAATCGCGCTTGCCGGTGACCGCCGCTTCGGTCAGCACGCGGGTCGTTTCCTGGAACGACGCCGCCGAGATGAACGATTCGGTGGCAAGGCTGGCCTTGGTAATACCCAGCAGCAGGCGCTGATACTTGGCCGGGAACTTGCCTTCCTTCTCAAGACGGACATTCTGTTCCAGCACGCGCACCAGCTCGGCCTGATCGCCGGTAATGAAGTCGGAATCGCCGGCGTCGGCAATTTCCACCTTGCGCAGCATCTGACGCACGATCACTTCGATGTGCTTGTCGTTGATACCCACGCCCTGCAGACGATAAACATCCTGCACTTCGGCGGTGATGTACTTGGCCAGCTCCTCGACACCCAGCAAACGCAGGATATCGTGGGGATTGCTCGGGCCGTCGGAAATCACCTCGCCCTTCTCGACGCTTTCGCCCTCGAATACCGCGATCTGACGCCACTTGTGGATCAGCATCTCGAACGGATCGCCGTCTTCCGGGGTAATCGTCAGGCGACGCTTGCCCTTGGTTTCCTTGCCGAAGCTGATCATGCCGCTGATTTCGGCAAGAATCGCCGATTCCTTGGGCTTGCGCGCTTCGAACAGATCGGCTACCCGCGGCAGACCCCCGGTAATGTCCTTGTTGCCGGACGCTTCGACCGGAATACGTGCCACGACTTCACCCACACCAATGCTGGCGCCGTCGTCGGCTGAAATAATCGCCTTGCCCGGCAGCAGGTACTGAACCGGCGTATTGGAGCCGGCAATGGCCACGTATTCGCCCGCGGCGTCCTTGAGCATGACCATCGGACGCTTGTCACGGCCGGCCATGGGACGTGCCGCCGATTCAATGACCTCGATCGAGGACAGGCCGGTCATTTCATCCACCGTACGGTGCATGGTGACGCCTTCGTCGAGATCGACAAACTGCGCCTGACCTTCCATTTCGGCAACGATCGGGTGGGTGTGCGGGTCCCACTTGGCTACGGTAGCACCGGCATCGACCACGTCACCGTCGCGTACCGAAAGCTCGGCACCGTAGGGCAGCTTGTAGTACTCGCGCTCGCGGCCGTGGTCGTCGGCGACGGCCAGCGCGCTTGAGCGCGATACCACTACCAGCTTGCCGTCGGCACGCTCGACGTGCTTGATGTTGTGCAGGCGCACGCTGCCACCGTGCTTGACCTGAACGCTGTCCACCGCCGAGGAACGCGAGGCCGCGCCGCCGATGTGGAAGGTCCGCATGGTCAGCTGGGTACCCGGCTCACCGATGGACTGGGCGGCAATGACGCCGACCGACTCGCCCACGTTGACCTGGTGGCCACGGGCAAGGTCACGGCCATAACACGACGAGCACACGCCGTGGCTGGTTTGACAGGTAATGGTAGAGCGCACGATGATTTCGTCGACGCCCATGGTTTCCAGCGCCGCACACCAAGCTTCGTCCAGCAGGGTATTGCGTGCAATCAGCACTTCCTCGGTACGCGGATCGATAACGTCCTGCGCGACCACACGACCCAGCACACGCTGGGACAGCGGTACGATGATATCGCCGCCTTCGATGATCGGATGCAGCGTCAGGCCGTTTTCGGTGCCGCAATCGGTTTCCGTGATCACCAGATCCTGCGCCACATCCACCAGGCGACGGGTCAGGTAGCCCGAGTTGGCAGTTTTCAGGGCGGTATCGGCCAGACCTTTACGCGCCCCATGGGTCGAGATGAAGTACTGCAGTACGTTCAGACCTTCACGGAAGTTGGCGATGATCGGCGTTTCGATGATCGAGCCATCCGGCTTGGCCATCAGGCCACGCATGCCCGCCAGCTGACGGATCTGGGCGGCACTACCCCGCGCACCGGAGTCAGCCATGATAAACACGCTGTTGAACGAATCCTGCTCGACTTCGTTGCCATCGCGGTCGATCACGGTCTCTTTCGAGATGCCCGCCATCATTGCCTTGGCCACCTTGTCGTTGGCCTTGGACCAGATGTCGATCACCTTGTTGTACTTCTCGCCCGCGGTGACAAGACCGGAGGAGAACTGGTCTTCGATTTCTTTAACTTCCGCTTCGGCACCGTCGACAATCTCGGTTTTGGCGTCGGGAATAACGAAGTCGTTCACGCCGATGGAGGCCCCCGACCAGGTCGCCAGACGGAAACCGGTATACATCAGCTGATCGGCAAAGATGACCGTGGGTTTGAGCCCGGAACGGCGATACACCTCGTTGATCAGCCCGGAGATGGCCTTTTTCTTCATCGGCTGGTCGATCAGCTCGAACGGCACGCCTTCCGGCAGAATCCGGAACAGCAGCGCACGGCCCACCGTGGTGTCTTCGATACGTCGATGCTGGCTTTTCTCGCCGGTTTCTTCGTCAATATCCACTTCATCCAGACGCACCTTGATGCGCGCATGCAGCGATACCGACTGGGTGCCGAAGGCGCGCTCGACCTCGTTGAGGTCGGAGAAGATCATGCCTTCGCCCTTGGCGTTGATCCGCTCGCGGGTCATGTAGTAAAGCCCCAGCACCACGTCCTGGGACGGCACGATGATCGGCTCGCCGTTGGCCGGCGAGAGCACGTTGTTGGTGGCCATCATCAGCGCACGGGCTTCCAGCTGCGCTTCCAGCGTCAGCGGAACGTGCACGGCCATCTGGTCACCGTCAAAGTCGGCGTTGTAGGCGGCACATACCAGCGGGTGCAGCTGGATCGCCTTGCCTTCGATCAACAGCGGCTCGAAGGCCTGGATACCCAGGCGGTGCAGCGTCGGCGCACGGTTGAGCAGTACCGGGTGCTCGCGGATGACGTCGGCGAGGATGTCCCAAACCTCGGGCAGCTCGCGCTCGACCATTTTCTTCGCCGCCTTGATCGTCGAGGCGTAGCCCAGCGACTGCAGCTTGGAATAGATGAACGGCTTGAACAGCTCAAGCGCCATTTTCTTGGGCAGGCCACACTGGTGCAGGCGCAGGGTCGGGCCCACGGTGATGACCGAGCGGCCGGAGTAGTCCACACGCTTGCCCAGCAGGTTCTGACGGAAACGCCCCTGCTTGCCCTTGATCATGTCGGCCAGCGACTTCAGCGGGCGCTTGTTGGAGCCGGTAATGGCACGGCCACGGCGGCCGTTATCCAAAAGCGCATCGACCGCTTCCTGCAGCATGCGCTTTTCGTTGCGCACGATGATGTCCGGCGCACTGAGGTCCAGCAAACGCTTGAGGCGGTTGTTGCGGTTGATCACCCGGCGGTACAGATCGTTGAGATCCGAGGTCGCAAAGCGGCCGCCGTCAAGCGGCACCAACGGACGCAGGTCCGGCGGCAGCACCGGCAGCACTTCCATGACCATCCACGCCGGCGCGTTGCCGGAGTAATAGAAGGCTTCCAGAAGCTTCAGGCGCTTGGACAGCTTCTTGATCTTGGTTTCGGAGTTGGTCTGCGGAATCTCTTCGCGCAGCTGGTTGATCTCTTCTTCAAGATCGATGTCCTTGAGCAGCTCCTGCACCGCCTCGGCACCCATGCGGGCATCAAAGTCGTCGCCGAACTCTTCAAGCGCTTCGAAGTACTGCTCGTCGTTGAGCAACTGACCGCGCTCGAGCGTGGTCATGCCCGGGTCGATTACCACGAAGGACTCGAAGTAAAGCACCCGCTCGATGTCGCGCAGGGTCATGTCAAGGAACATGCCGATGCGCGAGGGCAGCGATTTCAGAAACCAGATGTGCGCGACCGGCGAGGCCAGCTCGATATGGCCCATGCGCTCGCGGCGCACGGCGGCCTTGGTGACTTCCACGCCGCACTTTTCACAGATGATACCGCGGTGCTTCATGCGCTTGTACTTGCCGCACAGGCACTCGTAGTCCTTGACCGGGCCAAAGATCTTGGCGCAGAACAGGCCATCCCGTTCCGGCTTGAAGGTACGGTAGTTGATGGTCTCGGGCTTTTTCACCTCACCGAAGGACCAGGAGCGAATCATGTCCGGCGACGCGAGGGTAATCTTGATCGCGTCGAATTCTTCGGACTGAGATTGCGATTTGAGGACTTTCACCAAATCTTTCATTGGGGGCTCCTAGCTCTCTAACTCGATATCGATGCCCAGCGAGCGGATTTCCTTCACCAGCACGTTAAAGGATTCCGGCATGCCTGCCTGCATGGTGTGATCGCCGTCCACGATGTTTTTATACATCTTGGTACGCCCTTCGACGTCATCCGACTTGACCGTGAGCATTTCCTGCAGCGTATAAGCCGCACCGTAGGCTTCAAGCGCCCACACTTCCATCTCACCGAAGCGCTGACCACCGAACTGCGCCTTGCCGCCCAGCGGCTGCTGGGTCACCAGCGAGTAGGAACCGGTGGAGCGCGCGTGCATCTTGTCATCAACCAGGTGGTTGAGCTTGAGGATGTACATGTAGCCAACGGTAACCGGACGATCAAACTCCTCACCGGTACGCCCGTCGTAAAGCGTCATCTGGCCGGAATCCGGCAGGTCCGCCAGCCGCAGCAGGTGCTTGATCTCGTGCTCTTCGGCACCGTCAAAGACCGCCGTTGCCATGGGTACGCCGTCCTTGAGGTTTTTCGCCAGGGCAATGACATCATCGTCGGACAGCAGCGACAGATCTTCGACTTTCAAGGTGCTTTCGGTGTTGTACACCTGCCCCAGGAAGTCGCGGATTTCCGCCACTTGCGTTTCGCGGGCATCGCGCAGCATTGCATCGATCTTCACGCCCAGGCCACGTGACGCCATGCCCAGGTGAGTCTCGAGAATCTGCCCCACGTTCATCCGCGAAGGTACACCCAGCGGGTTGAGCACTACATCCACCGGCTCGCCCTGGGCATCAAACGGCATGTCTTCCATCGGCATGATCGCCGAGATAACACCCTTGTTACCGTGACGGCCAGCCATCTTGTCGCCCGGCTGGATGCGGCGCTTCACGGCCATGTAGATCTTGACGATCTTGAGCACGCCCGGCGCCAGATCATCGCCCTGGGTGAGCTTGCGCTTCTTGTCTTCAAAGCGCTCGTCCATTTCCTTGCGGCGATTTTCCAGCTGCTCGTCGGCCTGGGCCAAAAGCTCGTTGTAGGACTCGTCCTGAAGACGCAGCTTGAACCACTGTTGGCGCGGCAGCGCATCCAGGTACGCCTCGTCCAGCACATCGCCCTTGGCAAGCTCGGGGCCGCCGTTCACCGCCTGACCGCTGATGGTGCGCTTGAGACGCTCAAAAGTGGCGTCTTCAGCGATGCGGTAGGTTTCCTGCAGGTCACGACGCACCTCGTCAAGCTGCATTTCCTCGATGGAAAGCGCACGGGAGTCCTTCTCCACGCCGTCACGGGTGAAGACCTGCACATCGATGACGGTACCTTTCATGCCGGTCGGCGCGCGCAGCGAGGTGTCTTTCACGTCGCTGGCCTTCTCGCCGAAGATGGCACGCAGGAGCTTTTCTTCCGGCGTCAGCTGGGTCTCGCCCTTGGGCGTCACCTTGCCCACGAGAATATCGCCCGGGCCGACTTCGGCACCGATATAGACCACGCCCGCGTCATCCAGCTTGCCAAGCGCCGATTCACCGACGTTGGGAATGTCCGAGGTAATTTCTTCCGGCCCCAGTTTGGTGTCGCGCGAGACACACGTCAGTTCCTGAATGTGGATCGTGGTGAAACGGTCTTCCTGAGCCACCCGCTCGGAAATGAGGATGGAGTCCTCGAAGTTGTAACCGTTCCACGGCATGAACGCCATGCGCATGTTCTGACCCAGCGCCAGGTCGCCCATGTCGACGGACGGGCCGTCAGCGAGAATATCGCCGCGTGCCACGTCGTCGCCCGGGCGTACGATCGGACGCTGGTTCATGCAGGTATTCTGGTTCGAGCGCACGTACTTGGTCAGATTGTAGATATCAACGCCGGCCTCGCCGCCGATGATCTCATCTTCATTGACCCGTACTACCACGCGGCGGGCATCGACGGAATCGATCACCCCGCCACGGGTCGCCACGGCGCACACGCCCGAGTCGCGTGCCACGAAGCGCTCCATGCCGGTACCCACCAGCGGCTTGTCGGCGCGCAGCGTGGGCACGGCCTGACGCTGCATGTTCGCCCCCATCAGGGCGCGGTTGGCATCATCGTGCTCGAGGAACGGAATCAGCGCGGCGGCCACGGACACCACCTGACGCGGCGACACGTCCATGCGGGTAACCTGCTCGGGGCGCATGAAGGTGGTTTCACCGCGGTGACGCACCTGCACCAGATCGTCAATCAGCCTGCCGCTTTCGTCCACGGCGGCAGAGGCCTGGGCGATAACGAAATCGCCTTCCTCGATGGCCGAGAGATACACCACCTCGTCGGTGACCTGGCTGTCGACGACCTTGCGGTACGGCGTTTCCAGAAAGCCGTAGCTGTTGGTATGGCTGTAGGTCGCCAGCGAGTTGATCAGACCGATGTTCGGGCCTTCCGGCGTTTCGATCGGGCACAGACGGCCATAGTGAGTGGCGTGTACGTCGCGCACCTCGAAACCGGCGCGTTCACGGGTCAGACCGCCCGGCCCAAGCGCGGAGACGCGGCGCTTGTGGGTGACCTCGGACAGCGGGTTGTTCTGGTCCATGAACTGCGAGAGCTGGCTTGAGCCAAAGAACTCTTTCACCGCTGCCGCCACCGGCTTGGCGTTGATCAGGTCCTGGGGCATCAGGCCTTCGCTTTCGGCCATGGACAGGCGCTCGCGCACGGCGCGCTCGACCCGCACCAGACCCACGCGGAACTGGTTTTCGGCCATTTCGCCCACACAGCGGATACGGCGGTTACCCAGGTGGTCGATGTCATCGACATCGCCAAAGCCGTTACGGATGCTGATCAGCTCGCGCAGCACGTCAAGAATGTCTTCGCGGCCCAGCACGCCGGAGCCGGTGTCGGCATCACGACGCAGGCGACGGTTGAACTTCATGCGGCCTACGCCCGAAAGATCGTAGCGATCCTCGGAGAAGAACAGGTTGTGGAACAGCGTCTCGGCAGCTTCCTTGGTCGGCGGCTCGCCGGGGCGCATCATGCGGTAGATTTCCACCAGCGCTTCAAGGCGCGAGCCGGTGGTATCCAGGCGCAGGGTGTCGGAAATGAACGAACCGCAGTCGAGGTCGTTGGTATAAAGCGTTTCGAGCTGGGTAATACCGCCCTGCCCGATTTTCTCCAACAGCTCCGGGGTGATTTCAGTGTTGCACGGGCAGATCAGCTCGCCGGTTTTGGCGTCGATCTGGTCTTTGGCCAACACCTTGCCGAACAGGTACTCCATCGGCACTTCCAGACGGTCCAGCCCGGTTTTTTCCAGCTGGCGGATGTGCTTCTGAGTCACCCGGCGGCTTTCTTCAACGATGATGTTACCGTCGCCGTCCTTGATGTCGAACGTCGCGGTTTCACCGCGCAGGCGTGACGGTACCAGCTCCACGGCAAAACCGTTTTTCTCGATGTGGAATACGCTGGTATCAAAGAATTCGGCCAGGATTTCTTCGGCGCTCATGCCCAGTGCGCGCATGAGCACGGACGCCGGCAACTTGCGGCGACGGTCAATACGCACAAAGACGTTGTCCTTGGGATCGAACTCGAAGTCGAGCCAGGAGCCGCGGTAGGGAATCACGCGGGCCGAGTACAACAGCTTGCCGGAAGAGTGACTCTTGCCCTTGTCGTGGTCAAAGAACACACCCGGCGAGCGGTGGAGCTGGGAGACGATGACGCGCTCGGTACCGTTGATCACGAAGGTACCGTTTTCGGTCATCAGGGGGATTTCCCCCATGTAGACTTCCTGCTCCTTGATATCCTTGATTGCCTTGTTCGAGGAATCGCGATCATAGATGATCAAGCGAACCTTGACGCGCAGCGGGGCGGAGTACGTCACGCCGCGCAGTTGACACTCCTTGACATCGAACGCCGGCGTGCCGAAACGGTAGCTGACATATTCAAGTGCCGCATTACCGGAGAAGCTCTCGATCGGAAACACGGACTTGAACGCCGCGTGCAAACCGACTTCGTGACGCTCATCAGGCGAACGATCCTGCTGGAGAAAGTCGTAGTAGGAATCAAGCTGGATGGCCAGCAAGTAAGGCACATCCATCACTTGGGGCAGTTTGCCGAAATCCTTGCGGATGCGTTTTTTCTCAGTGTATGAGTAAGCCATCTGTATTCCCCAGCTTGTTCACCATGGGTGACCGATGCGCGTGGTCATCTGCCCCGCGGGCGTTTCAGACGCAGACAGCAAGCTCCTGGATGGGTAGCTCGCCGTCAAAAATCTTTATGTCGTGGCGTTTTTCAACGCCTTCTATTGCTGTTTCTGCCGTTTTTTTGCTGGCCGGCCACTCAAGGACCGAAAAACACCATTATCACAGCATGACAGCAACAGAAAAAGGCCGGCAGCGGGAAAGGCCCGCCGCCAGCCGAGTAAGCTTACGCAGCGCGTAAAGCCGACAGCATCAAGATTACTTGAGCTCGACGGAGGCGCCAGCGTCTTCCAGCTTGGTCTTCGCTGCTTCAGCGTCGTCCTTGGACATGCCTTCCTTGATGGTCGCCGGCGCGCCGTCAACGGCACCCTTGGCTTCCTTCAGGCCAAGGCCTGTGATCTCACGAACGGCCTTGATCACGTTGACTTTCTTGTCGCCAGCGCCGGTCAGCACCAGGTCAAATTCAGTCTGTTCTTCAGCGGCTTCGGCTTCACCGCCGCCCGGGCCGGCAACGACAGCTGCTGCTGCGGTTACGCCAAACTTCTCTTCCATCGCTTCGATCAGTTCGGCGACTTCCATCACGGACATGTCGGCGACGGCGTTGATGATATCGTCTTTGCTCAGTGCCATTGTTTCATTCCTAACGTTGCGGGAGTTTCGCATCGGCGAAACTCAAAAGTTTTGCCTGGTTCATGCAGCCGGAGCCTGCGGAAAAGTGGCTTACGCCGCCTCTTCTTCTTTCTGGACGCGCAGGGCATCCAGCGTACGAACCAGCTTGCCAGCGGAAGCTTCTTTCATGACCGACATCAACTGGGCGATTGCCTCGTCGTAGGTCGGCAGACTTGCCAGACGGTCAATGTCGGCAGCCGGAATCAGCTCACCTTCGTAGGCCAGCGCCTTGACTTCGAAATCCGGTGCGGCTTTGATGAAATCCTTGAACAGACGCGCAGCAGCGCCGGGATGTTCATTGGAAAAAGCCAGCAGGGTCGGACCTACAAACGTCTCGTTCAGGCACTCCCACTGAGTACCTGTCAGGGCGCGGCGTGCCAGGGTGTTGCGCACAACACGGATCTGGACGCCATTCTCGCGGGCCTGCTTGCGCAGGTCGGTCATCTTGTCGACCGCAACGCCACGAGAATCGGCAACAACGACGGAGAGTGCGTCCTTGGCCGCTTCACTGACTTCGGCAACAATCGCTTTCTTGCCTTCAAGTGCTAGTGGCACAGTGATCACTCCTTCGTGCCGAAATCTGTCACCAGATTCCGGAGTTACCATCCCTTTCCGAACCCGAAGGTAGCGGAAAGCCGTATAGAGATGGTGCTCACCAGAAAGGACAACGCTACACGTTAGCGTGACGTTGCACTGGCTGGCAGCAACACCATCTGCGCAGGCGCTTGTGCATTAAGCCGTTTTTTCTACCCGGAAGCAGACAACGACACCTGCGGTCTTTGACGGTGCACCGCATTCAGCACGGAGACCGCAAAGTTCTTGCTCATTAAAACTTCTTCCGGCACCCAGCCGGGCAACGCGCCTGGCCGGGTGCTTGTTCGGGCTTCACTGCCGGGCTTATACCAGCGCGGCGTGATCAATCGTCAGACCTGGCCCCATGGTGGTGGACAGCGTCATCTTCTTGAAGTAGATACCCTTGGACGTGCTCGGTTTGAGACGCTTCAGGTCAGCGACCAGCGCTTCGAGGTTACCCTTGATGGCAGTGGCGTCAAAATCAGCCTTGCCAAGCGTCGTGTGAATAATGCCGTTCTTGTCGGTACGGAAACGTACCTGACCGGCCTTGGCGTTCTTGACCGCTGTGGCCACGTCCGGAGTAACCGTGCCGACCTTGGGGTTTGGCATCAGGCCGCGCGGACCCAGAATCTGACCCAGCTGGCCGACAACGCGCATGGCGTCGGGAGAGGCAACAACGACGTCAAAGTCGAGGTTGCCTTTCTTCACTTCCGCCGCCAGATCGTCCATACCGACGATGTCGGCACCGGCATCTTTAGCCGCCTGCTCGTTGGCACCCTGGGTAAAGACGGCGACACGCACGTCCTTGCCGGTACCATTGGGCATCACGGTGGCACCGCGCACGACCTGGTCGGATTTACGCGGATCAACGCCCAGGTTAACGGCGACATCCACGGACTCCTTGAAATTGACGGTAGACAGCTCAGACAGCAGAGCTACCGCTTCATCAATGGAGTAGGTCTTGTTGGAATCGACTTTTGCGCGAATTTGCTGCGCACGCTTGGTTAGCTTCGCCATGATTACAGACCCTCCACGTTAAGACCCATGCTACGGGCGCTACCAGCAATGGTACGCACCGCGGCGTCGAGATCGGCAGCCGTCAAGTCAGGCTCCTTGGTCTGGGCAATCTCTTCGAGCTGTTCGCGGGTCACGCTTCCGACCTTGGTCTTGTTCGGCTCGCCCGAACCCGACTTGATGCCTGCGGCTTTTTTCAGCAGCACGGCAGCCGGCGGCGTTTTGGTAACAAACGTGAAGCTACGGTCAGAATAGACGGTAATCACTACAGGCGTCGGCAGGCCGGGCTCAATGTCTTGAGTCTCGGCGTTGAACGCCTTGCAGAATTCCATGATATTCACGCCGTGCTGACCCAGCGCGGGGCCCACGGGCGGACTCGGGTTGGCTTTACCTGCAGCAACCTGCAGCTTGATATAAGCCTGTACTTTCTTGGCCATTTTCTACTCCAGATGGGTAATAACGCCTTGCGGCTTCCCGGTGACAGTAAACCGCCCTCAAGGGCGGTTTACACGTTTAATCTGTTCAGCCGTGCCTGAGCTGATGAGCTTTTCGCCTACTCTTTTTCGACCTGGGCGAACTCAAGCTCAACCGGCGTAGCACGCCCAAAGATCAGCACACTGACCTGCAGACGGCTCTTCTCGTAGTTGACTTCCTCGACCACGCCGTTGAAGTCGGCGAAGGGGCCGTCGGTGACGCGCACGGACTGGCCCGGCTCGAACATGGTTTTCGGCCGCGGCTTGTCGGTGCCATCCTTCACCCGGCGCAGGATGGACTCTGCTTCGCGGGTGGTGATAGGCGCGGGCTTGTCCTTGGTGCCGCCGATAAACCCCATGACCCGGGGCGTTTCGTTGACCAGATGCCAGGTATCGTCGGCCATTTCCATCTCGACCAGCACATAGCCGGGATAGAACTTGCGCTCGCTTTTACGGCGCTTGCCGTCACGCATCTCAACGACTTCTTCGGTCGGCACAAGAATCTCGCCAAAGCGGTCCTCAACGCCATAAAGCTTCACACGCTCGGTCAGCGAACGCATGACATGCTTTTCAAAACCGGAATATGCGTGAACGACGTACCAACGCTTGGACATGAAAACTCCTAACCGATCACGCCGGACATCGCCCAGCCGAGAAGCGTATCAATTAACCACAGCAAAAGGCCAACCACCATGACGGCGACCAGCACAATTGCGGTTGTTTGCACGGTCTCTGCCCGCGTGGGCCAGACAACGCGCTGAATTTCTTTCCTGGACTCACGAGCCAGGGTGACCAGACTGCGCCCCCTGGTCGTGGTAAACGCAACCGCAGCGGCGAGCAGGCAAAAAACCACAACGCCCAGCACACGGTACAAAAGGCCAACACCGGAAAACCAGGTGTTACCTACCACTGCAACTGCCAACAACGCGACTACCGCCACCCACTTGAGCCCGTCATGGCGCGTTTGTTGCACCTCGGCGCCATGTTTTACAGAATTAGGCTTCATAAAAACGAGACTCCTCGGGAGTGCGGCAAACGATAAAGGAAATCTGGAAAGGCACGCCAACTTGGGGAAAGCTGGCAGGCCAGGAGGGACTCGAACCCCCAACCTGCGGTTTTGGAGACCGCTGCTCTGCCAATTGAGCCACTGGCCTGTATCGTTGCTGTTACGAAGTCGTTGCGACCCCGAGTAACAGCGGTCGTCATACTAGCGGATAAACTTCCGCCTGACAACCCCTCTTCCCCACCGGCACAACACATACCGGCAGAGACAAAAAAAGCGAGCCAGGCTCGCCTTCCTTGCAATGTGGAGCTCATGGACGGAATTGAACCGTCGACCTCACCCTTACCAAGGGTGTGCTCTACCCCTGAGCTACATGAGCGCAATTCTTGTAGCCGAGCGCAAAACTGGAGCGGGCAGCGGGGATCGAACCCGCATCATCAGCTTGGAAGGCTGAGGTTCTACCATTGAACTATGCCCGCACGACTTACACTGCCCGCCTGACAACTTATGGCTGTCAATCCAAAATCTGGTGGAGGGAGAAGGATTCGAACCTTCGAAGCTTTCGCGGCAGATTTACAGTCTGCTCCCTTTGGCCACTCGGGAACCCCTCCAACGTTGGCGGCGAATTATACCACCCTCCAAAGCAATGTCAACCGGCTGCTACTAAAAAACGCAATAAAACGCGATTAAAAACAATACCATCAACATCCAGCCAACGCGTCGCGCTCGCTGCTTTCCGCCTTGGAACGCGCTGCATTCTGTCAAAGCAACATGGAGAATGCAAGGCCTGCGCGGATTTTTTCCAGCGCCAGCGTGCCAGGCACGCCAGGCGCCCCGGCCATCTTCCCGGCGCGCTCGGCCATGGTCAGCGGAAAGCAGGCCTCAAGCCCGCCGTAGACCATATCCGGCCAGACGGCATGGGGCACATGCATTCCCCGGGAAACCACTCGGGCATCGCCGCCGGTCAATAACAGCGGCAAGGCCACGCCGTGCTGGTCGCACACCTCACTATACATACGATGCACCGCGCTGGTGGCAGCCATATAAATGCCATGATTGACCGCATCCACGGTAGAGCGCCCTGGTGTGAGCAGCGTATCCGCTTCGCCCTCGGGGTCAATGGAGACGTTGCGCGTCCCCAGCTTGAGGCTCTCTTTCATCAGCCGCAATCCGGGGACAATATAGCCCCCAATGTGAGCGCCGCCGGGCAGCACAAAGTCCACGGTAATCGCGCTCCCGCAGTCTACCGCGCAGCAGCCGCCGGCCAGTTGATACCCGGCCAGAGCTCCCAGCCAGCGATCCACGCCCAGCCGCCACGGCTCACCGTAGCCGTTGGTTACGCCAAGCGCCTCCCGGGTAGAGCGTGCCACGTAAACCCGGGACACATCGCGGCGCAAAAGCTCCACGGTCTCCTCCAGCACTGCGCGGCGCGCCACGCTTGAGATGCGCACCGCCTCGACGACGTCCAGGTCGGGAATGTCCGCCCCCGGACGCCACTCTTCCCGGGTCCAGACGGCCCCGCGGGAGCGGATTTCGCTACTTTCGGTGTCTTTCAGCCGCCATTTCGACAGCGTATTACCGATATCCAGGTCAAGAATCATGGCCGCCTGCGCACGCTGATTTCACCGCCGGCCAGCCGCCGGTCGTGGCCGTCTTCACGCACCCAGAGATTACCACCGGCATCTGCCTCACCGGCCACCGCAGTACTGCGCGCATTACCCACCAACACGTCTACTGCCTGACCCGCGTAAGCATGGCGCTGATTCCATGCTGCCTGCCAGGCACCAAAACCGTGGGTTTCGAAAGTCGCCAGCATGCCCAAAAGCCCGGCCACCACGTCGGCAGCGAGCACGTTGCGGTCAATGTCGGGGCAAGCATCGGCAAGCATGGCGACCGGCTGGCCGATTTCCTCGCGCATGGCCATGGGCAGCGACAGGTTCATGCCCATGCCCATGACCACGTCACACGGCCCCGCCGCATCGCCGGTCACTTCCACCAGAATGCCGGCCAGCTTGGCAAGCGCTCCATCCGGCGTTGCCAGTAGAATATCGTTGGGCCACTTCAGCTGCGGCCGGGCGCCGTGATGCTCAAGTACCTGAGACACCACCACGCCCACCGCCAGGCTCAGTCCCTCAAGCGTGGCAACACCGCTGTCAAAGCGCCAACCAACCGAAAGCATCAGGCTTTGCCCCCAGGGCGTCACCCATGTGCGACCACGCCGCCCGCGCCCGGCGGTTTGCAGCTCGACAAAGCACACCTCGCCATGGCCGGCCCCCTGCCCGAAACGCTGGCGGATATATTCATTGCTCGACGGCAGCGTGTCTTCCACAAACAGCCGAGTAAGCCGACGCCGCGCCTCAGCGGGAAGGTGTGCCACAATGCGCGCACCGTCCAGCGGCGTCAGCGGTTGTACCAGGCGATAGCCACGCCCCTTGACGGCCGCCAGCTCCACACCCATTGCTTCCAGCTTTTTCAGCTGTTTCCATACTGCCGCCCGGGAGATGCCCAGCGCCTGGCCCAGCTGCTCGCCGGAATGCACCCCGCCGTCGCTTAACAAACGCATCAGGTTGCCGATGGTCATGTGCCTGCCCCACCTGGGAAAACGGCTATCTTACCGGATGCGTTGCAGCGGCGAAAAGCATCTTGCCCCCGACCTAAGTCGTGCCACCCTGAGCGCAACCCACCAGCACCGCCTGCGGGTCATATGCCTCACCGTTTAAACACAGTGCTAGCCGCGACGCGCTTCCTCCCCCTATAATGCTGCCCTATTTTTTTCAAGCAGGATCGCTTCGTGATCGAGAATCTTCGCAACATCGCCATCATCGCCCACGTCGACCACGGTAAAACCACCCTGGTGGACAAACTCCTGAGTCAGTCCGGCACGCTTGACCGCAAGGCCGAAGGCCAGGAGCGGGTCATGGACTCCAACGACCAGGAAAAAGAGCGCGGCATTACCATCCTGGCCAAAAACACTGCCATTCAGTGGCAAAGCGACGCCGGCACCGACTACCACATCAACATTGTGGACACCCCCGGACACGCGGATTTTGGCGGCGAAGTAGAGCGTGTTCTCTCGATGGTCGATTCGGTACTGCTGCTGGTGGATGCCGTTGACGGCCCCATGCCGCAAACCCGTTTTGTGACCCAGAAAGCCTTTGATAAGGGCCTCAAGCCCATTGTGGTGGTCAACAAGATCGACCGCCCCGGCGCGCGCCCGGACTGGGTTATCGACCAGATCTTTGACCTGTTCGACAACCTCGGCGCCAGTGACGAACAGCTCGACTTCCCGATCATCTACTGCTCGGCGCTCAACGGCATTGCCGGCCCGGAGCCCGAGGAGCTGGCCGACGACATGTCGCCCATGTTCCATTCCATCGTGGATATTGTCGAGCCGCCCAAGGTGGAAGTTGACGGCCCCTTCCAGATGCAGATCTCGGCGCTCGACTACAACAGCTACGTCGGCGTTATCGGCCTTGGCCGCGTCACACGCGGCAGCGTCAAGCCCAACCAGCAGGTCACCGTGATCAGCAAGGAAGGCAAGGAGCGTAAAGGCAAGGTGGCTCAGGTCATGACCCACATGGGGCTGGATCGGGTGCAAACCGACGAGGCCACCGCCGGCGATATTATCTGCATTACCGGCATCGAGAACCTGGCCATTTCCGACACGCTGTGTGACCCCGCCGCCGCCGAAGCGCTGCCGCCGCTATCGGTCGACGAGCCTACCGTGTCGATGACGTTCCAGGTCAACGATTCGCCGTTTGCCGGCAAGGAAGGCAAGTTCGTCACCAGCCGCAACATCAAGGATCGCCTCGAACAGGAGCTGATCCACAACGTGGCGCTGCGGGTGGAAGACGGCGAGACTCCGGAGAAATTCATCGTTTCCGGACGCGGCGAGCTGCACCTGTCGGTACTCATCGAGTCCATGCGCCGTGAAGGCTTCGAGCTGGCCGTGGGCCGCCCCGAAGTCATCATTCGCGAGATTGACGGCGAACAGCAGGAGCCCTACGAAGAAGTCATCATCGACTGCGAAGAGCAGCACCAGGGTTCCATCATGGAGGAGCTCGGCTACCGCAAGGGCGAGATGACCAACATGAACCCTGACGGCAAGGGGCGCGTACGTCTGGACTTTTTGATCCCCGCGCGCGGGCTGATCGGTTTCCGTGGCCAGTTCATGACGCTGACCTCGGGCACCGGCATCCTCACCAGCCGCTTTGACCATTACGGCGCACTCAAGCCCGATGCCGGCACCGAACGCCGCAACGGCGTACTGGTGTCCATGGCCACCGGCAAGGCCGTGGCCTATGCGCTGTTCACCCTGCAGGACCGCGGCAAGATGCTCGCCGAGCACGGCACCGAGGTTTACGAGGGCATGCTCATCGGCATCAACAACCGCGCTGACGACATGGCCGTCAACCCGACCAAGGCCAAGAAAGTCGACAACATGCGCGCCTCGGGCACCGATGAAAACCTCGTGCTGACGCCGCCGGTTCGCTTTACCCTTGAACAAGCCATCGAGTTCCTTGACGACGACGAGCTGGTAGAAGTCACACCCAGCAATATTCGTTTGCGCAAGAAGCACCTCACGGAAAACGAACGCAAGCGCGCCAGCAAGAAGTAAGCACCAGCGGCTTATCTTCCGGCTCCTTGTGCTCCAACAGCCCGCCCTTGGCGGGCTGTTTTCGTTTCTGCCCTTACCTGCTTACCGTTTTACATCGTCCTCCCGGCGGCGCGCCCGTTCGCGCTGGGCGCGCTTGCGCCGGTAAAGCCTTGCCACGGCAACCCCCAGCGCGGCGGCCACCATCAGCCCAAGCGTGACACCCTGCCACGCCCGCGCGGCGTCACCCAGCACGGTTTCCAGCAGGATGATCACGATCAGCCCCGCCGCCTGAGAGCCGATCGCAAGCGCTCGCAAGGGGTCGTAGGTTGGCTGTGCCATAAAGCGCCTCCGGTTGGCTATCCCATGATAAAGTCGCCCATTGTATCCGTTTACCACGCTTTACCGTATGCGCTCGACACGCACCGGCCGGGTAAAAACGCGAGCTGACTGAAGGATTCCACGGGGTCAAACCATCATGAATGCCATTGCGCTGGGGCCGGTGCTGATTTCGCTGCCGCGCCTTTACGCCCTGATCTGCGCCCTTTTGCTGCTGGCCGGCGCACGCTATTTTTCCGACCTGTCACCCACCGCGCGCAAGCGCTGGTTCAGCGGCGCAATCATCGCCTGGGTAGTGGCCGCACGACTGGGCCACGTCGCGCTTCACGCAGACAGCTACGCCACCGAACCGCTGGCCGCGCTCAAGCTCTGGCAGCCCGGCTATCACGGCACCATCGGGCTGATCGGCGCACTGGGCTACAGCGCCGTAACGCTGCGCCACCGGCTGGCGGCCCTCATGCGGGTTGCGGTATTGCTGTTCGCCACCTTCGGACTGTGGCTGGGGCTAACGGTATTCTCGCCGCTGGGCGGCAGCGATGCCCAACGCACCCTGCCCGACATCACCCTGGACGACCTGGACGGCAACCCGGTGGCACTGGCCTCGCTGGCAGCAGGCGACGACACGCCGGTGATCGTCAACCTGTGGGCGACCTGGTGCCCACCGTGCCGGCGCGAAATGCCGCTGCTGGAAGAGTTCGGCCAGCGCGGCGATGTGCGCGTGGTGATCGTCAACCAGGGCGAGGACCTGCTGCCGGTGGTGCGCTATCTGGACAGTCAAGGCCTAAACTTTGACACCGCCCTGCGCGACCCGCAGCAGCGGCTGATGACCGCGTTTGAAACGCCCGGGCTACCCACCACTCTGCTGCTTGACGCCCGGGGCCAGGTACAGCAACGCCATGCCGGCGAGCTGACCCGGGCCACGCTGAATCGCTGGCTGGCCCACTGACATTCCATGTTTCAGCCGGCCCGCCCGGCTAAACCTTTCGTCGCACCTTAATCCTCCCGCCGCTTTGCGTTAGAATCCCCCGCCCTGAATGCGCCGCCGGTTTTCCTGCCGGCGGCGCCCGTCCCGATTTACTGCATCCTCCGAGGCACCATGAGCGACTTTTCTCCCGGCCAGCGCTGGATCAGCGACGGCGAAGCCGAACTCGGGCTTGGCACCGTGCTTAACTGCGACGCCCGCAGCGTGACCATCCTGTTCAGCGCCAGCCAGGAAACCCGCACCTACAACACCCGCCAGGCACCGCTCACCCGGGTTGCCTTTGGCAGCGGCGACCGCGTTACCGCCGCCGACGGCTGGCAGATGATTGTCGACGACAGCCGGGAACACCAGGGGTTGATCATCTACCTCGGCAAGAACGCCAACGGCGATGCCGGCGAACTCCCCGAAACCAAGCTCGCCGACACCATGCAGTTCGACCAGGCCCGAGACCGATTGCTGACCGGTCAGGTCGACCGTAACGACTGGTTTGACCTGCGCTTTCGCACCCTGCACCACTACCAGCGCACCGAAAAGCATCCGGCGCTGGGCTTTGCCGGGCCGCGCATTGACCTGATTCCCCACCAGCTCTACATCGCCGACGAAGTCGCCCGCCGCCATGCGCCGCGCGTGCTGCTCGCCGACGAGGTCGGGCTGGGCAAAACCATCGAGGCCGGGCTGATTCTGCATCGCCTGCTGCTTGCCGGTCGCGTGGAACGCGCGCTGATCACCGTGCCCGACAGCCTCACCCACCAATGGCTGGTCGAGCTGCTGCGCCGCTTTGCCCTGAGCGTGACCCTGCTTGACGAAGATCAGAGCCAGGCGTTGGGTGAAGGAAACCCCTTTGACAGCGGCCAGGTCATTCTGGCGAGCCAGGGCTGGCTGTTCGCCAACCCCAACCGCCAACAGCAGGCACTTGAGGCCCACTTTGACCTGCTGATCGTGGACGAGGCGCACCACCTTGACTGGAGTGAAGATGGCAGCGGCGCCGGCTACCAGTGCGTCGAAGCGCTGGCCGCCGAAATCGAAGGGCTGCTGCTGCTCACCGCCACGCCCGAGCAGATGGGCATCGAAAGCCACTTTGCCCGCCTGCGGTTGCTCGATCCCGAGCGCTACCACGACATCGCCCGCTTCAAGGAGGAAGAGCGTCACTACGCCGACGTCGCCGCCGCCATCGAAGCCCTCGACGCCCTGCCCCAAAGCGCTGACGCGCGCGCCGCGATAGACGCGGTGATTGACGATCGCGACAGCCAGGCTCTGCTGGCGACGCTAACCAATAGCGAAGCCGACGCTCATCAGCAGGACACCGCGCGCGACCAGCTGCGCGACGCTCTGCTTGACCGCCACGGCACCGGCCGGGTGATGTTTCGCAACAGCCGGCGCCACGTGGGCGGCTTTCCCCAGCGCCACCTGCACGTCGCGCCGCTTGCCTTGCCCTCGGCCTACCGCCGGGTGCTGCGCCGCCTGGAGCGCGACGAGGACTACCTCGATGAGCTGCTGATCGAAACCGGCATGGATCACCCGGACGTGCTGATCTACCCCGATGCCATGTACCGCGCGCTTGAAAACGATCCACCCAACGCCGAGGACTGGTGGCACATCGACCCGCGCGTCAACTGGCTGCTGGAACGGCTGAGCGATGACGAAGCCGGTTTTGCCGGTGAAAAAGTGCTGATCATCGCCCACCATCGCGAAACCGCCGAAGGCCTGTCTGAAGGGCTGCGCACCCTGGGCGGCTACCACGCTCCGGTCTTCCACGAGGATCTGTCACTGATCGAACGTGACCGCGCTGCGGCGGCTTTCGCCGACGACGAAGACGGCTGCCAGGTGCTGGTATGCTCGGAAATCGGCTCCGAAGGCCGTAACTTTCAGTTCTGCCGCCACCTGGTGATGTTCGACATGCCCCAGCACCCCGACCAGCTGGAGCAGCGCATCGGCCGGCTGGACCGCATCGGCCAGCAGCACACCATCGAAATCCACGTGCCCCAGTTCGAGCACAGCCCCGGCGAGCGACTGATGCGCTGGTACCACGAAGGCATGGGCGCCTTCAGCGCGCCCCACGGCGTAGGCAGCGACCTGTTCGATGCCTTTGGCGATGCGCTGGCCGACGCCCTGCTGGACAACGACGAACTCGACGAGATCATCGCGGAAACCCACGCGCTGTATACGGCCAAACTCGCTGAACGCGATGCCGGACGCAACCGCCTGCTGGAGCTCAACGCCTGCCGCCCCGAGCGCGCCGAGCGCATGATCGCAGCTGTACGCGAGCTGGACGACGACCGCGCACTACTCCGCTACGTCGAGCGCGCGCTGGATATTTTCGGCGTCGACAGCAAGGACATCGGCGACGGGCTGATGCACCTGAAACCCAGCCAGCAGATGCTCGACGGCCTGCCGGGGCTGGCCAAGGGCGAAGACGGTTTTACCGCGACTTACCATCGCGACAAGGCGCTGGCCCGGGACGACGTGCAGCGGCTTTCCTGGGAGCATCCGCTGCTACGCGAAATGATGGGCCGCATTGTGGACGGCACCATGGGCAATACAGCACTCGCGCTGTTCAGGCATCCGTCGATTCCCGGCGGCCGGCTGATGGCCGAGCTGGTGTTTCGCACCCATTGCCCGGCACCCACACGGCTACACCTGAACCGCTTTCTGCCACCCACCGCCGTACGCGTACTGCTGGATGAATCCGGCGCCAACCTGACCGACAGGATCTCCTTTACCGGGCTGGGGAAAAACCTGCAAAAGGTCAATAAATCGCTCTCGCGGGACCTGATCAAAAGCCGCCACGACCAGCTGCGCGGGCTGCTTGATCAGGGCGAAAGCGAAGCCGAACGCGAGCTTTCCAGCATTGTGGAAGCCGCCGAAACGCGCATGCGTACTCAACTGGACGGCGAACTTGCCCGACTCAAGGCGCTTGCCGAACACAACCCGGCGGTGCGCAGCACCGAACTTGACGCCCTGGAAAACGAGCGTACGGCACTCAGCGAAGCGATTGAGTCCACCCGCCTGCGTCTCGACGCCGTGCGGGTAGTCATCACCGTGGATACGGATAGCTAGCCCCGGGCAGCCGGGCGTGAAGACAAAATGGCCTCCAGCGCGCGGTCGAGCGTACGGTAACGAAAGGTGAATCCTGCCTGCTGCAGGCGCACCGGGCGCATGTCGGCACCGGTCAGCAGCAGGCGCGACATTTCCCCGAGCCCCGCCTTCAACACCAAGGCGGGTACCGGCAGCACCGCCGGACGATGCAGCACCTGCCCCAGCGTACGGGTAAATTCGGCGTTGGTGACCGGGTGCGGCGCACTGGCGTTATACACGCCGCTGGCTGATTCGCGCCCCAGCAGGAAACTGATGGCCGCGACCAGATCATCACGATGAATCCACGGCATGAACTGGCGACCGTTGCCAAAACGACCACCTACGCCCCACCTGAACGGCGGCAGCATTTTCTCAAGGCTGCCCCCGCCTTCGCCGAGCACCAGCCCGATCCGCACAATTGCCGTGCGCACGCCAAGCTCGGCCACCGGCTGTGCCGCCGCTTCCCAGCGCGCGCACAGCCGGTGGGCAAATTCATCATGGGGCGGGGTGTCTTCGCTGACCACGGTATCGTTCTGATCGCCATCGTTTTGCTCACCGTAGTAGCCCATGGCCGAGGCCGATACCAGCACCGCCGGCAGCGGCTCACCGCCTTCTTTCAGCCGCTCGCACAGCGCTGCAAGCTCTCCGGTCGCGTGCAGGCGCGAATCGATCATTTCGCTCTTCTGCGCCTCGCTCCAGCGTTTGACGGCAATGGATTCACCGGCCAGATTGATCAGCGCCTCGGGCGGCGTGTCGGCAAATGCCAGGGCACTGTCGCGCACGTCACAACCGTCCGGCAGCTGCGCGCGCGCCCTTGCCGGCGCACGCGACACCACCTGCAGGCCATGCCCCTGGCGCGCCAGGGTTTCGCACAGGCGCCGACCGACAAAACCGCTGCCGCCGGTGATCAATACACGCATAAAAGACTCCTTTCCCGGTAGGGCGGCGGCATTACCGTCGCATGGCAAGCGCCCCCACGCTTTACCTTCTCAGTAAAGCACAATGTCACTAAAGCTCAATTCATATTATACGTTAACTATACGACACTGATACGCCCTGCCGGAGAAGCGACGGGCAACCATGCAAGCCGGCTGTACAGGACACTCATACACGGCTGTCGAGTCACCGCTTGGGGCTACACCTCCGCCGGAAGTTTTCCGGTTGTGCTTGCGTTCCACAAGTTGTACAAAGGTTACGTGTATAATATGCGGCTAACTTTTCAAGAGCGTGTTCACCATGGCATCCAAAAGGCACAGGCGCCCATGAACAACAAGGCGACCCATCCCCCTGATACCCCGCTGTATCCCATTCGGGAGGTCTCCCGGCTGACGGGGGTCAATTCGGTGACCCTGCGTGCCTGGGAGCGACGCTACGGCCTGATTTGCCCACAGCGCACGCCCAAGGGCCACCGCCTCTATGCCCAGGATGACATCACCCGCATTGAGCGCATTCTGCAATGGCTCAACCGTGGGGTGTCGGTCAGTCAGGTAGCGGAGCTGATCAATCAGCCGGAAGCCGTGGAAACGCCGGCGCCCGCCAGCCACGACTGGGAAAGCCAGCGCCAGCAACTCATTGCCATGGTCGAGGCGCTGGATACACAGGGACTACAGGCACTGTATCACCAGAGCCTGGCGCTCTACCCGCTGAGTGTCGCCATCAATGAGCTATGGCAGCCGGCCATCAAAACACTGGAAACGCGCTGGCAGAGCACGCCGGACGTGCTGGCCCGCCGCACCCTTGAAGCATTGCTGCGCAGCCAGGCAGGCATTCGCCTGCACCATGCCAACCAGGCCACCCGCGGGCCTCTAGTGCTGATTGCCCCGTTGCCTGACGAGCCCGGTCCGCTGTGGGCACTGATGGCCGCGCTGCTGGCCAGCGAACACGGCTATCAGGTGCAGCTGATGGACCACAGCCTACCGCTGGATGTACTGCCCCAGGCCGTCACGCGCCTGCATGTCTCCATGGTGCTGTTTGCCAGCGGGCAGCCGGAAAGCGACGCCTATATGCACCAGGCCCTGCCCGCCGCTGCCGCAACGCTCGGCGTGCCGGTGGGGCTCTGCGGCGACGTTGCCCGCCGGCGCGAAGGCGAGTTCAACGACAGCCGCATTCACCTGCTGGGCGACGACCTGCCCCGGGCCATTGCCCGCCTGCGGCCACTGTTGCGCGGCGCCGGCGTGTTATAGCCGGGCTTTTACAGCAGTGCCGTGCATGCGCGCCCAAGGAGCCACCATGAACGTACAGCTGGTATGGTTTCGCAGCGACCTGCGTAGTCACGACAATCGAGCCCTAGCCGCTGCGGCGGCCAGAGGGCCCGTGGTTGCGGTGTTTCTGCACAGTGCGGCACAGTGGCAGGCCCATGATCACGGCGCCAGCAAGATCGACTTCTGGAAGCGGGGCGTAAGCGTACTGCAGGAAACGCTGCACGGGCTCAACATTGCGCTTTTGCAGCGCGATATCGACACCTTTGAACACGCACCCGACACCCTGCTGGCACTTGCCCGGGAATACGACGCACAGGCGCTGCACTTCAATCACGAATATCCGCTCAACGAGCGCCGCCGCGACGATGCCGTGCTGGCCGCTTTTGCCCGCGCCGGCATTGCCGCCCATGGCCATCACGACGCCGTGGCGTTTGCCCCCGGCGAGCTGTTAACCGGCAAGGGCGACTATTACGGCGTATTTACCCCGTTTGCCAAAGCCTGGCACAGGCAAATCTCGGCCGAACGCTTGGCACTGACCGACGCGCCGCCCGCGCAAAAGCCGCTGGATATTCACGCTGATACCCCCCTGGCGCCCAAGGCAGCCACGCCGGAAAACACCGCCGTTGACCCACGCCAATGGCCGGCTGGCGAAGACGCCGCTGCCGATCAGCTGGCACGCTTTTTGCGCTTTCGCGCCCGTCACTACCAGCAGCAGCGCGATTTTCCCGCGGTCAGCGGCACCAGCGAGCTATCGCCTTATCTGGCGCTGGGGATGATTTCCCACCGCCAGTGCCTGCAGGCAGTAATGAGCGACAACCACGGGCAACTGGCCGAAGGCGATGCCGGGCTCGGTGCCTGGGCCAACGAGCTGGTGTGGCGCGAATTTTATCAACACGTTGCGGCGGGCTTTCCCCGGGTGTGTCGCCATCAGCCGTTCAAGGAAAGCACCCGCGCACTTGAGTGGCGCGACGACGCATCCGGTTTTTCCACCTGGTGCGAAGGGCGCACCGGCTACCCACTGGTGGATGCCGCCATGCGCCAGCTGGTTACCACCGGCTGGATGCACAACCGCCTGCGCATGGTCACGGCGATGTTTCTGGCCAAGCATTTGCTCATCGACTGGCGCCGTGGCGAAGCGTTTTTCATGCGCCACCTGATCGACGGCGAGTTTGGCGCCAACAACGGCGGCTGGCAGTGGGCGGCGTCCACCGGCACCGACGCCGCGCCGTATTTCCGCATCTTCAACCCTACGACCCAGTCCACCCGCTTTGACCCCGACGCCGCGTTTATCGCCCGTTGGGTGCCCGAGCTTGCCCCGCTTGCTGCAAAAGTGCGGCACAACCCGCCTGCCGCCGAACGCGCCAGGCTTGGCTACCCCGAGCCCATCGTTGACCACAAGGCCGCCCGCCAGCGGGCGCTGGACGCCTTCAAAGCGCTCTAAAGACCGTAGAAATGAGGAGGTTGTCATGCCCCAGGACGCGGCGCTTGAGGCGTTTTGCGCCTTCTTCAGCAAGCTGGACAAGTATTGTACAAATAGCTTGTACGATGTATATACTCAGGATGTGGTGTTCATCGACCCGCTGCATCGCATCGAGGGCGCCCGGGCGCTTGAGGCCTACTTTGCCGGCATGTACGAAAACGTCAGCCACTGCCACTTCGACTACCATGGCAAACATCGGGACGGCGACACGGCCTTTGTGACCTGGACCATGCATTTTGCCCACCCGAAGCTTAACAGTGGGCGCGACATCAGCGTTGATGGCTGCACCCGGCTACAGTTTTCCGCCGACGGGCGCGTGGCCCGCCATCGTGATTATTTTGACGCAGGTGCCATGCTCTACGAACAGGTGCCGCTGCTGGGCAGGGTTATTCGCGGGCTGAAGCGCCGCGCTGCACGCTGACCTGGCCAACCTCTCAAGGAGAACGCATGAGCACATGGGATACCCCCCAACGCATCTGGCTGACCGGCGCCACTTCGGGCATTGGCGAGGCGCTGGCCAGGCGGCTGTTAAGCGAGGGCCACCGCGTAGTGCTCAGCGCCCGCCGCCAGGAAAAACTCGAGGCCCTGAGCCAGGGCCACGATAACGCCACCGCGCTGGCGCTGGATGTAAGCGACCACGACGCCGTACAGGCCGCAGGCCGACGCATCGAAGCCGAGCTTGGCGGTCTGGATCTTGCGCTACTCAACGCCGGCACCTGCGAATATCTCGATGCCCGCGACTTCGACATGGCGCTGGTGGAACGCGTGTTCACGGCCAATCTTTACGGCACGCTTTACTGCGTGGAAACCGCCCTGCCGCTGCTGCGCGCTGCACGCGCGGATGGTCGCCCGGCCAGGCTTGCAGCTACCTCCAGCGCCTCGGCGTATCTGGCCCTGCCTCGCGCCGAAGCCTATGGTGCCTCCAAGGCGGCGATCAGCTATTTTCTCGAATCCCTGCGCCTTGATTTGTCGTCCGAAGATATCGGCGTCAGCGTGATTCATCCGGGCTTTGTCAAAACCCCGATGACCGAGCACAACGATTTCCCCATGCCCATGCAGGTCAGCACGGAACAGGCCGTGGCGGCCATCCTCGACGGGCTTCACAAGGGCCGGCGGGACATTCATTTCCCCCAACGCTTTACCTATATCGTCAAGCTGCTGGGCATTCTGCCCCCGGCGCTGCGTTTTGCCATCGGCAAGCGCATGGTGCGGGAGGGCCGCGCATGACGCAGCAAGGCGCCCAGCGTATTGCCATCATCGGCAGCGGTATCAGCGGCATGGCTGCGGGTTTTTATCTCTCTGCGCGCCATGATATCACGCTGTTTGAAGCCGCCTCGCGCCTGGGCGGACACACCGCCACGGTGGATGTCTCCGTCAACGCCACCACTTACGCCATCGATACCGGCTTTATCGTCTTCAACGACTGGACCTACCCGCACTTCATGCGCCTGTTGGATACGCTCGGCGTGAACGTCCAGCCCACCGAGATGAGCTTTTCGGTGCACGAAACCGAGCGCGACTTCGAGTACAACGGCCATACGCTGGGCTCGCTGTTTGCCCAGCGGCACAACCTGTTGTCGCCTGCGTTTTACCGACTGTTGCGCGAGATCCTGCGCTTTAACCGCAAGGCCACTCAGGATCTCGACCAGCAGCGACTGGCAAGCGCCATGACTCTTGGCGACTACCTTGATCGCAACGGCTACGACGACGCCTTTCAACGCCGCTACCTGCTGCCCATGGGCGCGGCCATCTGGTCGGCAAGCCTTGACGACCTGCGCGGCTTTCCGCTGGCTTTTTTCGTGCGCTTCTTCCGTAACCACGGGCTGCTGTCCCTCACCAACCGCCCCCAGTGGTACACCGTGGCGGGTGGCTCCCGGGCATATATTCCCGCGTTGACCACGCCCTACGCCGAACGTATCCGCCTGAATACGCCGGTCGTGGCCATCACCCGGGACGCCACGGGAGTCACTGTCACCACGGCGGCGGGCAGCGAGCGCTTTGACCGCGTGGTGCTGGCCTGCCACGCCGATCAGGCGCTTGCGCTGCTGGCGGACGCCACCCCCGTCGAACGCGAGGTGCTTTCCGCCATGCCCTATCAGGACAACGAGGTAGTGCTGCACACCGACACCCGCCTGCTGCCACGACGGCGCCGCGCCTGGGCGAGCTGGAACTACCGCCTTGACCGGCGTGACACCCGGGACGCGGTCTCGGTGACCTACAACATGAACATTCTCCAGCGCCTGCACGCCGAGACCACTTTCTGCGTCACTCTCAATGACAGCGAAAGCGTTGACCCAACGCAAATACTCAAGCATTTCACCTACGCTCACCCGCGCTTCACCCTGGCAGGCCAGGCCGCGCAGGCGCGTCACACCGAGATTTGCGGCGCTGCTGCCACCCACGGGCGCACCCACTTTTGCGGCGCCTACTGGCGCAACGGCTTTCACGAAGACGGCGTATGGAGCGCGCTACGCGTGGCGCGGGCACTCGACTGCGACGAACCCGCCGCCCCACCGGCGCCACCCACGGCCATACCCGCCCACGACTTATTACCCGACGCCGGTCCGGGAGACGCCATATGACGCTCGCCCCGGCACGCACGCCTGCGCGCTCCATACGTTCGCGCATTTATCGCGGCACCCTGCGCCACCGGCGCTTTACCCCCTGCCGGCACGAATTTGCCTATCAGGTGTGGATGGCGTGGCTGGACCTTGACGAGCTGCCCGCCCTGTTTGACGGCGTGCCCGGCTTCAGCGCGCAGGGCAAGGCGCTGGCGCGCTTTCGCCGGGAAGACTACCTCGGCCCGGAGGATATCCCGCTGAAAGATGCCGTACGCCAGCGGCTCACCGACGAGCTGGGCGACGCGCCGGACGGGCGCATTTGTGTGCTCACCCAGCTGCGCGTGCTGGGGGCGGTGTTCAACCCCGTCACCCTGTACTATGCCTTTGACCGCGACGACCGCCTGGCCGCGATACTCGGCGAAGTCACCAACATGCCCTGGCGCGAACGCACCGGCTACGCCGCCGCCGTCGACCCGACCCGCCACAGCCACGCCGCCCGCTTTGCCAAAGCCATGCACGTTTCGCCGTTCAACCCCATGGCCATGACCTACCGCTGGCGTTTCAACACCCCCGGCAAGCATTTGATGATGCACATGGAAAACCGGGCCGCCGACGCACAGGGCATCGAGCATCGCCACTTTGACGCTACGCTCACGCTGACGGGCGCACCGGCCACGCGGCGCGTGCTCACCGGCACGCTTGCCCGCCAGCCGTGGATGAGCCTGAAAACCCTGGCTGGCATTCACCTTCAGGCACTCAGACTATGGCGCAAACGCGTACCCATCCACGATCATCCAGCCAACCGGGAAACGCCATCATGACGAGCATTAATTCACTTCCTGCCGCCCGTCAGGCCGCTTCCCACAACCGCCTGACGCGCTGGCTCAAACCGCGGCTGCTGAAACAGCTCGATGCACTTCAGGGCGGCACCATCATACTCGTGGAAGGCGGCGCCAGCCGGCGCCTGGGCCGGGGCGGGCCGCTTGAGGCCAGCGTGGTTATTCGTCACCCGCGTGCCTGGCAACGCCTCGCGTTGGGCGGCACCGTTGGTGCCGGCGAGGCGTATATGGACGGCGACTGGGAGGCCGATGATCTGGTAGCGCTGGTGCGGCTGTTCGCTACCAATCTGGAGCGTATCAACACACAGATGGAAAACGGCAGCGCTCGGCTGGCGCGCTGGCTTCTGGCCGGCGCCTATCGTCTGCAACGCAATAGCGCCAGCGGGTCGCGGCGCAATATCGCCGCCCACTACGACATCGGCAACGCGCTGTTCGCGACGTTTCTCGATCACCGCCACTGGATGTACTCAAGCGCGGTGTTCCCCAGCCCCGAAGCGAGCCTTGAGGAAGCCTCGACCTACAAGCTTGACCGCATGCTCGACAAGCTTGACGTGCGCCCCGAGCATCACCTGCTGGAAATCGGCACCGGCTGGGGCGGGCTTGCCATTCACGCCGCCAAAACCCGGGGCTGTCGGGTGACCACCACGACGATTTCCGACGAGCAGTATTCCCATACCGCGCAACGCATTGAAGAAGAAGGCTTAAGCGAGCGCATCACGCTGCTCAAGCAAGACTACCGCGCGCTGACCGGCACCTACGACCGGCTGATTTCGATCGAGATGATCGAGGCTGTCGGGCATCAATATCTGGATACCTACCTGGCCAGGATCGATCGCCTGCTCACCGCCGACGGCCTGGCCATGTTGCAGGCCATCACCATTCGCGATCAGCGCTTTGAGTCTGCCAAGCGCGAAATGGACTTCATCAAGCGCTATATTTTTCCCGGCGGTTTTCTCCCCTCGCATCACGCGATCCTCTCAAGTCTTGCGCGCAAGACCACGCTTAACGCGCTGGCGCTGGATGAAATCGGCCTGCATTACGCGCGCACCCTGCGCGAATGGCGCCACCGCTTTGAAGCTCAACTGGAACAGGTGCGAACGCTCGGGTACGACGAGCGCTTTATCCGCATGTGGCGCTACTATCTGTGCTATTGCGAAGGCGGCTTTCTCGAACGCTCCATCGGCACCTGCCAACTCCTGCTGGCCAAGCCCGGCGCCCGCCCGGCACTGCCTGCCAGCAGGCAGTAATGCATTGCGCCAACGGATCACCCGCCCTTCGCCACCAGCTGCTCAATGCGCTGCTCTTCCAGGCGAGCTGGCTGGCATGTGTGTTGGGCGGTTCATGGATGGCGCTGGGGGCGGGAACGCTGCTCATCGGCTGGCACCTGTGGCGCCAGGCCTATCCCGGTGAATGGCGTTTGCCTGGCGGGTTTGCCCTGGCGGGGCTCTGCATTGACGGCAGCTTTGCACTGGCCGGCGGCTTTACGTTCATCAACGGCACGTCTTCCTGGCTGCCGCTGCCCGTTTGGCTATGGATGTTGTGGCCGCTGTTTGCCACTCTGGTACGCCATTCGCTGGGCTGGCTGTGGCGTTTTCCGCGCCTTGCCATGCTGTGCGGCGGCCTGGGCGGCGCGCTTTCCTACTACAGCGGCAGCGTACTGGCAAACGTAACGCTGGCGCCCTGGCTGCTGCCCGCCGAGGCGCTGGTGTGGGCGCTTGTATGCGCATGGCTGTCGCGCCATGCGCGCGGCTGAGCCCATGCCTTGACTACATGGCCTGATGCATCAGCGCGGTTTCAACCTGCGGCTGGTCTTCGGTCAGCCAGCGCGCCTCCAGTTCGGTCACCGGCAACGGCCGGGCAAAATAAAAGCCCTGCACGGATGCGCAGCCGGCATCAATCAGAAACTGTCGCTGCGCCTGGGTTTCCACGCCTTCGGCCACCACGGAAAGCCCCATGCCCTCGGCCATGGCCAGCACGGCCTTGACGATGGCCGCATCGGCCGCGCTGTCAGGCAGCTCACGAATAAATGCGCGGTCAAGCTTGATCTTGTCTACCGGCAAGCGCTTCAAATAGCCCAGCGACGAATAGCCGGTGCCGAAATCGTCAATGGCCAGGGGAAAGCCCAGCCCGCGAAGTGTTTCCAGCCGGGGGCCCATGTCGCCGGCGCGTTCGTCCAACAATACGGACTCGGTCAGCTCAAGGCCGATTTGCGACGGTGCCAGCCGGTAACGCTTCAGGCAGCCGGCCAACTGGCTTTCCAGATCACCCTGAAACAGCTGCAACGCTGAAATATTGACCCACACGGTGGTATCCGGCATGGCCGTATTCTGCCAGTGAGCCTGCTGGGCGCAGGCCTTTTCCACCACCCAGGAGCCCAGTTCGGCCATCAACCCGTGGCGCTCGGCCAGCGGGACGAAGTCGCCCGGTGAAATCATCCCGTCGCGCGGATGGCGCCAGCGTATCAGCGCCTCCATGCCGGTCAACGCACCGGTAACAGGATGGTGCTGAGACTGGTAGAAAAGCTCCAGCTGATCGCCGGCCACCAGCGCGGCACGCAACTCACTGACCAGCGTCAGCTGCGGATTATCCTGCTGATCCAGCGCCGGGCGAAAGCGCAAGCTGTGGTTACGCCCCTGACGCTTGGCGCTGTAAAGCGCCGATTCCAGCCGCTGAAACAGCACGCCGGAATCGTAGCCGTCTTCCGGCGCACGGCAGCTGCCGATGGTCAGCCCCAGCCGCAGGGTCTGCTGGTTGATATCAAAGGGGCGGCACATGTGTTCGCGCAATCCGGCCACCCAGTCGTTGTGATCGTCAAAGGTGGTAGTACGAATGACCAGAAACTCATCGCCGCCCAAACGCCCCACCACGCTGCCGGCCACGTGGCCTGCCAGGCGCTGGGCAAAACGCCCCAGCAAGCGATCGCCCTGCTCTACGCCGAAGCTGTCGTTGACGATTTTCAGCCCGTCGATATCAATCAAGGCCATGTCCAGGCTTTCGCCGGCACGCAGGTGGCGCAGACGCGACGCCATCAAATCGTGCAGGCGTCGGCGGTTGGGCAACCCGGTCAGCGGGTCCTCAAAGCCGATGCGCCGCAAATCGTTTTCCCGGGCCTTCTGGGCGGAAATATCGGTATACAGGCCGATAAAATGGCTGATCTCGCCGCGTTTGTCGGTCACTGCGCGAATCTTGACCCACTCGGGATATTCATCGCCGTGCTTGCGCCGGCTCCACATTTCTCCTTCCCAGCGCCCGGTACTGCGCAGCGTTTGCCAGAAGGTTCGGTAAAACGCTTTATCGTGACGCGCAGCCGCCAGCGTTTCGAGCTTGCGCCCGATGATTTCGCGGCTTTCAAAACCGGTGATTTCCGTAAACGCCGGATTGACCGCCAGCACACGGTTCTGGGCATCGCTGACCACCACGGCGTCGCCGGCAAGGCTGATGGCATCCTGGGACAACCGGGCGCGCTGGCGCTGCTTGAGCACCTGTCGCCAGGCGTCGCTCATGCCGATAGCGACCACACTGGCCGCCACCAGGCGCATGGTTGCCCCGGGCATCCAGACACAGGCCGGCAGCGCCGCGAGCGCCGCCCAGATCAGCGGGCGATTGAGTGAAACATAAGGCCACATGGCAAATTGGCAATCCCTGAAAGTGAAACGTAACGGCTGCGCATGCATCATGCGGCGCGTCTCCGTGGATGCCCAGCGTCGGGTTAATCATGCGTTTATTGTGCTAAAACATTCAAACGCTTTATATATACAGCGCTATTTTTTCTATCGGCCGACATGTAAAAAACTATAGCCTCGGTAGTTAAAGCAAGGGGTGTGCGTGCATTCAGGTGTTTCGGGAAGTAGACTAGGCATAGCCTTGCGGGTCGCGTCCCGACACCCCGCCTCGGCACGGGTGCCGTACGCGGCCTACAATAATTTCGATACTCGGAACGATTCAGTGACCAAGCAATATTCTTTTGATCGCGACGATTTGCTGGCCTGCTCGCGCGGCGAGCTTTTTGGCCCGGGCAACGCTCAGCTCCCCGCCCCCAACATGCTCATGCTCGACCGCATCACGCATATCAGCGAGTCCGGCGGCGAACATGACAAGGGCGAGCTGATTGCCGAGCTGGATATCAGCCCCGACCTGTGGTTCTTTGACTGCCACTTTCCGGGTGATCCGGTTATGCCCGGTTGCCTGGGGCTGGACGCCATGTGGCAGCTGGTCGGCTTTTATCTTGGCTGGCTTGGCCACCCCGGACGCGGCCGGGCACTGGGCTGCGGCGAGGTCAAGTTCTCCGGCCAGATTCTGCCCGATGCGAAGAAAGTCACCTATCGTATCAACATCAAACGTGTGATTACGCGGCGCCTGATTTTGGGTATGGCCGACGGTACGGTTTCCGTCGACGGGCGCGATATTTATCAGGCTAATGACTTGCGTGTTGGCCTGTTCACCTCCACCGCGAACTTTTAACAGGAGGCTCCCATGCGACGAGTGGTAGTCACCGGCCTGGGCATCGTTTCGTGCCTGGGCAACGATCAGCAACAGGTGTTGGACGCGCTGCAAAGCGGGCGCAGCGGCATTCGTTTCAAGCAGGCGTATGCCGATCTCGGATTTCGCAGTCATGTCGCCGGTAGCGTCGACATTGACCTGGAAGCCCTTATTGATCGCAAACTGCGCCGCTTTATGGGCGATGCAGCGGCATATGCCTACGTCTCGATGGCTCAGGCGATCGAAGACGCAGGACTGACGCCCGAGCAGGTTTCCAACGAGCGCACCGGCCTGATCGCCGGCTCCGGCGGCGCTTCAAGCGCCAACCAGGTCGAAGCCGCCGACGTGCTGCGCGACAAAGGGCTGCGCCGCGTGGGGCCTTACCGCGTCACCCGCACCATGGGCAGCACGGTGTCGGCCTGCCTGGCGACGCCGTTTCAAATCAAGGGCGTGAACTATTCGATTTCGTCCGCCTGCGCGACCTCCGCCCACTGCATCGGCAGTGCCATGGAGCAGATCCAGCTGGGCAAGCAGGACGTGGTCTTTGCCGGCGGCGGCGAGGAAGAGCACTGGACGCTGTCGTGCCTGTTCGACGCCATGGGTGCGCTTTCGACCCACTACAACGACACGCCGGACAAGGCCTCGCGCCCCTACGATCAAACCCGCGACGGTTTTGTGATTGCCGGTGGCGGCGGCATGCTGGTGCTTGAAGAACTTGAGCACGCTCGTGCCCGAGGCGCCAAAATCTACGGCGAGCTGGTGGGCTACGGTGCCACCTCGGATGGCCATGATATGGTCGCGCCGTCCGGCGAAGGCGCCATGCGCTGCATGCATCAGGCCATGGCTACGGTGAACGGCGATATCGACTACATCAACACCCACGGCACCTCGACGCCGGTGGGCGATGTGGCCGAACTCAAGGCCGTGCGCGCGGTCTTTGGCGATACCACGCCAGCCATGAGCTCAACCAAATCGCTGACCGGCCACTCGCTGGGCGCCACCGGCGTGCAGGAAGCCATCTATTCACTGCTGATGATGCAGCACGAGTTTGTGGCGGCCTCGGCCAACGTGGAAGACCTCGACGAGCAGGCTGACGGTTTTGATATCGTGACTCAGCGCCGCGACGGCGTCCGGCTGGAACGCGTACTCTCCAACAGCTTCGGCTTTGGCGGCACCAACGCCTGTCTGGTGTTTGAACGCATGAAGGATTGATCCATCAACTGCGTTCGCGCTGATACAGCAAGCCAATGAAAACGGCGCCGAAAGGCGCCGTTTTTAGTCCTTCATGGTTTTGCCGGGCGCGGCACGTCGGAAATCTCGCGCAGCTGGGTTTCCACCCAGGCCTCCACCTCGGCAATGACCGCGTCCGGTGTTTTTCCTGCCGTCTCAATCGGCTCGCCGATGCGTACGCGCAGCACACCGGGGCGCTTGACCCAGTGGCGTCCGGGCCAGCGCTCCCCGGCATTGTGCGCCACCGGCAGTACAGGCACGCCAGCACGGCAGGCAATAATGCTGCCGCTTTTGTTGTAGCGCTTGTAAACGCCGGGATCGACCCGGGTACCTTCGGGGAAGATCAGCACCGACAGTCCGCTGTTCAACCGCTCTACGCCCTGAGTCAGCACCTGCTTCAACGCCCGGGACGGGCGTGAACGGTCCAGGCTAATCGGGTGCAGCAGGCGCAGTCCCCAGCCGAAAATGGGAATCCGCAGCAGCTCGCGTTTAAGTACCGTGCATACCGGCGGCATCATCACCTGCAAAAACACGGTTTCCCACTCGCACTGGTGGTTGGCCTGAATCACGCAGGGGCCGCTCGGTAGATTCTCACGCCCCTGGATGTCATAGCGCACACCGCAGGCCAGCCTGAACCAGCGGATGAGAAAATGGTTATACAAGTTCAGCAGGCGATAACGCCGGGCAAGGGGCAAAAACGGCGCAACGGGCAGCAGAAAAATACCGCTGGCCAGCATCGCGGTAAAATAACCAAGATAAAAAACGCCGCTGCGCAGCACGTTAATCACGGCGTCTCTCCCTCTTCGGGCGCGTGACCGTCTTCCCGTGCCAGACACCAGACATTCAGCATGCGCTCCACTTCAAGCCGCCACGGCCTTTGGTGCACGCCGAACACATCCAGCACACGGCGACAGTTCAGTACGCGGTGTAACTTGGCATCATGGTGGTGGTTCAGCGCTTTCACTTCGCCCAGCGATATCGACTCGCCGCGGCCTTCAAGCAGCGTGACCAGCAGAGTACGCACCATCGAGGTAAAGCCAAACGCGCTAACCGGCTCGGTGCCCGCCAGATGATACGCTCCCCAGGCGCTGGCGCCGCAAGTCAGCTGCTGCAGTATACCCACCAGCGCAAGCGCTACCGCATCGGCCGAGGTGGGGCAGAAAATCACGTCTTCGGCCGCCCGCGCGTCGCCGCCGGCCATCAGGGTGTCCATCACCCCGTTGAGCCAGGCGTGGCTGCCTTCCAGCGCAAACAGCGGCCCCAGCCGTACAATCAGATGGCGATGATACTCGGCACGGATGCGATCCCCGACCTGCACCAACCGGCGCAGACCTTCATCTCTGGGAGCCGGCACGAGATGCTCGTCAATCGGCTCACCAAAACCCTCTTCATAGAGCTGGTCAGAGACGCACCAGACCAGCGCCACGTCCCGGGACAGACAGGCCTCAAGGCAGACCTCCACCGCATCGGCGTGAGCCGTGACCGCCGCCGGCGTGAGCGTCAGCGGGTGCGAAAGCGGCGGTACAATGACCGCGTCCGGCGCCACCTCGTCCAGCCGCTCGGGCGTCAGTTCAGTGTCCGGCTCGATGACCAGCTGGGTATCGGAGCGCCGGCTGGCCTCGCGCACCAGCGCCAGGCTAAGACAGTGTCCGGCATCTAAAATCAGCAGCTTCACAACAGCCTCTCTGTTATCCGTTCAGGCATCGACAACGACACGCATGCATGTATGCATGGACACGGGCGCCCGGGTTCTCCCTCAAGGCGTGACACTTTACCGGATCGGCGTGGGCGGCAAAAGCGCACCGGCATCAGGAGATTTCATTCAATAGCGCCAGCGCCTCCCTCAGGTGCGGTGACAATCGCTCCCTGGGATGTACCAGATAGACCGGATAGGCAAATTCGGGCATGCCGGGCACGCGCTCCAGGCGGCCGGAATCCAGATACGCCCTTACCGCACTCAGGCGGAAGTAACCGCTACCGGCATTGGCCAGCAAATACTCAAGCGCCAGCGGCCCCAGGTTGAGCATCATCACCGGGCTTGCCAGCTGCGGCAATACCGCATCGTGCTCACGGCGGAACACCTCCCCCCAGTCCACGTACACATACGGGTCGGCCGCGCCGGCACCCGGCGTTTGCACCATCACCAGCTTTTCTTCCTGCATCAGCGAGACCTGCATGCCCGGCCAGTAATCGGCCTGATGCACCAGCACCGCATCCAGCCCGCCCTCGGACAACTGCTGTTGCAACTCCCGTCGTTCACCCACCCGGATACGCACCGCAAGCGTAGGCAAGCGTTGGCGCAGCGCGCTCATCCAGCGGGAGAGCAGCGGGTGCCACAAACTGGCCTCTCCCCCTATCGCGACCACGCGCTCAATACCTTGTGGCAAGGGCAGCTCGCGCTGCAATGTTTCCCATATCTGCACCAGTTGGGCTGCATGATCGGCAAAACGCTCGCCGTCACTGGTCATGGTGATGCCGCCACGGCTGCGCTGGAGCAAACGGCATTCCAGATGCCGTTCCAGCTTGTGCATACGCGCCGTGACCGTGGTCTGAGTCACGTGCAGCGTCTCCGCTGCCGCGCTGAAGCTGCCTTGACGCAAAATCTCCAGAAACGTTCTGGCCAGCTCTATCTCCATTGGTGACTCCATTAAGCCGGAATTAACTCACCGTCATATCAATAAAAATGATGCAAACCCACGACCCTTTTCATTATACGCCACACCTTATTGAGACTATGGTAGAAGCAGCGCCTGACGGAACCGGATAACGCATTGCAGTACACACCGGAGGTTAACCATGCCCACAGCGAACGCACCCCAGCCCGAACAGGTTTTCTGCAAGCGCGCCTACGACGATCCCGCCGACAATGACGGCTACCGGGTTCTCGTGGACCGCATGTGGCCCCGCGGCGTGAGCAAGGACGCCCTGCAGCTGGATGACTGGCAGAAAGCGCTGGCACCGTCAACAGAGCTGCGCCAGTGGTTCGGCCACGACCCACAGCGCTGGGCAGGATTCTATCAAAAGTTCCACAAGGAGCTTGAGCAAAATGCCGAAGCCGTTGAAGCCATCGACAACCTGCTCAAGGTCTGCAATGGCCGCACGCTGACGCTGATATATGCCGCCAGGGACGAACAGCACAACAATGCGGTAGCGCTCAAGCGTTATCTCGATACCTGACTGGCAACATCACTCGGTAAACGCCTCGCGGCGCGCCCGCTGCAGTGAGCGGTTTTTTGACTCCGCCTGATGCTTGCTGCGCCAACTCAGTGCGTCTGAATATTCCCTTATCCTGAACGCCACAAGGACATGCAAACAACACAATGAACTACGCGACTCCCAAGCCCCCTGACACCGGAACTGCCGCAGGTACCGTGCTATGACTCCTACCATTGCCATCTTGCTGATCGTGACCTTTCTGGTTTCCGTGGTGGGTCTGCTGGCGCTGATCTGGTCGATTGCGACAAACCAGTTCGGCCACGGCAAGCAGGCCGCCGAAACCATCTTTCCGCCCGGCGAGGTAGGCCACGGTGAGGACCCCGCCCGGGATATCGCAGATACCCTGGACGGCAACCTGCCGCCCAACTCCGAAGCCATCAATGCCCGCCAACGCGCCGATTTTTCCTCTCGCGGGCCGGTGCTTGCCTGGCTCTGTTCGGCGGTGTTCTGGCTGGTATTGGGGTCGTTTTACGGCCTGATGTCGTCAACCAAGATGCACATGCCGGAGTTTCTCGCCAACAGCGAATGGCTGACGTTCGGCCGCGTGCGCCCCATGCACCTGAACGCCGTGACCTACGGCTGGGCATCCATGGCCGGCATCGGCGTGGCGCTGTTTTTGCTGCCACGGCTGTTTCGTACCGCGCTGGTCGGGGCGCGCTTTGCCATCACCGGCAGCGTGATCTGGAACCTGGGCCTGGTGTTGGGGCTTATCGCCATCAATCTGGGGCTTTCCGACGGTGAAGAATGGCTGGAGTTTCCCTGGCAGATCGACATTCTATTCGTGATTGGCGGGGCGCTGTGCGCCGTGCCGCTGGTGCTCACGGCGGCCAACCGCAAGGTCAATCATCTCTACGTGACCAGCTGGTATTTCATGGCCGCGCTGGTGTGGTTCCCGTTCCTGTTCTTGATCGCCAACCTGCCGTTTGCGTTTCCCGGTTCTTCCGGTGCCACCGTCAACTGGTGGTTCGCGCACAACGTATTGGGGCTCTGGGTGACGCCGATCGGTATCGGCACGGCCTATTACCTGATTCCCAAGATTCTCGGGCGGCCGATCATTTCCTACCAGCTTTCGCTGTTGGGCTTCTGGTCGCTGGCGCTGTTTTACAGCCAGGTGGGCATTCACCACCTGGTGGGTGGCCCGGTGCCGACCTGGCTGGTCACGCTTTCCATCGTGCATAGCGTGATGATGTCGATCCCGGTCATTACCGTGGCCATCAACCACCACGGCACCATGTGGGGAAGCTTTGGCCGTCTGAAGGATTCGCCCACCCTGCGCTTTGTCTGGATCGGTGCGCTGATGTATACGGTGTCGTCGCTGCAGGGCTCCATGGAGGCGCTGCGCAGCGTCAACGTGATTACCCACTTCACCCACTACACCGTGGCACACGCCCACCTGGGCATGTACGCCTTTTTGAGCTTTATCCTGTTTGGCGCGGTGTACTTCATCATGCCCCGCCTGATGGACTGGGAATGGCCGTGGAAGCGCATGATCAGCGCTCACTTCTGGCTGGTTGCCGTGGGCATCTCGATCTACGTGATCTCGCTGTCCATCGGCGGCTGGAAGGAAGGCGTCGCGCTGCTGGATGCCGACATGCCGTTCATGGACGTGGTGCGCATGACGCTGCCCTACCTTGAGGCACGCACCATAGGCGGCGCCCTGATGACACTTGGCCACCTGGTCTTCGCCGTGCACTTCATCGCCATGCTGCGCCGCCACGGCGAGCGCCGCTACCAGCCCACGCTGTTCCGCACCGCCAAGCAGGAGGCTTCGCAATGAAACGTGCCCTCGCGATTATGGTAGGCGCCGCCTTTATCCTGCTGTTGGCGATGCTGACGCTGGTGGTGCTGCCCTATATCCAGATGTCCACCGAACAGGTACCACCTGACCTGGAGCCCTACACCGAGCTTGAACAGAAAGGCCGTGATCTCTACATCGCCAACGGCTGCGTATACTGCCACAGCCAGCAGCCCCGCGATCCGAGCTTCGCTCCGGGCGACCGCGATCGCGGCTGGGGCCGGCCGGCAGTACCCGGTGACTACAACTACGACCAGCCGCATCTGCTCGGCACCATGCGCACCGGGCCGGACCTGTTCAACATCGGCGCACGCCAGCCAAGCGACGACTGGCACCTGCTGCACCTCTACAATCCGCGTGCCGTGGTGGAAGACAGCATCATGCCGCCGTACCGGTTCATGTTCCGCGAAGTCGAGTCCGCCGGTGAAGGCGACCGCGTGGTCAACATCCCCGACCCTTACGGCCCCGATTCGGAGCAGGTGGTCGCCACCGACGACGCCCTGGCGCTGGTGGCCTACCTCAAGGCGCTGGATCATACCTATCCGGCGCCCACCCTGCCGCAACCCGAAGCCGCCGAGGAGTAAGGTGCCATGAAGCGTCACGATTCCCGTCAGACTGACCGCCATCATTATAATGCTCAGCACCGCGAACATCGCGAGCCGGAAGAAGGTCAGCGCCCGGTCCCCAAACTGGTTGTCGTGTGGATCGGCATTCTGCTGGTGTGGGGCGTGGGCTACTACGCCTGGCAGATCGGCAAGCCGATGCTCGGCGGCGACAGCCGCTCGGTAGTCGAGGCTCCGGCGGCCGGCGACGACATCGACGGCGGTGCCATCTTCAGCGCGCGTTGCTCTGCCTGTCACCAGTCAAACGGCCAGGGGCTGCCCGGCAGCTTCCCGCCACTGGTCAAAAGCGAATGGCTACTCGGCGATGCCAGCGTGCCGATCGCTATCGTCCACGACGGCCTGCAAGGCGAAATCGAGGTGGAGGGCACTACTTATAACGGCGTCATGCCGGCCTTTAGTGGCCAGCTCAGCGACGCCGAGATCGCCGCAGTGTTAAGTTACGTGCGCCAGGAGTGGGGCAACGACGCCGAGCCGGTCAAGGCCAAAAGCGTTGAAGCCCATGCCGACGAATACGGCGAGCGTGGTGCCTGGTCGCCCGAGGAACTGCGCGATACCTTCGAGGCGCCCTAAGTGGCCGAAGCGGCGGCTAATGCACAGTGGCACGAAGACGTCCTGATAGTAGAAGGGCTTCATTGCGGCAGCTGTGCCGCCGCCGTCGAGGCGCAGCTCAAACGCCAACCTGGCGTGGCGGAGGCGGCGGTCAACTTCGCCGCCGACAGCGCCATGGTGCGCTATGACACCACCCACACCGAGCTCCCCCGGCTGCAGCACGCCGTAGCCAAACTCGGTTATCGGCTGCTGTCGCCGGGTGAAGCGGGTACCGGCGCTGCGACTACCGAACGCCTGCGCCGCCGCTTGCTGATACGGCTGGCGGTGGCGCTGGTGTTCGGCATGTGGTGCATGATGCCCGCGTATCTGGTGTATCTTGCGCCGCTGGGTATCGTCGAACAGGGCATCACCTGGCCGCTGGCACTTGCCAGCGGCTTTTTTGCGTTACCCGTCCTACTGTATTCCGGCAGTCATTTTTACCGCGTGGGACTGCGTACCCTGCGCGTAGGCGCACCGGGGCTGGATGCACTGATTACCCTGGCCGTATTTGCTGCCACCGGCGTCTCGCTCTGGCGGCTGGCCACCGGCCATGCCGACGTGTATTTCGACGCCGCGGTGATGCTGATCACCTTTCAACTCATTGCCCGCTTTATCGACGGCCGCGTGCGTCGCCGCGCCGCCGATGTCGTGCGCAGCTACTTAAGCCAGGCGCCGGAAACCGCCACCCTGCTACATGAAGACGGCAGCCTCGAACACCTCCCTGCCGCCGACATCCGCATCAACCAGCGTATCCGGCTGGCCGGCAGCGAACCGCTGGCGCTGGATGCTATCGTGCTCACCGGCAGCGGAGAGGTCGATCAATCTCTGCTGACCGGCGAGCATGCGCCCTGCCAGGTTAACCCCGGTGATACCCTGCGCGCCGGCTGCCGGCTGCTGGAGGGCGAGCTTGACCTCTGCGTCGTCGCCGCCGTCGGCGAGCGGCGCATCGACGCGCTGGCACGCTCGGTACGCGGGCTGTTAAGCCGCAAAACCGCACTGCAGCGGCTCACCGATGCGCTGGCCCGGGTACTGCTGCCGGTTATCACCGGCGCAGCGCTTATCGCCGCGCTGCTGACGCTGGCATTGGGGCTGGGGGTGGAACAGGCGGCCACCCGCGGGCTGGCCGTGCTGATTGTGGCCTGCCCCTGCGCGCTGAGTCTGGCCATTCCACTGGTGGTAGTCATCGGCCACGCACGCATGGTGGCTGACGGCGTCATTTTCCGTGACCCCGCCGCTCTCGAGACCGCCGCCGAGACCCACGTCGTGGTGTTTGATAAAACCGGCACGCTGACCACCGGCACACCCGGCGTGGCCGACGTAATGCCCGCCGATGGCAGCGACAGCGCCGCCCTTTTGCAGCTCGCCACTGATGCGCTGGCCGACACCGCGCACCCCGTTGCGTACGGGCTGGCCGCCAGAGCCGCGCCCTCTGCCCGTGCAGCGCAGGGCAAGCGCCACACCCATGCCGGGCTTGGCACCCGCTGGGAATACGCGGGCCACTGCATACTGGCCGGCCGCGCCAGCTGGCTTGACCAGCAGGGCATTGAGGTGCCGCCATCGGACGATTCACGCATGACCTTGCACCTGGCGCACAACGGCCGTTATCACGGCTTTATTGCCTTTGAAGAGACCCTGCATCCCGATGCCATCCGCACGGTGCGCACACTTCAGCAGCGCGGCCATGATGTTTATCTGCTCAGCGGCGATACCCGCCACTCCTGCCTGCGCCAGGCCGGACGGCTGAACATTGCCCCCGAGCACGTGGTGGCCGGCGTAACGCCCGAGGCCAAGCAACGGTTTGTCGAGGCGTTGGAAAAGCGCCGTGCCGTGGCCTTTATCGGCGATGGCCTGAACGACGGACTGGCGCTGGCCGGTGCGCGGCTGGGCATTGCCGTAGGTGAAGCCACTCCCACCGCCCGCGCCGCCGCGGCGGTTTACCTGCCCGACGGCCTGAGCCGCGTGCCCACCACGCTGATGCTTGCCCGCCGTGCGCGCCGGCTGATGCGCCAGAACCTCGCTTGGGCGGTCGGCTACAATGCGCTGGCCCTGCCTCTGGCGGTGGCGGGTTTTATCCATCCGGTGATTGCCGCCGTGGCGATGACACTGAGCAGCCTGTGCGTATTACTCAACAGCCTGCGCATGAACGTGCGTCGTGACCTCAGTGCAGAAAGGGTCCATGACTAACATGCAGCGCATAAAAAAACCCGGCCTGCAAAAGCAGGCCGGGTTTTTTGCCGTGTGCCCATCGCTAACGCCTGTTCGCCGCTAGCGCCTGGGCAGCATTACACCAGCTCGCGGTTCTCCTTGCGAGCCTCACGGCGATCACGGATGACCGCGCGGCAGATCAGGATCAGCACGCCAAGCGTCAGCGCCGGCCAGATCAATACATAAAATCCCATTAATGCAGTCATGGTCATGTCTCCTTTGCATCCACGTTCGTGGTCTGGTGTGCGTTACGACTGGGGCGCGGGCTGACCGGCAGCATGGTCACCCGGTGCACCGCTCGGCTTACCGCTATCATGACCTTTTTGCGGCGCGTCATCTGCCACCGCGTCGTAGTTGCCCACGCGCTCGCGGATGGTATTGAAGTCAAAAGGCGCTTCCTTGCTCATAAGGCTCATGACCACACACACCAGCGTGCTGGTGCCATAGGCCGTCAACGAGGCCAGCAGCACGGTGTATTCACGCAGGAAGCCGGTGGCAAATACCAGCATGGCAATAAACGCCAGCACGCCCGAGATAGCGCCGGCCGCACGTCCCAGAAAGCCGAAGACCATCAGGGCGATGATGATACCGCCGCCAATACTTGCCAGCAGCTCGAACATAAGCCCGGTAGCGCCGGCAAGCGGCAGCCACTCAAAGCGGGCCAGGCAAAACATGATCATCGCGATCACCACCGACGTGGTAAAAGCTTTGTTGGTGACGCGGCTCCAGAAGCAGCTGGCAATGACCGGGAACACGATTGCCCCCCACAGGGCACCAACGAACACCAGCATGACCAGAATATCCAGCGAGAAACTGGCAAAGACGATGCCCACCACGGTGGCAATAATCATGGTCAGGCGTCCGACCAGCAGCATGCGCCTGGGATCCGCCTTGCCCTTGGCAATGTTCTTGCCGTAAACATCAGCCATCATGATGGCGGAGAGCGCCGAGAGGTCAGAATCCGCGGTGGACGACAGCGAACCGATCACCAGCACAAAGAACAGCGCGATGAAAAACGGCGGCAGGTAGCCGGATACCATCTGCGGGATCAGGTTGTTCATGTCGCCGTCAAGCGGCTGGATACCCAGCGTCAACGCCATCAGGCCGATCATGCCCAGGCCGATGACAATCGCGCCGTAACCCACGGTCGCGGTCAAAAAAGTCGGCTTGATGTGGCTTTCATTGACGGCGAACAGGCGCTGGGAAATAGTCTGGTTACCAATGGCATAGGCCAGCACGGCGACGAAGAACGGCGCCCCCTGGTTGAGGATCGCGTCCATGGAGAAAAAGTTGGCCTGCTCGGCACTGAGGTTATCCAGCCCGGCCACCAGCTCGCTGGGGCCGCCCATGGCGAAAAACACCGCAGGAATGATCACCACGGCAATCGCCATCAGCGCCACCAGCTGGGCAAAATCGGTCATTACCGAGGCGCGAAAGCCCGACCACAGGGTATACAGCAGCACGCCAACGCCGGAAATGATGACCCCGGCCTGGAAGGAAAGCGGCGACAGCACCGAGACTAGCGCGCCCGCAGCGGTAAAATTGACCATCAGGCTGATTACGCTGCCCATCACGTTGGATACCGCCAGAATAAGCTGGCTGGACGAGCCGTGGCGAGCGTGAATCAGCTCGCCCAGCGTATGCGCATTGGGCGCCAGCTTACGAAAACGCCGGCCGAACGGATAAATGAACAAAATCATCAGCGCGCCCCACAGTCCGTAATGGATGGGGCCGGAAACGCCGTAGGTATAGCCCGACGTTGCCGCCGCATAAAAAGAGGCCGCCCATATCCAGGTGGCGGTCATGCTGGCCGCGCCGATGCCAAAGCCCACGCGGTGATTGGACACCATGAACGCATCGGCATCTTCGTTTTTCTTGCGGATACCCAGCGTCAGAAGGTACGTGCCGCCGTAAAATGCCAGTAGCAGCAAGACCACGGTCATGGTCGAAAATTGATATAGTGATTCGCTATTCAAGGGCAATCTCTCGGTTGGTTAAACACACATGCACGCAGGCCAAAGGCGCCCGCGGGCACAACGGAACAGGGTCAAACAGAAAGGGGAAAACGCTGTGCGCCGGCGTTTAGACGCCCAGGGTGCCGGCACGACGCACACGGCCGTGCCAAATCACCGCAATGGCGGTCTGGCAGATAACTGCAACGTAAAACGCACGGCGCACAAATCGCGGCCGTTCAGTCGCTACCCGAGACGGGAACAGGGCGGCGGACGGCGCGGCATGCAGCGGCCTGCGTCTGAATAGTGGGATGGCATGGCTACCCTCTCCTATCAATGACGTGAGCCGATCAAAATCGAAGCGGCCGGTGGCGTTGCTGCGCGTGGGCAGGCCAGCCATGGCGGCGCGTTCCTGGAACTGGAAGCTCCTGGAACGGGAAAGAGCCCGGCTGTGGGACCACAGGTGCCGGGGCGCCATTACCGTACAGTGATAAGGAAGTAAAGTCCACCCGGCGCCGCGCCGGGGGTTAGTGCGTCCTCGCTTCGGGAGGCCGGGAAACGGCCGCAGGAGCAGCGGAGGCATGTGGGTAGGGGGTTATGCGCGGGTGGGCGCCCAGGCATTAAGCAGACGGTCAAGTAACGCCATGACCAGCACCGTCAGGGCCATGGCCACGCACATCGACGAAAAGCGATACAGCGCGCTGTAAATCAGATCCTGGTGGGGCGATAGCGACTGGCCGAACAGGATGCCAAGCGTGGTCAGCCCGCCAAAACCGATGCCCGACCCGGCGCGCTCCAGAATATGCATCCGCGCAAACAGCATCAGCCCCAGCCAGTACAACAGGATCACCAGCACAAAGTGCTGGCTCTGGGTATACAGCAGCAGCTGGGCAAACACCGCCATGTTACAGCCCAGCAACGTGCCCACGGCGCGCTTGCCCGCCGACAGTCGCGCACCGGGATAGCCCAGCGCAAACAGGATCAACACCGTGGACATCTGTGCCGAAAGCGAGTCACGCAGGTCAAATATCTGAAATACGGCGAACGACAGCGTGACGGTGACCGCCCCGATCAGGGTCTCATGGCGAATGCGCGAGGGTGTTTTGGTATTTTTGGGTGGCGGCGTGCGCGGCTCCACGTCGGGAAACACCACGTGCATCAGCCCGGCGATGGCCACCGCCAGCGCGCTTGCCACCACGTTGCTGATGAACAAGTCAGCCAGGTCCACTTGTGTATAACTGGCAAAATGCAGCAGGATGCTCAGCGTCAGCACGCCGTTGGCGCCAAACAGAAAAAACGGGCCCCGCGCCATCAGCCGGAAACGCGTGTAAAACAGGCCGAAAGCAAAACCCAGCATTACCAGCGGCATATGCTGGGTCAGCCCGATTACCAGACTGACCTCGACGCAGTTGACCAGCGCATTGCCCAGAAACTGGCGCACCACATGACCGTTGAGCACCGGAATAATGCCCAGCAGAAACATCGGGAACACGGTAAAAAACACCCCGTAGTTCCAGTTCATCAGCTGGCTGACCACAAACCCCAGCACTGCCCCGCAGGCCACCCGCAGGCACTGGCGAAAATCATTTTCGCTCATGGCGTGGGGCTTGCCGGTCGTCCCGGTATTCGTCGCGCTGGTGTCATTAGCGGGCCCGGTGCCATCAGGCCCGTCCCGGGTAGACACGGCGCCGGTAGACGAGCTGCTAGTAGACATGATGCAACATGCTCAACAGCGCAACCTGCGCACGGGCCAGCCCATGCGCGACAGGGTTGTCCACCGGCGCCAGCTGCACCGTAGCGCGTGCGCCGGTAGGCGGCAGCGATTCGGGCGGTTCATCAAGACGCAGGTGCACGCGAATGCGCTGGGCATCGCGCACCCAGCGGTCAGTGGTGGGAATATGCGCCAGGTTGCCATCGGGCAGCAGCTGGCCATCGCGCACGCCGGCGTCAATCGACGTCACCCGGGCCGGATACTCCTCGCCGGGGAGAGCATCAAACGCAATCCAGGCCCGGTCACCGGCGCCCACATGGCGCAGGCTTTTCTCACGGAAATCAGCGACGATATCCAGCCGGTCGCCCACGTTGGCCATTACCGGGGCGCCTGAGCTGACGCTATCACCCACGTTGAGCTGCAAATTGCTGATATGGCCGCTCTGCTCGGCATGCACGGTGGCACGGCGCAAATCCAGCCTGGCGGCCGCCAGCGCATTACGCGCCTGACGCAGCTGCAGGTTATCCTTGCCCGCTTTCCCGCGCTGTACCTGCAGCGCATTCACCTTGGCCTCGGCCGCTTTCACTGCGGCTTTGCCGGCGTCGGCATCAGCGTTGATCGACTCAAACCGCTGGCGTGAAACGCTGCCACGCTCAAGCAGCGACTGCATGCGGTTGCGCTCCCGGGACAATTCTGCGGTTAAGGCCCGCTGACGCGAAAGCGTCGCCTGCGCTTCAGCAAGCGAGGCGTCCAGCCCGGCGTTATCCCGCCGCGCCTGATCCAGCGCCAGCTGCGCCTTTTCCACAGCCAGCTCAAACGGCTCCGGGTCGATACGGAACAACACCTCGCCCCGGCGCACCCGGGCGTTATTACTGATCGGCACCGCCACGACCTGGCCGCTGACCTGCGGCGCGACTCGCACCACCTGGCGCAGCGCGCGCGACTGGGGCGTAGCGGGCATATACGTATCGGCAAACACAAAGTACACAAATATCACGACGAACAGCACAATCGCCGCGCGTACCCAGCGGGCAAAACGCTGCTCTGGGGTCATGGCTTTCTCTCTGGCGGGGCGTGGGGAAAACAAAAACGGCGAACCAGGACGATTCGCCGGGGTAACGGTCAGGCCGCTACCAAACTGCACAACAGAATGAGCTACAGCACGGCAGACTGAATCACTCTTAGCCCGCTAAACATAGCATGATTTAGCAGGCTAACAAAATATTGGCCGGATCAGTTTGCCAGGGCAGGTGGCCAAAACAGGTTGCCGGGACGGCTTGTGAGGGCAGCTAAATTGGGGCAATACACCGTCAGGCCTTTTTGACGAACTCGGATTTCAGCTTCATCGCACCAATCCCGTCGATCTTGCAGTCGATGTTGTGATCCCCTTCCACCAGGCGGATATTTTTCACCTTGGTGCCGACCTTGACGACCGACGACGCCCCTTTGATCTTCAGATCCCTGGTGACCGTGACGGTATCGCCGTCCTGCAGCATGCTGCCATACGCATCGCTGACCAGCGGCACATCGCTTTCTTCCTCAACCGCACCGTCAACCACCCACTCATGGGCACACTCGGGACAAATCAACATATCCTGGTCCTGGTAGGTGTATTCCGACTCGCACTGCGGGCAGGGTGGTAACTGACTCATGGGAATGTCCTTGTGAAAATGGGCGCTCACGCGCCCGAAGCCGTATTTCTCGCTCCCAGTCTAGCAAAAACCCACCCTTGCAGGGCCCGGCCGGAAACCAGCAGACTATGCTTCGCTTACTATTCGCCACTGTTGACAGGAGAGCCCATGCCCACAATGCCTTATATCCGGCTTGCCGCCACCGACCACGAACCCGCCGTCGAGCTACCCGCCATCGGCCAGGGCACCTGGTTCATGGGAGAAAATCTCGCACCGCGCCAGCAGGAAGTGCACGCCCTGCAGCACGGTCTCGACCAGGGGCTGAAACTGATTGATACCGCCGAGATGTACGGCAACGGCGACGCCGAAGAAGTGGTCGGCGAAGCGCTGGCCGACCGGCGCGACCAGGCGTTTCTGGTGTCCAAGGCGCTTCCCTGGAACGCCGGGCGCGACAGCGCCATTGCCGCCTGTGAAGCGAGCCTCAAGCGTCTGGGTACCGACTACCTCGACCTCTACCTGTTGCACTGGCCGGGCGGCATTCCGCTGGATGAAACCCTCGAAGCGTTCGAGCGCCTGCAATCGGACGGCAAGATCCGCCGCTTTGGCGTTTCCAACTTTGACACCGACGAGCTCAACACCCTCTACCATCTCAAGGGCGGTGACGCCTGCGCGGTCAACCAGGTGCTGTACCACCTCGGCTCCCGGGGCATCGAACACTCGCTACTGCCGTGGATGCGCGAACGCCAAATGCCGGTCATGGGTTACTGCCCGCTGGCTCAGGGCGGCTCCTTGCGTCGCAAATTGCTGGATAACCCTGAAGTGGAAAGCATCGCCGCTGACTTGAACATTACGCCTCAGCAGCTGCTGCTGGCCTGGGCCATTCGCCCGCATGACTTCGAGCAGGGCAACACAGCCCTGCGCGACGTCATCGCCATTCCCAAGGCGGCGCAGGCCAGCCACGTCGAGCAGAACGCTGCTGCGCTTAACGTTACGCTCAATGACGACATCTGCCAGCGGCTGGATGCGGCGTTTCCGCCGCCCAAGCGCAAGGAACCGCTGGATATTGTCTGAAGAAACTGCCGGCCATCACCGGCCAGGCACACGGCGGCAGAAGCCGCCGTGTCATCCGCTTCCGACACCAGGCGTAACACTTTGCAACCAAACGCCCCATTTTGTCACCGCTCTTGCCGGTACGCCGGCGTCGCGTAAACTTGGCGGGCCACCTTCTTATTGTGCCCGTTGAACGCCCATGCAAACCTACAGCCCCCCGCTTTCGCTTTACGACGTGGTATACGTCATTGTGCCCCGCCTGCACCGCGCGCAAAAGCTGGTCAACCGGACGCTGGACACCCTGATTAACGGTGCCATTTCCGGTGAGGACCTGGCCAAACGGCTGGAACAGCGCCGCCAGTTCACCATGGAGCTGCAGGCCATCCATACCAACCTTGAGCATCTGCTGGAACGTTACCGCCGCGAGGTACAGGACCTGCTGAGAAGCCAGGGTAGCCAGGGCAACCGCGACGTGACTCCGGACGCGATGGAAGTTGATGCCGTCGAGCGCGCCAAGGAAATCTACCGCAAGGTAGTGGCGTTTCAGACCGGCCGGCGAGACGTACCCTTTTAACCCTGCCCACGTCCGCTTGATACCAGCACTTCTACACCACTCCCTTCAGGCGACTCTTCCCGTGCGGTCTTCGCCGTTTTGCCCCAGGTTTGCACATTGTCGTGTTGATCTTTCCCGGGACGGCGAGCAGAATGGAAGATATTAAAGAACGGTGTTCTAAAACTTCCGGTTAAAAGATAACGCACCGTTTCTGCCACGTTCTGTAAGGAGGACGCCATGAAAACCCTGACACTTGCTACCCTGACCGCTGCCGTATTTGCTGCTGGCATCACCACCACGGCTCAGGCCCAGCAACCCATGCAGGCCACGCCTTATATCGGTGCGGACGCCATGTTCTGGGAACTCGACCCGGATCACGGCAGCAGCCGTGACAGCGTCGGCCTGCGCGTTAACGGCGGCATGCAGTTCAACGATTACTTTGCCCTTGAAGGCCAGCTGGGCACCGGCGGCTCCGACGGTCCGGCCGAGCTGGACTATCTGGCGGGTATTTACGCCAAAGGCATATTGCCGATCACCCAGCAGGCACGCCTGTACGGCCTTGCCGGCGGCACCAAGGTCAAGGCCGAGCACGTCAGCAGCGAGTCGGACTTTTCCTACGGCGCCGGTGCCGAGTTTGATATCGCCCCCAACCTGGCGCTGAACGCCGACTACATGCGCTACCTGGACAAGTCCGAGTACAACTTTGATGCGGCAAGCGTGGGCCTGAACTACCGCTTCTAACGCCGCTGCAACAATCCGCCCCGGCATCATGCGAACGCCCCGTTGCTCATGCAGCGGGGCGTTTTTGTGTGCCTTCCATCTTGTGGGTCAGGCTTGAAACGACTGCGTTTAACGTTTCAACGATAAGTATCTCAAGCGGACAGCCGACAGGTCGATAGCATCTCATACTCCCGGCCTTTCCCTGTCCCAAGGATCTTCCATGCCCCAACCTGATACTTCCCGCCGTGTGTCCCACGGCGCATCGCGCTTTTCCGGACTGCAGACCAAAATACTCGCGCTGGTGCTGATCCCACTATTTCTGGTGGCCGCCGTGCTGGTCACGGTTGCGTCGCTGGAGCAACGCGCAGCAACCGAACAGGCACTTGCCGAACAGCAGCGCCAGCTGACCCAGGCACGCAAGGACAAAGTACAAAGCATCGTCGAAAGTGCCCACAGTACTATTACACCGCTGCTGAATGACCCCACGCTGAGCAACCAGGCAATACGTCAGCGCGTTTACGAACTGCTGCAAAACGTTCGTTTTGATATATTTGGGCCTACGACTACGACGGCATCAGCACGGTGCTGGGTGATAACCCGCAGCTGGTCGGCACAGATAATTACAATATGCAGGGCAGCGACGGCACTTACATTGTGCAGGGCATGATCAAAACCGGCCGCAACGGCGGTGGCTTTTACGGCTACGACTGGGAACACCCGGAAACGGGCCAATTGGAGCCCAAGCAATCCTACGTGCTCGATATGCCCGAACTCGGCTGGGTCATGGGCGCCGGCGTATACATGAACGATATAACGCGCACCATGGCCGCCGTACGTGCAGAGGCTGAAGATGCGCTGCAGGAAAGCATCATCACCGCCGTGCTCATCGGTCTCGGGGTATTCATCATCGTTGCGCTGGTGGCTATATGGCTGGTGCGCCGGCTGGTGCGTCCTATCAACCAGACGGCCTCTGCCATGCGCGATATTGCCCAGGGCCGTGGCGATCTTACCCAGCGGCTTGACGTCACCACTGATGACGAAATCGGCGCGCTGGCAGAGCAGTTCAATGCCTTTGTAGAGCGCATGCAAACCACGCTTGTGAACGTGCGCCGCAGCGTTTATGAAGTCCACCACGCCGCCAATGAAATGGCCCAGGGCAGCGAAGAGCTGGCATCGCGCACCGAACAGGCCGCCGCCAATCTGCAGGAGACATCGTCGTCGATGGAGGAAATCACCTCGACGGTCAAGCACAGCTCGGAGTCCGCGCAACAGGCCAATCAGCTCGCGACATCCACCGTGACCGTGGCGCGCCAGGGCGGTGAAGCCATGACCGAAGTCGAGCAGACCATGGGCAACCTGAACGATTCTGCCGCGCGTATCGGCGAGATCATCACCATGATCGACGGCATTGCCTTCCAGACCAATATTCTGGCGCTTAACGCCTCGGTGGAAGCGGCCCGCGCCGGCGAACACGGCCGTGGCTTTGCCGTGGTCGCCCAGGAAGTCCGCGACCTGGCCAGCCGCAGCGCCAACGCCTCAAGCGAGATCCGTGGGCTGATCGACACCGCCACGACCTATACCCGGCAAGGCAGCGAAACCGTCCAGCGCGCCGGGGCCACCATGCGGGAAATCGTGGATAGCGTCACCCGCGTAACTGACGTGATCGCCGAGATCAGCGCCGGTGCCCGAGAGCAAAGCGCGGGCATCAGCCAGGTCAACACCGCAGTGACCGAAATGGACACCATGACACAGCAAAACTCATCCATGGTGCAGCAAACCTCCAGCACCGCAGAGTCCATGCGGGTTCAGGCAGCCCGCCTGAGCGAACTGGTGGATACCTTTGTGCTGGGCGACGATGACATTCAGCCCACCGCACGCCGCACGCCCGCGCCACTGCCCGCCACACACAAGGCAACAGCGCGCCCACCGACGCCGGCCAGCATCACCGACAATGACTGGGAAGAATTTTAAAACGGCCACATCAAAGAGAAAGAAACAGCACTGACGTCTCTGGCGCCGCAGAAGCGGCGCCTTTTTATTCTCGGGTACGGGAGGT
>NZ_JAKDUR010000085.1 GCF_030457605.1 Halomonas sp.
GCCCCTGAATGGCTCCCTTGGTGGCGGAATAGTCGATCAGGGTATTGTTGCCCTTGAAGGCGTTGATCGACGAGGTGGCAATGATGCTGTCGCCTTCGTGCATGTGGGGCAGGGCCGCCTTGCACAGGTAGAAGTGGCTGAAGAGGTTGGTCTGGAAGGTACGTGTCAGCTGCTCATCGGGAATCTGGGTGCTGCCGAGTACTCACTGGAACAAGAGGCCATCATGTCATTACCAGCCACCATGCAAGCTGCTTTTATCCGTGAAACCGGTGGTACTGACAAGATCGAAACCGGTGAACTGCCGGTGCCGTGCCTCGGGCCGACGGACGTGCTGGTGCAAATGGAAGCCAGTGAAGTTAACCATGTGGATTTGTTCGTGCGTTCCGGGGCATTTCCCACACATACGCCATTTCCATTCGTGATCGGCCGAGATCTGGTGGGCACTGTGGTAGCTGCGGGGCCGGGAGCGGCCGGTTTCTCGGTGGGGCGTCGCGTCTGGTGCAATAGCCTGGGCCATGAGGGTCGTCAGGGAGCGTTTTCCGAGTATGCCGTGGTGAGTGCCGAACGCCTGTACCCCTTGCCTGCGGGAGTTGCTCCAGAAGAGGCCGCGGCACTGCTGCACGGGGCGGCCACGGCGCATATCGGCCTGAACCGAGAAGCCGGCCTTGCCGCGGGGGATACTCTGCTGGTGGAAGGTGCCGGTGGTGGCGTGGGCAGCGCGGTGGTGCAAATGGCTACCGCCATGGGCGCACGGGTCATCGCGACTGCCTCTGCCGAGGATGCCGATTGGTGCCGCCGTTGCGGTGCTGACGTGGTGCTTGATTACCACCAGGAAGACCGCTACAAGCAGGTACGCGAGGCCGCTCCCAGGGGCGTTAACGTCTGGTGGGACTGCAGCGGGCGTCACGATTTTTCCCGGTGCCTGCCGCTGTTGGCGGTGGGCGGCCGGGTAGTCATCATGGCCGGATTGCAGGGGGCCACGCCCACGCTTCCGGTAGGGGCGATGTATACCCGCGAGATAACGCTGCACGGCTTCGCCATCAGCAATGCCACCGTCAGCGACCTGTCCCGGGCGGCCAGCTCGGTCAATCAGCTGCTTTCCGCTGGTCAGCTCAAGGCTCGCATCGGTGCAACGTACGCGCTGGCCGAAGCGGCCACGGCGCACGAAGCCATGGCCTCCGGCGCGGTGCGCGGGCGGATTGTGGTGCGTGGGTAAGTCACTGGCTTTGAGACCACTGCCTTTCAGCTTATGGCTTCATTGCCTATTGCGTTGCGGATTCGTGTGCTCGGCGCAGCGGTTGTTACCGGCGAGAATAGCGGCGTTGCAAAGCTCGGGTCGCACGATGTCGTCGCTTGAGAGATCAAGCGTGGCAAGATGTGCAAGGCTTTCGGAATGGCGATTTTGACGCGCCTGGGTACGCTCGGTCATGTTTGGCTCCTGTAACCCCTGCGTGCCTGATTCGAATGCGTTGGGCATCGATAAGCCCGGCACAGAAAGTTCGGCTGGCGCCGACCCAGGGGAGTGGAAGCCGTACGCCGCTTTAGCTGTATTTGTAGGCCGCCCGCAAGTTGGTTGCTTAAATCGGCGGTGGCTTGAAAGCCGGGTAATAAAAAAAGCCCGCTTGCGTATGAGCTAAAGCGGGCTTCCGGGATCTGGCGTCAGAGGCTCGTCGCTTTAGCGGTATGTTTTAAGCGCCCGCAAGCTGAGTTCAAATCGGCGCTGAAAGAAACAATAGAAGGCGGCCGGGCGTGTGTCAAGTGACTGGTTCATGGAGGTGGCGTGCATTGATGGGTCAAATGTTGTGCAAGTCGCATGGGCGCCTTCAAAAGACGTTGTGATACTGGTTATGCTTGGCGCAGACTGCCAGGTGCGTGTACTGGTCCATGGAACAGGGGCACTTGCCCGGGAGGAAACATGAGCAAATCTATCGTTGTTGGTTCCACACTTGCCGTGTTGGGCCTGGGCGGCCTGGCCTTTGGTGCCTGGCAAATTCAGGATCAGCCTGACCAGCCGCGCTATGCCGAGATCGTCAACGTGCAGCAGATTACCCGCACCGTCGAGACGCCTCGTGAAGTGTGCGAGGACGTTCAGGTACAGCAGCCCGTTCAGCAGCAGTCGCAGCCACAGGCGAGAAGCAGCGATCCCAACAAGCTGCTGGGCTCGGCGGCAGGTGCCGTGGTTGGCGGCCTGCTGGGTAATCAGGTGGGCGGCGGCAGCGGTAAGAAAATTGCCACGGCCGCGGGTGCCATCGGTGGCGCTCTGGCCGGGCGCGAAGTGCAGGAGCGGGTGGAAAATCGCCAGCGCGCCCAGGCGGCCGGGCAGTCTCAGCCGCAAACGCGGACGGTCACCCGCGAGGAATGCCGCACGGTAGTAGATACCCATCAGGAAAGCGAAGGTTATGAGGTTTCCTGGCGTGATGATGCCGGCGTACATACGACGCGTCGGGAGCAAAAGCCGGAAGGGGATCACGTGAGGCTGAAAGAAGGCTCGCCGGTCTGGAGCGAGACGCGTCAGGGCACACAGGACGTCTGATGTCCCGGTTTCCGTAACGCTGCACAACATGCCCGCACCCGCCATACGGCGGGTGCTTTCGTTTCCGCGCATGCCCGGCCCGAGTGTCTGCCTTGCCTGGTTTTCCCTGTTGCCATGCCTTCCCGGGAGACCTTTGGCTAAAGTCTGCGGTCAGACTGGAAATTAATAGTTGACCTGTTGGTCAGCTTTGTTTGACACTCGAATTGCCTGCTACGCATAACAAGCTGCCCAAAGGCGGTAAACCAATAGCGCGGCGGCACGATCTGACAAACAACGACTGCCTCCGGTACCTGAAAGGCACCTGAACCACAGGCGTGGGTAACCCTTCGTCACTACGGAGGGCGGTCTTTCCTGATGAGGAAAGCTTTCATGACCGATAATACTCGTACCTTGTGGGTGCGCAATCCGCTGGACTGCCCTGATGAAGCAGCTCGGGGCGGCGTGGTGATACGCGGCACACGCATTATTGAAAAAGTCGCCGCCGGCATGCGCCCTGAAGCGCCGGTGGATGAGGTGTTCGATGCCTCCCGGCATGTCCTGTTGCCGGGATTGGTGAACACCCATCATCATTTTTATCAGACGCTGACCCGGGCGTATTCGCCGGCGCTCAACAAGGCGCTGTTCCCCTGGCTGACCACGCTTTACGACGTATGGGCGCGGCTGGATGAAGAGCAGCTTAGCCTGGCCAGTGAGCTCGCCATGGTAGAGCTTTTGCTCTCGGGCTGTACCACGGTAGCCGATCATCACTACGTGTTTTCCGGCAAGCTGACCGGCGCCATTGACCGTCAGGTAGAAGCCGCTGAAAGGCTGGGTGTGCGTGCTTCGCTGACCCGCGGCTCGATGAGCGTGGGCAAGGAGCAGGGCGGGCTGCCGCCGCAGTCGGTGGTGCAGGATGAAGCCACCATTCTCAAGGACAGCGAGCGGCTGATCGAGCGCTATCACCAGCGCGGCGAAGGCGCGATGGTAACCGTGGCGCTGGCGCCGTGCTCGCCGTTCTCCGTCAGCCGTGAATTGATGCAGGACAGCGCCCAGCTGGCCCGGGATAAAGACGTGCGCCTGCATACGCACCTGGCAGAAACCGAAGATGAAACCGCCTATTGCGAGAAGCTGTTCGGCATGCGCCCGCTGGACTACCTGGAAGACTGCGGCTGGCTTTCCGACCGCACCTGGCTTGCCCACGGTATCTATTTCAACGATGACGAGATCAAACGGCTGGGCCAGGCGGGCACCGGCATTGCTCACTGCCCGTCTTCCAACATGGTGTTGGGCTCTGGCATGTGCCGCACGCTGGAGCTTGAACGCGCCGGCGCGCCGGTGGGGCTTGCAGTAGACGGCTCGGCATCCAACGACCACTCCAACCTGGCCGAAGAAATGCGTCAGGCGCTGTTGCTGGGAAGGCTGCGCTACGGCGCTGACAAGCTGTCTCACGAAACGGTACTGCGTTGGGCCACACAGGGCAGCGCGGCGTGTTTGGGACGTGATGACATTGGCGGGCTGGAGCCCGGCCAACAGGCTGATCTGGCGCTCTTTACCCTGGAGGAAGCGCGCTTCTCCGGGGCGGAAAATCCGCTGGCCGCACTGCTGCTGTGCGGAGCTCATCGGGCTGACCGTGTGATGGTTGCCGGCCGCTGGAAAGTGAAAGATGGCGCACCCTGCGATGTTGACCTTGATGCACTGTTACGCCGCCACGATGCCGCTGCCCGGCGCCTGCGTGCCTAGCGGCCTGTGCTTTTCCGCAACATGATGATCCCGCAACACCATGACGATGCAAACGGCGCCGGCCGACGTCGGCGCCTATAACAACAATGGAAACCGGCAGGAGACATTGCCATGTCCGACGCGAATGCAGCATCCCCTGATGCCACGGCAGCAGATAACCGCGAGACGCCTGTGCGCAGTACACACGACGTCAACGCCATGCCGCCCTTGAGCAGGGCGATTCCTCTGGGAATACAGCACGTGCTGGCGATGTTTGTGAGTAACGTGACGGTCCCTATCATCATTGCCAATGCCGCCGACCTGCCCGAGGCCAAAACCACGCTGATGATTCAGGCAGCAATGTTCGTTGCCGGGGTGGCAACGCTGATCCAGTCGCTGGGTATCGGCCGCATCGGCGCTCGGCTACCCATCGTAATGGGCACCAGCTTCGGCTTTGTGCCGATCCTGATTCCCATCGCCGTGGGCATGGGGGTACCCGCCGCGCTGGGGGCAGCGCTATGCGGTGGGCTTGCCATGGCCGTGGTGGGGCTGTTGTTACCCTGGTTTCGCTTTCTGTTTCCGCCGGTGGTTACGGGCACGTTTGTGATCATGATCGGGATGCTGCTCATGCCGGTTGCCTTTGCCTACGTTGGCGGCGGCTTCGAGGCGAGCGACTTCGGGGCGCCGCGCCATCTTGCCATGGCCGCGATCGTACTGGTGGTGACCGTGGTGATGCACCAGTTTGGCCGGGGTATCTGGTCGGAAATCGCGCCGTTGGCCGGTCTGGTCATTGGTTATCTGTCGGCCCTGGCACTGGGTGCGGTGGATTTTGCCAGCGTCGGCAGGGCCGAGTGGTTTTCCCTGCCTGTGCCGCTGGCCATTGGCATCGAGTTCAAGCTGGCGGCCATTCTGCCGGTTGTGCTGCTGTCGCTGGTGACCTGTGCCGAATCCATCGGCGATATCGTGGGCACCACGGCGGGCGGGTTGAACCGTGAACCGACCCAGAAAGAGCTTTCCGGTGGCGTGATGGCCGACGGGCTGTGCAGCGTGTTCGCCGCCATTTTCAACGCCTACCCGCAGATCAGCTTTAGC